>JBGUIA010000090.1:0-2100 GCA_045112595.1 Prevotella sp. | reverse complement strand
GAGGTTACGGCTACGCAGGATGTTGACATGATGCCCCTGCTCGGTTCCTCCCTCGGCAAGCATCAGGTAGTAATAGCCATCCTTTTTATAAATATGTGGACCTTCTGGATAACGCCCACCAAGACCAGTGCCCAGATGATGAATTTCTCCAATCTTCTTGCCTGTTTCCACGTCTATCTCGCAGATTTTTATGTCACCTTCTTTCCAAAGGAAATAGCACTTGTCCCCCTCGAAATAGAGCGTAGGGTCGCAACTGCCGATAGCAAAGTCAATGACTATAGGCTCAGACCATTCGCCGGCAGGATTATCTGTCCAGACATAGAAGTGGCGACGAGAAGGGAAGACCGTTGTCACCATATAGAAACGCCCTCTATTCTCTCGTATAGTAGTTGCATATACGCCAGCATTCGTCCACCCCAATTCTGGATTATCCTGTTTATAGAGACCTGTGAGGTCGAGCTGGGAAGGCCGAGTCAGGCAGTTGCCTATCTGCTTCCAATGGATAAGGTCTTTCGAATGAAACACAGGCACGCCAGGAAAATACTGGAACGTGCTGTTCACCAAATAGAAGTCGTCGCCTGCACGGCACACGCTTGGGTCGGCATGAAATCCTGGCAGCACAGGATTCCTGAACCCTTGGTTCGACGTGGTCAATCCCTGCGCACTTGCCATTGTTACCTGCACTGTCAGCGCAATTAATAAGAGTAATCTTAATTTCATATGAGGGAGTCTATTTTAAAAACATATTAAATATCTCGCAAATTTATTTGCAAAGATATAAAAAAAAAGAGAATATTTCGAACCTTTGTAGCGAATATTAACAAAAGTTGAATTTTGTCGCGACTCGGCCATCAGAATGCAAGCACTCATGGCTCTCGCTGTTCCAAAAATTAGGATTGTTTATGAAAAACGAGGAACCCCATTGCTGAGATTCCCCGCAAATCCTCTTTCGAGGCATATAGAGAGTTTCCGGAAATTACCTGCGTCCGCCGAAGTGACCTGAACCGCTGTGGTGACCTGAACCGCTGTGGTGACCGCTAGTGTTTTGTGCAATCTGACGATTGTTGCGCCAAGTCTTGTTGCCGTGAGCCGTCGGAGTGTTGTGATGCGCTGCAGGAGCGGGCTTCGACATGTGACGGTCGGCATAGAAGCGATCGTGCTTGTGGCTGTTTCCACCCTTGTAGGTAACGAACACCTTCGGGTGTGCGTTGAAGAAACGACCTCTGTCATAGTGGGAGTACACTGCGAACGTCCAACCACCAGCATGCCAAGCCACAGGACGATAGAAATGTGCCAGAGTGATGTACTTGTCGTACTGCCAGGCGTTCAACACATAGCGGAGGTCAGCATTGCGGCGATCCCACCAGATGCCGAAGACATCAGCGTGTCCGTTCAGGCTCATCAGGTAGTCGAGGTTGATCTCATAGACTGCCTCATACTGTGCAGCAGTGAGGTTCAGCTCGTAAGCCATCTTGTCGCTCAGGAACAGTGCCTCGTGCTTTGCTGCGTTATAGCTCATTGCGTTGGCCGAGATAGTCATGACCATCATCATTGCCAGAATCATCATCTTCTTCATATCTTAATCTCCTATACTTTAAATGGTGAGACATTTATTTCTTGTTTGCGACGGCAAAGTTCGGAACTTTTCTCGGCATTTACAAAGGAAAAATCATAATATGAAGGGGAATTTTCCCTATTTGTGAGTAGGGAAAACTCCTAAAGATGATTGTAATTTACTTGATGAGTCTTTACTTGATGTATTTCACCTTCGAGGCATCGCGGGGCTTGGCGTCGGGCTGCTCGTCGGGATAACCAATTGAAATGACATAAAGCAGTCGATACCCTTCGGGGATATCGAGGCTGTCGCGGAAGGCTTTGGCTTTCTCGTCAGTTGTGAGGAAACGTATAGGGCCTGTCTGGATGCAGGTGCCAAGGCCCAGGGCCTGAGCCGCAAGCATCATGTTCTGCCCCATGAGGCCAGCATCGAGGTCAAACCTGCCATCAGCCGGTGCACAGACGCAAATGAGGCTCGGTGCGTTGCGGGTTTGCCCCTTCACATCTGCCATCAGTTTCTGGTCTTCGATAATCCGTACAGCCCAG
>JBGUIA010000089.1:0-27170 GCA_045112595.1 Prevotella sp. | reverse complement strand
GACACCGACCCCGAGGATGCTGCCGTGAAGGTGACCATCAAGAACCTGAGAGGCGGACACAGCGGTCTGGAGATTAACGAAGGGCGCGCCAATGCCAACAAACTGATGGTGCAGCTGGTGCGTGAAGCCATCGAAGAGACGGAGGCCCGTCTGGCTTCGTGGAATGGTGGTAATATGCGTAATGCTATTCCCTTCAAGGCTGAGGTGGTGCTGACACTGCCCAAGGAGAATATTGCTGCGCTGAAGGAGATTGCCGACGACTGGAAGGAGACGTTCAACGACGAGTTCAAGCTCATCGAGCCGCAGGGTGTCGAGGTGATTGTCGAGGAGGTGGCAACGCCTGCTAAAGAGGTTCCCGTAGAGATTCAGGACAATCTGGTGAATGCCATCTACGGCTGTCACGACGGCGTTATCCGCTTCATTCCTGCCTACCCCAGCGTCGTAGAGACCTCGTCGAACCTCGCCATCATCAATATCGGTGAGGGCAAGGCTGCCATCAAGATTCTGGCCCGTTCGAGTCGTGAGGATATGAAGGACTATGTGGCTACCATGCTGGAGAGCTGCTTCAATATGGCAGGCATGAAGGTCGAGACGAGCGGTTCGTATGGCGGATGGGACCCCAATCCCGACAGTGAAATCCTACACCTATTATTAAAAGAATATAAGGAACTGTTCGGCAAGGACGGCATCATTCAGGTGGACCACGCCGGTCTGGAGTGCTCGGTCATTCTTGGCAAGTATCCTTGGTTGGACGTCGTGAGTCTCGGTCCGACGATGAAGTCGCCGCACACCACGCAGGAGCGTGCACTCATCGAGACGGTAGCACCCTTCTGGGAACTGCTGAAAAAGACCCTCGAGGATGTGCCAGAGAAAAGGTAAAAAGGCAGTTGGCTTTTAGCTATTAGCTATTGGCCAAAGCCGTAGAGTTAAGAAAAAACCAAAAGCTAAAAGCTAATGGCCAAAAGCTAAAAAAATGCAGATTTATTTGGCAAATCTGCATTTTTTATGTAACTTTGCAGCGATTTAATCAAAATATTAATAAAATTATGGACGATTACCCGGCGAATCATTACAATTCGTAAGGCAGGGGAGCAGCAGGCAAGACCGCTAATCCTCTTGCCACAAAATTGGCAGTTGGCTTTTAGCTATTAGCTATTGGCCAAAGCCGAAGAGTTAAGAAAAAGCCAAAAGCTAAAGGCTAATGGCTAAAAGCTAAAGAAAAAAGGATTAGCAAGATGAAGACTTTCTGGAACACCCAAGGGGGGCTCAGCCAGCTCAGCGAGTGGCAGCCCAACTGCTGGATACAGGTGACGTGTCCGACAGAAGAAGACCAGCAGATGCTGGAGGAGGAGTACAAGATTCCCGACTACTTCCTCTCCGACATCAGCGATACCGACGAGCGTGCCCGTTACGAATATGACGACGGTTGGATGCTCATCATTCTGCGTATTCCCTATGTCAAGGAGATACGCTCGAGGACTCCGTACACCACGGTGCCGCTGGGTATCATCCATAAGCGTGACGTGACTATCACCGTGTGCTATTACGAGACGAACATGATGATTGACTTCGTCAGTTTCCAGCAGAAGCGCGGTGCGGGATTCACCGACTATGTCGATATGATATTCCGTCTGTTCCTTTCGTCAGCTGTATGGTATCTGAAGCGACTGAAGCAGATCTCAATGCTCATCGACAAGGCAAAGCGCAACCTGGACCGCGAGGTGAACAACGAAAGTCTGATAGGTCTGTCACGTCTGCAGGACTCGCTGACCTACTTCAACACCTCCATCCGAGGTAACGAGACGCTGTTGTCGAAGTTGAAGTTCAAATTGCAGATTGACGAATTGGACGCCGACCTCATTGAGGACGTCAACATTGAGATGACGCAGGCCCGCGAGACGACGAATATTTATTCGAACATCTTGGAGTCGACGATGGATACCTACCAGTCGATTATCAACAACAACATGAATACCATCATGCGTACGCTGACGTCGGTGACCATCATCCTCATGTTGCCTACGTTGGTGGCATCATTCTTCGGCATGAACCTCGTCAACGGCATGGAGAACAGTCCTATAGGATTTGTCGTCGCCATCATCATTTCGGTGCTCATTTCGGTCATCTCACTGCTCGTTTTCCGTCACAAACGACTGATTTAACCACTTTTTTCAAAAAAAATTAGGTGGTTTCAGATTTTATTGCTAATTTTGCCGAATATTGGCAAAATGGCCGGATTTGTATTACATGAACTAAAACATTTTTAATGATGGACTCTCAAGAAAAAACTCCCATTGAGGAGCAGACCGTAGAACAGATTGCAGTGGAAACCCCAGTTGAGCAGACCGCAGAGGTTGCTGAAGTTCCAGAAACTCCAGAAGTTTCGGAAACTTCCGAGAATGCAGAAGCTCCCGTAGAGGCTGAACGCAAGCAGTATCAAACAAAGAAAGAGGTATTGGAGCGCGTACGTGAGATAGCTCATGGCGACGAAGCACCCCAGAAGGAGGAGGTTGACTACCTGAAGACCGCCTTCTACAAGTTGCATATTGCCGAGCGCGAGGCACGCCTGAAGGAATATATCGACGCTGGCGGCGACCCTGAGCAGTATCAGATTACCCCTGACGAGCTGGAGGAAGCTTTCAAGGCCGAGATGGGTGTTATCAAGGAAAAGCGTCAGAAGCTGTTCAAGGAGCAGGAGCAGGAGAAACAGGTGAACCTGGAAAAGAAGCTTGCCATCATTGAAAAGATCAAGGCTATGGTTACCTCGCCCGAGGAAGCCAATAAGTCGTATAAGGATTTCAAGGCCCTGCAGGACGAATGGAAGGAAATCAAGAACGTGCCTGCCGAAAAGGCCAACGAGCTGTGGCGTAACTATCAGCTGTATGTAGAGCAGTTCTACGATCTGCTGAAGTTGAACAGTGAGGCTCGTGAGTACGACTTCAAGAAGAATCTGGAGTTGAAGACGAAGTTGTGTGAGGCAGCAGAAAAGCTGGCAGACGAGCCGGATGTCATCAGTGCGTTCCACCAGTTGCAGAAGCTGCATCAGGAATATCGCGAAATAGGTCCTGTCAGCAAGGAATTGCGCGAGGAGATCTGGAACCGCTTCAAGGCGGCATCCACCGTTATCAACAAGCGTCATCAGCAGCATTTTGAGGGCATGCGTGCCAAGGAAGAAGACAATCTGGCAAAGAAGACCGCTCTTTGTGAGAAGGTTGAGGCTATTGCCGCTGAGGAGAACAAGACGAGTTCGGACTGGGAGCGTCATACGAAGGAAATCATCGAGTTGCAGGCTGAGTGGAAGACCATCGGTTTTGCTCCTCAGAAGATGAACGTCAAGATTTTCGAGCGTTTCCGTGCTGCGTGCGATGATTTCTTTGGACGCAAGGCAGAATATTTCCGTACGCTGAAGGAGAATTTCAAGGAGAATGCCGAGAAGAAGCGTGCACTCATCGAGAAGGCTAAGGCGCTGCAGGATTCTACCGAATGGAAATCGACGGGTGACAAGCTCATCAATCTACAGAAGGAATGGAAGACCATCGGTATGGTTCCCAAGAAATTGGGCGACCAGCTGTGGGAAGAGTTCCTTGGAGCCTGCAACAAGTTCTTTGAGGCCCGCAAGGCCGCTGGCGGTGGAACGCGTAGTGACGAGCGCGAGAATCTGGAGAAGAAGCGTGATGTCATCGAACGTCTGAAGGCCGCTGCCGAAGAGGCTGGTGAAGGTTTGCAGGAGAAAGTGCAGCAGCTCGTTGAGGAGTATCAGGCTATTGGTCATGTGCCCTTCAAGGAGAAGGATAAGTTGTATGAGGAGTATCATGCCGTGCTCGACAAGCTTTACAAGGAACTGAACATTTCCGTTGCCAAGCGTCGCCTGACGAAGTTCAAGGATAACCTCAAACAGGTTGCCGAGCGTGGTGAGAATGCTCTCGACAGCGAGCGCGCACGTCTGATGCGTCAGTATGAACAGCTGAAACAGGAGGTGCAGACCTACGAGAACAACCTCGGTTTCCTCAATGCTTCGTCGAAGAAGGGTAATTCGCTCATCGACGAGATGAACCGCAAGGTGCAGAAATTGAAGGACGAGGTGCAGCTGGTACGAGAAAAGATCAAGGCTATTGACGCTGAGAACGCCAATAAGGAATAAAAGAAAGAGGGTGTCAACATCAAATTGACACCCTCTTATTTTTTCATATCGTTTAGAATTGAGGCATGGTCGTGTCGTCGTTTTGGCGTACGGCCATGCATTCCATTTCTACCAACCATCCCGGACGGCATACTGCAGCGTGGGTGATGACACAGGGCTTGTCGGGGAAACGCTCGTCGAAGAGACGGCGCACCAGTTCGTAGTCAGACACGTCACGCAGATAGACAATCATGTGAGCCACATCGTCGTAGGTGCAATTAGCCTCCTTCAACAGTGCCTCTACGTTCTCCCAAAGACGCTGTGTCTGGCGTTCTATGTCCTTGGGGAACATGATTTCACCCTTGTTGTTGATGCTCGCCGTACCTGAGATGAAGACGTGAGTGCGGTCACCATAGTCCACACGTGTGCCACGCTCGAAGCTGACACCATAGTCGCTGGTGCGGTTCAGGTGGGTAGGAGCATAGAGATGGTGTATCTGCTCGGGTTGGATACCGGCAATGCCGTAATTGTCCATCTGCGTCAGTACGTTAGGATCCTGCTGGCGTCCACCAATACCTGTTGAGGCAATGAAATGCGTATGCTGCGTCAGTCCCTGGGTGAAGAACACCTGATTGCGAGCTCTGACGACACCACCGTAGTTCAAGTCGATATCGTTGACGAACAGCCACGTGCGGATGCAGTTCTCTGACAGTTTACAACCCTCTTCAGCCAACTGCATGATGTACTCGTTGAACAAGAGGCGCATCTGGTATTCTGAGTTTGCTGCCAGGTTGCAGGCACTGCCGTTCCACAGGTGGCGGAACTGTCCGTGACGTACTTCATAGAGTCCGCTTCTGGCAACTCCCGTCTGTACCCCCGTCATCAGATATACCCACAACGCCACCTTTGTACCATCGAGGGGCGCTTGCTGGATGACGCTCTTGGCACATGGGGTCATATCCGAAGCGAAGATGTCCTCAGCCTGATTGGCAGCATCACTCAGGAAGTAACGCTTGAACACTGCCTGCGGACGTCCTGGAAGCTGGTCCAGCAAACCATTGTATGCGTCCATCACTGCCTCTAACTGTTTGGCATACGTCAGTCCCTTTTTGCTCACGTGGATCATCACGTGATATTCCTTTACCTCCGTGCCGTTGTCAAAGCAGAACACCTCGGCACGAGCATTTTCAAAGTCTATTTTTGATAGTTGCTTGTCCATTGTTTTTTCTTTTCGCCGCCAAAGGTACAAAAAAGTGAGCACATAACAAAATAAAAATGTTTTTTATTTCTTTTTGTCGACTATAAGTGCTATCTTTGCAACAAATATACACGGCAACAACAAAAATGGAGCACAAATATCGCTTTTTTTTAGCATTCGCCATGCTGCTCATGACG
The DNA here is from genome assembly GCA_045112595.1 of Prevotella sp. Classification (GTDB taxonomy): domain Bacteria; phylum Bacteroidota; class Bacteroidia; order Bacteroidales; family Bacteroidaceae; genus Prevotella. The sequence goes on along the minus strand of JBGUIA010000089.1, from coordinate 21,655 downwards.
AGTTTGTCACTGAACGCACAAGACCTGCCAACGGACGGACCATTGACGCTGCGTCCTTTGCTGCAACAATTGGGCGAACGTCTGCTGAAAGGTAAGACGGGAGCCATTGTGGCGATTAATCCTGCCAACGGCGAGATACTCTGTCTGGCGACGAACACCCCTCAGGGCAGTGATGTCCGTCAGGCTATCGGGAAACCACAGGCTCCTGGTTCGACATTTAAGACGGCGCAAGCACTGGTAATGCTTTCTGAGGGCAGTATCACTCCAGAGACCGCTGTGAAGTGTGAGAATGGCGTGACGGATGGTAATATCAAGGTGGGTTGTCATCAGCACCGCTCACCGCTGAAACTGAAGGATGCGCTGGCACAGTCGTGCAACACGTGGTTCCTGATGACGTTCGCTTCGATGATCAACGATGACTTTATGTATGAGACGCGTGACGAGGCTATCACCACTTGGCGCAGTTATATGCAGTCGATGGGACTGGGTGGTCCTATGCATATCGATATTGCCGGTGAACAGGGTGGTCTGTTGGCAGGTGCCGACTACCTGAACCGTCGCTATCCGAAGGGCTGGGACGGAAAGACCATCTGGTGGGCAGGTATGGGTCAGGGTGACGTCACGCTGACGCCCTTGCAGTTGTGCAACCTCGCTGTTACCATTGCCAATAGGGGTTGGTTCTACGTACCGCATATCCATAAGGACACGAAGAACCAGCGTTATCTCACCCGTCGTCAGACGAAGGTGGTGCCAGAAGCTTATGCACCTGTTGTGGAGGGTATGCGACTGGCTGTAGAGAAGGGTACGGCTGCCGGTATCCGTACCACGTATCCTATTTGTGGCAAGACGGGAACTGTCGAGAATCCTGGTGCCGACCACTCAGCATTCATTGCCTTTGCACCGATGAACGAACCTAAGATTGCCGTCAGTGTGTATGTCGAACACGGAGGTTTCGGTGCCGACCTCGCTGCTCCGATGGCTGCACTCATCATTGAACAATATTTAAAGGGTAAACTTTCTACTCAGTCCGAAGCGCGCGCCAAACGCCTCGAGACCAAAACCATCAATCAAACGCGACCTGTTTCACAATAGCTGTAGTAGGCTCCGTCAGTAATGATGACGTGGTCGAGAAATTTGATGCGCATCAGTTGGCAGGCGCGTTGGATGCTGGTTGTCAGGTCGTTGTCCATTGGACTGGGACGCAACGAACCTGAGGGGTGATTATGGCAAACGGCGAGCATGGTGGCGTTGACCAGTACTGCTTCGCGGATGATAATACGGATATCGACGCTGACCTCGCTGATGCCCCCATGAGCTATGCACATCTTCTTGATGAGTCGGTGGTTCTGATTCATCAGCAAGATCCAGAACTCCTCGACGTCTTTATCCTGTAGCAGGGGGTGCATGTGGTTATAGATGAGGGTCGCTGTGCCCAAATCGGGCCGTTCTTCGGGTTTTCCGCTTTGTCGACGTTTGCCCAGTTCGCAGGCAGCAAGGATGGTGATAGCCTTCGCTTCGCCTACGCCATTATAATTGCAAAGGTCGCGAATGGTGAGTTTTCCCAAGGTATTCAGGTTATTGTTGCAGTCAGCAAGAATATGCCTCATCAGCGTGACGGCATCTTCCTTCGTGGATCCTGAACCAACCAGTATGGCCAATAACTCGGCATCAGTCAGTGCCGACGGACCGAGCCGCATGAGTTTCTCGCGTGGACGGTCTTCCTCTGCCCACTGGTTAATGTTCAGTTTATCCATGCTTTTTCGTAAACAACGACTCCAGGAAGCCTACGCCATAGCCAATGAGTTGGATGAAGGCTGCCGGAATGGATTTGAGTCCCACCATCACACTCTTGTTGCGGATAGTGGAGTCGATGAAGATGAGGACACTATATAATATAAGAGGTATAAGTGCCAATACAGAGAATACGGAGAGCAACAACAGGCCAGCGACGCCTATCGTAAAGACTGCCGGCAGGGCGTGAACGGGCTTGAGAGCTTCAGGATATTTGCGCCAGAGGTTGATGCGGGCATAGCCGCTGTTATAGACCTGTCGCCAGAACTTACGGAAATCCGTACGGCGTTTGTGCCACAGCCAAGCCTCAGGGAACAAACGACAGCTGTAACCGTTCTTATAGATGCGGAGACTGAAGTCGATATCCTCACCATAGAGTGACATTTTGGAAAAACGCTCTGTCGTGAATCCACCTAACTGTTGATACACTTCACGACGTACGCCGAGGTTGAACGAGCGTGGGTAGAATTTCTTGTCGAGCTGTTTTTTGCCACCACGAATGCCGCCCGTCGTGAAGAACGAGGTCATGGCATATGAAATGGCTTTCTGGATGTCAGAGAACGACTCGTGGGCAGCATCAGGACCGCCCCAAGCGTCAGTAGGCTGGCGCTTCAGTTCGTCGTCAATAGCTTGCATAAAGCCCGGAGGTGTGACGGCATCGGAGTCGAGAATGATGACATACTCGCCCTGAGCACGATCTACGCCATAGTTGCGGCTTTGTCCTGGACCGCTGTTTTCCTTGAAGTAATAATGCAAATCAAGGATGTTTGCGTATTTGTCGCAAACATCCTTGCAGGGAATCTGTGAACCGTCTTCCACTATCACAACCTCGAAGTCCTTAAGTGTTTGGGAACTAAGGCTCTCCAGCAACTCGTCCACTTCGTCAGGACGGTTGAAGACTGGTACGATAATGGAATATCTCATTACTCCTTAGCGCGAGCCAGATAAGAACCGTCGCGGGTGTCAACCTGAATGAGGTCACCCTCGTTGATGAACAGGGGAACGCGAACCTCAACACCAGTCTCCAGCGTAGCGGGCTTCAGGGTGTTGGTAGCGGTGTCGCCCTTGATACCAGGCTCAGAGTGGGTCACCTTCAGGCTGGTCTTAACGGGCATCTCAGCATAGAGGATAGTACCGTCGGTAGTGTCGCTGACTACTGATACGACGTCGCCTTCCTTCATGTACTCATGACCGATAACGAGGTCGTTGGCAATGGGAATCTGCTCGAAAGTCTCCTGATTCATGAAGATGCGGCCTTCCTGATCCTCATAGAGGTACTGGTAGTCGCGGTGCTCAATGACAACGTCCTCCAACTTCTCACCGATGTTGTAGCGGCGCTCCAGCACACGGCCGTCGCTGACGTTCTTCAGTTTGATGTTCATGATGGTGTTGCCCTTACCAGGCTTGCGGTGCTGGAAATCAATACATACCCAAATGCCACCGTCCATACGGATGGCTGTTCCTTTCTTAATGTCTTGTGAATTAATCATAAAAAATAGCTATTTAATAATGTAATTGTCACTTTTGCGGGTGCAAAGGTACGAATTTTCCGTGAAAAATGAATAAAATATTGAGAAAAATCGTCTAAAACTTGCACAATTAGAAATAATTATGTAATTTTGCAGCCCGAAACTCCGATTTTCGGAGGATATATTGTCGAATCACAACAAATAAAATAACGATAGAACAATGAAAAGAACATTTCAGCCGCACAATCGTCGCCGCGTAAACAAGCATGGCTTCCGCGAGCGCATGGCAACAAAGAATGGTCGTCGCGTACTGGCTTCTCGCCGCGCTAAGGGCCGTAAGAAGTTAACTGTATCTGACGAGCATCACGGAAAGTAATAAATCGTCACGCATAAGAATTGGGTGTATTTTCTAAGAAATATACCCAATTTTTTTGTTGTCTCAATATTTCTTTGTAATTTTGCCCTTCATAATAGCATATAGTTCATGAACGCGAAGGAATTCTTTGGAAAAATGGGCAGCCTCTACCTGTGGGGGAACCTGCTGGCAATGGTCTTAGTAGTGGTATTGCTGTGCTTTGGCGTAAAGTATGGTCTCGAATACTATACCCATCATGGTGAGGGTATTGTAGTGCCAAAAGTTCAGGGTATGACGTATAATAAAGCCCGTCTGTTGCTGGAACAGGAGGGGTTGATTATTCTGGTCAGTGACTCTGGCTATAACAAGACCCTGCCTGCTGACTGTATTCTGGCTCAGACACCAGGCAACGGTACGAAGGTAAAGCAAGGGCATATCATCTATGTGACGGTCAACTCACCGTCATCACCGTCGTTTACGATTCCTGATATCGTCGACAACTCCAGTGTTCGTGAGGCTGAAGCCAAACTGATGGCAATGGGTTTCCGCCTATTGCCTGCACAAACGGTACCTGGCGAGCGCGACTGGGTCTATGGCATTGTGTGTCGTGGACGTCGTGTGTCAAATGGCGACCGTATTCCCATTGACTATCCGCTGACCTTGCTTGTGGGTGGAGGCACTATCAGCGAGGCGGATGATTATGAATATGTGGACCAGTCGTATGCTGAACCCCAAGAGAATCTTGCCGATGATTTTGAGGAGGTAACCGAACCCGTTGAAGGAGAATAAATCATGATGACAGACATAAGCGATAAGACACAGGACATTCTAGGTGACGATTGCGTGCCACACTTCGACCTTCAGGTCGAAGAATTGGACGACGTCGCGCTGAGCCTTGACGAAGAGGGCGATGGTCAGCTCTACGAGCATCTGCGCATGGAGGTGGATCGCGGTCAGGATCCTGTGCGTATCGACAAATACATGTCTGAGCATGTGCAGCATTCTTCCCGTAACCGCATTCAGAAAGCGGCTGATGCTGGTTTTGTCCATGTCAACGGCAAACCTGTCAAGAGTAACTATAAGGTTCGTGCAGGCGATGTCATTACTTTGATGCTCGACCGTCCGCACTATGATACGACCATCGAGCCCGAGGATATTCCCCTTGATGTGGTCTATGAAGACGACCAGTTGATGGTCATCAACAAACCTGCAGGGTTGGTAGTTCACCCAGGGGTGGGTAATTTTCATGGGACATTGGTTAACGCCATTGCCTGGCATTTGCGTAATCTGCCCAGCTACGACCCTAACGACCCCAGCGTCGGACTGGTTCACCGTATTGACAAAGATACCAGCGGACTACTCGTTGTTGCCAAAACCCCTGATGCCAAGACGGAGTTGGGAGCGCAGTTCTTCAATCATGACACGCATCGCTCCTATCAGGCGTTGGTATGGGGCAACTTCACAGAGGACACTGGGCGTATTGAGGGCAATATCGGACGCGACCCGCGTGACCGCCAACGTATGGCGGTATTCCCAGCAGGAGGGGATGTCGGCAAAACCGCTGTCACTCACTATCGGGTGCTCGAGCGTTACGGCTATACCACGTTGGTGGAATGTCGTTTGGAGACAGGTCGTACACACCAGATTAGGGCTCACATGAAACATATCGGTCATCCGTTGTTTGCCGACGAACGCTATGGGGGTACGGAAATTCTGCGTGGCGAGCGTACGGCATCCTATAAGGCCTACATCCAGAACTGCTTCAAGCTTTGTTCGCGTCAGGCCCTGCACGCAAAGACGTTGGGTTTTGTCCACCCCGTGACCCACAAACAGATGGACTTCACCAGCGAACTGGCTGACGATATGGCGGCGCTCATTGATAAATGGCGTAACTATACTCGTCATAACTAAATAACGAAATAACGACATAACGAAATAACGAAATAAAAAAAATGAAACAACTGAAACGTAACATTGCCATCGTCTGTGGTGGCGATTCTTCTGAGCACGACGTGTCACTGCGCTCGGCTCAAGGTCTCTATTCGTTCTTCGACAAAGAGCGATACAATGTGTATATCGTCGATATCAAAGGGCAGGACTGGCACGTGGAACTGCCTGGTGGTATCACGGCAAAGATTGACCGCAACGACTTCTCGTTTGTGGAAGACGGCAAGGCCAAGCTCTTCGACTATGCATATATCACCATTCACGGTACTCCTGGTGAGAATGGTATCCTACAGGGCTATTTCGACCTCGTAGACATTCCCTATTCCACTAGTGGCGTTTTGATTGAGGCTATGACCTTCGACAAGTTTGTACTCAACCAGTATCTGCGTGGCTATGGTGTCAGTGTTGCTGACTCGTTGCTTATCCGTCGCGGTTATGAGGATTTGGTTAGCGAGGACCAGATTGAACAGCGCATCGGAATGCCTTGCTTCGTGAAGCCTGCTACCGATGGATCGAGCTTTGGCGTCAGCAAGGTAAAGAACAAGGACCAGTTGGCTCCTGCTCTGCGTAAGGCTATGCTTGAGAGTGACGAGGTGATGGTAGAACAGTATCTGGCAGGAACGGAAATCACCGTTGGTATCTATAAGACAAATGAGAAGACGGTGATATTGCCAATTACTGAGGTTGTAACCCAGAATGAGTTCTTCGATTACGATGCCAAGTATAATGGTCAGGTGCAGGAGATTACTCCAGCGCGTATCAGTGAGGATTGGGCTCGCAGGGCTCGCGAGATTACCAGCCACATCTACGACATTCTGCACTGCAACGGTATCATCCGTATCGACTACATCATTTCGAAGGACGGTAAGATTACGATGCTCGAGGTGAATACTACTCCAGGTATGACGCCCACCAGCTTCATTCCCCAGCAGGTAAAGGCTGCAGGTATGACGATGACAGAGGTGCTGACGGACATTGTGGAGAATCAGTTCTAAGAGGTGAAAAGTGAATAATTGGATGTCGCTATGAGTAACGAGTTCGATGAGATAAGACCCTACGAAGCGGGCGAGATGCAACAGGCGTTTGACGAGCTAATTAACGACCGGCAATTTGCGCTGGTGCTGAAAGGCTTTGTCCCTTGGTTGCCAAAAAGTGTGCGCAACGGGCTGCTGAAACTGGCATTTATCGGCGTAAAGACACCGCTCGATTTCCAACAGCGTTTCATGAAGCCCGTCGTTAAGTGGATTATCCGTAAGCATACTGATGGCTGTACGTTCAATGAAAAACTGTTGCCAAGGGATAAATCTTTACGATATACTTTCGTCTCGAACCATCGTGACATCGTGCTCGACTCGGCCTTCCTTGACGTGATGCTGGTTGACGCTGGCTATCCCACAACCGTTGAGATCGGCATTGGCGACAACCTGCTCATCTATCCTTGGATTAAGCGGCTGGTGCGTATGAACAAAGCCTTCACCGTGCGCCGAGGGCTGTCTTTGCGCGAGACGATGGCTGCCTCGCAATTGATGAGCCGCTATATTCACCATGCTGTCACTGAGAAGAAGGAGAATATCTGGATAGCCCAGCGCGAGGGTCGTGCCAAAGACTCCAGCGACCACACCCAGGATGCTGTGCTCAAAATGCTGGCAATGGGCAGCAGTGCGACAAGCGGTTTACCTGCTGACAACCTCCGAGACCTCAACATCGTGCCCCTGACCATCAGCTATGAGTTCGATCCTTGTGACTACCTGAAGGCGCAGGAGTTCCAGCAGAAACGCGACAACCCCAGTTTCAAGAAATCGCGTCAGGACGACCTCGACAACATGAAGACGGGCATCTTCGGCTACAAGGGGCGTGTGCGTTACACCTGCGCCGCACCTATCAATACGTGGATTGACGAACTGTCTGACCTTCCCAAGACTGAATGGTTTAAGGTATTGGCTGAGCGTATGGACCAAGAAATCTATCGCGGCTACACGCTTTACCCCTGTAACTACATTGCCCTCGACGAGTTGGAAGGCACCAACACCCACGCCAGCCACTATACTAAAAGCGACCAGGAGCGCTTCGAGAAATATTTCGCTGGCCAGCTGGCAAAAATCCAGTTACCGAACAAAGATGAGGCTTTTCTCCGTGAGCGTATGCTGACGATGTATGCTAATCCTTTGCGAAACTATTTGAATGCAACGACGCACTCTGACCAGGAGTCAGAGAAAGTTACAAGTGAAAAATGAAGATATGAGAAGACTTGTTGTATATACAATCCTCCTATGCTTGCCCTTCTTTGCTTCCTGTGAAACGGACAGTTATGAGAAGGGTGAAGGTAAATATTCTCTTATGCAGGCCGATTTGTGCGAGCTTACCGTCAACAACCAGAAACAGGCTACGACGTTTGTTACTGACGATGGTAGTTCATATACCTTTAAAACTCCGTATACAGCAAAATGGATAGAAACAGCAGACACTGTCTATCGTACCCTTATATATTATAATAAGGTGGACGCCTCGCAGGCTGAACCTTTGGGTATCGGAGTAATTCCCACGTTATTTCCTGTTGAACACTGGCGCTTCAAAGAGATCAAACAGGATCCCATTGATTTAGAGAGTGCGTGGATGGCTAAGAGCGGCAAGTATCTCAACCTTGGGGTGCTCATGAAGACTGGGCGTATTGACGATGAGGAATTGCCGCATACCATTGGACTGGCTCAGGACACAGTATTGCTTCATCCTGATGGTAAGCGTACCGCTTTCTATCGTTTCCTGCATAGTCAGAACGGTATTCCTGAATACTATACTAACCGTCGCTATATCAGCATTCTCCTTCCTGACGAACAACGGCCAGACACGATCTGCCTGACGATTCAAACTTATCAAGGAACTCTTGAAAGAGTCTTTGTTCCCTAATCTAATAGTTGGTCGGCCACCTCGCACAATTCTGCGTACCACGCCTCGCCAAAACGACGGATAAGCGGTTCACGCAGGAATTGGTAAACGCGGATGTGTTCTGTCTGGCCTTTGATGACAGCATCCTTACAGACCGCCCATTTGTGGTAGTTCAGACCAACAAGTCCGTCACCGAATATCTTTTCGCGGATAGGATAGAGTGAACAACTGATAGGTTTACAGAAATTGCTCTTTCCCTCGCGATATGCCTTTTCCAATGCACACAGGCAGTTGTCGCCATCGTAGCAGGTAAAGACACAATCCCTTCCCCTTACAATACTTGTCACCATATCTCCATCATGATCGGCATAAGCTACGCCTTGTTGATCTATGACGCTTTGTGCTGATGCAGAGAGCATTGGCCACACCGTGTCGAGAGCATCCTCAATACTGGCAATCTCGTCCATTGTCACAGGTGCACCATCACTGCCTTCCACACAGCAGATGCCTTTGCACTTCTCATAATCGCAGCAGAAGTATTCGGTTAATATCTCTGAGGAAATTAAGATGCCTCCTATTTCAAGAATGGGTGGGATGTTCATTTTAAATGAGTAATTAGTAATGAGAAATTATGATTACCAATTGATAGGAGTTATACCGTTCTGCTGTAGATAGGCATTGCAGCGTGAGAATTGGTGCTGTCCGAACCAACCGCCACGATTGGCACTAAGTGGAGAGGGATGGACGGATTCAAGTACGAGGTTTTGTTGGCGATCAATCATATATGCCTTCGAACGGGCATAGCCGCCCCAGAGCATATAGACCAGATGCTGGCGATGTTGAGCCAAAGCTTGAATGGCAGCATCGGTAAACTTTTGCCAACCCAGCATAGAGTGGCTGTTTGCCACATGGGCACGAACAGTCAACGTGGCATTGAGCAGTAGCACACCCTGTTCTGCCCAACGTGTCAGATTACCTGACGCGGGAACTGGTGTTCCAAGATCTTGTTCTATCTCTTTGAAGATATTCTGCAAAGAGGGTGGAAATTGTACTCCATCTTGCACGGAGAAGCTCAACCCATGAGCTTGTCCTGGTTCGTGATAGGGGTCTTGTCCGATGATAACCACCTTCACTTGGTTGAAAGGACACAGATTAAAGGCATTGAAGATAAACCTGCCAGGAGGATAGCAGGTGCCGGCAGTATATTCCTGACGCACCGATTGGGTGAGCTGCTCGAAATAAGGTTTCTCAAACTCACCTTGCAGGTATTCCTTCCATGTGGGTTCTATCTGGACATTCATGTGCTCCTACAGCAATTTCTGGATTTCTTGCTCTACGTCCTTCATCGTCTGCGAACGACCTACGATGTTGTTGCCACGATCTATCAGGAAGAACTCGGGTACATTTTGTACGTTATAAAGGGTCAGTATTGACGAATTGATGCCGTTTTCGTCACGCACGCTAATCCAGGGCAGGGCAGCGGTCTGCTGTTTCCAGAAGTGTTCGTCCCCATCAAGACTCACCTGGTAGATTTCCAATCCTTGTGCACTATATTTGTTATAGAGTTCGCGCAACAACAGAATACGGGCAGGCGACTCGTCCATGCTAAAAATGTGGAAGTCGAGCAGTACCACTTTACCCTTCAAATCAGTTAAGTGGCGCAGCTGGCCCTTATTGTCGCGCAGGGCAATATCGATGAGACCAGCCTCTTGCACCTTCGAAGGATCGATTGTTCGGCTGTTTTCGGCATCTGCAATACGCACGTTTTTCATGCCCTCAATGGCAATATTGTGGAGGTTAGCACCGCGTTCAGCTGTTGGCCATTGGTGGTCCCAACTGGTGGCAACAGCAGCAAAAGCCTTGATGTCGTCACGATTGGTGCGAGGATTAAAGAGCAGCATATTACCCAATGTCTGGAACAGGGCAAAATAGGCATAAGCCTTGTCCGGATGGGCGTAGATATAGCGTGTCTTCACATCCTGCTTATAGGTATTCACCATAGCAAGGATGCTGTCGTTCACTTGGTCAACGCTTAATGTGTCGTTGCGACTGACGTTGATGGCACGCTGTTGCAGGTCCATCTGCAACAATGCCAGTTCCTGAATTTTCTGGCAATTTTCAGAACCACTGACTTCATATTTCGAAGCCATCTGCGGATATTCGGCCTTGACGGTAACCGTCTCGGTAGAGTCTATCGAGAGCGAGATAATCTGGTCGCTGATGCGCAGACGATAAAACTCTGGGGCCTCTGTCTGGGCACCACTGAAACTAAAGGCACCATCGTCACCCAGCTTCACAGAATCCAAGATGTCTATACCTGTCAACGCGATGTTCTCGAAGTAAAGCACTGAGTCTTTGGCGTTGGTGATGTTACCTTCTACATGGAATTTCTTCTCTCCGCACGAGGCCATTGTCAAGGCTACAAGGGCGGCTATTACATATTTCTTCATCTTGCTTTTTTATTTTTGCCTGCAAAGGTAGTGCAAACCGAGCAAAATACAAAGAAAAAAATCATTTTTCTTTTATTTTCGAGGTGAAGCCTACCTTCTCCAAGGGAGAAAGGTACGAATAAGTGAGGGAAAATGCAAATTTAAAGACCTATTTTTGTATTCCAAAGTCAGCTTGCTGGGCTTCTACCTCTTGCAAAAGCTTGTTTTTCTCTGCGTCAGAGAGGGTAGAGGGACTAGATGTTCTAGATTGTCTAGAATCTCTAGCTGTTCTAGAAACACTAGATTCCTGATAGCACATGGGCATGTCGTAAGGAATGCTCTCTATCTCCAGTTCAGCTGGTGTGGGCGCATGAATACCAGGGAATTGCACCTCAGCCTTAATCTTTATCTTGCCAGCTTGTTTTGTGCTTCGTATCAGTACGGGAGCCGAACCCCATTCAACAGCACGCGGATTGGCATTGATATTGACGTCACCAATGATTTCACCCTCGCCCTCGATGATAAAGCGGATGTTTTCTTTTGCCAAGCGACGGACATGACCTAAATCATCAGTCACTTCACACACAACGACGACGAAATCAGAACCGTCAGCAATGAGTTTTTTGCCCATTTCATCGACATAAAGGCGTAGCTTGGTACTTCTGCGCGAAGGCATCTTTTCAGTCTTGCAAACTACCTTGCCATCACTGATACCCTCAGCAATCATCTTGACGTTCTGCCAGTTCTTTTGTGTGTAGCTCCAGTTGCGAGCCTCGAAGAAATCCCATGCCTCCTTGAAGACGACAAGACCTTTATCTGCTGGTTGTGTCCAACAATGTTCACCATCGTACATGGTCAGCCGTACGGAGTCACAATTGGAGAAGACGGTAACGTCCTTTTCGGAGAACTGCGTCATTTCGTGGGCAATAGTGACGATGGGCTTTATTGTTTGTTGCGACTCAGTCGCAACAGGCCTTGAAAGGATAGCCTCAAACATGTCAAAGGCGGTCTTCTTCTGACGGAAGGCATCATAGATACCACCCCAATAAGGATCAGGATGATAACCACGTTGGTGGTCGAAGGGGTGCCACTGACAGCCCCCGATAAATTGACCTGTGGTATTAAAAAGCTCCTGTGTGGAACGATAAAGACTCATGGCCTGTATGAGCATGGGTCGCTCACCCCATGAACGGGAGGCTCGATTGAGATTGTTATGTGCATACCAGTCGTCTACCAATTCGCCAAATTCTCGTGTGAAGATGCATTGCTTGGGCTTATCAGCCTTGAAGTCATCTCCAGGCCAGCCATATACGACGTCGTAATGTTCTGCAACACCAGCGGAATGTACGTCAGCTGCAGCTACAGGACGATAGGGATAGGGGTATTCGTCCTTTGTAATCTGTAAGGCCTTTAGGGCGAAGTCCTCAGGATAGCGTGTCTCGTTGAGGATGGGTTCCCACATCAGCACACAGGGATGATTGCGGTCGCGACGGATGATATTGCGTGTATTCTCGTGAACCTTCTCGTCCCAGCCTTTTTCCTTGTTCCAATATTGCCAACCAGGAGTCGCTACGATGATAAAAAGTCCCATTTCATCGCAAGCATCCATAAAGGAGGGGTCTTGTGGATAGTGAGCCGTACGGATGATGGTAAAGCCAGCATCACGCAAGCGTTTGGCATCTCGCCATTGCTGGGAATTGGGTAATGCATTACCCACATAGGCGAAGTCCTGATGACGATTGGCACCAACTAATTGATGATATTTCTTGCCATTGAGATAGAAGCCGGACTGGCGTCCTTGTACGTCATCCGTGCGAACAAATTCGAAAGAGCGGATGCCAATACGAGTAACACCACCATCGAGCGATTGCTTACCCTCCTTGATACGAGTGGCTACATAATATAAATAAGGTGTCTCTGGCGACCAGAGTTTGGGGTTTTTGACGAGGAAGCGCTGGGTGATGGTGCGCGTTTCGCCTGCTTGAAGCTTCAGCTTCGTTTGTTGCGACCCAATCGCAACACGCTCTGAAAGGGCGCTCTCGACGGTGATGGAATGGGGCTTATTGTCGTTATTGCGCACTTCGGTATTGACGAAGACCTCAGCGCTTTTGTCGCTGATGTTGGCATAATGGATGAAGATACCACCACCAGCCACCTTGTTTTCCTCGAGAGCATCTGTGATAGCGACCTTGTTTTTCGCAATAAGCCATACGTCGCGATAGATGCCTCCATGATAGGCGAAGTCGAGCTGTGCCTGTTTCTTACCTGGGGGGTAGGTCTTGTCGTCGCTATTGTCAGCCATGATGGCGACGACCAAATCGTCGCCCACCTTACTAGGAAGGGGAATGGTGATGGGGAGATAGCCGCCTTCGTGTTCTTTGACCTTTTGGCCGTTGACGTAGATGATCTGCTTACCCATAATGGCTTCGAAGTGGAGGGTGACGTCACGACCTGTGCATTCCTTGGGCAGACGGAAGTGCTTTCGATACCAGACAATGCCCTGATAATTGCGACAGCCACTAGCCTCAGCAGACATCAATTGAACAGTATGGGGCGTCGAGACTATCTCCCACGATTTGTCGTTGAAATCGGCCATTTCTGCGCCTTTAACGTCGCCTAGATGGAATCGCCAGCCAGCATTGAAATTCCAAACCAAGCGACCGCTATTCTCCAAAGGGAAGAGGCCTGCTACTGAGGTTTGCGCGTTTAAAGGTAAAAAGGTAAAAAGGTAAAAAGGTAAAATACCCATTACCATCCTTCGTACCCAGTGAATATTCTTCTTTCTCATCTTTTTACTTTTTACCTTTCTACTTGTCCCAATTATCTGTTCTGAATGAAGATACAGGCAGACCATCGTGCATCAGGTCGCCTTCAACCCAATCTTTGAAAGCATAGCGCACAGCAATGGGCTTTTTCACCTCGTCGCAAACCACATAGACGCGATTGCGAGAAACCCACACCTTTGTGGCAGGATGGAACACTTTGTCAGTACCTGCTACTTCGAAATTTTTGGAGGTAGTACCATGTTCGAAGTAAACCCATTCCTTGCTTCTGTCAAAGGCCACCACAGCTGTATCGTTCTTAAACTCTACCTCTTTGTAAGTGGCGAACTCTGGCAGGCCTTTAATGTCGTAAGTATTCGAAAGAGCGAGGATAGCCAAACGCTCTCCTGCCTGGCGTTTCTTTCTAGGGTGAATGCCGTATTCGAGACCAGCATCCATCAGCACCGCCATACGGGCATTCGAAATCATCGACTCTGCCTTTAATTGCTGTTCACGCAGATATTGACTGTCTTTCCACTCGATGAGCGAGTAGTCGTAGGGTGCTATCTGACAATAATAGAAGGGAAACTCGCCTTGGTTCCACTCCTTGCGCCAACCTTCGACCATTGCCTTCAACAGTGGGGCATAGTAATCATAGCGAGGCACATTATCCTCGCCTTGATACCAGATGGCTCCACGCATGGAGTAGCCGATGAGTGGTTTGAGTTGTCCGTTATAAAGGGCCGTAGGACAACGTTGCTGTAGTTTCTTGACATCCTCCTCTGTGATAATCTGTTGTACTTTGGGGAATGCCTTTAACCATTCTGCATTCATCCACGCCTCGCAAGCAGAACCTCCCCAACTGGTACAGATAAGCCCCACAGGCACATCGAGCATCTGACGCAGGGCCTTGCCAAAATAGTAGGCTGTAGCGGAGAAGTCGCGAACGCTGGCACTATTGGCCTCGTTCCATTGTCCTGTGACGTCCCATTCAGGCGTCAGCGACACGTGGCGTTTGACAGTAAACAGTCTTAGTTGCGAGTCTTTGCAACGCAATAGTTCTTCCGTCGTTCCCTCGACAGGCTGTTGTTTAAAACCCTTCATCTGCATCTCCATGTTTGACTGTCCAGCGCATATCCACACCTCGCCAATCATCACGTTACGAAGGATGACAGCAGATGATTCTGTAATACAGATTTCGTAAGGACCACCAGCCTTTGGTGTCTTCAACTTTACCTCGAAGTTACCTTTGCCATCAGCCTTCACCTTGTAGGTTTTGTTATCCCATGTGGTCATGATGCTCACCATTTTATTGGCATCCGCCTTTCCCCAGATGTTACATTCTGACTGTTGTTGCAATACCATATTGTCGCTAAAGAACTTAGGCAATTTGACCTCAGCATTCGCTGTGATGGCTATCAACGCAACGATAGCGCAAATCCATTTTCTCATATCTTCTCCGTTTATTCCGTTTTATCTGTGGTTGTTATAATTATCGGTGGTTCGAGGAGGCCGGCAGGCAATAAGCCTTCACCCTTGGTACGATACTTGGCGTTGGTCCAGATGCCGTCGTAGGGCGCCTTGCCTGCGTCGAGGCCACGCAGGGCATTGTGCCACGTGTTGACCACCTCGATTTCTATCGTATTCTTGCCTTTTTGTAAGGCTCCCGTTATCTCCACCTCGTATGGCGCTGTCCAGGCAATCCCACAATCCTTGCCATTAATCCAGACGTGGGCGATATCCTTCACGTTGGGGAACGATAGCCAGGCACGACCCTGAGGAACTTCGTTCTTCTTCAGTTTCCACGTCGTCGTGTAGCGTGCGTGACCACTGAAATAGCGAATCCTGTCGTCCTCATGCTGACTCCAGTCGAAGAGCTGCCGGGTATTGATGGTCAAGCCTGCCTCTCGGAAGTAAACAGTCCAAGGCTCGCTATTTATTCCCAGCGTGGGAATGTTTTGTTCCCAGCGTGGGAATATTTTATTCCCAGCGGGGGAATATTCGCTCTGTCGGTAGCTTACAAATAGCGAGCCGTAAGGTGGCAATGTGATAGTGCCTTGATAGTTGTACGATTCGTCCATTAGGGGATTGTAAACCACCGCTTTTTCTTTGCTTTCGCGGAAAGTGGGCGAGAAAGTCTGCTCTTGGCCCGTTTGGTTCGAGAGGAAATAAATATCCTCTCCTTCTCCTGTACGATGGGCGTAGGCAATGCCTTCAGGTAGGACGACGTCTGGTGCAACTTTTTCGAAAGTGCTCTCCTTGTATGGTTTGTCAATAATCTGAATGTCTTGTCTACGCAATTGGGCAATACGTTTCTTAGTTTCTGGAGAAAGCTGAACCCACTGTGGAATGACCAATACCTTATAATTAAAGGGCTGATTGAGTAGGGCATCCTTGTTCATCGAGTCGTACTGATAGCCATGAAGTGGATTGATCCAGTCCTTCAAATCGACGATTCCAACGGAATGTCGCACACCAACAGGCGATTCTTCCATCGGTTGGCCGACATTAGCCAGACGTTTGTGCTCGCTCGCCACACGCTCAGCACCAAATAAACCAGGCAACATAGGCACAAGGCGGTCTGGAGTGAAGGCACGACAGGGCATTTCCTCGCCTGTATAGACGGCAATGTCTACCACAGGCTTGCCCTTTTGCAGGAGCGTTTGACAACGGGTGATATAATCCACGAAAGGCTTTGCCTCGGGAAACCAAGTTTGGTCGCGCTGGAAAAAAAGGCCGATTCCATCGAGAGTCATGCCAGGTTTGCGGTCGAGCCAAGGGTTGTGGGTGTTTACGTGGAAGAAGAGGCGATTCATGCCCAACGCAAAGTTTCTGTCCAATAGTGCCTTGATGCTTGCTGGCGTCTCGTCCCACACACCACGCACCTCCGTAAATCCCTCTGCTTGCACGATGTTCTTCCCATAGACGTGAGCACCACTGATAGCGTCGAGCATATCGGTAGGTTTATCATGAGTGGGTGAGTTCAACCAAAACTCGCCCATCGGCACGTCAACATATTTAAAATGCTCCATTCCATCGGAAACCATCGTGGGTGCAACGCTCTCTGACGACAGTTGCACGCCATACTCCTTTGCCTTTTGGGCAACGGTGACAAAGAACACCTCGTTCACCAGTTCATTGATGGTCTTGCGAATGTCTCTTAGTGTTTCTTCTGCCCCTATCATAGGAACGCCAGCATAGACTGGCAGGAGGGGAATGATGTCGTAGCCTCGTCTGCGCTCAAACTCCTGAGCAAAGTTTCGGCTCCAGTTTTGCGAACCACACTCCCACGAATCGACGTGCAGATATTTAACAACCTTGTGGTTGGGACGATTCATAAAGAGTCCAAACCAACGGTCCACCTGTTTACTGACGGCCTTACGAGAAAACTTGTCGCACTCTAGCCCCTTTGCCCCACCAGCCGTAGCGTTTGTATGCCCTGTTGAGGTGTGGCCCATTCGCAGGATGCGCCACGTGCCTTCAAGCAATTCTACGTCAGCGTAGTCGCCTTGCATCTTGAATGGTTTGATATCTCTGGGGTGCAGGAAATCTTCATAAGGCAGGTCAATATCTGGTGTCTCTGGGGCTATGCGCCAAACGTAACCGGCCTTACCTTCCCAGTTGTCGATGAGTGGCCAACTGCCAAACTTGATGCCCTTTAGTCGCAAAACGGGTTTCCACTTGGCGGCATCCAAATCCTCGGCACCTGGTTCTGTTCCTTCAGGCGTCCATTCCAAACGCACATACTTCACCTTGCAAGGGGGAATGGAGAAGGTTGTATTGAAGTCTGTATTCTGCCAACCCTGACGAGGAGGCGTCAACTGTTTGACAGTCTGGAAGATAACCCCGTCATGTGACACCTTTACCGTCAGTCGCTGACATTGGATATTGGTGCCTGAGGGTTCTATCTCGACGTTACGCACCATCGTAGGTTTTTCGAATTCATACTGAATCCAGCAAGGTTCGTCAGCACAAAGCACGCCTTTGGCGTTTACCGTTACCTCAGGGGAATAGGATAGAGAGCCCTTGGGTGAACCCAAGGGAACGGAAACGGGAATGGCGTAAGCCGCAATGTCCTCATAGTAATGCTCGTAGTGCTGAGGCTTTTGCATTAGGAAATGGTGCTTGCCTCCAGTAACGACAGTATCGCAGAAGACAATCTTCTGCATAGACTCCTCAGGCGTAATCCAAGGACCACCAGCAAGTGCAAAACCGTCGCAGACATGAATGCCCATTTCCAATCCGAGGGAATCGGCTTGCTCTAAGGCACAATCGACCATTCGCCAGAAATTCTCACTCAAGGCATCAGCCGTTCCTTGATATTCGGGACGTTCTTGTGCCCCACGAATAGGCATCAGGTAACAGCCACCCAGTCCCACGTCCTTCATCGCCTGCAGGTCGGCCTTGATGCCTGCTTCTGATACGGCACCATACATCCAGTACCAGAATGTCCAAGGGCGAGTCGTGTCGTTACCTCGCGACAAAATCGCAAGGCACAGGACAAGAGCGAGTGTGGTCAATCGTTTCATAGCATCCGTGAAATCCGTTCGATTCGTTGATTAGAAATCATTCGAAGTGCAGGATGGCGTTGATGCTTCCTTTTCCCTTGCTCCAATAGGGTTGTGCGCTGGGACCATTCAGGTCAGTCGTGTTCACTTTGTTGCGAATAGCAGGAATGGCCTTGAGGATAGAGATACCTGTCTCTGGGAGGGTATAGAGGATATGGTCGCGTCCGTCACGAGGTGTATAGACACCCACTTTCCCTGTCATCAGTTCGATGCCAATGGCTCCTTCGCTGGTGTTAAGCTTCATCCAGTTGACATTCGAGAAATAGCCCTTGAATTCAGGATAGTCCCACGACTCGCCAGGAATGGGGTCGTTGTAATCGTTCTGCCAATAGCCATATTGCGGACCTTCCTGACGGTTTTGCCAAACACGATAGGGACCCTTGCCCACCCATTGCTTGCTTTTCACCATCGTCTCAGGATAGTCGAAGCAGATGCCCATCAGGTCGACGACGCCATTAAAGTAATAGTTGACGTTCATATATACTCCGCCATCAGCAAGGAAGCGCCAAGTGACCTGATTGATGGAACCATGCAGATAGTTGACCACCAGCGTGCTGTCACTAAAGGTAAAACTATCGAAAGCACCTTGGTCTGGATACTCCGTATATTGCGTTTTCTTCTGGAAAGCTTTGCTGTCGTCGTGGTTATAAAAACCGTCCTGTGAACGGTCAGCTCGCTTAGCAGCTACAAAGCGGGGCCCATTGCTAAACGAGAGTTTTTTATCGCCTACGGAGACGCCCATCAACCTACCCGTTTTCTTGGAGAAGGTGTATTGACGCGGGCCGTTCTTCACCAACAGCTGGTCGCCGTCCTCTGTGTACGTGTACTGTTGCGTATTCTTACGCAGTGTGGGTTTGTTGAAGTAGCCTGCCTTTGTCCAGTGCTTGCTGCTCCACGTGAATATCTCCTTTCCGTTGGGGTCGATGGCTTTCAACTCTATCACATCAGCATCTGTTCTTTCGATTTCCAGCCGGGCTTTCTCACCTGGTGCAGCATCAGGTGAGGGGAGTTTCACTTCCTTGACGACCTTAACCTCCGACTCTCCGTAGGCAGGCATCTTAAGCAGTCTGTAGCTGAATTTGCAGTCCTTCAGGTTGATGAAGTTATAGCAGTTCTGAATGGTGAAGGCACCACTGTCAAAATACAATACCTGCACAGGACTCCACACCTCGCGAATGGTATAGAATGAACCTTCCTTTTCCATGTGAGGACCAACGATACCATCAGAGCCAAAGTTGCCCACAGGGTCAAGAATGCCATTTTGATCCGTACGAACCACTGCTTGGTCCATCAGGTCCCACAGGAAACCTCCAGCACAACGTGGATTGCTCATCATCAACTTCCAGTAGTCCTTCAAGCCTGCCCCATGTCCTCCGTCATATAGTCCATGCAGGAATTCTGTGGGCATGAAAATCTCTTTTTGGCGCATATACTCTGCTGTCTCGCCCCACGAGCGATAGTGCTTGGTCTCGAAGCCATTGCGATTAGCCCAGGGATAGAGGACTACGCGCTGTTGAGGGTCGAACTTCGCGAATACTGGCTCCAACTCATAGTTAAAGCCACCTTCGTTGCCATTGCTCCAGAAGATGATGCTGGGGTGATTGACGTCTCGCGTCACCATTTCCTCTACAATCTGACTGCCCACTATCGTTTCGTGCGCCTTATGCCAGCCAGGCTGTTCACATTCCACATAGAGACCCAGGGAGTCGCAGGCATCCAGAAACTCTGGATCGGCAGGATAGTGGCTCAGGCGGACGGCATTCATATTCATGCTCTTTATCAGCAGCACATCCTCGATATTCTTCTGCTTCGACAGTGTACGCCCACTCTCAGGACGGAATGAATGGCGATTGACGCCCTTGAAAATCACTTTCTGCCCATTGATAAACACACCATCCTCCTTATCGCCTTTGTAGGTATGGCGATATTCAATGGTGCGGAAACCAAACTTCTGGCGTTCAATGTGGAGGGTACGACCCTCTGCGTCTTTTAGCGTAAAGACTGCCGTATAGAGATTGGGCTGTTCAGCATTCCAAAGCTTGGGATTCTTAACGCTGAAGTCAACCTTGGCATGGTCGCTTGCAGTCGTGATAGTAGGGCTGGTAGCGACCTTTTTCCCATTGGCATCGATGATATCAACGCACACAGAACCTTGCGGCAAGGCTCGATTTAGGAAAACATCTGCCATAAAGATCCCGTCTGCCTTAGCATCTATCGCTACACGCTGTATGTTTCGGGCAGGCTTGCTGATAATGAAGACAGGACGCCAGATGCCCCCGAAGTTCCAGTAGTCAGCCCTGCGCTCAGCAAGGTTCACCTGCGGATTGGTGCTCTCCTTCAGTACTTCAACCTCCAGACGGTTCTTCTTCGAACCAAAGAACACACGGTCAGAAACATCTATCGTATGGCGTGTAAAGCCACCCTGATAGGTGCCATTGCCTGCCTTACGACCATTTATCTCAACATGGATTTCAGTAAATGCTGCCTCGAAGACGAGCTGAATCTGACGACCAGCCCACTCCTGAGGCAGCGTAAACTCTGTCTTATACTTTCCTTTCTCGTCTGCAATACCCTCTGGCGTAGACTTGCCATAGAAGCGCATACCATACTGATAGGTGCCAAAGCCCTGCAGTTCCCAACACGAGGGAACGCCAATCTTCGTCCACTTACCACTGTTGCGACCATCCGAACATTGGAAATCCCACTGCACCATATCGTCGCAACCATGACCACTCAGATACTGTCGCTGGGTTTCCACCAGCTTCTGAGCCTGCACGCCTATGGCCACCAAGCCCACTAACGTCAAAAGGAAAGTTCTTTTTATCATTGCTATACCTTAATTTATATATAGACGAACTTCCTCGGATTTTGTTAGTGTTTCAATAAGTTAAGCTTCTGTTTGGGAGCCAGCGCATTGTTTACTTTTTCCGTATATTCCTTCAAGGTGAGTGATGCCGAGAGGGGCAGGTTACGACTGGAGTTGCCAATACGGAACGTATAGTTACCAGCCTCTGTGAGCCACTGAGAACCTGCCTCGTCGAAGCTGGCAAGGTCGCGAACGGGAATGGTCATGGTCAGTGTCTGACTCTCGCCAGGTTTCAACTCACGGGTCTTGGCAAAAGCTTTCAGTTCCTGGGCGGGCTTTTCGAATTTGCCTTTAGGAGCTTGTACATAGACTTGAGCCACCTCTTTACCACTGACAGCGCCAGTGTTTTTAACGGTGATGCTTACCTCAACAGCATCCTTGCCCTTGGCCTTGACTACGGGTTTTGACATTTCAAAGGTAGTATAGCTCAAACCAAATCCGAAGGGATAAGCCACCTCGCGATTGAAAGTGTCGAAGAAACGATAGCCCACATAGATATCCTCGTCGTGATTGGTATAGTCGTAGCCTGCAACCTGTCCTGTGTATCCTCTGGTTACCTCATAGGTATAGAAGTCCATCGTGCCA
>JBGUIA010000088.1:0-7147 GCA_045112595.1 Prevotella sp. | reverse complement strand
ATCATTAGGTATGAGTTCATTGGCCGCTATGCGCCTAAGTGCTGTTCTTCAGCAGGAGATGGGACTGGAACTCCAGATGAAAGAGCTACTTGAGAATCCTACCATCCGTCATATAGCCGAAATGGCTGACAGTGGTGAGTTGAAGAAGACATCATCTATGCGTCTTGGCAGTAATGCGCCATTGCAACGCCACACTCTCGAAGAGAGAAAGGCAGGCGGAAACAATCCGCTGCAGAAGCGCAGTGAGGGCAGTAACCCCTTGCAAAAACGCAATACAGGTAGCATTGCAACGCCACACTCTCAAAGAGAGAACCCCTTGGAGAAACGTCCAGGAAATCCGTTGGAGAAACGGAATAATAATCCATTGGAAAAACGTCCAAATAATCCGTTGCTCAAACGAGATAACACTGATAATACAGATAAATAGAAAACAATATTATTGGAATCATGACACAATTTGATATCAATCGCAAGAATCTATACGAAGACCTCCTCGGACTTGGTTATTTCAAGGATGAGGACGGAACTATCAATTTCCCCTTTGAAGACTTTTGTGAGTCGATGGCTGATGAAGATACGGTCAGAACACTCTACAACAATCTAATAGAGGATGGCTTCTATCAAGATGCCGATGGCAATGTCACCATGGGTGAGGAGGAATTTGTAGGAAACCTGTGCGATACCCGTGTGCTGTTAGACTATTACCCACTGACGGAAAATCAACGAGGCGTTCTGCTGGATTGGGAGATGAATCGAGATACCACGCAATACAATATCCCTACCGCATGGCACTTCAAGAAAATGGATGCCGAATTTCTGGCTACAGCACTTCGTAAAGTAGTTGATGCGCACAGCTACGTGAAGACGCGCTTTGTGCGACGTGACGGAGATGTGATGCAGATGCGCCGTGATGGAGAACCTGCCATTGTTAGTGTCACTACACTTGCTAGCGAACCCGACACAACATTCTTCCAAGAACGTGTGCGCCCGTTTAATCCTTTCGAGGACGACTTGTACCGACTGGAGATTTACCGTTGGGGGGAAGAGGTCTATCTGTTCAAGGATTTCCATCATCTGGTGGACGATGGTTTGTCGGAGGGCGTGTTCTTCGAGGATGTCATGAAGGCATTTACCGGCGAAACGGTGGTAGATGAAAGCTATACGGCCTACGATTTCGCACTCTACGAGCAGGAGCTGCGAAACAGCGACCGATACGAGGAGGCGCAAAGTTATTTTGACGGTCTGCTGGAGGGCTTGGAATCGTTTAAGTATCCGTATTCCCGTGAGCTTGACGAAGCAGACGCG
Organism: Prevotella sp.; assembly: GCA_045112595.1. GTDB lineage: Bacteria > Bacteroidota > Bacteroidia > Bacteroidales > Bacteroidaceae > Prevotella. The sequence goes on along the minus strand of JBGUIA010000088.1, from coordinate 5,842 downwards.
AAGAAAGGATCACTGACGGTTGAGATACCGGCTACTGAGGGCATCAATCGATGTTGCCAACAGTTGGGTATCACTGCCAACGCCTACTTCCAGACGGTTGCCACGCAGGTGATGCACCGTTTGACGCGTGAAGACAATGTCGTGATGGCCACCATCAGTAACGGACGTGCGCTGAGCGAGATGCAACATATCATTGGCATGTTCGTGAAAACGCTGCCACTGGTCTATAAACATGCTGATGAGATTAAAACGTTTGAACAAGCTGCTAAGCAGATGCACAAACAGAATGCGGAAACCATCTCGCGTGATTTCTATCCATTCACAGAGATGACAGGGCGGCACGGCATCTATCCCGAGATACTATACGCTTATCAAGGAGGTGTCACAGATAGCGTGAATACGGATGAAGATAGCGGTATAGAGTCCATTCCCGTTACACTCGATACTGCTAAGATGCCTATAGAGCTGACTTTTGCACCCAATGAGCAGGGACATTACGTCGTACTGATTACTTGGGACACAGCATGCTATAACCATCACGACATGGAGGTGCTTGCTAAAGCTATGGCTACGTATGCTGCCAATGCATCCCAGAAAGGTATGATGCTGGCTGACATCGAGCTAGTGACGCCCGACGAGCAGCAGGCACTGATAAAACTGGGACAGGGCAAAAAGATTGACTATGACAAGGACGACACATTCATCCATGCTTTCAAACGTCAGGCAAAGAAAAAACCTGATGCCCTTGCTATTGCTGACGACAAACGGGAACTGACTTACCGTGAGGCCGACGAACAGTCAGACACATTGGCCCACCTACTGGTGGAGGCTGGTGTCTGCCTCGATGATTTCGTTGGCGTGATGTTGGAACGTACGGTGCTGTTCCCTGTTTCTGTCCTTGCCGTCCACAAGGCTGCCGCCGCCTATGCACCGTTGGACATGGAATATCCCAACGAGCGTCTGAGTTACATGATGGAAAACTCTGAGATGCGTGTAATGATTACCACCCACGACGTGCTGGCGATGAAACAGCAGGAGGGTGGACTTGAACTGGGAGCAATAAAGCCTTTCTTCATAGACGATGCGGATTTGACCCAGCGCACGGAACCTATTTTGAAGACTACGCCCGACAACCTCGCCTACATGATCTATACGTCTGGTTCGACGGGTAAGCCAAAGGGCGTTATGCTCCATCAGCGTGGACTTCGTGCCTATATCGCTTCTATCGTCGATGTCTTGCAATTGACGGCTGAAGACCGCATATCCCTGCATCGTGCTTTCTCGTTCGACTCACACATCCACGACCTTTATCCCGTGCTGACGGTTGGTGGTAGTGTGCATGTGATGCCGACGGAAATCCGAAAGGATATGAAGGGCTTGCGTGACTTCATTGTCGATAGGAAAATTACAGGCGGTGGCTATACTACGTCGTTGGGTGCCATGCTGCTTGACAGTTATCAGTTGCCGCAACGCTATATGACGCTGTCGGGAGAGAAGATGGTGGGTTTCGTCAGTGGCGACGTGCAATTGGTCAATGGTTATGGCCCGACAGAGTGTACTGACCTTATTACAACCTACTGTTTAGACAAGGGACGAGTGTATAAAGATATACCTGTCGGTCGTCCCATGGCCAACGGCTATTGCTTCATCGTGGACAAAAACAACAAACTAGTGCCCAATGGCGTGGCAGGTGAGTTGTGTTTTGCTGGTGTACAGGTGGGACGTGGCTATTGGCGTTTGCCGGAACTGACTGAGAAAGTCTTTGGCGACTGTCCTTTCCTGCCGCTACAGGAAAATGGCAAGCCTATGCGCATGTATCACACTGGCGACCTATGCCGGTGGAACAATGAGGATGTCATTGAATGCTTAGGACGTATAGACAACCAAGTGAAGTTGCGTGGTTTCCGAGTAGAACTTGGCGAAATAGAGGCTCAGGCTCAGAACCATGAAGCTATTGAGAAGGCTGTGGCTGCCGTTCGCGAGGTGGTGGGCATGCAGCATCTGGTGCTCTACTACACCGTGAAGGAAGGTTGTGAGGTGAGCAAGGATGAGCTGAGCAGCTTCCTGGAGAATTCGGAGCTGGCAGAATATATGCGCCCCGAAATCTACATGCCGTTGGATGATTTCCCCTATCTGCCGAATGGCAAGGTAAACCGCCGACAACTGCCTGACCCAGTGGTGAAGGCAGAGAATGTGGTGATGCCGGAGAATGAACAGGAACAGCAAATATTCGACATCGCGTGCCGCATCCTGCGCCATGACCAGTTTGGTGTCACTACCAACTTGGTATCGGTGGGCTTGAACTCACTGTCGGCCATGAAACTGGTTGCGACCATCCTTCAGGAACTGAACCTGCAAGTGAAGATAGCAGACGTCATGAAACAACCCACGATACGTGCCATCGTGGCTTTGGCATACGGCAGTGAACAGCAGTCCGAGGAAAAACTGAAACCTTACGAACCACGGGAGTTCTATCCGCTGACGGAGAACCAGCGGGGTGTGTATTTGGACTGGGAGATGCATCGCGACACCACACAATATAACATACCTCATCTTTACAAATTCACGCAACTTGATGCCGAACGACTTGCCGATGCATTGCGCAAAGCTGTTGATGCACACCCCAGCCTGAAGACACGTTTTGCCCTCGAGAATGGCGACGTGGTGCAGAAACTATGCGACGAACCGGCACAGGTGGACTTGTTGTGCAAGGAGAAACAAGGCGACATTACCTTCTTCCAACAGCAGGTGCGACCGTTCGACCTGTTGAGCGACCGTCTCTATCGCTTGACTGTCTACGAGATGAGCGATGCTGTTTACGTGCTTTTCGACGTACACCACATCGTCTTCGACGGCCTTTCAACCAGCGTATTCATGCGTGATGTGATGACGGCCTACGAGGGTGGGGAGGTAAGCAAGGAGATTGTGACAGCTTTTGATTTTGCACTCTACGAACAGGAACGTGTCACAAGTGATGAGTTCAAAGAGGCAGAACAATACTTCGACGCATTGGTGGGAGATGCCAGTGCACTGAACTATCCTGACTCAGCAGTGCCAAGCGGGAGCAAGACTTCCCCTGTACAAGTGTCGATAGCCAAGGATTCGATTGATGCGTTCTGCAGTGCGAACAATGTGACGCCAAATAGTTTCCTGCATGCAGCCTTTGCTCATGTCATGGGCAGGCTGACACGTGAACAGACGCCCCTCTACCTGACTATCAGTAACGGCCGATCGGCAAGTATTGCCTTACAGGAATGTACAGGTATGTTTGTGAAGACATTGCCGGTGGTGGTCTCTGCAAAAACCACAGATAACGTTAGCGTGGCAGACTATGTGAGTGCCGTCCACCAGCAGTTGCAGGACAGCTATGCCCACGAGTTCTATCCTTACACACGCATTGTGGAACGTTATGGTTTGCGTTCGGGCGTGATGTTTGTTTATCAAGGTGGTCTTTTCGAGGGTGGACAGGTCAGTGGCGTGGAACAGATACCATTAGAGCTGGACACCATCAAGTTCCCGTTGAATGTGGTTTCCTATCCTGACGGCGACCATTACTGTCTCAACATCGAATACGATGGTGAACGCTACTCACGTGAGGATATTGAAACGATAGGGAAATCTATCGCCAATGTCGCACAAAGCATGGCAACGGCAAACAACATGGCCGACATCACCATGATTAGTCAAGAGGAGCGGGCTACTCTGATTTCATTGTCGAAGGGTGCGGAAATGGACTATGACCAAAGCAAGACGTGGCTTGACTTGTTTGAAGAGCAGGTGAAGAAGGCTCCTGACGCATTGGCTGTTGCCGACACAGATAGTCAGCTGACATACGGTGAGCTGGACAAATGGTCGGACGAGTTGGCTGTCTGGCTGCAGAACCAGCAGGTGCATCCTGATGAGTTCGTTGCCCTCCATATGGATCGCACAAAGGAATTTGTCGTAGCAGTGCTGGGCGTCCACAAGGTAGGTGCAGCCTATCTGCCCATTGACCCGGAGTATCCGGAAGACCGCATCAACTTTATGCTTTCTGACAGCGAAGCCCGACTGGTGATAGACAAATTGACAATTGATAATGGGCAATTGATAATTAATGGCAAGGAGGCTGGAACAGCAACTGGCAAACCACAACGCGTGCAGCCTTCGCCAGAGAATCTGGCCTATATGATTTATACCTCCGGTTCTACGGGACAGCCCAAAGGTGTGATGCTGCACCATCGTGGACTGATGAACTTCACGTTGGCCACCATCGGCATCAACGAACTGACGGCAGCCGATCGTATCAGTAGTCACCGCTCGTTCTCGTTTGATGCACACATAGAGGACATCTTCCCCACATTGGCTGTGGGAGCCTCTGTACACATCATGCCTCAGGAGATACGCAAGGACCTGGACGCTATCTACCGTTTCCTCGTAAAGCATCAGATTACCGGTGGAGGCTATACGACGTCTATCGCCAAGTTCCTGCTGGCGAACTACGACCTGCAGCAGCGTTTCATCACTTGCGGCGGCGAGGCACTGACAAATGTGGTAAGCGACCGCGTACAGGTCATCAATGTGTATGGTCCCACGGAGTGTACTGACCATATTGCCACCTACAAGCTGGAGCGTGGGCGGAGCTACAAGACCATTCCCATTGGCCGACCGTTCCCCAATGGCTACTGCTTCGTCATGGACGGCCGTGGCGACCTGATGCCGAAGGGTGTGGCTGGCGAGTTGTGCTATGCCGGTCCTCAGCGAGGGTATGGCTACTGGCATCTGGATGACCTGACGAAGGAGGTGTTCACAAAGATACAGTTGAACAACACCACGTATGAGATCTACAAGACTGGTGACCTGGCCAGGTATAATGAAGAAGGACTCATAGAATGCTTAGGACGTATTGACAATCAGGTGAAACTTCGTGGTTTCCGCATAGAAATGGGCGAGATAGAATCAGCCGCTCTCTCCTGTGAGGGTATTCAGTTGGCAGCTTCAGAAGTGAAAACCGTGTTCGGTGCGCCACACCTCATTTTATACTATACGACAAAAGATGGTGTTCAAGTGAATGAAGAATCGCTGCGCAGGCATTTCGCCGCTTCATCACTGGCCGCCTATATGCATCCGGAGTTCTATGTCGCTTTGGAGGCCATGCCGTTGCTGCCCAATGGCAAGGTGGACCGTCGTTCGCTGCCTGAACCACAATTGACGATGGGCGAAATCGTTGCCCCTGAGACCGACATGGAGCGTGAGGTGTTTGCATTGGCGACGGAGATATTGGGCACAGAGGAGTTTGGCGCCACCACCAATCTTGTGGCGATGGGACTGACCTCACTGTCGGCTATGCGTCTGAGTGCAGGTATTCAGCAGCATACGGGCTGTGCCGTGAGAATGGCCGACATCATGAGGCAACCCACAGTGCGAGCCGTTGCGTTGCTAATAGCCAATGGCCAACAGCTAACAGCCAACAGCCAACTGCCAATAGCCAATGGCCAACAGCCAATAGCCAATAGCTATCCCGTCACTGAGAACCAGCGCGGCATCATTCTTGACTGGGAGACGCATAAGAATACGACGCAATATAATGTTCCTGCGCTGTACAGATTTACCGACATTGATGCCGAACGGCTGCAGGAAGCGCTGTGTGCGGCAGTGGATGCTCATTCGTACATGAAGACAAGGTTCATGATGAGTAAGGGCACCTATATGCAGCGACGCCGTTTCCACAGTCTGCCCAAAGTTTCGCTGACGGTGCTCGACTACGAACCCGACACCGCTTTCTTCCAGGAAAGGGTACGGCCGTTCAACCTTTATTCCGATACGCTTTACCGTATCGAGCTCTATAAGACTCCAAAGTATGTCT
>JBGUIA010000087.1:0-13944 GCA_045112595.1 Prevotella sp. | reverse complement strand
CTTCCCAACGACGCATTTTCTCCAGCATTTCCCATTGGCAGTGCTCGGCTTGTGCACACAGCGCCGCCAATGTCAGGTAGGCTTCTTGTTCCGTCTTCATTTTTACCTTTTTACTTTTTTACCTTTCTTCGCTCTTATCATTCGTTGTTTACCGTATTGGTCTTCCTTGATCTCGATGTCGTGATACGACATCTTACTCAACATCTCGTGGAGAGCCTCAGCATAAAGGGGATTTATCTCGAAATACAACCACCCGCCCTCTTTCAGCGCCGTCTGTCCGTATTGTGCTATGGCACGATAAAACAGCAACGGGTCGTCGTCAGGTACAAACAGCGCCGTATGCGGTTCGTGTTCCAATACGTTAGTTTCCATCGTCTCGCGTTCCTTATTACATATATAAGGGGGATTGCTGACGATGAGGTCGAAAGCGGAGGTAAGATGTAAGATGGAAGAGGGCAGATGTAAGATGTCCACTTGTTCGAACGACACATGAACATCGGTACGTTTAGCATTCTCCTCTGCAACTTTTAGCGCCTCTTCTGAGATATCCCATGCCGTCACCTCAGCCTCAGGCATCTCAGCAGCCAGCGTAATGGCAATACAACCAGAACCAGTGCCGATGTCAAGGATATGGGCAGCGTCTGATGCTATTATCCACTGGCACAATTCTGCTGTTTCAGGCCTTGGAATCAGTACATGTTTATTGACTATAAACGTTCTGCCGCAAAATTCCGCTTGCCCCAGTATATACTGCACAGGCTCCTGTCGCTCCAGCCTAATTGCAATCTGCTCCAGTTCGTCTTGTGACACGCTACTGTCACGACCCATCAGCAGGTCGCTTAATGTCAAACCATAGCGCACCTCATAAATGAGTCTCGCTATGGCCTGTGCCTCGCCCTCGCCATAAACAGGGACCAATCGTTGCCACAACTGGCGATAAGTCATTGGTTAATCTGCGCTACCGTTCTAAAAATCTCAGGCAGTTCAACACCCAGCATCTGCAGAATGGCTATCACCGAATAGTCCTTGTTTCCCAACATCTCAGAGTGTATCATCACCGTTGGGTAGTAGAGACCATTCTGGGTATTTTGAATGGCATCCATATATAAATCACCAACTTTTACGTCTGCCATCAGCAGTGACAGCTTTAGGTTGCTGTTGAAGTCTGCAACGATAGCCTTACATTCCTGCTCCGTTGTACCATCTTCCATACATTTGGCCAGCTTTACTCCGTTGACTACCAGATAGTTGACATTGTCCGTCGTGCCTTCAAAGACCAACATGTTGTCCATCGCCTTGACGGTGAAGTCGGCATGTACTTTGACATCGTGAGTGAGCAACTTCAGAAGGTCGCCATCGTCTTCTAGGTTGGCGGTCATCGTCAGCAACGGAGTATCTTCACCCACCTTGCCGTAGGTCAGGTCTACTGTGCGTCTGTGCGAACTGTTCTTGTCATACGTCAGGTTAATTTCATAGTCGCGATAGTACATCTGACCATTATAGAAGTAGTCTTTAATGATAATCGGCAACCACCAGGGACGCTCGCTCTCCGAACCGGACTCAATCTTCACCACCTGTTCATTGTTCTTAAAGATATAGAACTCGCTGGCTTTGTTTACCACTGTCCGTGTCTTGAAGCCTCGCCACTTGATGGTCACTTCTTTGACGATTTCACCCTTCACCGTATACTGGCTGCCATCCTTGGCGGTATAGTTTACCTCACCCCTCTTGGTGGTGTTCAGACCAAACCATGAAGAGCTGCTCTCTCCCATGTCACCTAATGTCACCGACAAATCCCATGCTAGTTTTAGGGCATCGTTGAATGCCTGGAACGAGAATCGGCGTCCCAGCGTCACGGAGCGCGTTTTGGCCTGCTCGCCTTCCAACAAGGTTAGCAGTTCCGACAATTTATTCTCAAACTCAGTGCGTTCGTTATTCTCGTCAGCACGGGTTGTTGCTGTCGTATAGGGTACCACCTCTTTCAGTCCTTCCAGTTCCTGGAAGTTCAGGTCTGACAGTTGTTCGTTAAACGATTTTGCAGTATCCAACAGCGGACTGGCCGGCAGCACAACATCATCTTTCGTCTGCTTGCCAGCTTGATTATCGTCGTCCTTACTACAGCCCGATAGTACAAATATTCCGGCTGTCATCAACAGTATCACGAACAGGGAGTTAATAGTTTTCTTCATAGGGATGTCCTTTTTATTTGTTTCTGCCGGCAAAGATAGTGTAAATCAAGCAAAAAACCAAATAAATTTTGTTTTATTTGGTGTTTTGCTCACTTATTCGTACCTTTTCGCTTCGCGAGAAGGCACTCTCGTTCGAAAATACTCAAATAAATTTGGTATTTTCCTCACTTATTCGTACCTTTGCAGCTATGACGAACGATGAATTTTACATGCAGCGTTGCATCCAACTGGCTGCAAACGGTATTCAAGGAGCACGCCCCAATCCCATGGTGGGGGCTGTGATAACAGTCAGCCAACAGCTAATAGCTAAAAGCCAAAAGCCAAGAATCATTGGCGAAGGCTACCACGTACGTTGTGGCGAGGGACATGCGGAGGTCAACGCCTTTGCCAGTGTGCGTCCTGACGATGAGGCTTTATTTAAGGATGCCACCATCTATGTCTCTCTGGAACCCTGCTCACATTACGGCAAGACACCGCCCTGCGCCGACCTGATTATCAAGAAGGGTGTACGCCGTGTCGTCGTAGGCACCATTGATCCCTTTGCCGAGGTGCAGGGTAGGGGCATCCGGAAGTTACAGGATGCAGGCATCGACGTCACTGTGGGCGTATTGGAAAAGGAATGCCAGTGGCTGAACCGCCGTTTCTTCACCTATCATCGTGAGCACCGTCCGTACATTATCCTCAAATGGGCACAGACCGCCAACGGATTCATCGACGACCACGGTAAAGCCCTGCAGATCAGCAACGAACAAACTCAGATGCTCTCCCACCAGTTGCGTGCCGAGGAGGATGCCATCCTTGTGGGTCATACTACCGATGCACGCGAACATCCGCAGTTGACTGTCCGCCATTGGCACGGACCCAATCCCAAGCGTATCGTACTGACCCACGACCGCCCTTTACCACAACTGATGGACGATCTCTACCAGCACGTCATCCAGTCACTCATCGTCGAAGGTGGTCGTCAGACGCTCCAGTCGTTTATCGCCGCTGGTCTTTGGGACGAGATACGTGTCGAAACAGGTGCTATAACTGTTACTGACGGCACCCGTGCTCCCCAGCTTCCTGCCAACGTCTCGCTGCTCAGCCGTGAGACCTACGATGACAATACCTTGTGTCGCTATGTGGCTCGTGTCCCAACTGACTTTTCCGAATAAAAGTTTGGCGGTTCAAAGATAATTGACTATATTTGCAGCAAAATCGGAACTGAAATGAGCAAGAAATCAATCCGCTTTTTCAACGACCGCGAAGTACGTGCAGTCTGGGACGAGGAACACAGCAAGTGGTGGTTCTCGGCTACTGACATCGTACGTGCCATCAACGATGAAGATGACTATGTGAAGGCAGGTAACTATTGGCGATGGTTGAAAAAGAAATTATCGGGTGATGGTATTCAACTCGTGAGCGTCACTCACGACTTCAAATTCGAGGCTCCTGATGGTAAGCAACGTGCCGCTGATGCATTGGACAGCGATTGTGTACAAACTTTGGCGGAAAACTATCCTAATAATCGTGCCCGTTCGTTTCTCCACTGGTTTACCTATAGTGACAACAGCATTGATGGGCAGAGCAAGAAAAAGGCCTATACGCTTATCGAGAGCGGATTGCTCGACAGTATGAAGCCAGGAACTGTTGAGTGTCTGCAACAAATTCATGCATATATCTTCGGAGGCTTGTATGACTTTGCAGGTCAGATACGTACCAAGACCATTTGGAAAGATGGTACCTTGTTCTGTCGCGCAGAATATCTGATGCAGAATTTGAGAATGATTGAAGGTATGCCAGAGACCACTTTCGATGAGATAGTAAACAAATATGTGGAGATGAATGTTGCCCATCCCTTTATGGAGGGGAATGGACGTTCAACACGCATTTGGTTGGACCTTATCTTCAAGGCGCGCCTGAAGCTTTGTGTTGACTGGAGCAAGATAGACAAGAAAGCGTATTTATCGGCAATGAAGCAAAGCACGACAGATGCCCGTGCCATCAAATCGTTGCTCCAAGGAGCAATGACAGACCGCATTGACGACCGCGAAATCTTCATGAAAGGTATCGACTATTCCTACTATTATGAACAAACCGATTAAGCGAGAGCAAAGGGAACTTGCTCACTTTGCCGAGCGTGAGGTTTCTCGAACATAGTTCAACAAACCGATTAAGCGAGAGCGTTTTTATAAATAATAGCAAATAATTTGGTGGATTGGGAAATTGTTCTTATCTTTGCAGCAAAGTTAAAAAAATGAAGTATGACTTATCTCAACCAATTTCACAAAGAGGCATCGGAGAGAAAGATGCAGAAAATCAGCGAATCGCGGAAATCGCCGATGAGCTCAGAAGACGCAGTCAGATATATGAAGCGGAATCTGGAGCTAGCCAAGAACATGTAAGTAGCAAAATCGAAATTAATTATGAACAATGCAGACTTTTGGACTTCCGTCCACACCATCATTGCAGAGGGCTTTACGTCTGAAGGCCTGCTAAAACTTGATAGTTATGCAGAACAATTCATTAGCGGACGGTTGGTTTATCAACGATTTTCACCGCAGGAACAGCATGGCTGCGCAGCGGGAGGTGCAACAAATGTCATTGCATCCCTGCTCGCGGGAGCAGAAGCTGGCTCAGATAGCCAGGATTCGTCAGCACTCAGCGACTACCAAAGAGAGTGCCAACTTGGAGCGCAGCAAGAAAGTGTAATTGAACGATGGGCAAAAGCCGTCGGAGTATGGACCGATGGTGTAGATGAACAATTGCCCAAAGTTCTTGGTGAACAGATTGCCGAGGGAGGCGAGGCAAAGGTTTACGATCACGGTTCTACGCTGATTAAATCTATCGGCCTCGATTATTTTATCCAGCCTATTTTTGCCCTCGACCGCATAGCACTTCACAATACCTATTTTCCTGAGACACGACTGACTGTTCTTGGCTTTGGACGCAACAAGAACGGAGATTTTAAGATTATCGTTGAGCAACCTTTCATCGATGGACAGCCTGTGAGCGATGAAGAGATTGCAGACTATATGCGTCAAATGGGCTTCGCACTGAAAAATCCTCGCAATTGGACCTATGCCACCCCTGATATTTACCTTAGCGATATGCACGACGAGAATGTAATTCGCTCCAACAAGTCCAACACCATTTTTGTTGTGGATTGCGATATCCGAATTAACACGCCAGAGTTAAGACAAGGAGGTACAAGAGTACTTTCGAACGAAGTCATCTGTAAATAAACCAGATTCGCGAGCCCTCGCTGAAAATTGGCAGAGAATTGAGTCGTCAGCTGAACATCGACCCCGCTGTTGTGCTAGGAGTGTGAGAAGTGATCAGTAACGACCCTATGATTCCAAGGCTTCACCAAAGAGGTGCATGATTCCCTTCACAATATGGGCTTAAAATGCTTAATTTGCATGGTCAGCCTATGTTTTTTGTTTAATTGCTTGCAATATTGGAGATTATTGATTATATTTGCAGCGTAACTACAAACATCATGGGTTGGCGGTTTAGAAAATACATAACTATCTTTCCCGGGGTTCGGCTGAACATCAGCAAGAGCGGTGTTAGCTTAACCTTTGGTACAAAAGGGGCAAGTGTAAACGTGGGGAAAGATGGTGCTTATCTAAACACAAGTATTCCTGGTACTGGCTTGTACAACAGACAAAAGATATATTCACCAAAAGACGACAAAGGAAGTAACCAAGAAGCCCGCCAAGATTCTTCAAATGATGATAAACGTAATAATTCCAATGAATTTACAGATCCATCGACACAAACAGTAACATTCCCAAGTAGTGATTTGAAAACAAATACAGATAGTACAAATTCCCAAAATAGAGGTGAAAAGGATTTTAGTATGATAGAAATTCCAAATCTAGGGCGTTTAGACCCCAAATTGTACGATGTAGCTGTTTACATTGTTACTAATCAAAGTTGCAACATAAGTGTAATACAGAATAAATTTGTTATTGGTCCAAGTAGAACGGCAAGAATCATTGACCAATTAGAGTATATCGGAATAGTCAAACGTACCTCCGACTTTAAAATAGATGTTTTAGTGGATAGTATCGATAGGCTTAATTATCTATTAGAGCAATTACAAACAGTCGGTGTTACAACAAACTCTGTTGGCGACAAGGAACAAAGTCACAACAATGATAATAATAAATTAAATAACGTTCGTCGCATCGGTTTTGTTGACCCCAAACTGTATGATATTGCCGAAATCATTGTAAAAGAACAAAGCTGTAGTATAAGTTTCATCCAACGGAGGCTTTCGATAGGACTTGAGAGAGCATCCCATATTATTGACCAATTGGAATTGATAGGAGTAATTGGACGTTTGTCGAATTACAAGTTTGAAGTTTTAGTGAAGGATTCTAGTAGTCTTGATTCTCTTTTTGCAAATCTCAAATATGATGGTATTTCTGAGAACATATTTGGCATTGCGGAAGACTATTACAATAACGTTACTGAGATAGTTCATTCTTTGGTAAAGTTGTATCAAGAAATAAAGGCTGATACTTCTGTCATGTACGCTATAGCTGATTGTCTGCCCTCAAATTACGGAAACAAAGAGCAGAAGTTAGCGGCACTGTTCCATGCAGACATAATGAAAGTGCATCAACATTTTGGTCACTCTACGAAAAACCTAAAGAACAGAGAAGGATTTGCACTAGTTCTGCTGTCTTCATTGATACTTGGTGAAGGTTACACATTAGACGTGACTTATAGAAGTGTCAATAAACTAGAGGATTTAAGTAATAGTGTTGCATCCATATTTTCTAGCCTAAGTCATATATTTGACAGCTACTCCGATGAAGATTTCTTTTTCATTGGGCAAGTTCTCAAACGCTGTAGGCGTAGAAGCTTTTACACACGATACTTCACGCTCTTATACCGACTATTTTCATATATTGCAAAAGCAGATGGTTCCGTTACAGAGAATGAAACGAAATGGCTAAACACACTTCTTGAATTAAACCCACAAAGGGAAAACGTGAACATTGTTTTCAATGTTGGCGAACCCCCTTCATATAAGCCAATTACCCCTAAAGATGAAGTTGGCAAGAAAGAACCTAAGAAACATGCTGAATCAAGTAGCCAAGAATCAAATCCAATGAAGGAACTTGAAAAGCTTATTGGACTAGCTAACGTGAAAACAGAAATCAGCAGCCTTTCTAATCTTGTAAAGGTTCAGCAAGTAAGAAAAGAACGTGGATTGTCAGTTTCAAATCTTTCATATCACTGTGTATTCACCGGCAATCCTGGCACAGGAAAGACGACTGTGGCACGTATCGTTGCCGAGATATACAAAAAACTTGGTGTGCTGAAAAAGGGTCATTTGGTAGAAACAGACCGTTCTGGCTTAGTTGGTGAATACGTAGGACAGACTGCACCTAAGACAAATGCAATAATTGATTCTGCACTTGATGGTGTTTTGTTCATCGATGAAGCATATTCACTTGTTCAAGGTGGGCAAAATGATTTCGGCAAAGAAGCAATCTCTACTTTACTAAAGAGAATGGAAGATGATAGAGACAGATTAGTGGTGATACTCGCTGGCTACTCGAAGGAAATGGGAGACTTCATTAATTCCAATTCTGGACTACAGTCTAGATTTAATCGCTATATTGATTTCCCCGATTACACAGTTGAAGAACTAATTGAAATCTTCCAATATACGCTCAAAGCAAATGATTGCTACGCTACAGAAGGTGCTATTGAGAAAGCCAAGGAACACATAAGTCATGCTGTAGGACATAAAGACCAAAACTTTGGTAATGCTCGTTTTATTCGCAATTTCTTTGAAAAGATTCTCATGGAACAAGCAAACAGACTAGCGAGTGAGAAAAACCTCACCAATGAAATGTTGGCAAGGATAGAAGAAGCAGATGTAATAAATGCAATATAATTCATTATGAACGTTAAAGACATCAATGTCAATTTTGACTTCACGTCTGACACTAAAGGCTTTTGGGATGGCTTTTGGGAGAGGAATGATGGGCTTGGTGCTGGAGGAGCTGATCCAGATTCTAAAAGTAAAACACTAAGATTATATAGTCAACTTCTTTGGAGTAAAACATTACCAAATGGAGAGGTAATGCAACTGGAAGATGGGAGAAGTAAGTTTTACCTAAGATGGAAAGACTTTTATTTTGGCAATGATTCTATCACGGCATCGTTTAGATACTATCGTAACAGACCATTATTGGATCTTGTAAGGAAGGAAGTACCGGACTATCATCAGTTTGTAGAAAACTATCTGCGCAAATTATATCAGATCGGTGGAGAAGTTATTCTTCCTTCTGCCGTCGGCGGTATAAACCAGACGAGAGGTTTCCGTTCGGATATTCGTGACAGATGGGACTTGACGCTTGAATGTATCCGGAGGCATTTCAATGGTGAAGATAGCCCATTGAAAGATGTGTTAGAAAAAAATAAGGCTTTCTTTGACCTGTTTGTAGATTTTAAGGGCTATGTGGATTATTTCTTTTTTCAAGATCTTGTTGACGATAAATACTCAAAGGTCATTCTGTGGCTCGATACTCCATTATTTATTAAGAACCCTATACCTAAGACAAAAGAGCAATATTTTAATTTCATAAACAAAGAGCTTGAATTCGTAGAAAAAAGAAATAAACGAATTGAAAAGTATATTGCTAATATTTAGCAAATTATAATGAAGAAAGCTGAGTGCACAGCAGAGCCGACTCTTCTGTGCACTTGGCTTAGGATACAACGTTTTACAAAATGCAAATATTTCTCTGACGCGTCGCAGAAAAAAGCTTGGTTAATGCCGCATGACGGAATCACCGCTTATCCGTCAATAAGTGCCACTTCTCGGAAAATAAGTGGCTCTTATCGCGCGATAAGTGGCACTTATTGAGGGAACGAAAGGCTCGCACGGGTTTTGTCTCATCACCTTACTGGGTGAACGGCGCTCTGCTCCCTGCTGTCGGCTTGACACTTCCCTGCTGTCGGCCGGAGATCAGGGAGCAGAGTGACGATTAGCAGGGAAGGTGACGGCGGTTAGCTTGTAACGAACGATTATTTCCCAGCCTGGGAATGTTTTGTTCCCAGCCTGGGAATCTGACATTCCCACACTGGGAATAAATAATTCCCATTAAGTGAACGATTGGCGCAAATAAGGCAGCATTATCAAGAAATAAGCGTGCATTATTTTCCAATAGCCAAGGGTTATTGATGAATCACGAACAATTAATGAAAATGGCTCCATCTCTCCCATCGGACGGTGCTAAGCCCTTTAAATAAAGGGATTTTGCTCTTTTCATCTCTCCCGTCATCTCTCCCATTTCTCTCCCAGATCTCTCCCGTCATCTCTCCCGTCGACTATAAGTATCCACACCTGTCGACTGTCGATCTCTGCATGTCATGGGAGAGATTTGGGAGGGATATGGGAGAGATAAAAATAATCTCCACTATGCCGAATCGCCTTTAGCCAAAGGCATTCCCGAAGATGATGGGAGAGATGGAGGTTATTTTCGACCAAAGTCGGCAGGGACTTCGCCCCACTTCGATGTTTCCCACTTGATGATGGGATTGCGGAAGGTGTGGGTGTGTAGCCAGTTCTCGGCGCGCTGGATAATCTGATAAAGCTGCTCTGTCTCTGGCGTGCGCTCCAGCTTGGTCTTGCACTGGCGCTTGTTCACCCAGAGAATGGCATTATACGAATCCGAGTAGATGGTTTTGTCGTGCAGTCCCTGCTGTTGCATCAGCGCCAAAGCGTGCACAATAGCCAGAAATTCGCCAATGTTGTTCGTACCTTTTACAGGCCCGAAATGGAATACGCGTGCTCCTGTAGCCAAATCAATGGCTTGATACTCCATAGGCCCGGGATTGCCGCTGCAAGCAGCATCCACGGCCCACGCGTCTGCCCTTACCTCCATGGGCAGGGGCAGTACCGTGTCGTGTCTATAGTCAGGAGGGGAAACTAAGTTCATAGTTCACAGTTCATAGTTCATAGTACTATGAATTGGGTTTACATGCGCTCGGGAACCTCGATGCCGAGGAGAGCCATACCATTCTTGATAATCTTGGCCACGTTCTTGGCAATCATCAGGCGGACGGCCTTCTTCTGCTCATCGGGCTCGTTGAGGATAGAGAAGTCGTGGTAGAACTGGTTGAAGACCTTCGTCAACTCATAGCAGTAGTTGGCAATGCCACTAGGGCTATAGTCCTTACCGGCCTGCTCTACAGCAGCACCGAACTCGCTCATCTTCTGGATCAACTCGATCTCCTTGTCAGAAAGACTAGATATACTAGAAAAACTAGAGATACTAGGTGCCTTGCGGAGAATTGAGCGGATGCGGGCGTAGGTGTACTGGATGAAAGGACCGGTGTTTCCGTTGAAATCGATGCTTTCTTCAGGATTGAACAGCATGTTTTTGCGTGCGTCCACCTTCAGGATGAAGTACTTCAGGGCACCCATACCAACGATACGGGCAATCTCGCGGCGCTCCTCCTCGGTCATATCGTCGAATTTGCCCAGTTCCATAGAGGTCTTGTAGGCATCCTCAACCATCAATGCCATCAGGTCGTCGGCATCCACCACCGTTCCCTCACGGCTCTTCATCTTGCCGTTGGGTAATTCCACCATACCGTAAGAGAAGTGAACGAGTTCCTTACCCCACTTGAAGCCGAGACGGTCTAACAAAATCGACAGCACTTGGAAGTGATAGTTCTGCTCGTTGCCCACGACGTAGATCATCTTGTCGATGGGGTAGTCCTGGAAACGCATCTCGGCCGTACCGATGTCCTGCGTCATATATACTGAGGTGCCGTCAGAACGAAGCAGCAGCTTCTGGTCGAGGCCTTCGTTGGTTAGGTCGGCCCATACGCTACCGTCCTCGTGGCGCTCAAAGAGACCCTTGGCGAGTCCTTCCTCCACCTTGGCCTTACCCTTCAGGTAGGTCTGGCTCTCGTAGTAAATCTTGTCGAACGAGACACCCATCTTCTTGTAGGTCTCGTCGAAACCGGCGTACACCCAGTTGTTCATCTTCTCCCACAGGGCACGCACCTCGGGGTCGTTCTGCTCCCATTTCACCAGCATCTCGTGAGCCTCCTTGATGAGCGGAGCCTCCTGCTTGGCCTTTTCTTCGTCCATGCCCTGAGCCACGAGCTCTTTCACCTCCTCGCGGTAGTGTTTATCGAAGGCTACATAGTAGTCACCAATCAGATGGTCGCCCTTCTTGCCAGATGATTCGGGTGTCTCGCCGTTGCCGTACTTCAACCAAGCCAGCATCGACTTACAGATATGAATACCGCGGTCGTTCACGATGTTCGTCTTCACCACCTTGTTGCCGTTGGCCTCCATAATCTGAGCCAGCGACCAACCCAGCAGGTTGTTGCGTACATGACCCAGGTGCAGAGGCTTGTTGGTGTTGGGGGAGCTATATTCAATCATGACGAGGGGAGAATCCTCGTTCGCGGCTTTCATGCCGAAGCGGTCGTCCTGATCCATAGCCTGCAGCAATGAGAGCCATGCACCTTCGCCAATGCTCAGGTTCAAGAAACCCTTGACGACGTTAAACTTACTGATAGCGGTACAGTTGGCAACCAGATACTCGCCAATCTCCTGTGCCGTCTGCTCAGGACTCTTCTTGGCAACTTTTACGAAAGGAAAAACGACTAATGTCAGGTTACCCTCAAACTCACTTCTTGTCTTCTGCAGCTGCAGCATCTTTTCTGTGGCGTCCATACCATAGAGCGCCTTCACGGCCTCGCCTGCTGCCTTGCTGATTAATGCTTCAATATTCATATCTTTCCAATTTTGGGCGCAAAATTACCAAAAAAAAATGAGCTGACCAAATGTCAGCCCACCTTTTTTATTCGTACGCGTTATTGCAACGGCGTCAAAGGATAGACGATATTCACGATAAAGATATTCGCGGCGAGGATGATGATGTTCATCAGCAGACCGATACGCAGGAAGTCGCTGAAACGGTATCCGCCAGGGCCATAAACCAACATGTGAGTCGGTGAACCGATGGGCGTGGCAAAACTGCTGCTTACACTGATCATAAGGGCAATGAGGAAGGTGTAGGGTTCATACCCCAGCTTCTCGGCAGCCTCATACATGATGGGGAAGAACATTGCTCCCGCTGCCGTGTTTGAGATGAATTCCGTGATAAATGTCCCCACAAAGCAAACGGCCGTCATCACGATAATCGGATTGGTGCCGCAGACGTCGAGGATACCTGTGGCCAACTGTTCGGCAATGCCCGTTTTCTGAATAGCCAGTCCGAGAGCGATACTGCCCGCAAACACCATAATGATTTCCCAATTAATGGCCTTCATGGCCTGATCCAAGTTGCAACAGCGGCACAGCAGCATGGCGGCAGCAGCAAGGAAGGCACACTGCAACAGCGGCAGGACACCTAGTGCCGACAGTGTTACCATCGCTATCATGATAACCGTCGAGACGAGTGTTCCTACACCCATGTTCGGTATGTCATCTGAGTCGAAGAAATGGAGGTCGTTCTTCAGGGATGAGGTGTCAACCTTGATGTGACTTGGATATACTAACAGCAGCGTATCACCTGCCTGCAATATCACCTTGCGCGGCGCCTCGTTGATGCGACTGCCGCGACGGGCGATTGCGGCAACCATCAGATTGTTGTCCTTCTCGAAAGTGGTGTCGGCGATGCAACGGCCAATGAGACTACTGCCAAAAGTGACGAATGCCGTGCGTACCTTGCCGTTCATGTCCACCTCGTTTATGGAGAAGACATGGTGGTCGGCGGTAACCAACTGGTGGTCCATTGCCATCTCGTACAGTTCATCTATCTGTCCGGCATACACTAGATGATCGCCGCCCATTAAGGGTTCATCCTCGGTAACGGGCGACGGGATATCATCAAAATGGTACATCTTTATCAGGCTGCCGCCCTTGATGTTATAGAGCCCAGCCTCTTTCAACGTCTTGCCGATGAACGGATTATCTGACGGCACACGCAACTCGACGGTATAATCGCCCGTCGATTCGAAGTCTGACTCAGGAGCCTTCCTATCGGGCAACAGCTGCTTCATGGCAATAATCGAAAGCACACCCACCGCCAGACAAAACAGTCCAGGAATAGTCGTTGCCAGCACGTTCATCGCCGTACCCGTCATGTCAGAATAGAGCCCGCTGATAATCAGGTTCGGCGGTGTGCCAATCAGCGTACAGACACCACCCATACCCGAAGCATAGCTCAGCGGAATCAGCAGCTTCGATGGTGAAATACCCAGTTTCTTTGACCACATCTTCACGATGTTTACAAACATAGCCACCACCGTTGTGTTGCTCAGAAACGAACTCAGTCCCGCCACCGGCAGCATCAGTCTCACTACCGCCTTGCCGTAGCTGTCGGGCTGTCCCAATAGGTTACGCACAATCCATTGCAACACACCCGTATGCGTCAGTCCTGCCACCACGACGAACAATACACCGATGACCACCACCGATGTCGAACTGAATCCCGAGAAGGCCTCTTTTGCGTCAAGCACGCCCGTGACAAACAATATGCCGACCGCACCCATAAACACTACGTCGGTGCGTAACTTTGTAAACAGCAGGATGCTGAACATCCCAAGTACCGTCACAATGGTAATCCAAGCATACAGGCCGAAGCCCAGAAATAAGTCTGTTTCCATGATAATCCTTTTATTATTTAATTATTGCTGTCCGATAAAAATCGGAATTGATTAATATTCGTTTGAGAATGCCTGAAAACAGGCGATTCATTTCGTTTTTTCAAAA
>JBGUIA010000086.1:0-19705 GCA_045112595.1 Prevotella sp. | reverse complement strand
CAATCCCGCCCTTGCTGAGGAAGGCAAGAACCCATTCTCTCTTGACTCCAAGGAGCCTAACTGGGAGAACTTCCACGACTTCCTGCTCGGTGAGGTTCGCTACCTGTCAGTTAAGAAGGCTTATCCTAACGAGGCAGAAGAGCTGTTCGCTGAGGCACAGAAGATGGCTCAGCTGCGCTACAAGACTTACATCCGCAAGAGCCAAGAGAACTGGGAGGACTAATCCCCCACTCTACTCTATAATCAAAGGAGCATCCATCGCTGGGTGCTCCTTTTTTCATCATATTCCCTTTCCAGGCGTTTGCGGGAAAGCAAACGGATCTTATAGTTCGTCGCACTCTTTCAGCCATAAGGCGGAGCAGGCGTCGCTGGGCATGCGCCAGTCGCCGCGGGGCGAGAGGCTGATGCTGCCGACCTTAGGACCGTCGGGCAGACAGGAACGTTTGAACTGTTGCGAGAAGAAGCGGCGGCAGAAGGTCTTAAGCCATTTCTGGATGGTCTCGCGGTCGTATTTGTCGCCAAAGGCTTGTTGTGCGAGCAGGAAGATCTTGGCAGGACGGAAGCCGAAACGCATGAAATAGTAGAGGAAGAAATCGTGGAGCTCGTAGGGTCCTACGAGGTCTTCGGTCTTCTGCTTGATATTGCCTTGTGCGTCGGCAGGAGTCAGTTCGGGCGAGATGGGTGTGTCGATGACGTCGAGCAGCGTCTCGCGCTGGGCAGTGAATGCCGGCATGGAGGCGTAGTAACGGATGAGATACTGGATGAGCGTCTTGGGGATGCTGGCATTGACGCCGTACATCGACATGTGGTCGCCATTATAGGTGGCCCAGCCGAGGGCAAGCTCGGAGAGGTCGCCGGTGCCAACGACAAGGCCATTGAGTTTGTTGGCGAGGTCCATCAGGATCTGAGTGCGCTCGCGTGCCTGGGAATTCTCATAGGTGGCATCGTGGATGGCGGCATCGTGACCGATATCCTCAAAATGCTGGTTGACGGCCTTGGCAATGGAAATCTCCATCTGCGAGATGCCCAGCGTCTGCATGAGTGACGAGGCATTGTCGTGGGTGCGGTCGGTCGTGCCGAAGCCCGGCATGGTGACACCGATGATACCCTTGCGGTCGTAGCCGAGCTTGTCGAAGGTGCGCACGCAAACCAACAGGGCCAGCGTAGAGTCGAGGCCGCCGCTGATGCCGATGACGACATGCTGGCAATTGGTATGGATGAGTCGTTTTGCCAATCCGGCAGTCTGGATGTTCAGAATCTCCTCGCACGTCTCGGTCATCTCGTCGTCGGCAGGGATGAAGGGATGGGCATCGACAGGGCGATGGAGCTGGAAAGGATGTTCGTCCAAGGGCGGCTTGCAGGCGACAATCTGTGCGTGAGCCTCGCGCTGGGCATTGATGAACGTGGAATTGGTCTGACGCTCGATGCGCAGACGCTCGACATCAATCTGAGCCATCTTCAGCTGTGGCTGGAACGAGAAGCGGTCGCCCTCGATGAGCAAACGGCCATTCTCGAAAATCATGGCATTGCCGCCATAGACGACATCCTGCGTGGATTCACCGAAACCGCATGAGCTATAGACGTAGCCGCTCATGGTGCGGGCACTCTGCTGAGCCACCAGCGAACGCAGGTAGCGGTGTTTGCCGATGAGTTCGTCGCTGGCAGAGCAGTTGAAGACAATTTCGGCACCGGCCATCGTCAGGTTGTTGCTGGGAGGAATGGGTGCCCAGACGTCCTCACAGATCTCGACGCCGAACTTCACACCGTCGGTCGTCTGGAACAACTGCGGTTCGGAGGACAGGCGGACTGGCGTGCCGGCCAGATAGATATCCGTTGGATTCAGGTCTTGAGCGGAGGCAAACCAGCGCTTCTCGTAGAACTCGTTGTAATTAGGCAAGTAGGTCTTGGGGACGACGCCCAGAATGGCACCGCGCTGAATGACTGCGGCACAGTTGAGCAAGAGCCCGCCAGCCTGGACGGGAAGTCCGACGATGCAGATGATGTCGAGCGTGCGGGTGAAATCGAGCAACATCAGCAGACCTTCTTCCGATTTTGTCAGCAACAGCTGTTCTTTAAATAAGTCCTGACACGTGTAGCCCGTAATGCACAGTTCGGGGAAACACATAATCTCTACGTGCTCGCTGTCGGCAAGCGATAAGAGTTTTTCAATCTCCTGGACGTTGTATTCCACATCGGCCACGCGAACAGCGGGAACGGCAGCAGCCACTTTGATGAATCCGTACTTCATATTATTTTACATTGAACGTTGAACATTGAATATTGAACGACATTTGTCCTTTAACCATTAATCATTAACCCTTAACCATGAACCATCTATGGTATGAGGAGTGATGAGTCGCCGTAGCTCAGGAAACGGAAATCGTGAGCCAGGGCGTAGTCGTAAATCTTGTGCCAGTCGCCATGGACAAAGGCACTGACCAGCAACAACAGCGTAGACTGCGGCTGATGGAAATTGGTGATGAGCATCTTGACAATCTTATAGTCGTAGCCCGGAGCAATGATAATCTGCGTGGAGGAATGGAGGACCGTCAGCTCGTTGCGAAGCATCCAGTCCAACAGGGCCTGGAGAATGGCTGTTGGCTCTTGGCTCTTGGCTTTTGGCTCTTCATAGGGTTCCCATTGGTTGACGTGCAACTGGTCCTCTGCGATATCAGGATTCTGCAACACCTTCAAGCCCATATAATAGAGGCTCTCGAGCGTGCGGACACTGGTGGTTCCGACGGCTATTGCCTCACCATTGTGTGCCAGCAGGCGCTCGATGGTGTGGCGATGGACGGCAATGTACTCCGTATGCATAGGATGGTCGCCGATGGTTTCGCTTTTGACCGGTCGGAAGGTGCCAGCGCCAACGTGCAGCGTGACTTCCTCGCGCTCGATACCACGGGCGTCGATGTCGCTCAGGACGCGTTCGGTGAAGTGGAGACCGGCCGTCGGAGCCGCCACGCTGCCTTTAATCTTCGAATAGACGGTCTGATAGGTCGTCTTGTCGCTTTCCTGTGTCTCGCGATTCAGATAAGGCGGAATGGGCAGTTCACCCATCACGTCGATGACTTCAGCGAAAGACACATTCCCCGTCCATTCAAGCTCGATGAGTTGGCTGGTGCCGACCTCGCCTTTGTGCGTTGCCGTAACGGTTATCTTTGTATCCTTAATACTAATCTCACGCGTCAACGCAATCTCTTTCTTCGACCCCGGGGTCGAAGTGTGGCGCGCAATCCATTTCTTCTGATTGCCAACCAGACACAGCCACTGACAACGGCTGGTCTGCTGGAACATCTGTTCGTAGTCGCGCGGCATGGCGGGCTCTAACAGGAATATCTCAATCAATGCTCCCGTTTCTTTACGGAAATGCAGTCGCGCCTGGATGACGCGCGTGTTATTCATCACCATCAGCGCACCTTCAGGCAGATATTGGGGCAGGTTGTAGAACACGTCCTCCCCTACCTCACCCTTGCGGTAAAGCAACAGTTTCGAGTGGTCGCGCTCGGCCATCGGAAACTTCGCTATGCGCTCGTCAGGCAGGTCGTAGGTGTAATCGCTGATATGTATTTCTTTTGTATTCATCGTTTACAATAATTGGAATAACGCCTTGACAACGGCAAAGAGCAGCGTCAGGCAGAACACGGCGATGGGAATGTCGCACAACGGACGGGTATAGACGGCAGGGCGCGCGAAATGGCAATAGCCTTTATAGACGCAAAAGCCCACGAGACCGCCCCATATGAGTCCGACGGTGATGTCGCCGGGATAGTGGACGCCCAGATAGAGGCGCGTATAGCAGTTGAGGAGTGACCAACTGACAAGGAAAATGGTCAACAGCCGCTGTCGCATGAGCAACGACATGAATATCGCTATGGAGAACGTGTTTGCCGCATGGGCAGAGAAGAAACCGTAGTTTCCGCCACGATAGCCGTCGACCGTGTCAACCAGCATGCCTATCTCGGGGTCGCGACCTGGGCGCCAACGGGCCACAAGGGGTTTGACGATGGTGTCGTCGATGGTGCCTGCCAGCAGTACACATGCCGCCGCACCCGCCAGTACGAGCAGGATATCGCGCACGGTGCTGTTGCTTTTCAGTACGACATAAAACAATGCCAGATACAGGGGTATCCATGTCGTGGCGGTGGTGAGCGTCATGATGATCGAGTCCATCACCAGCGAGTCGCTGCCATTGAACCAAAGCAGCAGTTCCTTGTCAAAATGAATCAGTTCTTCCATATTATATCACTTCTATTTCCGAAACTTCCAGCCATCCTTCCTTACCGTCGGCCACACGAATCTTACGCCACTCACGCATGGAGGAATCGGTCACCGTGACTTTCGTTCCTTCGTGCAGGATATACAGGTCGGTACCGTTTTTCGAAGGCGTACTCTTGACGTTGACCGCAGACTTAATGATGATAGCCCCTGTGCGCTGGGTGAGATTGCTTTTCTGTTGCCAGGCAAAGAGATTGCCTACAAGGAACAGCAGCAATGCGATGATGCCTCCGAAGAATCCTATCTTGCGAAGCCAGATGCGGTCGGAGAACAGATAGAACAATGCCAGCACGATGGCAACAATCAAGGCCACCAGCGCCGTACGCGCCCATCCATCGACACTCATCACGTTGACCAGCGAACGATACCACGTGACAAAGAACATCTCCGACTCGGGGGTAATCTTGTCGATGGTCTTCGAACGGGCCATCTGCAGATTGAAGCGGATGTCTTTATCGCCTGGCGAGAGCAATAGCGCACGCTCGTAGTTGAGCACGGCCTGTGTCATCTGATCCATGCGATAGTAACAGTTGCCGAGATTATAATAGAGGTCGGCACTGACACCTTGTTTCAGCAATGCCTCGTAATCCTTGGCAGCCTGCTGGTAGCGCTCCTGAACGTAAGCGCTGTCGGCTTCGGCCTTGGTGACAGCCTGTGCGGCAAGAGGCACGAGCAATAGCAGCAACACGGCTGTCAGCGGTTTTGTATTCTTCGATTTCTTCATCGTTGCAGCAATCTGCGTAATGGCGGTCATTGCCGCATCATATACCTTATTCATATTACCTGTAGCGTCACCGGGTGCATAGCGGGCAAACTCACATTCGTCGAGTGCACCAATGAACTGACTGATGGTCTCACTGGAAACATTGCGCGACTCCAGTTGCTGGCTGATGTTCTCACGAGAGAGCTGTTCAA
Organism: Prevotella sp.; assembly: GCA_045112595.1. Lineage (GTDB taxonomy): Bacteria > Bacteroidota > Bacteroidia > Bacteroidales > Bacteroidaceae > Prevotella. Next base: position 14,512 of record JBGUIA010000086.1, on the reverse strand, counting down.
CAGGCATATTGAGCTTGTCGCCCACGTAGCCCCAAAGCGCACGAAGCACCTCGTCGTAGAATTCGTTCTGCTTGCCGCCAGCCATGAGTTTTGCGGCTTTCTTCAGTCGTTTGGTAGCCACCTTGTTAGCCTTGCCTGCACGCTGTTTCACAATATCGGCATTCTCGATGGCTCGCTGACGGAAGATGATGAAGAGCGAGATGAAGCCTAACAACAACAGTGCCAGACTCACCCAATATTCCGTAGAGGCAAAGAAGAACTCGTCGACTCCGCGCTGACGGGTATCGCCAGTCTTGATGTAATGGATGTCGCTGTTCAACTGTTTGACGTCCTCCTGCCCAGTATAGGTGGAAGACGACGAGCCGCTACCCTTTTCGACATGGAGCTGGAAGGGTTCGGTCTTCACCGTCTTGTAGGCGTTGGCCTGCGTATCGAAATAGATGTATTCAATGGCAGGAATCTCGTAATCGCCCTGATGGCGGGGAACAGCCAGGAAGTCGTAGGTGATGGAACCCTCAAGGCCACTCGTCGTCAACTGGGTCTTGTCGGTCACCTTGGCGTCGTAATGGTCGAAGTCCTTGGGGAACTTCACCTCGGGCTGCTTCAACAGTTTCATGTTACCCACGCCCGTAACCACGACACGCAACTTGACGGGGTCGTTGGCCTTCACTTCGTTCTTGTCCAACTGGGCAGAAATGGAGTAACGGCCAACACCACCGGAGAATCCTGCCGGACGCTGAGGCAGCGGGTCAACCTGAATGGTGATGCCAGGGGCCTTGATTTGCTTCTTCACCTCGACGTAGCCGGAACCACCATTGAAGAAGGCCTCGAAGGGATCAACGTTGCGGTTCTGTTGCACGACAATACCTTCGTAGGTAATGCTGGGAATCTCCAGTTTACCCGTCGTCTGGGGGAATACGACGTATTGCTGCCAAGTGACTGTTCTGTAGGCTTTTCCGTTGAGGTTCTCGATATGGAACTGCTTCTCCTGAGGCAGAGGCACTTCACGGGAATAGAAGCTCTTCAAGTCGGCCATCTTACCATTCAGCTGTGTCAGTCCGACGAGCGTATAGACTTTGTAGGTCAACAGGATGGGTTCCTGTTCACGAACGTGTTGCTTGGATGCCGTCACCTTGATGAAGAGGTCGCTGCCAGAAATAGCACTGCCGGCATTACGGATTTCTCCCGTACTGCTCTGCTGATGACCGCCCTGTTGTCCGCCCTGCTGGGCCTGACCGCTCACCTTGACGTGCAGTTCGTTGGACGTTATCGACTTACCGCCTGCCGTCACGTGAGCAGCAGGAATAGTAAACGTACCGTTCTTTTTTGCCGAGAGGATATAGGTATAGGTGATGCTCGACGAGCTCGACGTATGGCCGTTGACCATCTGGAAACTTGACTGTTGTGACGTCGAGGGACCCATCAAAACGTCGAAGGCGTCAGGAATGTCGCCAGCGCGGAAGCCCTTTGCGTCGTCAGTATTAACGGTATAGCTCAAACGGAACTGCTCGCCCACAGCCACCTGAGCCGGAGCGCGTCCTGTCAGCGTCTGTGCCCACGACACAGCAATCGATATACAACCTATTAAGAATAATATCAGTCGTCTCATATTTCTTTACCAATTCTTTTCCAAGCGACGCTTTTGAGGCTGTTGCTGAGCCTTCTTCATGCGTTCCTGGGTTTGTTTCTCTTCCTGCATGGCAGCATTCAACAGTTGCTCGGCATTCTCCTTGCTCATCTGCTGTTTCTGTTGCTGCTCCTGCTTTTGCTCGTCCTGCTTCTGCTGTTGTTCCTGCTTCTGCTGGTCTTGCTTGTCTTTGTTGTCCTTATTGTCCTTGTTTTGCTGGTTCTGGTCCTGCTGTTGGTCTTGCTGCTGACGCTTGCAGAGTGCCAGATTGTAACGTGTTTCGTTGTCAGTAGGATTGTTGCGCAAAGCTTCCTTATAAGCCTCAATAGCCTCGCCGAACATCCTGTGTTGCTGACAGATAACACCCATGTTGTGATATGCCTGTGCACGGCGCAACGGATTGGTTTCCAACTTGGCAGCTTTCTCCAGTTGGGTAATAGCCAGCGAATCCTTACGCTGACCCATCAGTGCATTGCCAAGGTTATAGTTCGCCTGTGCATTACGCTCGTTGCGCTCGACAGCCTTACGATACGACACCTCCGCTTCAGCCACATTGCCCTTACGATATAGTTTGTTGCCCTGACGAATCATCTTACGGTCGCTCTGAGCCTGCACGCCGACAGCCACCAATAACAAAATACCAACGGCAGCAACCTTCTTTGAACGCTTGAACAACGATACATTCTTCAGCATCGGGTTCTTGATCTCAAGGATGCAAACCTCCAGAATCAACAACAGAAGCACAATGATAGCCACAGCCTGAAACTGCTCGTCGTAGTCGCTATAGATTGTAGAGGAGGTTTCTTTCTTCGCCAATTTGTCGAGTTCGTTATCCAGTTGTTCCTGGGCATTGCTGTTGTTTTCGACGTGGATATAGGCTCCACTGCCGGCATCAGCCAACTGTCGGCACATATCCTCGTTCAGGGCCGACATCACCGTCTGGCCGCTATTGTCCTTCATATAGTCGCCAGTACCCGTAGGAATCGGAGCGCCATTGGGTGAGCCGACGCCCAGCACATAGGTATTCATGCCTCGCTCCTTAGCTTCCTTGGCGGCTTCTAAAGCACCGCCTTCATGGTCTTCACCGTCGGTAATGACGATAATCGCCTTACCGATGTTTTCCTCTTGCGTGAAACTATGTGAGGCCATCGTGATAGCTGCTGCGATGTCCGTTCCCTGTGTGGAAAGCATCGAAGGATTGATGCTCGAAAGGAACATCTTGGCACTGACGTAGTCGCTGGTGATGGGCAACTGTACGAATGCTTCGCCTGCAAATACAATCAGACCGATTTTGTCGTTCGTGAAGTGGTCGACAAGGTTTTCCACCATCATCTTTGCACGGTCCAAACGACTGGGAGTCACATCCTCAGCGAGCATCGAATTACTGATATCCATACAAATGATGGTTTCGATACCCGTACGCTTCTCGTGACTGATTTTTGTGCCCAGCTGTGGACGGGCTAACACCACGATGAGCAATGCCAGAGCGCCCAGCAGCAGATAGAACTTCACCATCGGACGGAAGCGTGACACATTAGGCATCAACTGTCGAACCAGTTCCGGGTCGCCGAATTTGCGCAAGCGTTTCTTTTGCTGGTGAACCATGAAAAAGCGTATCAGCGCCAACAGGGGAATCAGCGCTAATAAATATAGGTATATGGGGTCTTCGAATCTAAACATATCTCCTTATGGTAATTTTCTGAAAATAGTGATGCGGAGCAGGATTTCCAACAGCAGCAGGATGACAGCCGCCACAGCAAAAGGCTGATAGGCCTCGTAGCGACGACTGAACTGCTTGACATTCAGTTTGCTCTTCTCCAACTTATCGATTTCCTTGTAGATATTCTGCAACTCGCGGTTATTAGTGGCACGATAGAAGTCACCATCCGTCGCACCGGCAATGTCGGACAACGTCTTGGTGTCAATCTCCACAGGCAGGTTTACATATCCTGGCAATCCCGTTGCAGAAGGCGGGAATGGGGCCGTGCCTTTCGTTCCCACACCAATGGTATAGACGCGAATGCCCAGACTCTTGGCAATCTCTGCGGCAGTCATCGGCGAGAGGTCACCACGGTTGTTAGAACCATCGGTCAACAGAATGACCACACGGCTCTTCGCTTTCGAATCCTTCAGACGCGAGACGGCATTGGCCAAACCCATTCCGATGGCCGTACCGTCCTCGATACCACCGCCCTGAGGTCCGCGGGCAGCAATGTCCGTACGAACATTCTGCAACAGGCTCAGCAACGAACTGTGATCGGTGGTCATCGGACACTGTGTGAACGACTCACCGGCAAAGATGGTCAATCCGATATTGTCGTTGGGACGTCCTGCAATAAATTCGGCAGCAACCTTTTTGGCAGCCTCGATACGGTTGGGCTTCAGGTCTTCTGCCAACATCGACGTAGACACGTCCATTGCCAGCATAATGTCGATTCCTTCTACCGTTTGGTTCTTCCATGAGTTCTGTGTCTGCGGACGAGCCAGTATCAGCACCACCAGTACGAAGACGGCCATACGCAACAGGGGCTGCAACGGCATCAACGTCACTTTCCACGAACGTGGTGCATAGCGATAGGCATTCGTATCGCCAAGGCGGATTGTCGGTTCAGCCTTCTTCCTGTACATCAGATACCACACGAGGTAAGGTATCAACAGCAACAGCAGCAACAGATATTCTTTATTGGCAAACTCCATTTTTATTTTCTTACCTTCTTACCTTTTTACTTTTTTACCTTTAACTCAACAGCTGATAAACTTGATATACGACGTAGCAGAAGAGTGTCGCAGCAACGACGGTAATCACAGCTATGACGGTCTTCAATACACGACGTTCTTTCTGCGAACGCTGGTCCTCAGCCGAAAGCACGGGCTTTTGGACTTCTTCCGTGGGCTGATTCTCCAGCTTCGTCTGGTTGATGAAGTCGATGGCACTCACGAGGTTGGCATCGTTTTCATTGATCATCGTTGAGTATTTGGCAAACTTCACCAGGTCGGCAGTGGTAAACAACTGGCGCAGCTCGTCCAGACTCTGTTGATCGCCCTGCGACATCAGGCGTTCGATAATCTCCGAACTGGTCATCTCCATAGCCGAGAAACCGTAGCGCTCCTCTATATATTTACGCAACGTCTCGGTCAACTTCGTATAATACACTTTGGGATCTTCCGATGCTACCATCTTGTCGGCCTTGATTTGCTCAATCTCCTTCATGGCCTTCTGGTGAGGCAACAGGCGTCGCACAATCTTAATATGCGAAATGACAGGCTTGTTGTCGCGTAACCGTAGATAGAGCCAATAGCTCAAAGCCAGCAGCAACAGTATTAGGAGACTCAACCAAAACGACATGCTCCAGTCGCTCCATTGGAAGGGATTGTCCTGAACATCCTTAGGACCGAAGAAACGGTTCATCTGAGTCGTATCGACCTCTACTTCCACCACTTTCAGCGCCAGTTCGTTAGTCTTCAGCTCTTTGCCATTGACCTTGACGACGAAGGGAGGAAGTGGATATAATTTTCCGTCAAACGAGGTCAGCGTGATGAGCATCGTATTGCTCTCGGGATGCTGGGTATTGATAACCTCCACACCCGGAATCAACATCTGGCGGGGCTTCAGCTGGGGCCATTCCACTTTGGCATTTTCACCTCCGTCAATGGTCAGCACCACCTGTGCCTGTTCACCAATCATCATCTCAATAGGATTGATTACAGCTTTAACACTTGCTTGCGCCAAAGCCAGCAAAGTACTGAGAATGAATCCTATAAGTATCGTCGTTCTCTTCATCAACTTCTTTGTTTAAATAACAACAGCAATGCCTTCACATAATCCTCGTTAGTGGCTATACTTACCAAGTCGACATTACTCTTGTTCATCGTTTCACGCAACACTTCCTGACGCTGACGCCAATACTTCTCATGAGCCTGACGCAGACGTTTGCTGGAGGTGTCAATATACTGCTCATATCCCGTCTCGGCATCCACCACGCGCATCAATCCAACGTCCGGCAATTCGCGGGCACGCTGGTCGTACACCTGCAAAGCCACCACGTCGTGTTTACGATTGGCAATCTGTAAAGGCTGTAAGAAGTCCTGACGGTCGTAGAAATCGCTCAGCACAAAGGCCGTACAGCGACGTTTTGACACGCTGGTCAGGAATTCCAGTGCCTGCTTCACGTCAGTACGTTTTGAGACAGGATGGAAATCGAGCATTTCACGGATGATATAGAGGATGTGCTTGCGGCCTTTCTTGGGCGGGATATACTTCTCAATACGGTCGGAGAAGAATGCCACGCCTATCTTGTCGTTGTTCTGAATGGCCGAGAAGGCTATCGTGGCGGCTATCTCCGTCACCATATCGCGCTTCATCTGATGCTGTGTACCGAAATCCAACGAACCGCTGACGTCAATCATCAGCATGACCGTCAACTCACGTTCCTCCTCAAAAACCTTTACGTAGGGACGGTGGAAACGGGCAGTCACATTCCAGTCAATGTCGCGAACGTCGTCGCCATACTGATACTCGCGCACTTCACTAAAGGCCATACCCCTACCCTTGAAGGCACTATGGTATTGCCCTGCGAAGACGTTCGAGCTCAGACCGCGGGCCTTGATCTCTATCTTCCGTACTTTCTTTAGAATCTCACTAGTTTCCATATCGTTATCTAGATGTTCAAGAATATCTTGAGTTTCTAGAATCAGGGTACCTCGACCTTATTGATAATCTTGCTGACAATCTCTTCGCTGGTCACGTTCGAGGCTTCGGCTTCGTAGGTCAATCCGATGCGGTGACGCAGTACGTCGTGAGCAATGGCACGAACATCCTCAGGAACCACATAGCCACGACGCTTGATGAAGGCGTAGGCACGGGCAGCCTTGGCCAGATTGATGCTGGCACGAGGTGAACCGCCAAACGAAATCATATCCTTCATATCCTTCAGTCCGTAGCGGTCGGGATAACGCGTGGCAAACACGATGTCGGCAATATACTGCTCAATCTTCTCGTCGATATATACTTCACGAACCACCTGACGCGCTTTCAGGATCTCGTCGGAAGTGGTTACGGGACGAACCTTCGGCAGCGATTCCTGAATATTCTCGCGGATAATCTTCTTCTCCTCGTCAATTGTCGGATAGCCAATCACCACCTTCAACATGAAACGGTCCATCTGTGCTTCAGGCAACGGATAGGTTCCCTCCTGCTCAATGGGGTTCTGCGTGGCCATCACCAAGAAAGGATTTGGCAATTCGAACGTATCGCTGCCAATGGTCACCTGTTTTTCCTGCATGGCTTCCAGCAATGCACTCTGCACCTTTGCCGGAGCACGGTTGATTTCGTCCGCCAGCACGAAGTTGGCAAACACAGGGCCGCGTTTCACCTGGAATTTCTCTTCCTTCTGCGAGTAAATCATCGTACCTGTCACATCGGCAGGCAAAAGGTCGGGGGTAAACTGGATTCGACTGTATGTCGCATCAATCAGCTGTGCCAGCGTCTTGATTGCTAACGTCTTGGCCAGTCCCGGCACACCTTCCAATAGGATATTGCCGTCGCTCAACAGTCCGATGAGCAGTGAGTCAACCAAATGTTTCTGTCCCACAATAACTTGATCCATGCCCGACACGAGGTTCTGCACGAATCCACTTTGTTGTTCTATCCGGATGTTCAATTCGCGGATGTCAATAGCTTCTGCCATAGTCGTATTTTCTTAATTTTATTCTAATTTTTCGCATTCTGAGTTGCAAAAGTACTCATTTTCCCGCTTATAATCCACATTTGTACATCTAAATAATATTAAATTAAGAAATATTTTAGTACCTTTGCAGACATAAATAAAAATACGACACGACTATGGATATTAAACGTTTCATGTGCAATCCTTTGCAGGAGAATTGCTATGTCGTCAGTGACGACAGCCGCGAGTGTGTCATTATCGACTGTGGAGCCTATTATGACGAAGAGTGCGAAGCCATTCGCCGTTACATTACCAACCAACAGCTGACACCCGTTCACCTGCTTGCTACACATGGTCATCTGGACCATAATTTCGGTAACGCTTTTCTTTACAAGACCTATGGTTTACAGGCAGAAATTTGCGCAGAGGACCGTCTGTTGCTCGAACGACTCCCACAACATGCTAAGGAACTCTTTGGCATGGATATTTCTGACGACCAGCCACACATAGGACAACTGCTGAAAAATGGCGACATTATTTCCTTCGGTAGCCATCAGTTTACCGTACTTCAGACGCCTGGCCATTCCCACGGTTCTGCCCTGTTCTATTGTCAGGCTGAAAACGTGGCATTTTCGGGTGACACCCTGTTCCGGATGAGTATAGGGCGAACTGATTTCCCCGAAGGCAGTTGGCAGGACATGAACCAAAGCCTCCATACGGTCATCAGCCGTTTGCCTGCCGAGACTATTATCCTTCCCGGTCATGGTCCCCAAACCACCATCGCTGACGAACTCAAATACAATCCCTATCTTAGGTGAGATAAATTAAAACATAAAGAATGGGCTGACCAATCGTCAGCCCACTCTTTTTTATTGAATAATCTTGAATCTTACGCGGAAGGACCGCTCGTGGTCGTCCCAGTTGGTGCCGAGAAGCTCGAAGCGGCCTATTTGGGCCGTGGATCGAACGTGGCGACCAATGCAGGGGCAGACGTCGTAATCGCCTATGCGCACCAGTCGGATGGTTTCGGAAGCATCGTCGGGCAACCTATCAAGGCTGATGTCTTCGGGCAGTTCATCGCGGGTGGCGAACTCGAAGGTAACAGGCAGGTCTTCGTCTATCAGGCGATTCATCTCCTGCTCAATCTGCTTCTCTTCCTGCCGACTGGGCTTGTGGTCGAGATAGAAACTCATCTTGCTTTTCTTGCGCTCGATGTGGGCATTGTATGAACGCTCACAACCAAAGAGCCGAATCATCGTCTGGTTCAGCAGATGCTCCGCTGTGTGCGCAGGAGGAAATTCCTCTTTATTGTGCTCGTTGAGTATATAATCTTCGACCATACCTTATCTTATAAGTTAGGCAATGCTAACCACTTCACATAGCAGAAGTCCTGACGATGAGGCAAGTGCTTGTTCTTCGGATACATGCGGATTGCCGACTTATACTGACCAGACTGCTTGGGCGATTGGACAGACTCGAAGGTGTAATTGTTACCTTCGTGACCCACCATCTTCAACGGCTCGATAGAGAATACATGCTCGTTGCCATCCTTGTCTATAGCGACATTCACCTTCTCCAAAGCTACAGCGTCGTCGAGACCCTGCTCGTTAATGACATAGCGCAGTGTGTACTCAACGCCTGTTTCATGGAGGCCAGACTGAGGAGCGGTTGACTCACAGCTGACGACATTGATGGCATCCCAACGCTCGGCAACGGCCTCTTTCCACTGAGCAATCTCCTTGGCCAGACGATAATCGTTCTTCTCAAGTTCCTTGAAACGCTTAGCCTGCTTCTCATAGAACTTCGAATAGTAGTCATCCAACTGACGCTTCATCGTGTAGTGAGGAGCAATCGTGGCTATCGAATTCTTGATGACCTTGACCCAACCCTTCGAGATGCCTGTCTTCTTATCCTTATTATAATAGAGAGGAATAATCTCGTTCTCCAGCAAGCTGTAAATGGTAGCAGCGTCGAGCTGATCCTGATAGCCCTGGTTCTGATAGGTACGCTTCTCGGTGAGTGCCCAACCAGCACCTTCGCGATAGCCTTCCAGCCACCAACCGTCCTTGACGGAGAGGTTGACAACACCATTCATCTCAGCCTTCTCGCCAGATGTACCGGAAGCTTCCAAAGGACGCGTCGGAGTGTTCATCCAGATGTCAACACCCGATACAAGGCGGCGAGCCAGCAGGAAGTCGTAGTCCTCGAGGAAGATCACCTTACCCTGGAACTCCTCACGCTGAGAGATTTCGAAAATCTTCTTAATCAAGCCCTGGCCAGCGCCATCAGCGGGGTGAGCCTTACCTGCGAACAGGAAGACAACAGGACGCTCGGGATTATTGACAATACGTGAAAGACGATCCAAATCAGTGAACAGCAGGTGAGCACGCTTGTAAGTAGCAAAACGACGGCAGAAACCGATAACCAATGCGTTGGGGTTGAAGCGTTCAACCAATTTTACGACACGTGCAGGATCACCCTGATTCTTGAGCCACGTCTCCTGGAATTGCACCTTGATATATTCGAAAAGCTTTGCCTTCAAAGCCTGGCGCGTAGCCAAGATTTCCTCATCGGGACAATCGTAGATGCCGTGCCAAATCTGCTCGTTCGACTGGTCGTGCAGGAAGTTCTTGTCGAAGTACTTGGCATATACGCTGAGCCACTCTGCAGCAGCCCATGTGGGGAAGTGAACACCATTGGTGACGTAACCAACATGGTTCTCCTCAGGATAGTAACCTGCCCAGATGTTAGCAAACATCTTTTTAGAAACCTCACCGTGGAGCCAGCTGACACCATTGACCTCTTGACAAGTGTTGCAGGCGAAGGTAGACATGCAGAACTTCTCGCCCTTGTCGTCGGGATTGGTACGACCCATGCCGATAAACTCGTCCCAAGTGATGCCGAGCTTAGCAGGATAGCCACCCATGTATTTACCGAAGAGGCCTTCTTCAAAGTAGTCGTGACCGGCAGGCACTGGAGTATGAACGGTATAGAGACCGCTTGCACGAACCAGCTCAAGAGCCTGGTTAAAGGTCAGTCCTTCCTCCTCGATGTAGTCGCACAGACGCTGCAGATTGCAGAGTGCTGCATGACCCTCGTTGCAGTGATAGACATCCTTCTTGATGCCCAACTTCTTCAGCAACAGCATACCACCGATACCGAGCAGAATTTCCTGCTTCAAACGGTTCTCCCAGTCACCACCATAAAGGCTGTGAGTGATAGGCTTGTCGAACTCGGAGTTCATCTCGTTGTCGGTGTCCAGCAGATAGAGCTTTACTCGACCAACGTTGACACGCCATACATAAGCGTGAACCATATAGTTTGTATAGGGCACGTCAATCACCAGTGGGTTGCCGTCTTTGTCGAGCTGGCGCTCAATGGGCAGCGAACCGAAGTTCTGAGTCTCGTAGTTGGCAATCTGCTGTCCGTCCATAGAAAGACTCTGCGTGAAGTAGCCGAAACGATACAGGAAACCGACGGCACACATGTCGACGTTAGAGTCGGAAGCCTCCTTCACGTAGTCGCCAGCGAGCATTCCCAGACCGCCACTGTAGATCTTCAGGGCCGAGTGGATACCATACTCCATGCAGAAGTAAGCGACTGACGGACGCTTGGTATCGGGCTTCACGTCCATATATGCACGGAACTGGGCATAAACGTCCTTGATACGCTTCATCAGAGCCTTGTCTTTCAGGATTTGCTCCTTGCGTTCAAAGGTCAGACGCTCGAGCAGCATCACAGGATTGTGCTTTACGTCGTGGTAAATCTCAGGGTCGAGGTCACGGAACAAGTCACGTGCCTCAAAGTTCCATACCCACCACATATTGTGGGCAATCTCATCCAAACACTTCAGTTGCTCGGGAAGGCTAGACTTCACAGTCAGAATCTTCCACTGTGGAGCATTTGCATAATCAGCTTTAATTTTCATAATGGTTACTATAAAGTTTTGTTCTTATCTTATTTGTTTATTCTCTCATTTGCTTTGCGCAGGGCAATATCGTAGGCCTCATGGTAATAAGCGATGAACTCACTCCACAGGGCTTTCTTCGACAGCGCCTCGGCATGTTTGCGACATTCGTCAACCTCCTTCTGCGACATGGCCGAGAAGGCAGCAACGGTGTCCTTGATGGCATCGGCCACCTCAGAATAGTTGTAGTCTGTGCGATGGATGACCTTCACGCCGTCCTTCAGCTCGCCATAGTGTCCGAACACCTTGTTGGCCCAAAGTCCGAAACCTGCAAGGTCGGTAGTGACGCAGGGCACCTTGAAAGCAACGGCCTCCAATGGTGTGTAGCCCCAAGGTTCGTAGTAAGAAGGATAGATACAGAGATCGTTGCCCAACACTACATCGTAGTAGGTCATATTGAGAATGCCATCGGTACCGTCGAGATAGCACGGCAGGAAGATGACCTTGACGTTGTCTTCTTTGCGGTTGTGCATGTCGTAGTACTTCATCATACCCAGCACGTTGTCGTGGCTCATGTTGTGGAGCCAATGAGTCAGCATAGGTACCTCAAGCGACTCCGTATGAGCCTTATTTTCAAGAAGGCGTTCTTGCAGGTCCTTACGAGGTTCACCAACCCAACCAGGAACTTCGATGAAGGCGACGACCTTTTTCTTTAAGTTGCGGTCGCGCAGCAAACGGTTCATGGCCTCTACGAAAACATCGATACCCTTGTTGCGGAACTCGTAGCGGCCAGAGGTCGACACAATCAACGTGTCGTCGCCAAGCTGTTCACCCAACAGGGCGTTGGCAACCTCCAACAGGCGCTTGCGGGCAGCCTTGCGCTTACTGTTAAATACAGCTCCCTTGGGTACAAAACTATTGTCGAAGCCATTGGGTAACACCACATCAACGGGCTTATCCAGCAGTTCCTTACACTCGTTGGCGGTAATATCACTGACGGTAGTAAAACAGTCCACATGCCAGGCGGTCTGCTTTTCGATGGAGTGTTTCGACTCCATATTCAACTCACCGGCCATCTGATCACCATTATAAGCGTAAAGATAGTCGTAGAGAGGCTTCATATTGCCAGCTATCGAACGTCCGATACTGGTGGCGTGGGTCGTAAAGACAGTACCAATCTGAGGCAGTTTGTTGTTGATGTAAAGTGCACCCAAACCGCACATCCACTCGTTGGCATGATAAATAACCTTGGTATCTTTGTTGAACGTTGAACGTTGAACATTGAACGTATAGAGGCTCTCTACTACCAGTCCGGCAGCATAGGAAAACATCGAGGCCTCGTCGTAGTCGCCGTATGCGTGCAGCGAATCAACACTGTAGTGTTCCCACAACCAAGTATAAATATCGTTCTTTTGTTCGAAAAAAGGAACAAAGTCAACCAAAATGGCTATCGGCTCGCCAGGAACGGTCCAACGCCCTATCCTGACCTTCAATGCTGGTAATCCTTGCTCATTGTTACCTTCTTTTGCAGCCCATTGCCACTCTGCAAAGATAGAGTTGTCCTCCTTGAAATAGGGACATTCCTTTTCCTTCCAACAGTCAGGACCAATAAAGATAATATGGTCCTTCATTTCCTCCTGTAACGTCTTCGCACGAGAAGAAAGTACAGTGTAGATACCACCTACTTTGTTACAAACCTCCCAACTCGATTCGAAGATGTAATCAGGCTTAATATACTCTTTTGCCATATTAATATATGTATTTGTGCTGCAAAGATAATTAAAAAAAACTAAAAACAATAGGCTTTTTAGATTTATTTTTCTATAAATCAGCATTTTATTGATTTAGATTTAGTAACTTTGGCGCACAAAAAAGACAAAATGTAAAAAATGTTATGAAGAAAATAATTCTACTTACATTCCTGCAAATGTGCTTTACAATGCTTTTTGCTCAGAAGGAAGACAAGTCTTTCCGCGCGTACCTATATAATAATGAGTTTAGCGTCTACCTCCGCATCAACTTCTACGACCAGGACGTCGAGGTGCCCGGACAGTCGCTCTATGGCAAGTTGCCGGGATATCTGGGCAAGGAACACAACTCGTTCTGCTGGGTCATCACCTCTTGTAAAGTAAAGAACGAGGAGAAGGCCGAACTGCAACTCATCAACGACTTTGGTAGCGAGGACCTGACGGCGACACTGACGCGCGTTAACGATTCTCTATATGTCCTGCGTCAGGAGTCCGGTAGTACTATCAAGGTTCCAAAGAACGGCAAATGGCAGAAACTGCCCAAAAGATTTGTGCTAAAAAGAAAAAAATAAGATATAAAAAGAGGGCATTCGAACAGATGAAGAAGATCCTTTTATTTTCGTTAGTTACTATGATGTTTGTTGCTTGTGGCAATAAGACAGGAAAGGCAGTAAGTGATACTGACTCTTTGGCTGTTGATTCCATCAACGGCTCAGTTGTTGATAAGCATTCGGAGGCCTATATCCGTCAGCGCATCGACACCATCTACAAGTTCGTCGGTAAGATTTCTTATGATGCCGACGGAAACCGTAATTATAATTATAGCCCTTTCAACCTTGACAGTGCCTATTGTTCCGAACGTTACTATGCCCTGATGCAGGAGGCTTTGGCTATTTGTGACGAGACGGGTGACATCCTTTATGACTACGATTATTGGGTATGTGGACAGGACATCTCTGACGACTGGAGCTACAAGGTGACGAAGGTCTATCAAGTCACAGACTCTACGGCGCTCGTTGACATGATCATCCACAATTTCAGCGATTCGGAAAACGCTATCGCCCTGCGCTTTGAGCGTGGTGACTGGTATATCGACGATTTCAGCCCTTCATCCGACGGAAATGATGATAAGGCTTCTCTCCGTCGTGTGATCAAACAGGGCAAGGAGGCTATGACGGACAAATCAGATTAAGGAAGGGGTACTTTATGTATCGTGACGGCGTGAAGAAAAAACTATCAGATTACGCAGAATAACATGAAGAAAATGGCAATCACATGTCAGGGACAGTCCCCTGACATGCCAGTCATAACACAGTGACATATAGAACAGCAGGCTCCCACAGGAACCTGCCGTTTTTTTTATTTGTAGTACCCGAGGCGCACGAAGTGGCGGGGGTCGGCGAAGGGCGTCCACGAGATATGGAGCCAGCCGGGGCCGGTCAGCAGTTGGTCGGTAAAGGGGCAAGTGCGGAGGAAATCCACCAGGCGCTGGAACTGGTGCGGGTCCTTGGGGCGGATGTCGGCAGCCTGGCCGAGCAGGTGCTGCGAGTTGCGCACGCCACCG
>JBGUIA010000085.1:0-36556 GCA_045112595.1 Prevotella sp. | reverse complement strand
GGAAGGTGAGGGATTCAAACCCCCGATACCCGAAAGGGGTATACCGGATTTCGAGTCCAGCGCGATCGATCACTCTGCCAACCTTCCGAATAAGCGAGAACAAAAGAGAGCGTGCTCTCATTTTGTCGAGCGTGAGGAAGGTGAAACAACGTTTCAACTCTTCTCGTAAGCGGGTGCAAAGGTAATAACAAATTTCGAAATGACCAAAGGAATTGCGTAGTTTTTTTTGGTTCTTTGCTCACTTATTCGTAACTTTTCGCTTCGCGAGAAGGTACTCTCGTTCGAAAATACTCAAATAAATTTGGTATTTTGCTCACTTATTCGTAACTTTGCACCCCGATATAAATAAGTACGCAAACATTATTAAATAAAAACGAAGAAATGAAAGCATTTGTTTTTCCCGGTCAGGGAGCACAGTTTGTTGGTATGGGCAAGGACCTGTACGACACGAATGAGAAGGCAAAAGAATTGTTTGAGAAGGCTAACGAGATTCTGGGTTACCGCATTACGGACATCATGTTCGAAGGTACCGACGAGGACCTGAAGCAGACGAAGGTGACCCAGCCTGCAGTATTCCTGCACTCGGTGATTAGCGCCATCTGCATGGGTGACGACTTCGACCCCCAGATGACTGCCGGTCACTCGCTGGGTGAGTTCTCGGCTCTGACAGCTGCTGGCGCCCTGTCGTTTGAGGATGGTCTGAAACTGGTTTACGCTCGTGCTATGGCTATGCAGAAGGCTTGTGAGGCTCAGCCCTCGACAATGGCTGCCATCATCGGTCTGCCCGACGAGAAAGTAGAGGAGATTTGCGCAGGCATCAACCGCGAGGGCAACGTAGTGGTTTGCGCTAACTATAACAATCCCGGTCAGTTGGTAATCTCTGGTAACGTAGAGGCTATCAACGAGGCTTGCGAGCAGTTGAAGGCCGCTGGTGCGAAGCGTGCTCTGCCGCTGAAGGTGGGTGGTGCGTTCCACTCTCCGCTGATGCAGCCCGCCAAGGACGAGTTGCAGGCCGCCATCGAGGCTACGGAGATCAAGGCTCCGAAGTGTCCCGTCTATCAGAATGTGGACGGCAAGCCCCATACCGATCCTGCTGAGATTAAGGCTAACCTGATTGCTCAGCTGACTTCTAGCGTGCGTTGGACGCAGAGCGTACAGAACATGATTGCCGACGGTGCCGACGACTTCACGGAGTGCGGTCCAGGTAAGGCTCTGCGGGGTATGATTGCAAAAATCAACAAGGAAATTCCCGCTCATGGAATCACAGACTAAAACCATCATCTATCAGGTTTTTACACGACTGTACGGTAACCGTAACACGACCCGCATGGAGAATGGTACGATAGCCGACAACGGTTGTGGTAAACTGAATGATTTCACGCCCACTGTCCTGAAGAATATCAGGCAGATGGGCGTGAGCCATATTTGGTACACGGGTGTCATCCGCCACGCCTCGCAGACGGACTACACAAGTTACGGAATTCCCCGTCAGCACCCTGCCGTTGTGAAGGGTAAGGCTGGCTCGCCCTATGCCATTACGGACTATTACGACATTGACCCCGACTTGGCGGTGGACGTGAAACAGCGCATGAAGGAGTTTGAGCAGTTGGTGGAGCGCACCCACGAGGCAGGTATGAAGGTCATCATCGACTTCGTGCCCAACCACGTGGCCCGTCAGTATAAGAGCATCTGCAAGCCCCGTGGCGTGAAGGACCTGGGCGAACAGGACCAGACACTGCACGGATTTGACCCGCAGAACAACTTTTACTATTGTCCGGGCGAGCGTTTTGCACCTTATTTCGACTTGTATCGTGGCGAGCCGGAGCCTTATTTGGAAGAGCCCGCCAAGGCTACGGGTAACGACCATTTCGACAATGCCCCGGGACGTAACGACTGGTATGAGACGGTGAAGCTGAACTACGGCGTGGACTATTATGCCGGACGCATCGGACATTTCGACCCCATTCCTGATACGTGGCTGAAGATGACCGCCATCCTGCTGTTCTGGGCAAAGAAGGGTGTGGACGGTTTCCGTTGCGACATGGCGGAGATGGTGCCTGCGGAATTCTGGGCTTACGCCACGAAGGCCGTGAAGAAGAAGTTTAAGGACATTATCTTCATGGGCGAGGTGTATAACCCGTTCGAATATCGTCACTATCTGGAGTCGGGTTTCGACTGGCTCTACGATAAGGTTGGCATGTATGACACGATGCGTAGCGTCATCTGCCGCATAGAATCGGCACATGCGATCACGCAGGCTTGGCAACAGACTGACGACATCCGCGACCACATGGTGTATTTCCTGGAGAATCACGACGAGCAGCGCATCGGTAGTGACTTCTTTGCCGCCCGCGCGGTGAAGGGTGTGCCAGGCATGATTGCCTCGGTGCTGATGTACAAGAATCCGTTTATGCTCTATGCCGGTGAGGAATATGGCGAGCGTGGCATGGACCGTGAGGGCTTCAGCGGTAACGACGGTCGTACGACCATCTTCGACTACTGGAGCATTGACACGTTGTGTCGTGCTGCGCAGAATAAGTTGACTGCCGACGAGGAGCAAATCTTTGACATTCACCAGAAGACATTGCAGTTGGCACGCAAGGAAAAGGCCATCGTCGAAGGTCTGACATTCGACCTGATGTATGTGAACAATCATCTGCAACGCCAATATGCCTTCCTGCGCAAGGCCGACAAGGAGCTGTTGCTGGTGGTTGTGAACTTCGAGGATCAGGACGCGGTGATAGACGTGAACATTCCCACCCATGCTTTCGACTACATGGATATGAAGGAGAAGAACGTCATTGCTACGGACTTGCTGTCGAAAGAGAAACTGGCCGTTCGACTGAAGAAAGACGGCGGCATCAGAATGTCGGTTCCGGCAAACAATGCCCGCGTTTGGAAGATGAAGCTTTAGAGGGCTGATGTCTGAGGTCTGAAGGCTGATGGCTGACAAGAAAAAAAACAGGAGTCTCGATGGTGAGGCTCCTGCTTTTTATATATAAGGTGTAGTTTTACTTCTGTGCCTTGAGGGCAGCGATAGACTCCTTGAGGGCTGCAATCTTCTCCTCAGAGTCGCTCTGCTTCTTACGCTCCATGGCAACAACCTGCTCGGGGGCATTGGCGACGAAACGCTCGTTGGAAAGCTTCTTCAGGACACCCTGCAGGAAACCTTCCAAGTGCTGCAGCTGAGCCTCCATCTTCTGGATTTCAGCATCCACGTCAATCATGTTACCGAGGGGAACAGCAAACTCGTCGGTACCAATCATGAAGGCACTGGCGGTAGCGTCCTTCTCGCTGACAACCTCGATGCTGCTCAGGTTAGCCATCTTGCTGATGACGGCATTGAAAGCCTCGTAGCGGTTCTGACCAACGGCCTGCAACGGGAGTTGTTCCTTGGGAGCGATGTTCTTGGAACTGCGCACCATACGAACGGCAGAAACGATCTGCTTGACGTTCTCAATCTGTGCGGCGAGTTCGTCGTCGGCAGCAGTAGGAGCGGGGAGATGCAGGCTGACACGCATGATGCTCTCGCCTTCCTTGCGGTCGTAGAGGTGCTGCCAGAGCTCCTCGGTGATAAACGGCATGAAGGGGTGCAACATCATGAGCAACTGCTCGAAGAACTCCAGCGTCTTGTCGTAGGTCTGCTTGTCGATGGGTTGTGCCTCGCCATTGATGTAGGCGGGCTTCACCATCTCGAGATACCAGCTGGAGAACTCGTCCCAGAAGAGCTTATAGACAGCCATCAGAGCCTCAGAGATACGATACTTCTTGAAGAGGTCGTCAATCTCGGCATTGGTCTGCTTCAGCTTAGCCTCGAACCAAGCGGTGGCAATCTGACTGTTAGCTTTTGGCTCTTGGCTGTTAGCTACCTTCCAGCCCTTCACCAGACGGAAAGCATTCCAAATCTTATTGTTGAAGTTACGGCCCTGCTCGCAGAGTGCCTCGTCGAAGAGAATGTCGTTACCGGCAGGTGCAGAGAGCATCATTCCCATGCGCACACCGTCGGCTCCGAACTTCTCGATGAGCTCGATGGGGTCGGGGCTGTTACCCAGCGACTTCGACATTTTACGACCCAGCTTGTCGCGAACGATACCCGTGAAATAGACGTTGCGGAAAGGCATGTCACCAATGTACTCATAGCCGGCCATGATCATACGAGCTACCCAGAAGAAGATGATATCCGGACCTGTTACCAAGTCGCTGGTGGGGTAGTAGTACTTGATTTCCTCGTTGCCGGGCTTGTTGATACCATCGAACAGCGAGATAGGCCAGAGCCATGACGAGAACCAGGTGTCAAGGGCATCCTCATCCTGACGCAGGTCAGAGAGCTGGAGGTTGGCGTTGCCGCTCTCCTTGCGAGCCAGTTCAAGGGCCTTTTCGGGGGTCTCGGCTACAACGTAGTCATCATTCTCGTTGTAGTAGTATGCAGGAATGCGGTGACCCCACCACAGCTGACGCGATATACACCAGTCCTGGATGTTCTCCAACCAGTTCTTATAGGTGTTCTTGTATTTGGCAGGATAGAACTTCAGCTCGTCGTTCATCACTGGCGGCAGGGCAATATCAGCAAAGTGCTTCATCTTCAGGAACCACTGCAGCGAGAGACGGGGCTCGATGGCGGTATCGGGGTTACGCTCAGAGTAACCCACCTTGTTGACGTAGTCCTCAATCTTCTCCATCAGACCGGCTTCCTGCAGGTCCTTCGAAATCTGCTTGCGGCAATCCATGCGGTCCATGCCGACGTAGATAGGCGACTGGTCAGAGATGGTACCATCAGCATTGAAGATGTCGATGGTCTCGAGGTTGTGGGTCTTACCCAGCATGTAGTCGTTGGTGTCGTGAGCAGGAGTAACCTTCAAGCAACCTGTACCGAACTCGATGTCCACATAACGGTCCTCGATAACGGGAATGACACGGTTCACCAGAGGAACAATCACCTTGCGGCCCTTCAGCCACTGGTTCTTTGGGTCCTTGGGGTTGATACACATAGCGGTATCACCCATGATGGTCTCAGGACGCGTGGTAGCAACAACGGCATAATAGCCCTTGGCATCCTTGTGGATGATGTTGCCCTCGGCCTCTAGAGACTCTAGATTATCTAGATTTTCTAGACCATCAACATAGTATTTCAGGTGGAACAGATGGCTCTGCTCTTCCTTGTAGATAACCTCCTCAGTAGAGAGAGCGGTCAGCGCCTTGGGGTCCCAGTTGACCATGCGCAGGCCACGATAGATGAGTCCCTTGTTGTAGAGGTCAACGAACACCTTGATAACGCTCTCTGAGCGCTTCTCGTCCATCGTGAAGGCGGTGCGGTCCCAGTCGCAGCTGGCACCCAGACGGCGCAACTGCTTCAGGATGATGCCACCATGCTCGTGAGTCCAGTCCCAGGCATGCTCCAAGAACTGCTCACGTGTCAGGTCGCGCTTCTTGATGCCTTCGCCAGCGAGTTTCTTCACCACCTTAGCCTCGGTAGCAATCGAAGCATGGTCAGTGCCAGGCACCCAGAGCGCATTCTTGCCCTCCATGCGGGCACGGCGCACCAGGATGTCCTGAATGGTGTTGTTCAACATGTGGCCCATGTGCAACACACCCGTCACATTGGGCGGTGGGATAACGATGGTGTAGGGTTGACGTCCATCGGGTTTTGAACTGAACAATTTGTTGTCCAGCCAATACTGATACCATTTTGATTCGACCTCTTTTGGGTCGTATTTACTTGCTAATTCCATATACCTTATTATAAATTGGGTGCAAAGGTACGAAATTTTTCTTAATTAATGATACACTATTCACTTTTTTTTCTTACCTTTGCAGATGTCTATGGAAAGAATGCATACGAAAGAAGAAAAAATGCAGGCCTTCGGGCGTTTGCTGGATGTGATGGACAGGCTCCGTGAAGAATGTCCGTGGGACCGAAAGCAGACGAACGATAGTTTGCGTGCCAATACCATAGAGGAGACCTATGAGCTTTGCGATGCGCTGATTCGTGACGATCAGAACGAAATCTGCAAGGAATTGGGTGACGTGCTGTTGCACATTGTGTTCTATGGTAGGATAGGTGAGGAGAAACAACAATTCGATATAGCCGACATCTGTAACAAGCTGTGCGACAAGCTGATATTCCGTCATCCTCATGTGTATGGAGAGGCTGTTGCAAAGGACGCAGAAGCCGTGCTTGAGAGTTGGGAACAGATTAAGTTGAAGGAAAAGGACGGCAACAAAACGGTGCTCTCCGGAGTGCCATCAGCACTACCTTCGCTCATCAAGGCCTACCGCATTCAGGACAAGGCCCGCAACGTGGGTTTCGATTGGGAAGACAAGCAGGACGTCTGGGGTAAGGTTCGTGAAGAGCTGGATGAGTTCGAGGCCGAGTTGCGCAAGGAAGACAAGAAGAAGTCCGAGCAGGAGTTGGGTGATTTTCTTTTTGCTGTCATCAATGCCGCCCGACTGTATAAGCTCAATCCCGACAATGCGTTGGAGATGACGAATCAGAAGTTTATCCGTCGTTTCAACTACATCGAACAGCACAGCATCCGTATCGGTAAGCCGTTGAAAGATATGACGCTGGAAGAGATGGACGCTCTATGGAATGAAGCAAAAGCATTAGAAAACGATCATAACGAATAAAAGAAAGAATATTATGAAAAAATTTGCGCTTTTTACAATCGTTGCAGCAGTTGTCTCTATGATGGCAGCCTGCGGTGGAAAGACTGAAAAAGTTCCGTTTGACAATGGTGACTCTGCTGATGTTGCCAATGCCGATCCTACAATTTATGGTGTTTGTACTGATGGTACAGCCATGAATACCCTTGAGTTGATTACGGATATGGACGACACGCTGTCAATCGATATCTCCACTGCACAGGAGAATGGTCAGGTGTTTGGCGGCATGCATGTCGGCGACCGTATGGCTGTCGTTCCTGATGCTGAAAAGAAGTCAGCCCTGATGGTTATCAACCAGTCTACATTGCTTGGCAATTGGGTGATGCCGAACCCGTTGGACGGTTCTGATGAGGTAGGAATTTCCATCAAGGAAGGTGGTGTTGCCGAGGGTATCGAACAAAGCAGTATTGTTTACAAAACGTGGCGTTTGACGCGTGGTAAACTGGAGATTGTGATGATGCGCGAAGGCGGCAGCGAGGAAGACGAGTTTTATCAGTACGACATCGTGAAGCTGGGTGCCGATTCGTTGGTTTACAAGGACGGTGACGAAACCTTTGAGTACAGCCGTCAGAAACCCAAGGAGGAATACGGAAAAGAAGTCCAACTGGAAGACTCGCAGAACGAGTTCTTTATGTAAACCAGTTGTTCGTTGGAACCATTTCGCGTTCACATATTAGGTTGCGGCAGTGCATTACCCACACCTCGCCACTATGCTTCGGCACAGGTGGTAGAGGTGCGGGGTAAATTGTTTTTGGTGGATTGTGCCGAAGGAACACAGGTACAATTGCGTCGTTCGCACATCCGTTTCACCAAAATCAGCGCCGTGTTTATCACCCATTTGCATGGCGACCATTGTTTCGGACTGATAGGGATGCTCAGCACTTTTGGACTCTTGGGGCGTACGGCGCGACTGGCGGTATATGCCCCAGGGGAACTGGAGGATATGTTGAAGCAACAGATGCGCATGTTCTGCCACGACTTTGACTATGAGGTTGATTTCCATGCTGTCGATACCCGTCAGCAACAAGTCATCTACGACGACCGCTCTTTGACTGTCGAGACGGTTCCATTGGAACATCGGATGCCCTGTTGCGGGTATATTTTCCGCGAGAAGAACCTGTTGCCGCATATCCGTCGCGACATGATAGACTTCTACGAGATTCCCATCAGTCAGGTGAATAACATCAAGGCCGGTGCCGATTGGACCACTCCCGACGGTGAAATTGTAGCAAACAGCCGTCTTGTGACTCCTGCAGAACCACCGCGAGCCTACGCCTATTGCAGCGACACGCGTTATATTCCGACGTTGCACGAACGGCTGAAAGGTGTTACGACACTTTACCATGAAAGCACCTATGGTGAGGACAATCTGTTGCTGGCTCAGAAGTACCATCATTCTACCGCTCGTCAGGCTGCTCAAGTAGCTCGCGACGCTGGTGTCCGTCAACTGTTGCTGGGCCATTATTCGTCACGTTATGAGGACGAGCAAGTATTGCTTCGTGAAGCCCAAGAAGTGTTCCCAAATAGCTTTTTGACGGACGAACAAGCCATTTTTGACGTATAAAATGCATTTTCCTGCCAAAAAATTTGGAAGTTTCAAGAATTCTTCGTACATTTGCACAAACTATATAGTGGAATGCTTATGACGAAAAGACTACTCATATTATCTTTAGCAGTTTCAATGATGCTTTCGGTGCCCGTTCTGGTGAAGGCCGCTGAGGCAGAAATGCTGCAGACAGAGCAGACTTTGGACGACGATATTACCATATCGGTTAATGGTCAGTGGGTGACCGTCACTGGCGCTCAAGGACTGACGTTAGAGGTTGTGTCTTTGACAGGTCGTCAGATTAAGACTATAAAGATTGAAAGTCCTGCTCAACGCATAGAACTTAACATCCCTAAAGGTTGCTACATTTTGAAGATAGGCAAAGTGGTAAGAAAAGTGGCCGTGCGTTAACAGCCTTCTTACCTTTTTTGTTGCTCCTCTTCATGGGGTGTGACAATCATGCACATAAGGACAGACATATTACAATGGAGGCGCTTTCAGACATGAAGTCGCCTGCTTTTGTTTTTGATGTTCAGGACATTCGCAACCAATTGAATGCGCTGACTGGAGATCATACGGAACAACCCTTGCTATGGATTGACCGTTGCGGTACAGACGAGCGCGCAGACTCTTTGTTGGCATATCTCCAGCAGGTAGGAGAGATAGGTTTCTCTGGACAGGCCTTCAACGTCAAGGCCATAGAAAACGACCTTCGTCGCTTGCGGACGCTCGATTTCGACGACGACAAAAACCAAGCCAGTAAGGTTGCCGCTCGTTTGGAATATCACTTGACGAAAGCATGTGTCAGCTATTGCAAGGGCCAGCGTTTCGGTTTTGTCAATCCCCATCGGCTGTTCAATAATCTGGACATCGAAAAACAGGACTCTACGCGCAGGTATGTCAAATACCGTGGGCTCTTCGATGTCAGCATGGACTTGCCCAAAGAGCATTATGCTGCAGAGGTAAAGAACAAAATCAAGCACGACAGCATCGTGGAATATCTGCAGGAAATCCAGCCGCGCGATCCCTTTTACGCTCGATTGAAGACGATGCTTTCACAAGCTACCGATCAAGCAGAACGTCAGCGCATCATCGTCAATATGGAGCGTTGCCGTTGGCGTCGTCGTCAGCCGCTGACCGATACGGGGAAGCGTATTGTTGTTAACATTCCGGCCTATCACCTCTATGCCTATGGCCCTGGCGAGATGCTCGACATGCGGGTGGTCTGCGGAGCTTTTGGCACCAAGACTCCTCAGTTGTCGAGTAACATTGAATACATGCAAGTCAATCCCCAGTGGGTAATTCCCAAGAGCATCATCGATAACGAAGTTGCGCGACGTGCGGGCGATTCAGCCTATTTTGCACGTAACCGCTACGATATCGTCGACAAGACCACCAACCAAACGCTCGACGCCCGTTACGTGTCGCGCCAGCAATTGCTCAGCGGCAACTATCGCGTAGCCCAGAAGGGTGGGGCAGGCAACTCGCTGGGGCGTATCGTCTTCCGTTTTAAGAATAATTTCTCCGTATATCTCCACGACACGTCCAATCCCAGTGCATTCCAGCGCGCTTCCCGTGCTATGTCGCATGGTTGTGTACGTGTGGCGGAACCTTTCGAACTGGCGCGCTTTGTGCTCGACAGCCCTGACGAATGGTTGCTTGACCGCATCCGTATTGCGATGGGACTGTCGGCTGAGACGGAACAGGGCATTGAATGGCTGCAGTCGCATCCCGATCAGGAGACGCGCAACAAAATTATCGGCTACGTCCCCGTATCGCCTCGCGTACCTCTTTATATTATATATTATACCCTCTGGCCTGACGAGAATGGCGTCTTACAGACATGGCCTGATGTCTATGGCTACGATAAAGTGATGTGGAACCAATTGAAAGCTTTCGTATCATGACCAAACAGGAAGAACAACAATTGGTCGAACAGTTGTCCGACCCCAAGCTGCAGCGTAAGGCCTTCGAACGTGTCGTGCGCGCATATAGCGAACAGCTCTACTGGCAGATCCGTCGTATGGTGCTTACCCATGAGGATGCCGACGACGTGTTGCAAAACGTGTTTATCAAGGCGTGGACCCATTTGGATGATTTCCATCAGGAATCGCGTCTCTCTACGTGGCTCTACCGCATTGCCGTCAATGAGAGCATCGACTTCCTTCGCAAGCAGAAGAACATGACGTTGCAATATACTGACGACGTGGACAGTGGTGTTGCCAACATGCTCGTTGCCGACAACTATTTCGACGGTGACGAGACGCAGGCTATGTTGCAGGAGGCTATCAGTACGTTGCCCGACGTCCAGCGCACCGTTTTCAATCTGCGTTATTTCGACGACATGAAATACAGCGACATCAGCAAGCTGTTGAACACCTCTGAGGGAGCGCTAAAAGCATCCTACCACATTGCCGTCAAAAAGATTTCTGAATTTTTTAAGCGTCGTGATTAAACTTTTCACAACGAGTTTCGTCATATCAAAAAAAGGAAAAATAATGAACTACGAAGAAAAGGAAATAAAAGAGCGTTTCGGACAGGTTAACCCCTTCCGAGTTCCAGATGGTTATTTCGACCAGCTGACCGAACGCGTAATGTCTCAGTTGCCTGAGCGTGAACAGACGGCAGAGCATGTCTCGCTGTCATCCTCTCGTCCCAAGAGCCGCTTGGTGGCCTTGCGTCCCTGGATGTATGCCGCAGCATGCACGGTAGCCGCAGTCTTTATGGGAGTAGCCCTCTATTTCCATCAGACAAAGGAAGAGCAGACACTTGCCAATGCTGATGTCAATGCCTCTGCCTCTACGACCAACACTGAGAGCCAGTATATTGACGAGTATGCCGACTATGTAATGCTTGACAATGCGGAAATCTATGCATATCTGGCTGACAATGATTTTTAAAATGAAAAGTATGAAACGTTTAACTACCATTCTGTTTTGCCTGATGATGGTCATTTCGGTGAGCGCTCAGGAACAGCGGAAGTTCTCGCCCGAGAAATTCCAGGCCGATCTCGAGGCGTACATCACGCGCGAGGCACATTTCGACCAGCAGGAGGCTGCCAAATACTTCCCCTTGTTGCGTGAGATGCAGGCGAAGCAACGTGCCATCTATGCCCGCATGTACAAAAAAGAGAAACCTTCAGGTGATGCGAAGTGTGCCGAGGCTATTGCCAACTATGATAAGGCCAACATCGAACTGAAGCAGCTGGATCAGACTTATCACAAGAAGATGATGAAGGTCGTTCCTGCGAGCAAGGTCTTCGATGCTATCAGGGCCGAAAACGATTTCCATCGTAATATGATGAAGGGATTCCAGCACGGACGTCCTAATGGTCCCTTCAACGGTGGTTTTAATGGTGGTAAGCAGTGGGGCAAACGTCGCTAAGCCCACATCGTTCACAATGCGGTTTGCGCGACGTACAGACGTAACGTCCATGCAATAACAACCAATGATGTGCCCGGGGAATATCTTCCTCGGGTATATTTTTTGTCAGCGTGCGTTCCACCTTGTAAGGGGTGTCGTCCTTTTCTGCAACAAGCCCCAGACGGTGACTCACGCGGAATACATGGGTATCTACTGCCATTGCCGACTTGCCGAAGGCCACGCTCTGGATGACGTTGGCCGTCTTGCGCCCTACGCCCGGCAAGTCCAGCAACAGGTTCATGTCCGCAGGCACTTCGCCGTTGTGCCGTTCTGTCAGCATCCGTGCCATCTTCACCAGATGGTCAGCCTTCGAGTTCGGGTAAGAGACACTCTTGATGAGTTCCAGCACGTCGTCCACCTCTGCTTGCGCCATTGTCCGCGCGTCGGGATAATGACGAAACAGCTCCGGCGTCACCTGATTGATGCGTTTGTCGGTACATTGTGCACTCAGTATGACAGCCACCAGCAATTGGAACACACTACCGAACTCCAGTTCGGTATCAGCCACGGGCATCTCCTTGCGGAAGTAGTCCAATACTTGTTTGTAGCGTTCTTTTTTGGTCACAGGCGAGCGGGTAGGGATGATTTATTTCAGTTGTTGAAGGCGGGCGATGTATTTGCCGATGATGTCGAACTCCAAATTCACCACGCTACCCACCCTGATGTCGCAGAAGTTCGTGTGTTCGAAGGTATAGGGGATGATGGCCACCTGAAACGTGTTCTGCGTGGGGTTACACACCGTCAGCGACACACCGTTCACCGTCACCGAACCCTTATCAACGGTAAAGTATCCGTTGCGCGCCATTTCCAGGTCCTGCTTGTATTCGAAGGTGAAATACGTGCTGCCACCGGCGTCCTCTACTGCAGTACAACGCGCTGTCTCGTCCACGTGACCTTGCACGATATGACCGTCCAAACGTCCGTTCATCAGCATCGAACGCTCTACGTTCACCTTATCGCCAACCGCGAGCAGTCCGAGGTTCGAACGGTCCAGTGTCTCCTTCATGGCCGTCACCGTGTACGTGCCGTTCTCTATCTTTACCACCGTCAGACACACACCGTTATGAGCGACGCTCTGGTCAATGCCCAACTCGTCGACAAACGAACAGCTCAACGTGAAATCGATATTCTCCTTGTCTTTCTTGATAGCTACAACCGTAGCAAATTCCTCGATAATTCCTGAAAACACAACTCTTAACTATGAACTATGAACTCTTAACTATGAACTAAAAGAAAGGGGGACGCCCGGTGATGTGATGAAAACTCCTTTGTTAAAAGATTCGAGTGCTCTCCGTCTTTGTAATCCACCGGCCTTGCGGCTTTTATTGTGGCCCGCCATCGACAGGAGAAGTCAGCTCAGTTTTCAATGTAATTTGATGAGTATCCCGATCGAGCCGGCACGCCCCCCATTTTTCTTATTTGTGGTCTACAGCGGCCTGCTCGATGGGCAGGCAGCGCTTGTAGTTTTCAATATACTTTTCGAAACCGGCCACATCCTCGGCGGTGGGGGCTACTGAGGTACCCTTGTTGCCTGCAAACACCACCTGCTCGAGATAGTCGGCCAGCGACTTACCATTATTATTAATAAGGTATCCGGCCAGCAGGGCGATACCCCATGCACCACCTTCGCCTGCCGTCTCCATCACGCTGATGGGCGAGTTCAGGGCGGCAGCCAGCATGCGCTGACCAACACCAGCGGTCTTGAAGTATCCACCGTGACCGGTGATGCGGTCCACCTTGATCTTCTCTTCCTTCAGCAGGATGTCGTTACCAATCTTCAGCACGCCGATGGCTCCGTAGAGGTGGCTTCGCATGAAGTTGGCGAGGTTGAACTTGTCGTTAGCCGAACGCACGAACATCGGACGACCCTCAGCCAAACCTGTGACAGGCTCACCACTGACGTAATTGTAGGCCATCAGTCCGCCACAGTCGGTGTCACCCTTCAGTGCCTCGTTAAACAGTTTGCCGTAGAGCTGGTTCATATCGACGGGAACACCCAACAGCTGCTGATACTCCTTGAATAGTCCTACCCACGCATTGATGTCGCTCGTACAATTGTTACAATGCACCATAGCCACGAGGCTTCCGTCCGGCGTCGTCACCATGTCAATCATCTCGTAAGGCTTCGACAACGGCTTCTCCAGCACAATCATCGAGAACGACGACGTTCCTGCGCTGACGTTACCCGTGCGCTGTTTCACGGCGTTCGTAGCCACCATACCCGTGCCGGCATCGCCCTCAGGAGGACATACGGGCACTCCGGCCTTCAGCGTTCCGCTGACGTCCAGCTTCTTCACACCGGCTTCCGTCAGCTTTCCGGCATTCTCACCGGCACTCAGCGACTTCGGCAGGATGTCCAGCAACTTGTAAGGCAACCCCTTTGACGCAAGGATGGCGTCGAACTTCTTCACCATCTCGGCGTCGTACGTCTTCGTGGCGGGGTCAACGGGAATCATACCCGATGCATCGCCAACGCCCAGCACAAACTCACCCGTCAGCTGCCAGTGGATATAGCCTGCCAGTGTGGTCAGATATTTGATGTCCTTCACGTGTGGCTCGTTGTCCAGTATGCACTGATACAGGTGCGAGATGCTCCAGCGCAGGGGGATGTTATAGTTGAACAGCTTCGACAGCTCTGCCGCTGCCTTGCCTGTGTTCGTGTTGCGCCATGTGCGGAACGGCACCAGAATCTGCTCGTCGGCATTGAATGCCATGTATCCGTGCATCATAGCCGAGAAACCGATACCTGCCAACTGTTCTATCTCGCAGTCGTACTGTGACTTCACGTCCTTGCGCAGGTCGGCATAGCAATCCTGCAAGCCCTTCCAGATAATGTCGATGCTGTACGTCCACAGTCCGTCCACCAACTGGTTCTCCCACTCGAAAGAGCCCTGGGCAATAGGTTTATTCTCCTGGTCGATGAGCACGGCCTTGATACGTGTGGAACCGAACTCGATTCCCAAGATGGCCTTACCGGCCTCGATGGTTTGTTTTGCTTGTTTTACGTCCATATTATTATATGTGTTATAGTTTCTGACGGCAAAGATACGAAAAAAAAGTGGATTGACCAAACATCAGCCCACCTTTTTTTATTTGAATCTATTGAAAATAATCGGGGAAACGTTTGGCTTTCCCGATATTTTTTCGTATCTTCGCGGCTGAAACGGAAATCATAAACGAAATACAATATGACTAAGGACTTATTTTTTGCATTATTGTTGGCGTGGGGAGGCGGAAGCACGGCCTTAGCCGACAATCAGCCGGAATGGCTGAATCCACAGGTGAACCAACAGAACCGCGAGGCGAGGAGGGCGAACTTCTTTGCCTACGAGACGGAGACACTGGCGAAGGCTGGCGAGAAGCAGGCTTCGGCGCGCTATCTGTCGTTGGAAGGCATGTGGCGGTTCCGCTTTGTGAAGAATCACCAGGATGCCCCTGCAGACTTTTTCCGCGTGGGCTACGACGACTCGGCGTGGGAGGATTTCCCCGTGCCCGGACTGTTTGAACTGAACGGTCACGGCGACCGCATCTACAAGAACATCGGCTATGCGTGGTGTACGACGTTTGACAGTAACCCGCCCATCGTTGGTGAGACGGAGAACTATACGGGTTCATACCGTCGTGAGGTAACGTTGCCCGATACGTGGTCAGGTCAGCAGGTGCTGATGCATGTGGGTTCGGCCACAAGCAATGTGAAGGTGTGGGTGAATGGCAAATTTGCCGGCTATTCGGAGGATTCGAAGATTGCTGCGGAGTTTGATATCACGAAATATGTGAAGAAGGGCAAGAACCTTATTGCCATGCAGGTGATGCGGTGGTGTGATGGTTCGTATCTGGAGGACCAAGACTTCTGGCGCTTTACGGGTATTGCCCGCGAGGTGTATCTGTATGCCCGTCCGAAGGTTCACATTGAGGACATCGTGGTAAAGCAGGACTGGCAGGACGGCACAGGACTGCTTGATGTCAGCGTGAAGGCGCCGAAGGGTACGACGGTGGAAGTGCGTTTGGACGATGCCGAGGGGAACACCGTCGGCACGGGCGCGCAACAGTCCATTGCTAATGTGAAGGCGTGGACGGCCGAGACACCTTATTTATATAATATGTACGTGACGCTGAAGAAGGGTACAGAGGTGAAGGACGTGCTGGCGTTGAAAGTTGGTTTCCGCCACGTGGAAATCAAGGGCGGGCAGCTGTTGGTGAACGGTCAGCCTATATTAATAAAAGGTGTAGATCGTCACGAACTGGATCCCGACGGCGGTTATGTGGTGTCGCTGGAGCGTATGCGTCAGGACCTGCGCATCATGAAGCAGCTGAATATCAATGCCGTGCGTACGAGCCACTATCCCGACGACCCACGGTGGTATGACCTGTGCGACTCGGCAGGCATCTATCTGGTTGCAGAGGCCAACTTGGAGAGTCACGGCATGGGCTACGGTGAGGGTACGCTGGCCAAGCGCAAGGACTTCCAACTGATGCACATGGAGCGTAACCAGGCAAACGTGCTGACGCTGAGGAACCATCCGAGCATCATCATTTGGAGTCTGGGCAACGAGGCCGGCTATGGCGAGAATTTCGAGAAGTGCTACGACTGGATCAAGTCTGTCGATAGCCGTCCTGTGCAATACGAGCAGGCTGGTCATTGGGGGAAGACGGACATTTTCTGTCCGATGTATATGGGCTATGAGGATTGCGAAAAATACGCTAAGACGGACAATCCGCGTCCGCTCATTCAGTGTGAGTATGCTCACGCCATGGGCAACTCGGTAGGTGGTTTCAAGGAATATTGGGACCTCGTGCGCAAATATCCGAAATATCAGGGTGGTTTCATCTGGGATTTCGTTGATCAGGGTCTGCGCGACAAGAGCCCCGTTACCGGCAAGGAAATCTTTACCTATGGTGGTGACTACGGTCGCTATCCCGCTTCGGACTATAACTTCAATTGTAACGGCATCATTGCCCCAGACCGTAGGCTGAATCCGTCGGCTTACGAGGTTGGGTATTACTATCAGAATGTGTGGTTGACGGACAAAGGTCTGAAGGATGGTAAGTTTGAAGTGTATAACGAGAACTTCTTCAAGGCGCTGGACGGTTGCCAGCTGGAGTGGAAGGTAAAGAAGCATGGTGGTGTAATTGATCTCGCAGGCGTGGCTCCACAGCAGCGAAAGGCATTTGTAAGTGATGAACTAAAGCAGACGTTGACACGCGTGCTGAGTCATCATGCTAACGAAGAAATCACTGTGAATTTCACCTGCAAGCAGGACGGACAAGTGATAGCACGTCAGCAATTTGTGGTACAGGAATATAAGTTCCCCGACTTAAAGACTGAACAGGCTGACGTGGTGAAGGAAGAGACGAAGAGTTATGTGAAGCTGACGGCAGGCGGTACGACGCTGACTATCGGCAAGCAGTCGGGAATGATTGACTATCTGGATGTGGACGGACAGCCGATGCTTATCGACCGTCAGAGCATTGCGCCTGAATTCTGGCGTGCTCCGACGGATAACGACTACGGTGCCTGGATACAGCAGCGCTGGGGCAAGTGGAAGCAGCCGCAGATGAAGGTGGAGTCGCTGACGGTGAGCGACAATTCGATTGTCGCCAAACTGTCGATGCCCGACGTGAAGTGCAATATGACGATGACCTATACGCTGACGGCAGACGGTGTGGTAATTGTCCGCGAACAGCTGGAACTGACAGACGAGGCGAAGAACGAAAAGGACCAGTGGCTATTCCGCTATGGCATGCAGTTGCAGATGCCGAAGCAGTATAACCGCGTGGAATACTATGGTCGCGGTCCAGGTGAGAACTATTGCGACCGCAACAGTTCGGAATTCATCGGACGCTACCAGAGTTCGGTCAGCGACCAGTATTTCCCCTACGTCCGTCCTCAGGAGAGTGGTAACCATACCGATGTGCGTTGGTTCCAGGTGACTGACGGCCAGCGTGGTCTGATGTTTGAGAGCACGGCGCCGTTTGAGTGTTCGGCACTGCCATACTTAGTAGAAGACCTCGATGCCGGTATGTGGAAAGACCACCGCTGGGGTCAGCATAGCGGCGACCTCATGGAGCGTCCGCTGACACAGATACATGTGCAGCAGCGCCAGATGGGTTTGGGTTGCGTGAACTCATGGGGTGCACGTCCTCAGCGACAGTATATGCTGCCCGTACAGCAGTATGACTTCACGTTTGCAATTCGTCCCGTGAAATAGGAGGAATCAATCACAGGACATATAGGATAAATTCAAGGTATAAAACTCGGTTACGGGCGGGTGGTCGCATTAATGCGGCCTCCCGCCCGAATTAATACGGCCCCTCGCCCGAATGAATGCGGGCGGTAGCCCGAATCCGCTTACCCTACGTCTCACTCCCTTTTACATAGGCACTTTCCCCCTGTTTGCACGGCACTCTTCCCCTTCAACTGCCCGTTACCGTTAGACGAAATCGTTAATTTCGTTAAATATATTCGGTTTTTCGCTCATCCCATTCATTTCGCTGTGTCCAACTCGGAGCATCCTTAGAGCAACCCCAGAGCAGAATGGGAGCAACCCTACGGTAAGGCTTTCTTGAAGCTAAAGAGATGGAATGGTCCGTCAACACGCGTATTTAAAATATCTCCAGATTTCCTTGTAACCTCATCATCCTCCCTCGCCAGGCGTCAATTAGCGTCCCAATATGCTTGAAAGCGTTAACTGTGTGTAAAAATGTATTAACGAACCTTTCGTTTTCTCAAGTTCTTTCTACAAAAGTCGCTCGTACTTCCGTAAAAAGTACTTGTCCACGTCTTTTTGTGTGTATACCCATTATTTCGGTTGAAAATATTTGCGCATATGAGAATTAGTTTGTACCTTTGCAGGCCAATTTAAATATATATACGGATTTTATGATGTTTAGAAGATTGTTTTTCAGTATTTTAGCCCTTACGCTGCAACTGTTCTTACAGCCTGTTGCTGCCCAGATGGTGACTGCCCAGCAGGAGAGTCAGGATTCAACAATTAACGTCGTTGCCTATTTCTGCAAGAACGACACACTAGGCTATGACTTCCAGCATGTGAAAATGAAGATAGTGGACAACGACACCACTGTGAATTACTATTACAATAGTGAGTTCCAGCTGATAGTCAGAGACTCAACCAGTCAAGGTTATAAGATAGAGATGAAGCCTATCAGTAATCATTGCGAGATGCCTGAAGACACGTTAATGGCTCAGGTGTTTGAAAAAATAGCTAATTCAATGGGTGACGTGCCCCTTGTTTTCACTACCGATGAATACGGCACCATCCAGCATGCGGAAAACTGGCGGGAAGTACGTGACTTTACACGTAAATTGAGCAAATCGATGACCGACAGCCTTTATGCCTTAAAGCCAGAACTGGCTAAAGCTATTGATCGTCAGCGTTTTGAAGCTTCCCTTAATCTGCAATTTGCTAATGAAAAGGCCATCCTTAACGGATATGAGGAACTTCGGATTCTCTTTGGACTTCATGGCAAATCATATCGTATCGGTAAGAGCGAGGAAGACGTGACGAATCCAAGCGGTTATCCACAACATTTGAAATTCATAGTGAGTTATGGTAAGACGAGTGAGGAGGACGGATTTGAGGACGACTATTTCGTGAATTGTCTTTCAGAAGTGACGATTCCTGCAAAGGATGTCGTCAACCTTACAACTGACCGCATGAACATGATGTATAATCATGAGATGACCGATGAAGAACGCCAGAAGTTTGAGAAAGAGATAGATGAAGATGCTAAGGTCAGCATCGTTGAGGATTATGATTATTTCTACAACGGCTGGCCCTGCGATATGATGTATGAAAAAGTGACCGATCTGAAAAATGTCCGCAATATTGAGGTATACCGAATCCAGTGGACTACGCGCCATTGGGGCATCTTCGGAGGTGGTGAAGTCCTGGAGCAAGGAGTCAGTCTTTAAGGATATAAATGTATAACAGATAAAGATAAAACTGAAATTGTTTTTATGAAAAGGGTATTATTGACAATAGCCGCCATGATGCTTTTCCTTTCTGCTTGGTGTCAGACGGATGAGATCACCAGACAGCAAGCTGACAAGCTGGACTCGGTGACTATCAAGTTGATGAATCAGAAACGCTATGAGGATGCCATTAAGACCAAAGAGCGCGAATTGGCTATCCTTAAGGCATTATATGGTGAGAAGGATACTACATACATCAAGCAGTTCGCTTTCAGTGCCAAGCTATATTACAGGAACGAACAGCCGGAAATGGCCGCAAAGATAATAGAACAGGCTGCTCAGCTATATGCCGACAACGTTAGCAATAGTGATGCCTTGTATGCCTTTTATCTTGACAACTTGTCCTTGTACCAGAGTTCAAACAACGAGTACGACAAGGCAAAGGAAAGCAGTAGGAAGGCATTGACCATCTATGAGAAACTGGGTCAACAAGACTTCGACTTGGCCATTATCTTAATGCATATGGCAGAAACAAGCCATTATTGTGGTGAGTCTCAAGAAGCACTTAAATACGAGATTCGTTCACTGAACATTATCAAGAAACTATGTGGTGAACATTCTGATGAATACATCGGAGAACTACCTTTCCTGCAGAAATACTATCAGGCTGTTGGCGACGAGAAAAATGCCCAGCGCGTAGGGGAGAAGATTGAAAAACTGCAGAAGGAGAAAGACGATGGATTCGTAGACCTACCTGAGTTGATAGAATTTAAAAGCGCTGAGCTCTGTCATGAACATAATGATGATGCTCTGAAATGTATCCAGTATTACCTGACACATACCATCCGCGCTTCTCAGATGGAGCAGGCTGCCCAGTATATCATGGCTTGGAGCGTAGCAAGCGGTGATGTGAATATTGTTATAGGTGAGGAAGTCGGCTCGTTAGCATCCTCTAAAGAAAGTATGCCTTATCTGGTGGGCTTCATGGCTGCATATAGCTATGTTTGTTTGAGAGATAACGTGAAAGACCTGAACGAAGCGCAATTGATGGACGTCTTCGACATCTTGTTACAGTTCTATGAGCCCAATAGCTCGTTGACGGGCAAGGTGGAGCTGTTGGACAAGTACCTGAAACTAAAGGAGAAAGGTAAGTTGGAAAAAGAGATTCACAAAATATTCACGGAGCAGCAAGCCCATCAAAATACGGATAATAAATGAATGCAAAATTGAAATCATTGTTGCAGCAATTGCTGCAGAGTCCACGACGGTTCCCTGTTGAACTGGCCCTGGGAGTGGTATTCTTTATCATTGCTGTTTGGGATACTGAGACTCGTGAATGGAATGAGAAGGCGCTACAGTTTGAAAGCGAAGTCAATGGTGATATTCTATATTTCTTCGTGCCGTTGATGGCACTGACGTTCTGGCTTCATCGCGTTAACCGCTGGGCGTATTATGCCTCGTTCTTCCTCTTCCTGCCCCTGATGATGCTCGACCTGAAGCCCTTCCTATGGACATACGGCTTCACGTTCACCTATGTCTTGGCGGCTATATTGCTTATCGTCGGCAACAGACGATTGGACAACCGATCGTTTGCGGCTCATGCCCTTCATGTGGCTACGCAGATGTTCTTCGGACTGCTCATATCATGCCTCCTCTATATGGCTGTCTTGGCCATCACGGCCTCGTTCTTCTATATCTTTGGCATCGACGAGCCAAGACATTTCTACGAGTATATCGCCCAGTTCATCTTTTTTGTGCTGGCTCCGCAGATATGTTGTACGCTGGTTCGTCAGAACGAAGATAAGGTCGAGGAACCTTTCAAGATACTCCGGCTTATCCTTAATTTCATCCTCTCGCCAGCTGTCATCATCTATACCGTCATCCTCTATACCTATTTTATTAAGATCGTCTTCGAGTGGGATTTGCCCAAAGGCGGGGTGGCTTGGATGGTGATGGGATTCATCACGACAGCATTGGTAGGTCGTGTGGCCCAGTCGATACTCAGCCAGCGATACTACGACTGGTTCTACAGCCGATTCACGCTGATTGCCATTCCTCCGCTCATCATGTACTGGATTGGCTCCATCTATCGCATCCGTCTCTACAGCTTCACTGAGAGCCGCTTCTATCTGATGGTGGCAGGCGTGCTGATGACGCTCTTTGTCTTGATGCTGTTCCGTAAACGCACCCGTCGCTATCAGCTTATGGCGCTCATCTTTGGTGCAGCCATCATCCTCTTCACCTACATCCCAGGCATTTCAGCCAAGAGTATTGGACTGAGTTGCCAGAAACAGCGACTCACCCAGCTTATCAGCGAAATGAAATTGACTGATCCCAAGACGGGCAAGCTTAATGACGAGATAGAAGACATGAGACGCATCAGGCAGGACAGTCTGTTGTGTGAACAATACAAGGATGTCACCAGCGTCATAGACTATGTCCGCCACGAAATCGGGACCGACGAGTTCAAGAAGCAATATGGCGAATGGACGCACTCGGAATATAGCTTTACTTACATTGAAGATTCTGTCAATGTCAATGCACGTGACAACTGGTATATCAGGAGAAAGCCGATAGAGTTGGGCGATTATACGGTCATGCTACCTCAGAAAGCTTACCAATATAACTACAATGACCAGATAGTCACCATCACTCAGGGTGAGAATAACGTCGTTCTCAGCTATCCAATCCAAAAGGTTATCAGACAAGACACGATGCTCCTGCATCATCCTGAGCAACTGCTCACCTATCGCAACGACTCACTGATGCTGGTACTTGAAGGTATCTGCATTGAAGACACTGTTGTTACAGATGTCAGATATTATGGTCTCCAGCTATTCAAGAAAAAACAATAAATTTGTCATCAATCTTAAAAGGATTTCGGAAATGGAGAAAGTGATATAATCATAAAACTTAGAATATATATCTATAACAATATGAACAGACTATTTGCTTTTCTTCTGGCATGTGTATTCGCACAGTTCTCCTACGGCCAAAAGGAACTTTCAATTAAAGAAATGGAGGACTCTATGGCGCATGGCAATCTGAACATACAGGTTGATCTGGCTACGGAATATATCGTGGGCAATAAGGTAGAACAAAACCACGCCAAGGCTTACTCGCTAATACGTGATGCTGCCGAAAAGGACAACCGCTACGGTCAGTTAATGCTTGGTTTCTGCTACGAAGATGGCATTGGTGTAGAAAAGAATCTAAGCGAGTCGTTCAACTGGTTTACGCGTTCTGCAGAGCAGGGAAACGTTGTGGCACAATTCAAGATGAGTCAATTCTATGAGCAAGGTATTGAGGTAGAACGCGACCTGAAAAAAGCCTTTGAGTGGGTATCTAAATCAGCACAACAGTATCCTGTTGCTAAGTTGTCGCTGGCCAAATACTATTTTAACGGATGGGGC
The DNA here is from genome assembly GCA_045112595.1 of Prevotella sp. Classification (GTDB taxonomy): domain Bacteria; phylum Bacteroidota; class Bacteroidia; order Bacteroidales; family Bacteroidaceae; genus Prevotella. The sequence continues at coordinate 13,578 of JBGUIA010000085.1, read as the reverse complement.
ACAGATCCCGATAGAACTAAGGCAAAACAGCTATTGGATAGTTTGAAAACCGATGACGAACTGGGTGAAGCAGTCTCTCAATATTGTGACATCATAGAGCGAGGCGACACCATGACGGCCTATGAATTTCAGTTCCGTTGGATCCCAAGCATGCTCTTTGAGTGGGAAAAAGGCAATGTGGATGATACGCAACTTACCGATATTACCGCATGGAAATTAAATTTAGGCAGTATGTTTATCAGTCAATATGAGTGGGATTGGTCTGCAATTTCTGCGCAGGTGTATTCGCAACCTAACAATATTGATATTATCGTTTATAGAATGCCAGAACCCGAGAATCTTCCACTTTGTAGATATGTGGCTGCGGCATTGAATCGCAACCTGCACACGGTACGCTACTTCACACTCGAGCTTACTAATGGCATAGGAGATAAGGTTAGCGAAAAGAAACAGTGGATGTTCTGCGGTGTGGGTAGCGAATTTGCTCATCTCAATTATGGTTTTTTCAAAGGCGATGCTAACGAACAGGGATTTGTGGAGTGTATAAATAAGAAGTTATCGAAAGCAGGAAATGCAAATACTGAACCAGAAGTGATTCAGGCCATCAACGATAGTATCTGCGCCGAAGGTGCTGTGCTCTACACTGCCGAACGACTCAACTGGGTATCTACTGATTCTGTGTTGGCACGCTATCGTCATGAAGACTTGGGCGGAAACCTTATCTGGCAACCTACTGCCAGCACCTGGAGCGCCATCTTCTACGACAAAGAAAAGAAAAACTGCATATTTGAGTTGAAATTGAACACTAAGGGTGGTGCACACAGCCTATCATACGACATACGCCCACTAACTGAGGAGGAGCAGGTGCAGATAAAACTGAAACAAACCATGCTAGATAACGCCTTTGAAAAATATGGCGACCAGATCAAGTACAACGATAAAATCGGTAACCCTAATTTTGACTTTGTGCGTATCAATGATTACTTAATTCGACTCTATGTACTTCAAGGCACAATACAGCCCAATACCATTCCATTTGGTAATGACTGTTCCATCGATTTTGATAATAGTGGCAATCCATTGTGCTTCCGAAAGTATCATCAATCGCTGATAGCTGTCAATACTGTTAATGACGAAGGTAAAAAAGTTATATCAGTTGTGCATAGTCATCTAGCAGATAATCCTTATATCACACCTACGGATGTATGCAATTTCCTCCTATACAGAGGTGAACTGGAAGAAAGTTACATTCTAAGTACAGCTTTAGGTGGTTACATTATTCATCATGCAGCAAATAACACTACCGAGTTTAAACCCACAGAAACAATAGGTAAACCATAATTGTATGACAACGGATATAATTAAAGTTGTTGCAACGCTGGCAATTTCTATAGTGTTTGATAGTTGCCATAATGTGCGTGAAACTGTAGAAGAAGCGGCTGTTCATGCCGATGTGAGTTATGATGTAAAAGAATCAGAAAAGGAAATTATCAGTGCAACCAATGACTTCTCCTTCAGATTATTTCAATATCTGACAGATAATAATAAGGAGAATAATTTAATAATATCTCCGTTAGGTGTGGTATATTCTCTTGAAATCATCGGTAACGGAGCAGACGGGGAAACAAGACAAAAGCTTCAACAGTATTTAGGGACAGACAAATATGACCAAGCCGACATAAATGCCCTGAGACGTAGAATGATGCTTTGCCATGCAAAAGTATCATTAGACGAATTCCTTGATACAAAGACTGCTTTTATGAAATCATCCAATTTATTCCTTTACCGTGATGAGCAGACAATAAAACAGGACTATATCCAAACAATCGGTCATGATTATTTTGCAGATTGTCTATCGTATCAGGATGAGGATGATGCCAAAAGCACTGTTGATACTTGGAATAAAGAAACTAATCATGGGGCTATCAAGGATATTCCGCTGGAATTTGATGATAATTCTGTTGCTTATCTCATCAATACTTTGCTGTTTAACGGGGCATGGATTCAGGAATTTTACGATGCTAAACCAGATACATTCTATGTAACAAAGGATGAGGTTCGGATTGTGGACATGATGAGTAAAACAGAAGAAGAAGGATGTTTTAGGTATATGCAGAATAATCAATATGCGATACTTCGCATGCCTTATGTCGGGAGTTTCTATATGGATGTGATATTACCAAACGAGAATCTGACTGTTGATAGTATGATAAAGCAGATGGATATGGAACAGTATAAGAGTAGCGCCAAAATACTTAAAAAGTATGATATCATAGATGTTCGTTTCCCAAAGTTCCGCTTAAAATCAGAGATTGATCTTAAGTATCTGTTGTCAGAGATGGGACTAACAGATATCTTTTCAAATAAAGCAGACTTCAGTTTAATGAGTGACTCCTCACTTTATATCAACAAGATGAAACAGAACATCGAGATTGATGTAGATGAAAAAGGTACTCATGTAGAGGCTATTACATCTACTTCTTTTGCCACATTAAGCGAATTGAGCAAACCCACAAAGGCAGAGTTTTATGCCAATCGCCCATTCGTCTATTTCATCCGCGACTATTTCGGTTCCATCTGCTTTGCGGGGGTATTCCGTGGATGTAAGTGATTTTATTAATGAGTACATAAGTTTAAATTGGTAAGATGGTAAACTTGTTACTTAACGTTTCTTTTGGCATTTTGATTCTTATGCCACAGGGATGGTTATTTATGATTCTAATAATGCTGTTGGAATCATTTATTTCATCAGAGTTGTTGTGTAAGCGTAAGTTTGATGGGCGTATCACTGCCACAGTCTTTTTCGCTAATTTTGTTAGCGGATTGTTTGGCATTATCATCACATTGATTCTTAATGGCGGATGGTGGTTGGTAGTCTGGTTCCCCTGGGTAAGCAGTCATGAGGTTGATTTTTCAATCCCCAATGAACTTACGGGTTTTATTATATACTACATTGTTGCTTTTGTCTTGTCAGTGGTTATAGAGTTATTGATTAACTACTCTATGTTAGGCAAAATCCATCCTGCAAAGAAAATATTCAGAACAACCTTGTTAGTAAATCTGGCCAGTTACTTTTTGGGAAGTATCATAATATATTCACTTGGTTTCTTATAAGATACGTAGTTATTCATCTTTTTCATCTTCTTCCAGCCTGCATATCCGGTGAGTCTCCTTGCGGGCCTCACGCCAGCGGGGGAAATACCTGTCCATGAGAGCATGGAATCGGGCATTATGGCTGGGTTCTAAGAGGTGGCACAGTTCATGAACCACGACATGCTCGACGCACCATTCCGGCAACAGTAGGAGGTAGGCAGAGATACAAATGCTACGGTCTTTCACGTTGCACTGGCCCCAGCGAGAGATAGTTGGCTTGTAATAGACGATGCTTGGTTTAACTCCCATTTCCTTGGCATGTTTTTCCATCATCGGTTCCACCACCGCCTTCAACCGTTTCAATGCTTCGTCGGCTTGGGCGCGAGTGGTCAGTGGCAGCTTGTTGTAGAACTCTGCCCGCTGCTTCTGACGCTCATACGTCTTTTTTCTCGCCTGTTCAATCCAGTCCTTGTGCTCCTCGATGAACGCTATCACCTTCTCGCGGGGCATTCCGATAGGTGCCGATACATGCACGTCGCCATTCTTTACGATGCGCATCGACAACCGGCTTGTCCGTCTGTATGTTACTTGAATCGCCATCTCTACTTTTGTTATACGTCTGGCCACGGCTCAAATTCCAATTCCAGCTCAATCCATTGATTATCTTCTTGTGGTGTGACACTCTTTTGATTGGAAACGCCCAAGCCTAACAGTCGGATGGGGTGTGTGTGGAACTCCACTTGTTGCATCAACTGCTTGGCCAACGGAAGGATTTCGTCTTTGGTGCGGAGAATATGATCAACAGTGATGCTGCGAGTGATTTGCTGGAAGTCCAGGAACTTTACTTTGAGGGTCAATGTGCGACCCTCGAAGTCGTTCTTCTCGATGCGTCGCACAAGTTCGAGTACCGTGTGATACAGGTGGATGGTGACGGCGGCGTTTTCGCTGATGTCCGACTCAAAGGTCTGTTCACAGCTGACACTCTTCCGTTCCCACTCGCTGATGACAGGCCGGTTATCGATGCCTCGCGAGAAATCATAGAACACCTGCCCCATCTTGCCGAACTCCTGCGTCAGTCGGCTCAGCGACATGTTTCTCAGGTCAAGGCCCGTGAAGACGCCCATGCGGTGCATCTTCTCTGCGGTCTTCTGACCAACACCCCAGATCTTCTCTATCTTCAGTTGTGCGATGAAATCCAAAGCCCTGTCAGGATGAATCACCGTCAGCCCGTCGGGTTTGCGCCAGTCGGAAGCAATCTTCGCCAGGAACTTACAGTAACTCACACCAGCCGATGCCGTCAGTCCTGTCGTCTCATGGATGCGCTGTTTGATTTCTCGCGCAATATCCACTCCCAACTCAATGTCTTTCTTGTTCTCCGTCACATCAAGAAATGCTTCATCGAGGGATATTGGTTCTATCAGGTCGGTATAGTCGTGGAAGATTTCGTGTAGCTGGGTGGACACCTCCTTATACCTTTGGAAGTGTGGTTCAACGATGATCAGCTGCGGACACAAGCGTTTAGCCACCTGAATGGACTGTGCCGAATGCACGCCAAACCGTCGTGCCTCGTAGCTGGCCGTTGCCACCACACCACGTTCGGCATCGTGTCCCACCGCTATCGGCTTGCCACGAAGCTCTGGATTGTCGCGCAACTCCACATTGGCGAAGAAAGCGTCCATGTCGATGTGAATAACCTTCATCAGCATCCAAAATCTCGTGCAAAGATACGAATTGTTATTGACATAGCACCCCTGTGAGTACGAAAAACCGCCAAAAACGCACGGAATCGGCTGCAATTCGATAGTGAAACGTTAATTCACGCAAGATAATTTTTCAAGACCGCTGGTGCCAGGGTAATGCTGTACTTTTGCCGACCGATGAGGGAAAGCCCCTCAGTTTATAACCAACACAAAAACTAAATTTTAGCACAATGGCAAAAGTGAAAACAGAAAACGCGCAGCCCAAGGCTGCAGCAGCAGAGGGTTCTCAGGTTGAGAACCAGAATGAGAACAATGAAAAGACCGCTAAGGCGAAGGTGACCACCACCGAGGGCAACACCATCGACCGCATCCGCGTGTTCCAGAAGGATGACGCTACGATGGTACAGGTTGACTACGGTAAACTGAACCCTGACGGCAAGACCCCCGAAGAGAAACGTGCGGGCATGCGTACCCAGATGTCGCGCCAACTGACTCCTGAACAGGCCAAGACCTATCAGGACTTGTATGCCAAAGACCCTGTTCAGGCCAAGGAGTTTGCGGTGAAGACCGCCTATCCCATGCACGTCGATGATGCCGCCTTCCACCAGAAGAACGCCAACATCAATGGCCGAGACGTGAACTACATCACCATCGAGAAGATCACCGAGGACACCCTTCTCCTGAATGCCCTCCGCAAGGACGGCGTGGACGTTGACCACATGAACAGGGAGCAGCGTGCCAACCTAATTGCCTCGATGACTCCTGATGCCAAGGACATGGCGGTGAAAGGCTCTGAGGGTCTCGTAGGTAAGTGGCAGTTGGCCTTTGGCGAGAAGGGCAACAAGGAATCCCGTTTCTATGGCATCATGAATGCCGAGGATCTGGCCTCTCTCCGTCATCGTGCTGAGGTGACGCTCGACGAGAAAGACCAGGTGAAGTCTGTTGGTAAGCCGATGACGATGGCCGACATCGCCGGACGCATGGAGCAGCGCGTACAGGCCCAGCGTCAGACCAACGGCGAAAAGCTCGATGCTGCCCAGAAGGTAGACTGGAGTAAGTTCAAGTTGCCCAGTGCCGCCAACGTCACCAGTCTGCGCTATTCTGCCGCAAAGGATAATCCTGACCGTGTATGGCTCAGTGGTAAGGTGAACGGTATCGAGTGTGTCAGCCTGCTTTCAGTCAACGAGACCACGGCCGTCAAGAACCGTCTCGCCACTCTCGAACAGGTGGCCGCTGCCAACAGGGACTTCCACAAGAAGGCACTCGACATTGTTGGCCCTGGTCAGAAGCAGGAGGTCAATGCCAAGGAGGATGCTGCCGTGAAAGCCATTGTCGATCGTGCCTCTGACTCCACCGCCCGCAACTTCTCGCCCGAGCAGATGAAGACGCTCAACGACTTCGCCGCCGGTGCTGAGACAGCCGACGAGCGTGCGAAGGTGTTTGACGGATTGTGGGAGAAGGCCGCTTCGCAGTTGAAGTCCGCAGGTGTGAATGATGCTTGGCAGAAGGATGCCCACAACGAGCTGAAGGATCTCGCCGAGGGTATCGTCCGTTCAGAGGCTCAGGGATTAAAGCGTTAGCGTCATGCCGAAGGAGATGTCTTATTACCGCCGCTACCTCCAGCGACTGAAGGAGGAGTGGGGCACTGGTTTCCCCGTGAGTGATGAAGTCCTCGACGATCTGGCCGATGCTGCCGAGGAGAAGTATGAGAATGCCCGTCGCGACGGCTTGACCGTCGATCAGGCACAGGAGTTGGCTATGGCCGTGTTAGTGGATGGTATCGGAGATGAACACACATAACATGGCGGCAAGTCAGGGGTCAGGCTACAGCGGACAGCAGCTGCTTACTGGCGAGGAAGCCCAGAAGGTATTGGGCGAGATTCTCGAAAGTGAGCGCAGGTCACGTAGCCTGACCTTTCCTGCTCATACAGGTGCGCAGGGCTATTTCCGTGACGGCGCCAAATATGTGGCTTTCGATAACAGCACCAACGACTGTTGGGTGGAGGAGTTCAGGACGAAGATAGGTGCCGAGAAGTGGTGCCGTGGGCTGATGGACACAGACCAGGTTCATGAGTTTGAGACCTCGCTCATCCGTGACCGCCACCGTTCCCGTGAACTCTATGCCCAGTGTGTGGACATGGCCAAGCAGTTGAATGGTCGTATCAGTGGCGGTGACTCTGATGGCGTGGCCTATTTCATGGACAAGCCGTGCATCGTCAGTTTTACGGAGGATGAGCGCAGTGGCTGGCTGAACCGTTTCGCAGAGGAAGAGCTTGTGCTTGGTGTGTATTTCAGCGACAACCGCATCGTGCCTGCAGACTTTGTCATCCTGCAGCGCGGCAACCGTATCGATGCGGAGCAACTGCCCCCATACGGCTTGAACCTCTACACGAAGCTTGCTTCCACCATGAAGGCGTTTGCCGAGGATGCCAACCATGCACGTAGTCATGCCATCCGGGTGATGGATAATGACAGCACCCGCAACTTCACATTGGGCGAAGTCGTCCCTGCTGCCCGTAAGGCCGACAAGCCCCTTGCTTTGGAAAATGCTCCTCATTTCGAGACTTTTCTCCATGCGCTGGAATACAGCCGTCGCCGGTTGCTGTCACAATCGGGCATCAGTTGCTCCGAATTGGAGTGCCCGAAAGGCCCCGTGGAGGGTATCATCCTGAACCGTGATAGTTTCCCTGTACTCAGTGGCAAGGGACTGTCGAGCGTTGATACGCTTCCGCCCTACGTCAAGTTCGATGACAACGGCGAGTTTGCGATAGACATGGAGTTCCACGACGGCTTCGCCTACGATACCAATCCGCACGGCCTCGGTTTCTACGACCGTGTGGCGTTGTATTATCCGACGCTGGAGGAATTGCGGCAAGACCCTACAAAGCTGAAAGCAGTCCAGACCTACACAGGCCGTCAGGACGTGACACCCTTCGATGTCGCCCTGAAGTTCGGTCAGGCATCGCGAATGCGTTGCCCTGACTATCGCTATGATGCTGCAAAGAAAGCCTTGGTGGAGCGTACCACCGACCCGTCGGCCAGGGAGTTTTCGCTAGAACAGCGGAAAGCCATTGAACTGGCTGCCGACAGTGGCGGCTTCTATCTGCGGCCCAAGGGCAGGGACTTCTTCTATGAAGTGTTGTTCAGTAATTCAGAAAAGGCGATGGGAAACATCCCCGATGCGTGGAAGGCCGATGTCAAGGCCGAGCTGCGCGGACTGGCACGAGGAGAGGTGCGCGACGTGTCAGCGGGTTTGCATCGATAAAGAGAAAATACTATGGCATATAACAAGAGACAAAAGTTACAGGATAACATTGCCGCTATCCGTACCGTCTTCCAGCTCAAGAAAGAGGGTAGGGCGGCGACGGATGCGGAGCGTGAAGTCCTGAAGAGATACAGCGGTTTTGGCGGTTTGAAGTTCGTGCTGAACAATGTGGATGTCGATAACATCGACAATCGCGACATAGAGTTCTGGAACAAGTCGGACAGGAAGTATTATGATCAGACCAAGGAACTGTTTGATACCATCCGTGAGGGTGCCAGTGACGACAAGGAGGCCAAGGAACTGACGGACAGCATCAAGCGGTCGGTGAATACCGCTTTCTACACCCCTGCGCCTGTCATCGGTGCAATCGCCAAGGTGATGAAGGACGCGGGTGTGGAGGTGAGATCGATACTCGACCCCTCGGCAGGTATCGGCAAGTTCGGCGATGCCTTCAAGGGCGAGTATCCCGATGTGAGGGTCAGTGCCTTTGAGAAAGACCTGCTTACCGGTCGCATCCTGAAGGCTCTGAACCCACACGATAGTGTTACAATAGACGGTTTTGAGACCATCAAGCCAGAGTTGAAGGGGACATTTGACGTTGCGACATCTAATATTCCCTTCGGCGACATCAAGGTGATGGATGATGAATATCGCAAGAGTGGCAACGATGCGAAACGCTATGCCGTCTCGACCATCCACAACTACTTCTTCCTGAAAGCCCTCGACCAGGTGCGCGAGGGCGGCTTTGTGGCGTTCATCACCTCCAGGGGATTCATGGATTCACCGTCGAACAATCCCATCCGCGAGGAGTTGGCTAAGAACGCCCGACTGGTGGGAGCCTTCCGTCTGCCCGACGGGATGTTCCGTGACGAGGCAGGAACGGATGTAGGCTCCGACTTGGTAGTCCTCCAGAAATACACGGGCTATGACATGTCGCTCGATCCCGACACACAGGCTTTCTGCGACGTGAACACAGGCTTTAAGGCGATGAGCGGCGAGGACTGGACGGACATCTCCATGAACTGTCATTGGTGGAAGTCGATGATGGCCCCTGACTCAGAGGCTATCGTGGCCACGAAGATGGAGAAAGGCACCGACCCCTACGGCAAGCCGACATTGGTATGCACCCATGACGGCGGTATGGAGGGGATTGCCCAACTCCTTACGGAGTATTTCAAGCGTGACCTGTATAGGGATTTTGTGGACTATTATAAGGCAAATGCCCCTAAAGTCGTGGAGCAGAAGCAGGATCCTGTGCAGCAGGTTCAGGCGAAGCCGCAGGTACAACAGGTGCAGCAGAGTGCCCCTGTCCAGCTCGACCTCTTTTCCATGTGGGACAGTCAGGAAGTGCAGCAGGCACAGCCAACAGTTCAGCAGGAGGAAAAGCCCAAAGAACTCACCAAGGATGAGCAGCGCATGCAGCTCTACTATCAGATTCGCGATGCCTACGAAGAACTCTATGACACCGAGGCACAGTCGCGTGAGGCTCAGCCGGAACTCCGTGCGAAGCTGAATCAGTATTACGACGAGTTTGTCGAGAAGTTCGGCTATCTCAACGAGCGCAAGAATGCTCGTGCCATCATGAACGACAGCAAGGGCCGTGACGTGCTGACGCTGGAGAATGCCGTTGACAAGACCTTTGTCAAGGCCGACATCTTCGAGCGTCCCGTGTCCTTTGTCGCCTATGAGATCAGCCATGTCGATACGCCGGAGGAAGCCCTCTTTGCCTCGCTGAACCGCTATGGTCAGGTGGACTTGGAGTATATGGCCGGTATCACTGGCCATACGCAGGGCGATTTGGTCAATGAGTTGAAAGGACGTATCTATTACATGCCTGATGGCAGCTACGAAATCAGCAGCAAGGCCCTCTCTGGCAATGTCTATGACAAGCTGGCCTATGTGAACGATGCCATTGAACTGGCTCAGGAACATGCCGATGACCCCAAGATCGTTCCTGCCCTACAAGAGACCAAGGCCGCACTGGAGCAGTCGCTGCCCCAGCAGATTGCCTTTGATGACATCGGTCTGCAGTTCGGTGAGCGATGGATTCCCACGGAGTATTACGAGGAATACGTCGGCAAGCTCTTCGACACGAAGATGGAGATTCACTATGCCGAGCATATCGATGAATATTCTATCAAGGCCGAGAACCGCTATAATCTCAAGATCCGTGAGGAATACTGTGTACGTGGCGAGTATAAGGACTACGACGGCATGGCACTGTTACAGCATGCCTTCCACGATACTACACCTGACATCCAGAAGTGTGTGGGTGCCGACGATAACGGCAACGACATCAAGGCGCCTGACATGGAGAAAATCCAGTTGGCCAGCTCGAAGATTCAAGAAATCCGTGAGGGCTTCACGGACTACCTCACCAACCTGCCCAAGGATAAGCGCGACGAACTGCAGGAGATGTATAACCGCAAGTTCAATTGCTTTGTCAAGGCGAAATACGACGGCAGTCACCAGACCTTCCCCGGTATCGATATGAAGGCTCTTGGCAGCAGCCGTTTCAATGTGAAGGACATCTACAAGTCTCAGAAGGACTGTGTATGGATGCTCCTCCAGAACGGCGGTGGCATCTGCGACCATGAGGTGGGTACAGGAAAAACGCTCATCATGTGCATGGCAGCGCACGAAATGCACCGTCTTGGACTGGCCAATAAGCCGATGATTATCGCGCTGAAGGCCAATGTCGCCGAGATAGCCAACACCTATCAGGCTGCATTCCCTGACGATAAGATTCTCTATGCCAGTGAGAAGGACTTTTCACCCGCAAATCGTGTGGACTTCTTCAATCGCATCAAGAACAACGACTATGCCTGTGTAGTCATGTCGCACGACCAGTTTGGCAAGATACCACAGTCGATGGATATTCAGCAGCAGATCCTGTCGGATGAACTGCGAGACATCGACGAAGCCCTCGACATCCTGCGGCAGCAGGGCGGTAATATCTCCGGGCGTATGCTCACAGGACTGGAGAAGCGCAAGGAGAACCTGCAGGTGAAGATCATGGAACTCCAGAGTGACATGGCATCCCGGAAGGATGACTTTGTGGACTTCGGGAACATGGGTATCGACCATATCTTCATTGATGAGAGTCATCAGTTCAAGAACCTTATGTTCACGACCCGTCATCAGCGCGTGTCTGGACTGGGTAATCCTGCGGGTAGTCAGAAAGCGCTCAATCTCCTTTATGCCCTGCGAACTATCCAGAAGCGCACGGGTAAAGACCTGGGAGCAACCTTCCTGAGTGGTACGACCATCAGCAACTCACTGACGGAGCTGTATTTGTTGTTCAAGTACCTTCGTCCGAAGGCGATGGAGCAGCAGGGCATCCATAGCTTTGATGCCTGGGCGGCAGTCTATGCCAAGAAGACCTCAGACTATGAGTTCTCCGTGACCAATGCCGTCGTCCAGAAGGAGCGTTTCCGTTACTTTGTGAAAGTCCCTGAACTGGCCACCTTCTATAATGAGATTACCGACTACCGCACAGGCGAGGATGTCGGTCTCGACCGTCCTGCCATGAATGTCATTCTGCATAACATCAAGCCGACGGCCGACCAGCAGGACTTCAATGAGCGTCTGGTGCAGTTCGCACAGACAGGTGACGGCGAACTCATCTTCCGTGGCCCGTTGAACGACCGTGAACAGAAGGGAAAGATGCTCATTGCCACCGATGCCAGCCGAAAGGCCTCACTCGATATGCGACTGGTTGACCAGGAACTCTTTGGCGATGACCCTGAGAACAAGGCCAGCCACTGTGCGCGTCTGGTGGCAGACTATTACCAGAAATACAACGAGCAGAAGGGAACACAGTTCATCTTCAGTGACCTCTCGACCTATAAGCCGGGTGAGTGGAATATCTTTCAGGAGATCAAGGATAAGCTCGTGCGTGATTATAACATCCCTGCCGAGGAAATCCGCTTCATTCAGGAGGCTAAGAACGAGAAGCAGCGCAAGGAGATCATCAAGCAGATGAACGAAGGCACCATCCGTGTGCTCTTCGGTTCCACCTCTACCCTTGGTACGGGTGTCAATGCGCAGAAGCGTGCCGTGGCTGTCCATCACATCGACATACCCTGGCGACCCTCCGACTTGGAGCAGCGTAATGGCCGTGCCCGTCGTTCAGGCAATGAGGTTGCCAAGCTCTACGCCAATAACAACGTAGATATCATCATCTACGCTGTGGAGCGTACCCTCGACAGTTATAAGTTCAACCTGCTTCAGAACAAGCAGCTCTTCATCACCCAGCTGAAGACCAACAGCCTTGGCTCGCGTGTCATCGACGAGGGAGCGATGGATGAAGAGAACGGCATGAACTTCGCCGAGTATGTGGCCATCCTCTCCGGCAATGATGACCTGCTTCAGAAGGCTAAGCTGGAGAAGAAGATCATGGCCCTGGAGTCTGAGCGTAAGACCTACATGCAGGCCCGAAGGGAAACCGAGTGGCGTTTGGAGGTGGCTCAGGAGAAGGTACAGAAGAACGATGTCATTATCAAGAATATGACAGAGGACTATGAGAAATTCAAGTCTGCTGCCAAATACGGCGAGGACGGAACTTCCCTGCCTGGTCTGACGATGCCCAAGGTCAAGGAGTTTGCGGCTGACGGCACCTATAACGTAGAAGGGATGGGTGCTGCCTTGCAGGATGCAGGGCGAACCATCGGTAACAAAGACCGTCAGATGGGTGAGGTCTATGGCTTCCCGCTGATTGTCAATACGGTTTATATGTACGACGAGAAGATGAAGAAGGAGGTCTATGCTGGCAACACCTTCTATGTGAAAGGCCATTACCTCTATGAGCATAACAACGGTCATCTGGCCATGAGCAAGGACAACCGTTTGGGAGCCGTGCGCTATGGAGTGCAGGCGCTGGAGCGTATTCCCGGTGTCATTGCCCAGTATCAGGAGCGCAATGCGAAACTGGCACAGGATATTGCCGAATATCAGCGTATTGCTGGAAAGCCTTGGGGAAAGGAAGATGACCTGAAGGGGCTGAAAACGGAGCTGGATGCCTTGGAGAAACAGATCCAGGCATCGCTCGACGAGACCACCAAGAACTTGCCCAAGCCCGAGGAGCTGCCCTATAAGTTCTCGAAGGAAGGCCGCTATCATAAGGTGACGTTCGCCCGTGAGGCCTATCCGTTTGTCAGCATCAGCGAGATGCGCGAGATGGCCGATACAGGCAGCTGGCGCAACCGCGGCTATGTGCGCTGTGGCCATTGGGACGGTGACCTGATGGTCAGCGACCCGGAGGTCGAGGGAGAGTTCACCCTGCGCCAGAAGTGTGAGGAATTCATGCAGCAGATTGTTGATACCAACAAACAGCGCATGGAGGATAAGGAATTGCTGGTCAATATGGCCAACAATGATACGGAAGGTGACAAGGTATGCCAGGACAACGAAGTCATCTTTGCCACACGAAAGTATTTGCAGGAACATAACATCGACTGGCACACTGGCGAGGATGTTGCCGTTTCTGTGGAGCCGGAGACCAAGGCAGAGACCGTGGAG
>JBGUIA010000084.1:0-16024 GCA_045112595.1 Prevotella sp. | reverse complement strand
TACAAATCTTTGGGGACTTATCGAAAGGTTTGTCCCCTTTTTATATGGCTCTATTTCATTTTTTATCGGACACCACTATTATTTAATCGAATATAACTTAGCTACTAGCGCACCGCTGATGTTGTGCCATACGCTGAAGACGGCTCCAGGGATGGTGGCTAACGGATAGGCTGCGAAATGCAGTACAGCCAAAGAGGAGGCCAGCCCTGAGTTCTGCATGCCCACCTCGATGCTGAGTGCCACACACTTGGGTTTCTGCAGGTGGAGCAGGCGGCCCACAATGAAGCCGATAGTCAGTCCGAGTAGGTTATGAATGATGACTACTGCCACCACCATCAGCCCCGCTGTCAGCAGTCGTTCGGCATTGTGTGAAACAATGATGCCCACCACCAGTGCAATCACTACCGACGAAAAGGCCGGCAGATAGGGTGTCACACGCTTGGTCACCCCAGGCAGGAACCGCTGGCAGAGCAATCCGCATATGATAGGCGCAATGACTACATAAACGATACTCATGAGCATACCTATCGTATCCACATCGACCATCGTACCAGCCAGCGTCCATACCAACAATGGTGTCAGCAGGGGCGCCAGTAGCGTCGAGGCAGCAGTCATACCCACCGACAACGCCAAGTCGCCTTTTGCCAAATAAGTAATAACGTTCGACGCTGTGCCGCCTGGGCAACAGCCCACCAGTATCACACCGATGGTCAGTTCCTTGGGCAACGCGAAGGCCCACGTCAGTCCTATGGCCAACAGCGGCATCACCGTAAACTGCGTTAGACAACCGATGAGGATATCCTTGGGGCGGCTCAATACAATCTTGAAGTCCTGTGGCGAAAGTGTCAGTCCCATGCCAAACATGATGACGCCCAGCATCGGATTGATGGCCCATGTGTCAATCCATACAAACGATGCCGGCATCACCAGTGCCAGTGCTGCCACCAACAGCACCATCGCGCCCATCCATCGGGCTATGAAATCACATACTTTCTTCATCATGTTTCTACCATAGGTCTAAGCGTTGGTTTTTGGGGAGATACAGTTTGTCACCCTCCTTCACACCGTAGGTATCGTACCACGCGTCGATGTGGGGGAAAGCACCGTTTATGCGCCAGCGGCCCAGGGAGTGGACGTCGCTCATAGTACGACGGCGTATCTCAGCCTCGTTGATGTTCTGAGCCCATACTCTTGCGTTGGCTAAGAAGAAGCGTTGGTCGGCAGTGAGACCGTCAACAGTGGGCAATGGATAATCCTTGGTAATCTTCTTATAGGCGGTCCATGCCACCTGCAATCCGCCGTGGTCGGCGAGGTTTTCACCCAAGGTCATGCGGCCGTTGGCATGAAGGTCGGGCAACACGAGAATGGCATCGAAGAAGGCGGCAAACATGTCGGCTTTCTCCTTGAACTTTGCCTCGTCCTCTGGTGTCCACCAGTTCTTCAGGTTGCCGTCCTTGTCGTACAGGTGACCCTGATCATCGAAGCCATGGGTCATCTCATGACCGATTACCACACCGATGCCACCGTAGTTGAAGGCATCGTCGGCCTCCATGTCGAAGAAGGGGTACTGCAGAATGCCGGCGGGGAAGCATATCTCGTTGGTGGTGGGGTCATAGTAGGCATTGACGGTCTGTGGCGTCATCTGCCAGACGGTGCGGTCCACGGGCTTGCCGGCTTTCTTGTCTACCGTATAGGCATTCCAGAAACGATTGCATGTCACGATGTTTTCGTAATACGACTTCTGCGTGTCGATGGTCAAGCCACTCATGTCTGTCCACTTGTCGGGATAGCCCACCTTCACGGTGAAAGCGTTCAGTTTGTCCTTTGCAGCGACCTTGGTGGCACTGCTCATCCAGTCCTGTGCGTCGAAGCGTTCGCTGAGAGCCGCTTGCAGGTTCTTCACCAACTGCAGCATATGTTCCTTAGCAGTAGGGGGGAAGTATTTCTCTACGAATAGTTTTCCTAAGGCTTCACCCATCTGCTCCTCCATTTGTTGCATGGCACGCTGCCACAGGGGATAGTCCTCCTGACGGCCCGACAGCACCTTGCCAAAGAACTCGAAATAAGTAGCCTCTGTCTTGTCATCGAGGTATTGTGCAGCTGTTTTGATCTGTCCCCACTCCATGTAGTCGCGGTATTCGTCGATGGTCATTGTGGCAATGAGCTTGTCAGCACCAGCACAAAATTCTGGCTGACGGACCACCAGCGTCTGCATGTATTCTGACTTGATGCCGCGTGCGTTCATCGCTTTTTCCAACTGCACGTGAGGATAGGCGGCGTTAAATTGGGCGAGCGTCATCTTGTTGTAGTTTGCCAAGGGGTCGCGCAGTTCGGTTTCCGTGCGGCTTACCTTGGCCAGCTCGGTCTCCAGACGTAGGATGTTTGTCATCTTCTGTGTGGCCTGCTCCTCGCTGAATCCGAAGAGTTGCATCATCTTGACGATGTTTTGCTTGTAGGCCTCGCGGATCTTGACGTTCGCCTCATCGGTGTTGAGGTAATACTCTTTCTGTTCGAGCACTATTCCGCCCTGTCTCACTTTCAGGATGTTCTGCGTGGCGTTCTTCTCGTCGGCTTCAATGTCAGTATTCATAAACCCTGCGTAACCCTGTGGCGTCAGTTGCAGGTGAATATGAAACAACTCCTCTTGTGTCGTGGCCTGCTCCAATTGTTGGATGACGCCCATCAGAGGCTTCACGCCGTCCTGGTTGCGTCGTGTGTTGTCCATTGCCAGCCGATAGAGGTCGTTCAGCTTTTGTTCCGTGCTGCCACTCGCAAAGCTACTGCCCTGCATGCCGTCCAAAATACCTTTGAGACGCTTGTTGTTCTCTTCTATCAGCTGATCGAAGGTTCCGTAACGCGAATAAGCTGCTGGCAATGGATTCTTCACCATCCATCCGCCATTGGCATACTGATAGAAATCGTCGGCAGGCCGTACCGTCTGGTCGAGATTGTTGATATCAATACCGGTGGATTGTTTTGGCGGCTGTTCGCCACCATCGTCTTTGTCGGAACACGATGCAAGGCACAGCACCATCGGCAGGACGAACATCAGTTTTAAAACCTTTTTCATTGTTATCGTTCGAATTTTGATATTATTCTTTATATTGTTCGAGTTTGTTCAGACAATACCGGCGTACGTCGGCCCAACGGTAGTAGGGTGCGGAATGGGTAGGGACGGGGAGCCTGGCTTCCTGTTCGTTGAGGAGGACTTTGACGAGGACATCTTTGTCCTTGGGACTGCTGCGGTAGAAGATGAACTGTACGTTGGCGCCCATGGGGAAGACGCTCGAGCACCACCAGCCGCGCTTTTCAAGTTCGTCAAGGTTGCCGGTGGAGAGGTCGTAGCCATTGATGCCGATGAGACATACCAGTGGCAGGATGACGGTCTCGTGGCCGAAGCGCAGTTGAGCTCCTGGACGGTCGAGGAGTATGCAGCTGTCAGCGTCGGCAATGAGCTGTCGCAGGAGGTGGCGCTGAGTGTAGGGTTGGCGACCACCGTTGAGCTTGCAGGCTCCGTGCTGGATGTACCAGAGGGCGTTGTCAATCTGCCACATGCGGTAGAGCTCTTCGGTCTGGAAGAGACTCAGCAGGAAGGTCTCAGTCTTCATGTGGGTATTGAGGATGAAGAGTCCCATCTTCATAAGGTAGTAGTTGAAGAATGCCTCGTCGACGATTTCCTTGACGATGTCGGGATTCTTGAAGATCATCTCCATCAGACGGCTGTTACCCGTTCGTGGAGCAACGTAGGCGTCGTAGGCCTTGCGAGCTTCGGGGGTCATATAGCCCTTGCGTAGCACGGGATCCTGGAAGTTCATATAGTGTTGCGTGCGCTTAGTGGACTCCATAGTAATTTGCAACTGGGGATTGATCTGGGCCAGTTCCATGAGGGCATAGCTCATCGATACCATGCAGCGGGGAACGATGGTGCTGCGTCCACTGACATTGGCAGCACCCTCGAACACCTCTGGAAAACGCTCAATCATGCGACGGGCAATCTGGCGCTCCTGCTGGGCACCGATGTAGGTCAGTTCGCCCCAACGGTCCTCGGAGTCGCCTACGATGGCTTTCATCTCCTGCAGCACTTTCTTGCCGGTGGGAGTGAGTTCGTCGACCTTCTCGGCTTGCAGCATCATCTTGTAAGGCGTTTCGTAGCCCGTTTTGTTGCTGATGTATCGTGAACCGTGACGACCGTAGTGGGAGATGTAGAACGGCTTCTTGCCTGCTGGTGCAGGAGTCAGATTGTTGGGAATGCTATCGGGATAGATGTCGTAGTTGCACGAGGAATAGGCAGGGTGTTGCCGGATAATCTCCATCACGGGTTGGGCGTGGATAATTGACAATTGATAATTGACAATTGACAATTGGAGGAGGGCAAAGAGTATTGCGAATCGTCTCATAGCGTTATCGTTTTTTTTCGAGTTCATCTTGGCGGGCTTTCTCATAGCGGTAGAGCTTGCGCAGGTAGTAGCGCTTCACATCGTTCCAGTGGTAGTAGGGTGCACAGTCGCTCTTGAAGGGCAGACGGGCTTCGTGGCCGTTGAACATAACCTTGATGAGCGTGTCGTCGTCGTTCTTGTCGCGACGGTAGTGAATCATCATGATGCTGCCGCCCGGCGGTGCGATGTTGTTATCGACCCATCCGAGAGCCTCGAGACTGTCGAGGTTGGCGGTAGCCACGCCGCAATTGTCGAGCTCCATGAGACTAGCCATTGAGAGCAGCACGCCCTGATTGGTGTAGCGCAGGTTGAACACGGGGAAGTCACGCTTCATGATACTGTCGCCCATGTGCATCATGTTCCACAGCGGTTCACGCTGGATATAGGGCTGATGGCCGCCGTTGAGCATGCAATTGCCGTAGCAGATGTAGTTCCAGGCATTCTGTCGGCGCAGGTGACGTTGCATCTCGTCGGCATCGAAGAGGTCGTCGAGGGTCATCGTCTTGCCGAGTTCTGTCTGGTGGATATTCTGCGAGAGGATGTAGAGCTGCTGACTCAGTGCCGGTGCGTCGATGTTGGCAACGACGTAGTTCTGGTCGTTGAACAATGCGCGCATCAGACGGCCTGCCCCGCTGTTGAGGATGGTGAAGCGGTTGTAACGCTCCTTCGTCAGCGAGTCTTCGCGCTCGGCAAGGAGGTCCTTGTCCTGTGCGTTGAGCCAGGGCTGGTTCTTGTGCGACGCCTTCACGCTAATACGGTCGGAACGGAAGTGACGGGCCATCTCCACACCGACCTCGTTACCCATCTGGATGCAGTGGTTCTGCATGACGCTGCGGATGTCGACATAGGTATTGGGAGTGAACATCGTCGGAAACTGCATGACGAGCTGTTGCACCTGTGAGCGCATCATCCTGCCGCCCTCGGGAGTCATCTCGCCCTCACGACCTTTAGCCTCCTGGCACAACAGGTCGAGGCGGTGCAGGATGTCGCGTCCCAGCTTTGTCAGCTTACCTTTTTTGTCAGCTTCGGCAAAGATGGTGTACGGACCCTCGTAATCCTTGGGATTCAACAGATAATGGCCTGTGGCACAGCCATAGTGATTGACGTAAAACGGTTGTTTGCCTTCAGGCACAGGCGTCTCCCTCTGTCCTTGTATGGTGACAGAGACAAGCATGGCCAAAACGGCCAACAAACATCTCATTCGTAGGTGGTTGTCAGATTTCATAACTGCTATTCATTATTTTCTGACGACAAAGGTACGAATAAGTGAGCAAAATACAAAATAAATTTCGATTTATTTTTATTTCCGAGCGAAAGTACCTTCTCCAAAGGAGAAAGTTACGAAAAAGTGAGCTGTTGATCTCGCTTGACGGTTTTCGCCTGCGACTTCCACTTGTAATAACCGGCAATGGCGATGGCGACATAAAGACCGTAGAGCAGTGCCTTGAAGGGAATGCCTTTATTGATGTAAAGCCCACAGCATACGGCATCGACGACAATCCAAAACAGCCATTGCTCGACGAATTTCCGTGCCAGTGCCCAAAGGGCGACTATCGAGAGGGCGTTGGTGAACGAGTCAAGCACGGGTACGGTGGAATTGGTCCACGTCACTAAGACGTAGTAGGTGGCTCCCCATGCCGCAAAGAAGAACACGATGGCAGGCAGGTACTTGTCGCGCGGCATGAAGATGATGGGTAGCGATTCGTGTTTCTTGCGCGTTTTCTTAAACTTCCACACATAGAAGCCGTAAACTGCTGCAAAGGTATAGTAGCACGCCATTCCCGCGTCGCCGTAGAGTCCGTGACTCCAGTATAGCCATACGTCCAGTGCCGGCATCACGACACCTACCACCCACAGGGCGATATGAGCACGATACTCGAGCCAGATATAGATCAGTCCGAGTATCGTGGTAAAGAGGTCGAGCCAGTGAGATTGCAAGAAATCTGCCATAATGTTCAACGTTCAATGTTCAACGTTCAAAAGCGTAGCGTAATATTTCCCATCATGGTGAAACCGGCTGACGGCATGTAGCCAATCTGATAGTAGCGGTTGTCGTTGGGGTGTGAACCGCTAAGGATAGCTGAGTAAACCCAGCCGCCTGCGACATAGTGACGGTCGAAGACGTTGTTCAGCGACAGTCCGACGACAGCCTCCTTGAAAAACTTTAAACTTTCAAATTTCAACTTTTCACTTTTCAGCGTATAGCTGATGTTCACGTTCGAAACGCTGAACGACGGCAGCGAGCGGTCCTTGCACTCGGTGTTGTCAAGATACTGGCGTGAGACGAAGTTGGTGTGCCACGTGGCCTGGATGCCACGCCAATGGAAGTTGACGAAACCGTTGAGCAGTGTCGATGGCGAGAAGGCCAACGTCGAATTGTCGTAGTGGATGGTCTCGAAGTCACCCCAGTCCACCTGTACCTTCTCGTCGAAGTCCTTGATGCGGTTCTTGCTGAAGGTGGCGTTACCCTCGATGGTGAGCCAATTGGTCACATCAACGCCTGCCTGCAGCTCTACGCCCAGACGGTAGGAGTCCTTGATATTGGTGGTAAGATTCTCACCGATGTCCGACACTTCACCCGTCTGTACAAACTGGTCGGTATAGTTCATGAAGTAGCCGTTGATGCCAAAGCGCCAATTGTCGGCATTCAGCGTGTAGCCCAACTCGTAGTCGGTCAGTTTCTCGGCATTGGGGGCAGGGTAGTTGCCGTTATCCGTAAAATTGTTACGCTCCGGCTCACGATGGCTGATGGCCACAGAACCATAGACACGATGCGGACCGTTATGCCACGAGAAGCCTGTCTTCGGATTGAAGAAGTGGTAGTGCTTGTCAATATCCAACATGTGCTTGTGGATGACGCCGTTGTCATCGGTATAATACTTGTCGTTATAGCCGCTGGTCTGGAAACCTACGTGGCGATATTGCACGTCGGCAAAGACCGTCCAATCCTTATTGATATTATAGGCCGCCTTCAGGAAGATGTTGCCGTCCTGCTTGTGGGCCGGTGAGTCGTAGTACTTGTATCTGCCGTCCTGAAGCAGTAGGTTGCTCAGCTCGCTGTTCTCAATATATGTCAGGTATCCAAAGTGGTAGCCGTCGTAGTTCTGCACGGACAGTCCGCCGATGACATCCCAGCTGTCGTCCTTGTAGTTAGCATTCCACACGAGACCATAGGTGTGCTGTTCCAGTCCCTTTTTGCGCACAAAGTCCATCTTCTTATGCTTCTTGCCGTTGCTGTCGATGAAGTTCTCTAGTCCGAATTTCGCCAATTTGTTCTTGTAGCGGAACTCCTCGTAGTAGCCATAGCCGTAGGTGTAGTGCAGCGAGGCCGATGTGGACCAGTGCTCGTTGATGTCCCAAGCCGCAGACAGGATGTTGTGATTCTGCCAGAAGTTGTCGGTGGTTTTGTCCCACAGGCTGCCATCGGCAAACATGTAGCGCTCCGTCTGATAGTTGCCGTCAGCATCCCGAACGAAAAGACCGTTCTCGTCAGTAACCAGATTCTCGTAGAGTGAGTTGTATTTGCCCAAACCGACATTGCGCAGGTCGTCGTAGTCCTTGATGCCTGTTGCAGTGCTGTACGTCCACGAGCCGTCGTCGTAACAGCCGTCCATCAGACTATAGTCGTTGTTACCAGCCGTCACACCGTTCCACGCCTGCCCCGTACGCTCGAAGTTGCCGATGTTCTTGTATCGGACAACTAGATTGTCTGACGCCAGATAGGTCAGACCGCCGTAGTACGAACCACTGCGGGCGTTGGTGCCGTGCAGATAGCCGTCGGTGCCTGTGGTGTGGTAGGCGCCGTCAAGGATGAGGTGGTTCCACAGCAGGCCTGTCGATAACTTGCCGCCCACGTTGTAGGTGTTCAGCGAACCATACGATGCCGACAGTTCCAGTGTGGGCGTCTGTGAAGGTGTGGCACTGGCCAGTGCTACCGTTCCGCCGAAGGCTCCGTCGCCATTGGTCGACGAACCCACACCGCGCTGTATCTGTGCGGAGCCCAGGAGCGATGCATAGGAGTTCATGTTAGCCCAGAACACGCATTGGTCTTCCGGTGAATTCAAAGGCACACCGTCCAGCGTCACATTGATGCGTGAGTCTCCGGCACCGCGAATACGCATGTGAGTCGTTCCAATACCCAGTCCGCTCTCGCCCCATGCCATCACTCCAGGCGATTGCGAGAACAGCATGGGCAGTTCCTGTCCGGTCTTTGAAAAATCGCCCAACTCAGCCTTCTTGAAATTGCTGACAGCATACGGTGCATTCTTCTGCGCACGCACGCCCTTGACTACTACCTCCTGCAGATGCTCCACCTCAGTCGAGTCATACAGTGCCTTTGTGTTTTGTGCATTTGCTGCAGCTGTCGCAACAAATGCTGCCATCACTAAAAACTTCTTCATTGTCTTTTTACCTTATTTATTTGTTAATACATTAAATAAGGGGTTGTTCAGTGTGTACTCATCATCCCTGCGTCGGCATTATCCGTATCAGGTTCCGAGGGTATCATCTCAGCCCACACTCGTGAGCACCCCTTGATTGCAAGCAATCGAGAACAGGCTGCACCTCAGCATAGAGCCAGCTCTCTGCATTTGGTTTGCACTGTCCTTGAAAATCGGCTGCAAAGGTACACTTATTTTTGAAAAAAAACAAATAAAAGATATGATTTCTTTGTTTTTTCAGAATTTATTTCTACCTTTGCCCACATGGACGCTAA
Organism: Prevotella sp.; assembly: GCA_045112595.1. Classification (GTDB taxonomy): domain Bacteria; phylum Bacteroidota; class Bacteroidia; order Bacteroidales; family Bacteroidaceae; genus Prevotella. The sequence continues at coordinate 6,874 of JBGUIA010000084.1, read as the reverse complement.
CACAAAACAACAAACCGAACAAGCAGGGCGGATGACCATTTGGTCGCTGCTGAAGAATATCCTGCCCTTTGTGCTGCCCTACAGGTGGCTCATTACGCTGACACTGGTGCTGACGCTCGTCGGGTCGCTGATGGCTCAGGTGAATGCCGTAGTGTTGGACAAGGCCGTAGATGCCATCAATGCGCTGATACAGACGGAGGGCGGTTTCCAGTGGGGCGACGCGGTGAAGATTCTGACCATCATCACCATCGTACTGCTGGGCAAGGAGTTTGTGGCCCTGGTGGTCACCTTTTTCCAACGCTACTACGGCGAACAGCTGCGCATCCTCGTCAGCCGCGACCTGTCGCTGAGGGTGGTCGATAGGATCCTGTCGTTCCGTCTGGCATTCTTCACCGGCGAGGGTAACGAGACGGGCAAGCTCCAGTCGCGCATCGACCGCGGTATCATGTCGCTGTCGAACACGGTGAACAACTTCTTCATCGAGATATTGCCGTTGTTTACGAGTGCCATTCTCGCCTTGATACTGATGTTTATGGCGAACGTCTATGTGGGCCTCGTCGCGCTGTTCATCGTGCCCGTCTATTTCTGGGTGACCTATATCCAGGCGTGCCGCATGAAGGGCGGGCGACGCAACATCTTCGGCGGTCATCAGGCTGTCTCGCAGGGCATCCTCAACATCATCGAGAGCATCACCGTCATCAAGTCGTTCAACCGCGAACAGATCGAGGCCGACCGTCAGGCCGCCATCCAGCGCAACATGACGGGGCTGCAACTCGATACACGCAAAAAGAGCTATTTTTACAACGGGCTGAAGAGTTTCCTCGAACAGATTGGTACCGTACTCATTATCATCCTGACGGCCTACCTCGTGTTGATAGACTATCCCGGCATGACCATCGGTAAGATTATGTACCACGTGATGCTCTTTGCCAATGTCAGCGCGCCCATCCGACAGCTGCACCGCATCTACGACGACATGAACGATGCGCTAATCTATGCCGAGGGGTTCTTTGGCATTCTGGATGCCGACCACGAGGTGGAACCCACGGGCAGTCATAAGCCCGCCGAGGTGCGCGGCGACTTCGAACTCTCGGGCGTCGATTTCACCTACTCAAACGGCACGCAGGCGCTGTTTGACGTATCGATGCACATCGAGCCGGGCAAGATTACCGCCCTCGTGGGACTGAGCGGTGCGGGCAAGAGCACTATCGTCAACCTGTTGGATAAGTTCTACGAACCGCAACGGGGCTCTATCAAGCTCGACGGTATCGAACTTCGCGAATGGGATACGCAATGGATGCGCGACAACATCGGACTGGTGCTGCAGAAAAACCATATCTTCGACGGAACCATCGAGGAGAACATCAAGTACGGCTTCCCCGAAGCTACCCACGAACAGGTCGTCGAGGCCGCGAAGAAGGCCTCCATCTACGACCAGATCATGCAGTTGCCGCATGGCTTCGACACTGCCGCCCTCCAGCTCAGCGGCGGTCAGCAGCAGCGCGTGGCCATTGCCCGCATGTTCATCAAGAACCCGCCCATCATCTTCCTCGACGAACCCACGGCTTCGCTCGACGCCATTGCCACCGAACAGATCAAGTCCAGCATCGACGCCATCAAGCAGGGCCGCACGGTCATCATCATCTCCCACAATATCGGTCAGATCATCGATGCCGACTACATCTACGTCCTCCAGCAGGGCCGTGTGGTACAGGCGGGCACACCCTCGGAGGTCTATCAGCAGGGTGGGGTGTATAAGGACATCTTCGACGCCAGTGCCCGCAGCATGAATGCCGACAAGATAGCCCAGACCATCAAACAATGATTCACTATAACTCATAACAATATCACTATGAAGAAGACGTTTTTCTCTTTGCTGCTCATGGCGCTGATGTGCCAGACGATGACGGCAGCGGACGTACAGGGGCAGCCGCTCCTGAAAACCCATGTGGAGACGGGCGACGTACAGGGTGTACTCGAAGGTTCGCTCGCAGTGTATAAGGCCATTCCGTATGCCGCACCGCCTGTTGGCGACCTGCGCTGGCGTGCCCCGCAGCCTGCCAAGGCGTGGGAGGGCGTCCGCGTGTGCGACAAGTTCGGACCGCTGCCCCCACAGCCTACGCGTGAGGGTCGTACCGCCGACATGATGAGTGAGGACTGCCTCTATCTGGGCATTGCCACGCCTGCTACGAGTGCCAACGACATGCTGCCCGTGATGGTATGGATTCACGGTGGCGGATTCCAGACGGAATGGTATGGCGGCGACCTGTGGAGCCATCTGGCCATGCGTGGCGTCGTCATTGTCAGCATCGAATACCGCACGGGAGCCCTGGGATTCATGGCTCATCCGGAACTGACGAAGGAGTCGCCTGACGGACATTCCGGCAACTACGGACTCCTCGACCAGATCTATGCCCTGCAATGGGTACAGCGTAACATCCGCAATTTCGGTGGCGACCCGTCGAAGGTCACCATCTTCGGCGAATCGGCTGGTGCCATCAGCTGTAGCATGCTGTGTGCCTCACCGTTGGCTAAAGGTCTCTTCCGTGCGTGCATCAGTCATAGCGGCGGTTCGTTTGCACCTTGGACTGACCAACCGCGTTCGCTGGGACTCGACGCCTCGCAGAAGGGTGCCGAAGCGCAGGGACTGGCTTTCCAAAAGCACCTGAAGAAAAAGAACCTCAAGCAGTTGCGCAAGATGGATGCTATGGCGTTGTGCGACGGTAATGTGGGCTTTGCGGGCTTCTGGCCGTGTGTCGACGGCTACGTCATCTGCGACGACCAGTACCGCCTCTACGAGCGTGGCGAATACAATGATGTTCCCGTCATTGTGATGACCAACAGCGACGAGGGTGCCCTCTTTGCACCCCGCGACATCACCGTCGAGAACTACCAGAAGACCGTCAAGGGCATCTTCGGCGACTGGGCAGACGAGGCGTTGCGTGTCTATCCCGGCAATACTGACGACGAGGCGTGGCATGGCTTCGGCGATGCTTTCCGCGATATGGGTTTTGCGTGGCCGTCGTTTGCCTGGGTAAGCCTGCAGTCCAAGACCGGCAAGAGTCCCGTCTATGCGGCCTATTTGGCTCAACCTTCCAAAATGAGTTTCTCGCAGGACCGTCGTCGTCGCGGTGTGGCCCATGCCGACGATATCATGTATCTCAACGGCCATTTCCTGACACAGGCCGACCAGTACCCTGCCGAGGCTGCCGTCGCCGAAATCCTCCAGCAATACTGGGTGAACTTCGCCAAGACGCTCAATCCCAATGGCAAGGGACTGCCCTACTGGCCTACGTTCAACGACACGAAACCCACCACCATGCAGTTCTCCAACGGTGCTTCGCTCATCACGGTGCCCAACCGCGAGCAGATCGACTTCGTCGACCGCTACTACCGTGCCAAGCGTGACGAGACCGAGAATGCAAGAATGAAATAACAAAACAAATCCACGCCGCAATGACGTGGATTTTTGTTTAATTATCTGCGCTTTTAAGCGCGCAAGTCTATTTCTAGAACGGTCCGAATCCCATACACGACGTAGTTCCCAGGGCCGTGGCGGCCGCCGTGATGGCTGCTACTATCACCTTCAACAGCACATCCCAAAATCGCTTACTTTTCATAATTGTCAATTATCAATTGTCAATTGTCAATTCAAAAAGAGTTGCCCCGCGAGGGGCGAACTCTTTTAATCCTGTCCCATGCCGTCGTCGTTGCTCGACTTGGTGAACACGCGGCTGGTGACCTCGCTGGATACACCATCCTTGATGGCGATAGCCTTGACGGTGGTCGTTGCACTCAGCGTGAACGCCTCACTGTAGAGCGTGCTCTCAGCCGTAGGCACGGTGCCGTCGGTGGTGTAGTGGATCTCTGCACCGTCAGGACCACTGATGGTTACCTGAGCAGACTCGGTGAACGAGGTGTTGCCACTGATGGTCGGAGCTGCAAGAGTGCCACTCTGCGAACCGCTGCCGGAGTTGCCTCCGTCACCACTACCATTCGTTGGATTCGTGGGATTCGTGTTCGTTGAACCACCACCACCATTCGAGTTCGAACCACCTGCCTTCAGCTCGGCCACTGCCGTAGCGATGGGCTTCAGGGTCTGCACCTTCTTGGTTTTGCCGTCGATGGTCACCTCCTGGGTGTCCACGATGTTGCGCAGCTCCAGGGTGCAGCGGTTCTTAAACTGCGGACCGCACAGGTTGTCCAGCTTCGTGGAGTCGGGCAGGTAACGGATGTGGATAGCCTTCACGATGTCGTTCGGGTTCAGTCCGTCCATTGCCGCGATGTTGGGCACTGCGCCGGTCTTCGGCATCACCTCGGCGGTGGGGTAGAAGGTACCCAGGCTACCCAGCTGTACGGGAACGCCCTGTGCCACCAGTTCGGGCAGACAGTCAACGATCTGCATCAGCACGCCCTCGACCACTGCGCGTCCGTAGATGCTTCCGTGATCCACCATGTGCTGTGCGAAGCCTCGCAGGCTCAAGGTCTTCTGTGTGTCCACCTCGGGATAGTACTTGCCGAAGCCAGCACTCGTCGAGATCTTGTTCTTTCTCAGGTTAATACCCAATGCAATTTTTTCTACTGCCATAATTTTAAAAATAGGTCTTGTGTGTTTTTGTGGGCTTCCGCCCCGCGCCGTCGAAACGGCGGTGCATCTGGTTCTCAAATGCAATGCAAAGTTAAGCATTTTATTTCATACCTGCAAATTTTCCGCCCATATTTACCTCACTTTTGCACACCACCTCTCGCAACCCCTTTAAATAAAGGGATTCCCAGAGGCAAGAGGTGGAGAGGTAAGAGGTATGTTGGATAAACTCAGATTCAGAACTTTAACACTATTTAAAGGTGTAGGGTGACACTCTTTTACGTTTTTTTCGTAATTTTGCAGGCAAATTAATTATTCATATTTTAATCATTAACAAATTAAGCGCATGACAACAAAGAAAAAGTATGAGAAGCCTGAGATGCAGGTCTTCGAGTTGAAACAACAGCCGCAGTTGTTGGCTGGCAGTGATGTGAGTGCAACAATGGATGGAACGTTTACGGAAGAGGACATCTAATGCCCCCGCAGCCATCCGAGTATTAACAACAAAACAGAAGAAGAACAATGAAAACAAAGATTTTGAGTCCCTTGAGAAGGAACGGCTATAAAGCAGGGATGATAATGATGCTTATTGCTTTATCGACCATGCTGCTGACCACAGCTTGCAGCAGCGAGGACGATTTAGTCAACAACACCGCGAACACTGAGAACACGATAAATAAAGGCTATGCCCTTCCCGTAACCGTCAACGTAACCCGTCAGGGCGACGCCACCACCCGCGCCACGTATAACGAGGGCACCAAGAAGCTCGGCTTTAGCACAGGCGACGAACTGCTTGTGAATGGTACTGACAAAAATTCAAACCCCTTTGCCGGCACGCTGACTTGGACTTCTGGCGGAACATTCACCGGCACAATTACTACAACGGGTGAGTACACCGGCACCGCCGATGACCTTTTTAAGACGGCTACTCTGGTCAATGCCACGTTGCTGCCTAACAACTATGGAAACTATCACTATCTCTCTCTTACTGGTAGCGGTGCTTCCACCATGTTGTATAATCCGAATGTAAACAACACATTTACCACCACGAAGGCTGAAGCCGTAGAGCAGTACAGCTATGAACATGCAAACACATATACCAGTGGCACAGGCTTTGTCCTAAGTCCCCAAAATGCCATCCTCAACTTCACCATTACCGGACTGACGCCCAGCACCAACGTCACTGCCACATTAACCGGTGCATACGGAATAACTACGATTAGTGGAACTGTAACAACTGACGGTTCAGGCAATGCTATATTTGCTATGGCATTGGGAGGCGGTGCTGACTTAAATGATTTCACGCTGACAGTTGGTGGTCATGATTTCCCCCTCGCCAGCAGCAGTAAAGAAGCCCAGGCAGGCAAAATTTATAACATCAGCAGGAATGGTGCAAAAACTTTAGCTGAAGTCGGTAACGAAGACCTTGGCAAGGTAATCGCAGCCGACGGCAAAGTCTACGCCAATGCCACCGCCGCCACCGCAGCCGGCACCACCGCCCGTGCCATCATCACCTACGTGGGCAGTGCTACGGGCGAGGGGTCACCTTACAACCACGGCCTGGCTCTGGCGCTGACGAATGTCAGTGGCGATCGTAAAATGTGGAAAACAGAGCAAAGTGATGCTAGCCATAACCACAAGCCCAAGGACATCAACTCTTTCCAAAGCGAGAGCGGCCTGCAGTATAACTCGACGCACAACAATACTACCTATCCTGCTTTCAAAGCTGCTATGGATTACAGTCCAGCCGCCCCCACCACGTATGGTTGCTCTGTCTGGTTCCTGCCCACAGCCTATCAGTGGAAGCAGATGATTGATGCTGCGGACAGCTGGGAAAACCTGAGAACAAGAGCAAACTTGTCGAATGGCTACTACTGGACGTCTTCAGAGTACAATACCAGCGATGCATGGTGCATCTATAGCTCTTGGGCTCACGGCGGAAAGAATGTTGAACGTTTTGTTCGTTCAGCCCTCGCTTTCTGACCTATTGATCTATTTAAAGCGCACAGCGGATTGCATCGCCACACTCTCGCAGAGAGAACCACATTGTGCATAGTAATTGTGCATTTTTTAAAGAATAAAACAGAAAACGGAAGTCATCGCGGCTTCCGTTTTTTCGTCCGAGACCCTCTCTTATTCCCCTGCGTAGGGGGAAGAGGGATAAAAAAGTAAGGGGAAATTTGGTATTTTGCTCACTTATTTGTATCTTTCACCTGTGGTGAAGATAGGCTGCATTTCGGAAATAAAAGAAAAAAATCGACTTTTTCTTTGTATTTCACTCAATTTGCA
>JBGUIA010000083.1:0-54596 GCA_045112595.1 Prevotella sp. | reverse complement strand
GAACTCTCTCTTTTTGCCCTCGACACCAAATTTTAGCGCGAAAGCGGATGCAAAGGTACGAACTATTTTTCATCCCTGCAAATATTTCACGAACTTTTTTTGAGAAAAACGAAAAGTTTTCGCATTCTTTGACAATACCAAGTACTTATACCTTATTATATTATATAAGAACACCCATAAACGCAGGCCGAATGTTGCAAAACGAGAGCTGCTTATCGCACGACAAGTGGCTCTTATTACCGACTAAAGACCCTCAGCATTCTAAGAAAAAATTGCAGCGTAAAACCCGACCAAGAACTCCCAAAAGCTGAAATCGTCCGACAAATTCGGAATTTGTCGGGCTTTTTTGGGCTATTGTTTGTTTTTCTGACGTCTTTTGCCTACCTTTGTAGCCAACAAACGAGAAATGCCCCGAAAAGTATGAGACAGCGCATTCACCTTATTCTATTATTCGTAGCCCTGCTGACGACTTCAAAGTCGGCAGCCGATGGCGTTGACAAGGTGAATTGTCCTGTTGTCAGGATTGAAGCAGAACGGTTGCCCGACATGAACGTTCCCCGCAGCGGCCACTCGGCCATTCTGGTGAATGGCGAAGTAACAGTGGTGGGCGGCCATACCTCCGGTTTTGTACTGACCCCAACGGCAGAGTATCTGAAAGACGGCGAATGGCATCAGTTGCAGACCGTCTATAACCACGACGGCGGCATTTCGATTGTAATGAAGTCCGGGAAGGTGTTGTTGGCAGGCGGTTTTAAGGACAATCTCGGCATCGGACAGAGTTACGAGGTGGAGCTATACGACCCCGTAGCCCATCAGTTCAACGGTTTTGGTTGCCTCGACAAGAAACGCGTCTCCGGTGCCGCTGTAGAACTTGATAGCGGACGCGTGATGATTGCCGGCAACTGGTATGCCGAAGACGCCATCGAGATGTTCGACGGCAAGGCGACGTTCTCGCATGTCAAGTCTGTCGCCCAGTCGCGCAGTCTGCCTCATGTGTTCCGCACTTCAAACGGCAACGCATTGATCGTGGCAGGCTACGATTTCCATGGTAACCCCATCGACACTATCGTCATCGACAGGCTGTATGGCGAGCCGTTCCGCAACGAATTGTTTGACAACTGGAAACCCCTGCAGTACGACCTCGTACAACATAGCGACGACAGTTTCATCGGCGACGAGGCAAAGGGCGTGTTCCGTTACCTGATGCCCGTAGAAAACAAGGACGGCCAATTGGCCATCATTGATGTCCGCGACACCGTATTCACCCCATTGTCCACTTCGACGCCCGTCCCGATGAAAAGCCAATGGGGCGCCATCAAATACATCACGCCCGTCTATGCCGACCGTCACCACCAGCGCGGCTATGTGGTCGGTTTCGACGCGACAAGCCGTCTGTACGTGCTCTGCATCGATTACTCCAAAACGCCAGCCCCCCTTACCCTCTATCATACCGACCCATTACCCGAGGCCGGCATGCTGACCATTCCCGTGCTGACCGCCGAAGGCAATCTGATGCTGACAGGCGGCGTGGGTGTAGAGCCGAACAGCAATTTCTCGCCAGTGGCCTCCGTTTGGCTGCTGCGCTTCAACGATGACGATTCAGCGGTGTCGGCAGGTCTCAACGGTTGGATTTGGTGGTCGTTGGCTGTTGCGTTGTTCGTGGCCGTTGCAATTACCTATATATTAAGGCGCAGAAGACCACAGCCACAGCTCGAATCAGAGGAACCGTCGGAGGCAACTACCAAGGGAATTGCGACACCCCACTCTCAAAGAGAGAACGAACAATTGATGCAGCGCATCTGCGACCTGATGGACGGTCAGCAACTCTATCTCCAACAAGGCCTCAAAGTCTCCGACATTGCGTCAGCCCTCGACACCAACATCCGTTACATTTCCGATTGCATAAGAGCAGAACGAGGCTGTTCCTTGACGCAGTTCGTCAACGAATATCGTCTGGAACACGCCAAGCGCCTGTTACTCGAACATCCGGAAATGAAAATCTCCTCTGTGGCCATCGAGTCCGGCTTCACCAACGACAAAGCCATGACCCGCTACTTCAAGGAACATACCGGCATGACGCCCACCGAATGGAAAGCAACCCCACAATAATACATAACAAACCAATAAAAAAATAAAGCTATGACGAATAAACTACTTACATTATTATTTTATCTAGCGATTGCTATTGGAGCTTGGGCAAACGAAGTCGAGAACACACTGGTCGTGAAACTGAAGAACGGTGCTGAGACTGCTTTCGTCCTAAAAGACAAGCCCAACGTCACGTTTGAAGGCACTGACTTAAAGGTCATCACCGAGAAAGAGATTGTTACGTTCGCCCTCAGCGATGTACTCCGTTTTACTTATATCAAGAAGGATCCATCCGGCATCGATGAGAAGGTCGTCGACCCAACAAAAGTCGACTACAAAGACGGAGTTCTCGTAATCAGCCAGTTGAAGCAGGGTGCCTTTGTAGGCATCTACTCCCTCGATGGCAAGCTGCTGCGTCAGCTCAATGCTCATCATTCAGGTACCTACCGCCTGAATCTCTCTGAACTGCCCAAAGGGGTGTATCTGGTAAAAGCCGACAATGTTACCTATAAAATCATGAAGCCATGAAACGATATTTTCTTTATCTGTTAGCGGCAGTATTGGGTATGCTCAATATCCAGCCCGCCAGTGCCCAGCAGACACAGGATGCACTGTATATTTTCCGTAATGATGGCGGCTTCAGCGGTTTCTTCCACAATGACATCGACCACATCAGCTATAGTAAAGTGGACACGCTGGGCGTGGAGCACGACGACTATGTCGTGCAGGAGGTGTATGCGATGGACTCGGTCTTCCGCATCCCTATCTCAGCCATCGACAGCGTAACCTTTGTCACGCCAGAGACTGTATATAAAGAAGACGTAAAAACCACTACGGAAAGTGATTTGTGGAGTTATGTCATAGGTAGCGACAGTGTTAAGACACTTTTGCTTTCGCCTTCAATCCCGTCTGAACTTATTCCTTCCGTCGGCGACAAGCTGGTGACGACAGAAAGCCGTGAATACCTGCCTGGCGGATTTTATTGTAAGGTACTGAGCATCAGCAACGGAGCCGACGGCATTACCGTCAACTGCGAGCAGGCTGACCTGACGGAACTCTTCGAACACTATGTCTGCAAGGTTGGTGTCGAAGGTGACATGGTGGATGCTGCGTCGGCACCTGCGATTCATCGAGCCAAAAACGAGCAAAGCGGTATACTGGAGTTGACAGTTCCCGTGGAGATTTTTCACCTTGAAGTTCCTGAACTCGGTTATGATGAAAGCGATTTCTCTGGTGAGGGATATGTCGATTTTGGTGTCCTTGGCAAGCTGAGTGCCCGCGGTTTCTTAAATGTCGGTTCCATTGCTGGCTATATCTACTGCGATGCCACGGTACGCATGGAGATGCGCACATGGTTTGACATGAAATTGACTGCCAAAGGGTCCACCGACTATAAGAGTGAACCTTTCCTCCAAAAGACATGGTGGATTCCCGACTCCCCCTTCTGCATCGATTTTGAGGCAGGGGCAAAGGCTGGTATCGGTGGGGAGGTGACTGCCGAAGCCCATAAACTGGTTTCTTATATGGCCTATGCCAATTCACAGTATAATTGCGACTGGAAGAACGATGAGAGTCAGAGCATGTGTACCACGATGTCCAAAATGCTGAAGAATGAGTTCACATATAAAGTCAGCGGAAAAGCTACTCTTACCGCCGGTCCGTACGTAGAACTGAACATGGCAACGCCTGGTATATTGATTTCAAAAAAAACAGGAAAAGTAGGTTTAAGTGTCGAAGCAGGGGTAAAGGCTGAAATCGAAGCCGAGCTGGTATCAAACGAGACTTCGCTCGATTTTACGACCATTAATGGTGAGTCAACCTACGCTTATGACCTTCTGAATCGTGACGGCTCGCTCAAATTTGGTTTTTATATGGCAGGCAATGCCGAGGCACAATTTGGCAATTGGAAATTCAAGGAGCCACTGTTCGACTGGGATCTTGGCAGCGATTTCGAGGGCGGACTGGTGCCCAGGTTTAGCGATGTCGCCGTCAACTATAATCCAAACCTCAGGGCCGATATTGCGTCAGCAGCCCTGAGCCGCAACACACTGATGCCCAATCCCATCGGCTTTGCCGTCTACGACAGTCAAAACAAGCGTGTGGGTAGCAACTTGTGGTTCTCAAATTCCTACTATGACGAGACGCCCATGAGGTACTCCATCAAGCTCAAGGGGCTAAATCATGGCCAGCAGTATAAACTCTTCCCCATTACGAAAGTCTTCGACTACGAGTTGTTGGCCAAACCATTCATAGAATTCACTGCGCAGGCAGAGAATGAGCAGGTGACGGTCACGCCTGACTATCTGAACTTCGAGTTCCAAGGTGGCACAAGCACGTTTACTGCAAGCACCAACGTCAGATATCAGGACATAGAGACCATTACCAAGAAATCCAAGAATCAAAACGGAAATAACAGCTGGTATCTGTGCACGATGGGCAGTATTGCTGACCCTACCAATATCGTATTCACTGTGGATGTTCAGCGCAATAATACAGGTGAGACACGCTCCGACTCTATTATTGTCTGTGTAAAGACACTTGAAGGCGAAGAACTTAGAGATACGGTAACAATTGTTCAGGATGCAGAGAAAGTCATTTTGCCTGTGCTCGAAGTGTCAAAGACAATGGTGTCATTGCCCGCTATTGTCGAAGAGATGGTCATCGTCGATATAGATACCAATTGTGAATCGCTGACCTTCTCTAAGTCAGGAGGTTCATGGCTGTTCTACAACTATGATAAAGACAACGGAATACTCCATATCGGTGCCGAAGAAAACAAGTCTGCAACTACGCGTTCGGGTGTTATAACCATCAAAGCCACAAACACATACGGTTCAGTAGAGCGGACAATCAACGTTGAACAGGATGCCAGCAAAGTAACCTATACAGGACTCTTCGTTGATATGAGTGCTATGACAACCTTCTATGACGAGGATACCCACCAAACGGAGTCTGAAGGCATTATCAGTTATTTCCCACGTCTTTACGCAAATCATCAGCCAGTTTATTGCACCTCACAGGTTACGGAAACCGGTGCAACTTTACATGCCAGCGGGTCAGAGACGGCAACCATTGACCTGGGCAATGGTACCTCTATTGGATTCGATGACTATGGTAATCCAATCAATGCAAATTTAACCATCTATACAGACGGCCACTGGAATATCAATCTGGCTATTCAGCGCAATGGCGAAGAGGATGAAGACGATGTCGTCAGCGGAACAGTGAGTTATACCGTAACGAGAGAAAGCGTACATACGATAGAAACGACAGGCCAAATTTGGCGTAGAGCAACTGTCACCGACACCTATTCGTTCAACATCATAAATGTTCCTTTCTATGACTGGAGCACTCCTGTACCTGGCGGTTATTATGTTTGCGAAGGCTATAAAGCATCATCAGAAACAATGCCCAACGACCTCGCCAGCAAATACATTACAGGATTCAGAAGGACTTCTGTTACCAAGGTTGATGGCAGTAACGAGGTGAAGACCACAGAGTATTCTTTGGACGAAACACAAGGCTACTCCATCACCATTGGTGTCTGGGATCCTGCGCGAGGCAGCCTAAAGCCCTACGGCCAACCGTAAAAAATTATAATAACACTAACACCATAAAACTTCTCGAAACTTGATGGGGTTTCGAGAATTTTTTGTATCTTTGTCCCCGAAAAAGCCAAGATTTCAAGTTCGGTGTTCCTCCCAAGTTGTAAGGATACAGCAAGGGAACTGCGCCTACTCTCGTCCTGTTGATGTCCGCTTGTTGTTCGGTTGTTGTCCGGTTGATATCCGGTAATAGAGTGGATAACGAATGAAAAAAAAAAGGACAATAAATGAATAGCAACTGGACAACAATAGGTGGAGAATAGAAGGTGTATCGAAGGAAGAACAAGGCTAGAGCGAAGGAAGAGCGAGGAGAGAATGACGAAGGAACAATGAATAAATGTATAATTAAAAAAGATAGGAGATTTTGACTATGAAACAGAAGTATGCAGCTAAGGGGCTGATCATGATTGGCAGCCTGCGCAAAGCGGGTATTACGACCTACGTGAAGCAAGGACAGGTGATTACCCGAGTATCGAACTCGGACGAGAGGCGCAGCAATACGCTGGGCCAGTTCAACCAACGCCAGAAAATGCGTCACACCACTGCGTTGTGGAAAATGATAAAATACGGCTGTAAGGAAATGATGTTTACCCAACGTAAGACAGCCTATCAGAACTTTGCATCGCTGGCAAACAGGTTGCCAACGGTGTTTGTGGAACGAATACACATGACTGAGGCATCATTCTTGATGCCCGGCATACCGATGAGCGATGGCACGTTGCCAACTATCAAACTAACGTTGGGAGAGGTGGACGGTGAACCCGCCTTGCTGACCGACCTCGAGAAGGACAAGCACTGCTATCAGGAGAAGCTATTCCTCTATACTGCCGAGCAGACTGGAGAGGACACTATTCCGCGAGTGCGTTTCAGTATGCGCGAGATTTCGCGAGATAAGATGACGCTGGTGGACGGGCACTTTGTGCTGAAAGGTGAGGAATTCAGCGACGACAAGAAAGGCTGGGCACTGGTAAAAGTAATTGGTGAGCGCTGTTCAGCGCAGACTATCGTTACCCGCTGTACGTTCTATGAGCAGTACACCACAGAGGAGGCACTAAAAAAGTCCGCCAAGAGCTATGGCGGACTGACTGAGACACCGTACCTGTCGTCTCAATAACACGGTAACATCTTATCTTACTCCCTGCGGCCGAAGATGCGAAGGAGGTAGATGAAGAGGTTAATGAAGTCGAGGTAGAGCGTGAGGGCTCCGAGAAGAGCAAGCTTCTGAGCGCCCTCGCCGGCATCGGGAGCCTGGAGGAGCATCTGCTTGATTTTCTGGGAATCCCACGCGGTGAGTCCGACGAAGATGAGTACACCAACGTAGCTCAGAATCATCGTCAGACCGTCGCTCTTGATGAAGAGGTTGACGAGGGTGGCAATGATGAGTCCGATGAGGGCCATAAAGAGGATTTTACCCATCGACGAGAGGTCGGTCTTGGTGGTGTAGCCCACGATAGCCATTGCCGCAAACGTACCTGCAGTGATGAAGAACACCGTAGCAACGGACGACGCCGTATAGGCCAGGAAGATGTACGACAACAGGGCACCATTGATGACCGAATAGAGGATAAACATCAGCGTGGCGGTGGTCAGCGACAGTTTATTGATGGCAGCACTAACACCGAAAACGAGTGCAAACTCAGCGATGATGAGACCCCAGAAGAGGATCTGGTTGGTGTAGATGGCCTGGAGAATGCCGGGACTGTTGGCAACGGCATAGGCCGTAAAGCCGGTAATGGCGAGTGCGAGAGTCATCCACACATACACTTTACGCATCAGGACGGGGAACGCCTGCGACATGGTCAACTGCTGATCAGCAGTGAGTCCACGCAAATCAATTTCGTTATAATTCATCTCTAAATTCCTTTCTTTTTTATGTTTAACGCTGCAAAGGTACGAAATTTAGTTCATAGTTCATAGTCCATAGTTCATAGTTTTTGTTTTTTATAGTTAAAAGTATTTAAATAATCGGCAATTATGAATTATGAACTATGAACTATGAACTATGAACTGATTTTTTTCGTATATTTGCAGTCGCAGTGTGCAAAGTGCACCTACTGCAACATAAAATAACTAAAACTTTTTATAATATGACTTACAAAGTAATTGACATTGAGGGTGTAGGTGAAGTTTACGCCGAGAAACTGATTGCAGTTGGTATTAAGACCGATGCAGAACTGTTGGAGAAATGTGCAAAGCCCGCAGGCCGTAAGGCACTGGAGGAGCAGACCGGCATCAGCGGCAAGCTGATTCTGAAGTGGGCAAACCACTGCGACCTGTATCGCATCAATGGTGTTGGACCTCAGTTTGCTGAACTGTTGGAGGCCAGCGGCGTGGACACCGTCAAGGAACTGAAGCATCGCGTAGCCGAGAACCTGCAGAAGAAGCTGGAAGAGGTGAACGCCGTGAAGAATCTGACCAACCGCGTTCCTGCCGTTGTAGAAGTGCAGAAGATGATTGACCAGGCTAAGGAATTGCCTGCTGTGATGGAATACTAATTAATTGACAATTGATAATTGACAATTGACAATTAGAAAGTGAAAAGACGATAAAAAAAGCGACGGATGAACCGTCGCCCGCGGAGAAGGTCTGATAAAATCAGGCCTTCTTTGCTGTTGTGCACTCGTTGACGAGATAGACGATACTCATATACGGAATGCCGGAGTTCGTTTCGAGACCAATTTCGCAGGTGCGGCTGTTGCTATAGCCCACCTCGATGTGGTTGGCCTCGATTTGCGGACGGAGTTTGCGGAGACCGTACTTGTTCAGTTCGGGGAACGTGAAGCCGCGGTCGCCTGCAAATCCACAACAACCGACGCCCTCGGGGAGGAAGACGTTGTTAGAGCATAGCTTTGCAAGTGCTATCATGTCCTTATCGACACCCATCTGTCGTGTCGAGCACGTCAGATGCAGGGCGATATGACGGTCGATAGGATGGAAGTTGAGGCGGTCGACGAGATATTTCATGATAAACTCGGCAGGTTCGTAGAGCTTCATCTTATGCATAACTTTTTTCATGCGGTGCAGACACGGACTCTGGGCGCAGAGGACAGGGTATTTGCCCTCTTCGCTGGCTTTCCAAAGGGCAGCTTCGAGTTCGGCACTCTTGCGGTCGGCAATGTCGAGCATACCTTTCGATTCCCAAATCTGGCCGCAGCACATGCGCTCCATACCTTCCGGGAAGATGACCTCGTAGCCGGCTTTCGCCATGAGTTGAATGACCTCGTCGACAAGGTCGTGAATCTTTCCGCCACTCTTCGACTGTCCCATGGTTTGGTTGATGCAAGAGGGGAAATATACGACCTTGAGCGAGCTATTAGCTGTTGGCTCTTGGCTATTGGCTTTTGGCACAGACTTTTCAATGATGAATTGAGTCAAATCCGATGGCTTCGGCTGGCGATGCTTTTTCGGCATGGCGGTGGTCCAAAGAGGCAGACCCATCTTGTTCATACCACGGCAGACGCTGGACATGAGGGAGGGACCGAGGGTGACGTGGGCGGCATGGGCCACGTCGAGTACAACACGCAGACCGCTCTTGATGCCAGCCATGTGTTCGGCAGCAAGCTCACCAATCTTATATCCTATAGGACTCTCGTTCATGTCCATCTGACGAATCAGGTGCGTCAGTTCGCCGGTGTTGATCTTCATTGGGCAGGACGTCGAGCAGAGGCCGTCGGTGGCACAGGTCTGGTCGCCGTAGTATTTATACTGTTTCTTCAACGTGGTTAGGCGCTCTTGAGCAGCGGCGGCAGAACCACCGCCCATACTGACCTCATGAGTCAGGTGGCGGATTTCACGCTGAACAGCGATACGCATGCGACTGGAGAGCGTAAGACCGCACGACATGCAGTTGACCTCGCAGAAACCGCACTCGATACATTTGTTGGCGCGCTTCACCTGTTCGATGGTTTCCTCGGCGGTGGAGAGCGACGGGTCCATGAGGTAGTGACCGCCGTCGGGAACTGCGTCGAAATCGTAGTCGAGAACGGGTAGCGGTTTCAGGCACTTGATGTAACAGTCGGGATCGTCGTTGAAGATAACACCCTGATTCAGAAGACCGTCGGGGTCGAAGATGTCCTTCAGTTCCTTCATCACCTCGTAAGCCTTGTCGCCCCATTCATACTTCACGAACGGAGCCATGTTGCGGCCAGTACCGTGCTCGGCCTTCAGCGAACCGTCGTATTCCTCGACGACGAGTTTTGCTACATCACGCATCATCTCAGCATAGCGCGCCACCTCGTGCTCGTCGGCAAAGCTCTGGTTGAGGATGAAGTGGTAGTTGCCTTCGAAAGCGTGACCATAGATACAGGCATCGTCGTAACCGTGATCGGCAATAAGCTTTTGCAGTTTGACCGTTGCTTCGGGAAGGGATTCGATGGGGAAGGCGACGTCCTCAATGAGGCATGACGTGCCGACCGGACGGGTACCTCCGACACTGGGGAAGATGCCAGAGCGGATGGCCCAATACTTGCCATAAACTGCAGGGTCTTCGGTGAACTCAGCGGGGATATACAAACGGAACTGACCCAGACATTCCTTGATCTTCGCAATCTTCTCCAAGAGTTGCTCGTGCGTGATACCCTTCGTCTCGGTGAGAATGGCCGTGAGATTGTGATAGTCGCCAGGTTCGACACCCTCTATCTTGCCAGCATCGACATCGGCTTTATATTGCAGGAATACGGGATCATCGACGGACGAGAGGGACTTGTAGTCAAGCATCTCAGCACTTTTCACCATCAGGTTCTCGGCACTCATGGCGAGATCTTCATCACCTGCCTTCAGTTTCTTCATGGCGACCACGGCTTCGCAACTTTCCTTCATCGTCATGAAGTAAACCATTGCCGAAGCCTTGAACGGATAATCCTTCAGGGTCTTCATGGTCACCTCAGAAAGGAACGCCAGTGTACCCTCCGAACCGACAATGCTATGGGCAATGATGTCGAACGGGTCGTCATAAGCAATGAGTGGGCGGAGATTCAGTCCGGTAACGTTCTTGATGCTGTACTTTTTCTTGATACGTTCGGCGAGGTCTTTGTCTGCCCGCACACGGTCACGCAAGGCCTTGATACGAGCAAGGAACTCGGGATGGGTACGTTCAAACTCCTCGCGACTGCCCACCTCGTCGGTGTCGAGCACGGTACCGTCAGCCAGGATGATACGTGCTGAGATAAGCATGCGGTCGCTATTGGCATGGACACCGCAGTTCATACCTGAGGCGTTGTTGACGACGATACCACCCACCATTGCTGAGCCTATCGATGCAGGATCAGGTGGAAATACGCGACCGTGGGGCCGCAAAATCTCGTTGACACGAGCCCCGACGACTCCCGGTTGCAGCGTGATGGTGTCATCGTCCGAAAGGGTGTACTTCTCCCAATGTTTACCCGCGACGAGGAGTACACTGTCGGTGCATGACTGTCCCGAGAGAGAGGTTCCCGCAGCACGGAACGTCACCGGAAGATGATGTTTGTGGCAGAGTGCGAGGATGCGTGACACTTCCTCCTCGCCGTCACTTCGGATGACGACCTTTGGAATCTGTCGGTAGAAACTAGCGTCGGTACCCCAACCAAGGGTACGGAGCTCGTCGGTGTAAATACGTTCTGAGGGCAACATTTGCCGCAATTCAGATAGGAATTCGTTCAGCATAGGGCGCTTAGTTTTTAAGTTAGTATTCAATTTTGTGAGCAAATATACGAAAAAAAATCGTATCAAGCATTCTTTTTTAGGATTTTTTCGTATATTTGCAGGCAAAGAAACCTACCAGCGCTATGAACTTACGCTTATTGACCATCTTTTTCGTGTTGTTCTGCACTATGATTTGTGTAGCACAGAACTTCGAACTGCGCAAGGATCACGACAGTCTGTACTGGTTGAACAGTTGGCGACTGCCCTACCCCATCTACCAGTATCAGACGGGCGACGTGGATGGTGACGGACGAACCGATGCTATTGTCGGTGTGGTGAAAGGCACGCGGTTCTATCCCGAAAAGGCACGTCGCATCTTTATCTTCAAGGATGTGAACGGCAAGGCGCGGCCGCTATGGTTAGGTTCGAAACTCGGTGGCGAACTCGAGGATTTCCGTTATGCCGATGGCAAGATTCGAGCACTTGAACGTACCGCCGACGGACAATATGTCGTGTCCGACTACGTGTGGGGTGGTTTTGGAATGGCCTTTGACCATTATATTATAAAAGGTGTAGATAAAGAAACAGCAATAAAAACCTTGAACCGATGAAAAGAAAAGTTTTTTTGTTGGCATGCGTGGCGGGCTTAATCGCAGCCTGCAGCCAGAAACAAAGTGTAGTACAAATGCCGGTATCGACCATCGACGTAGAGAAGCTGGGTGACAGTATCGACTACGGCATGGATGTATCTGGATTGAACCTAAGCGACCTGCGTATCCTGCGCAATGCTCCCGCAGCGCAGAAGGGCTATCCTTTCAAAGACTCCTATCTGCGCGGTATCTTCGAGAGTACCACGTGGTACGACTCGCTGATGTACGATCTCGACGCAAGGATGCAACCTTTCGAGAGTAAAGACAATGAGAGCTGGCGCGATGCCTATATGCGAGCCATCGACGAACAGAAGCTGGTGACGTATAACGAGCAGGAGACGGCGTTCATGAATCGCCTGAAAGAACGTGAGGACGAGTTAAAGAAGCAGAACTTCGCGGTGGAAGAAGGTTTGCGCGTAAACATGACGAATCTGCTGAATCCGACGCAGTTGAAGGATTTCGATACCACATTGTGTCAGAAACTCGCTGAAGGAGGTTTCGCCATCGTGCCGTCAAACCACTCGCAGTTGTTCCATGTGTACGAGCAAAACGACTACAGCGACTTCCCGAGTTTCGTGACCACTGATCTGTATTTGCAGCTGTACCATTTGTATATTGACTGCATGCTGCGCGAGGTGGAAGAGAATAAGTTGCTGCCAATGATGATACGGTTCTGTCGCGACATGCACGAGATGCTGTACAATATGGAGCGCTGGTCGGGTTTCGACGAGAAGATCAACGCTGTGGCGCATCATAATGCAGCGTTCTATAACATTGCCTATAAGCTGTTTACGGGCGATTACATCTTTGCACGGGAGAAGGGCGACATCGACGTAGAGGAAGTCGAGAAGGTAATGAACGCCGTCGATGCTCCCAGCAATTTTATGAAGGACTACAAGGATATCCTTTTCGGTTACAGTCTCTTCCGTCCGCGCGGACACTATACACGAAGTGAAAAACTCCAGCGGTATTTCCGCGGTATGATGTGGTTGCAGAGCGTACCATTCGGTACGAACCACAACGACGAGGTGCTCGCTGCCATTCAACAGGCCTGTGCCTTGAAGTTGAATAGTAGTGCAAAGAAAAATTACGACCGTTTGAATCAGTTTATCACATTCCTGATGGGTGAATCGGACAATTTAAGTCTGCCGCAGGTAATGGCTGAAGTCGAGAAGACAGGTTTGCAGATGGAGGATCTCATGCACAACGATGATGCCATCGCGAAGATTACGGCAAAGCTGAACGAGATTGGTAACAAGCAAACCCGTATTCGTCCGAAGTATGAGAAGACGAGCCACAACAAGATCAACGTCATGCCGCAGCGCTATCAACCCGATGCAGAAGTGTTGCAGGAGATGGTGGATTACGAGAACATCCCACCCCAACGCGCAACGCCAAAAGGAGTGGATTTCATGGCCGCCATGGGTGTTGCTGCTGCGGAACAAATCCTGAAGGACGAGCAGACCGCATGGAAACCGCTGTTGCCGACACTGGAGAAAATGAAGAAACGCATGGGCGAAATCGACTGGACGGAGACCATCATCACCCAGTGGATGCAGACGCTGAAAGTACTAAACGACAACAAGGGCGATGATGCGCCGTACTTCATGGTGAATCCGACTTGGAGCAAGAAGGACTTGAATGCAGCCCTTGCATCATGGGCTGAACTGAAACATGACGCCATCCTGTATGCCAAACAACCGATGGGTGCCGAGTGTGGTGGCGGCGGTCCCCCCGAGCCTCTGGTAAAGGGCTATGTCGAGCCGAATGTAAAGTTCTGGAAGAAAGCCATCGAACTACTGAAGAACACAGCGAAGTTGCTGAACGACGAAGACATGATGACCGAGAAGATCAAGAATGCCACAGAACGCATCAACGAGGAGGTGACATTCCTGTTGCGCGTCAGTGAGAAGGAACTTGAAGGGAAGAGTCTCAGCGACGAGGAGTACGACCAGATAGGTTATATTGGTGCTACGTTCGAGAATATATCCCTCGACCTGTTACGTATGCCTAATCAGGAGCTTTACGGTTGGGCCGACGTGCAGGGCGCAGACAAGAAGGTTGCTATTGTTGCTGACGTTTACACCGCTAATGCCGACAACAACGATGCGAAGAGCATCCTCTTCGAGGCTGTGGGCGATGCCGACGAAATCTATGTCGTGGTGGAGATGGGCGGCTATCTCTATTTGACACGCGGCGCCGTGCTGAGTTATCGTGAATTCATTCAGCCCATTGATGAGCCACGCCTCACTGATGAGGAATGGCAGAAGCAGTTGGAGACGAACCCGCGCAAGGGCGTTCCCGAATGGATGAAGGACATCGTCGTGCCGCTGAAAAAGATGCCGGAACCGAATGAGGAAGTATTTTATTCTTCTGGCTGTTAGCATTGTGGTGTCGGTATGCCATGCCGACACGCTCAACATTGTATTCACCGGCGACATCCTGCTCGACCGCGGGGTGCGCCGTGTGATAAACCAACATGGAGTCGACCACCTCTTCACGGAGGGTGTCGACTCCGTTTTTCGCTCAGCACAGATTGTCGTCGGTAATCTCGAATGTCCTGCAACGAAGATTCAGTCGCCAGTGCAGAAACTATACATCTTTCGCGGTGAGCCCGAGTGGTTAGAAACGCTGAAAAAACACGGCATCACACATCTGAATTTAGCCAATAACCACAGCATAGACCAAGGCCGCGAAGGACTGATGAATACAAGACAAAACATCATCGATGCTGGCATGACGCCCATCGGGGCTGGCGCGAATATGACCGAGGCCGCGGAACCCGTGCTGTTAAGCAAAACGCCCAGGAATGTCTGGTTGGTACCATCGTTGCGCCTGGCACTCGAAAACTACGCGTATCTACCCGACAAGCCGTGCGTCAGCCAAGAACCGATGGACTCACTGTTGAATCGCGTCCACCGTTTACGCAAAGCCGATTCCACCGCCGTCATCATCGTGTCGTTACACTGGGGCGGTGAACATACCATGCACCCCGTCAACAGCCAACGATGGGACGCGCGTCAAATTATCCGTGCCGGTGCCGACGTGCTGGTTTGCCACCATACCCACACGCTGCAAGACGTCGAAGACATCAACGACCACAGCGTATTTTACAGCGTCGGAAACTTCATCTTCGACCAATCGAAACCTGAAAATACAAAGGCGTGCCTCGTACAACTAAAAATCACTCCGGAAACGGTCACGACAGAGGCCATCCCGATAGAAATCAAGAATTGCGTGCCGCAAATTGTCCAACATTTTTGATTTTTAACTAAAATCTTTCTACGTATTCGGGAAATATTTCGTATATTTGCGGAAACTTATATAATAACTAATCGCAAAATAACTAGAAATTCTATGACAGCATTAATTTCCGTGATCCCAATCGTGTTGCTCATCGTACTGATGATGGGCTTCAAAGTGTCCGGTTACCGCAGTGCCATCGTCACGCTGGTAGTCACCATTCTGCTGGCTCTGTTCGCCGTACCGAATATGGGCATCGTTCCCGAGAAGTTTGCCGAGACCTCTATTTACGGCATCACGCTGTGGTCGGTAGTCGAGGGATTCCTTAAGGCATGTTTCCCGATTATCCTAATTATCATCTGCGCCATCTTCAGTTACAACATCCTTTGCGAGACGAAGGAGATTGAGACCATCAAGACGCAATTTATCCAAATGACGAGCGACAAAGGATTGTTGGTGTTGCTGTTGACATGGGGACTTGGCGGTGTACTCGAAGGTATGGCTGGTTTCGGCACGGCTGTGGCCATCCCCGCTGCCATCCTGATTGGTTTGGGCTTCAAGCCGATGTTCTCCGCCGTTATCTGTCTGGTAGCTAATACCGTTGCCGTAGGCTTTGGTGCCGTAGGTCTGCCTGCCACCACACTTGCCAATCAAGTGGCTGCCAGTGGTACGGCAACACCCGAGGAATTGTGTGAGGTTGCTACCTTTATTATATTACAGCTCTCGCTGATGTTCTTCATCACGCCGTTCCTCATTCTGATGATGACCGACAAGACGAAGATTATCAAGAATCTCACCATCGCGCTGTTTGTCGGCACCTGTTCTATCGTCGTACAGTTCTGCTGCGCACACTTCATCGGTCCAGAGACGCCCGCCATCCTTGGTTCGGTAGCCGCTATCGCTGCCATGCTATTGTACAACAAATTGTTCCTGCGCCACGAAGCCGAGAAGGATACCGTACACATAGAGAAGAAAAAGTTCGGTGTCGCCAAGACCTTGAAGGCGTGGAGCGTGTACGGTCTCATCATCTTCTTCATTCTGATATCGAGCAAAATCGTCCCGCCCGTCAATGAATTTCTGAATTCGACACTCGTCACGAAATTCGACATCCCCGTCATCGGAAATACGTTTAAGTTCGGATGGTTGTCGAACGCCGGTTTGATGATTTTCCTTGGTGCTATGATTGGTGGTTTGATTCAGGGTATGTCGTTTGGCAAACTGATGAAGCTGTTGGCGAAGACCACGCTGAATTTGCAGAAGACCGTCGTCACCATCTGCTGTCTGGTGGCTATGGCGATGCTAATGAACAACACTGGCATGACCAACGATATTGCCAAAGGCCTCGTACTGCTGACTGGTGCTGCCTTCCCGTTCTTCGCTCCGCTCATTGGTTCAATAGGCACCTTCGTCACGGGTTCAGCCACAAATGCCAACATTCTCTTTGGCAAGCTGCAGGCCACCGCTGCCAGCGACCTCGGACTGGTGAACCAAGGAACGTTCTTCGGTGTCAGTGGAAGCGAGACCAACTGGCTCGCTGCTGCCAATTGCGCAGGTTCGGAGGGTGGCAAATTGCTGTCGCCGCAATCGATAGCCATCGCTACCGCCGCCTGTGACATGGAGGGTCAGGATGGTGACATCATGCGCAAGACGATGCCATTCGCCATCTTCTGGATACTCATGAATGGATTGATGGTATTTCTGGGGTTGCACGTAATTTAGTCGTTATTTCGACATAGCGTTATACGTAATAACGAAAAAAAAGAAAGAAACAATATGAAAGTCGGATTATTCATTCCCTGTTACGTCGACGCCGTGTACCCGGAGGTGGGCATGGCGACGTGGAAGTTGCTGAAGCACCTAGGGTTAGACGTCACGTACCCCGAGAAGCAGACCTGCTGCGGTCAGCCGATGGCCAACGCGGGATTCGAGAAACAGGCCATCCCACTGGCCGAGAAATTCGAAGAGATGTTTAAGAATTTCGACTACGTGGTAGCACCTAGTGTGTCATGCACCGCATTTATCCGTCTGAACTATCCGCGGTTGTTGAACCATGAATGCGAGACAGCCAAGCGCTGCATGGATGTGGTAGAGTTCCTGCACGACGTGGTGAAGGTGGACCGCCGCTTGGGTACATTCCCACATAAAGTCAGTCTGCATAACTCCTGCCACGGTGTTCGTGAGTTAGGTCTCTCCTCCCCTTCTGAGCAACATGTAGCGAAGTTCAACAAGATTAAGGACCTGCTTCAGTTAGTTGACGGCATCGACATTGTGGAGCCTGAGCGTCCCGACGAGTGCTGCGGTTTTGGCGGAATGTTCTCCGTCGAAGAGACCGCCGTGTCGGCACAGATGGGTAAGGACAAAGTGGAACGTCACATCCAGACAGGTGCAGAGTACGTTACAGGTCCTGACTGCTCGTGTCTGATGCACATGGCGGGCGTCGCCAAGAAGCAGGGCCTCAACATCCAGTTCAAGCACGTCGTCGAGATTCTCGCCGCAGGCCTATAATCGAAATAACGGTATAACGTAATAACGAAGATTATGTCAACACAGCATAGTAAAGCCGCTAAGGAGTTCTTAAAGAACCAACAATATGCGCATTGGCACGATGCCACATTCTGGGCTGTCCGTTCGAAGCGTGACAACATGGCCTACGGACTTGACGAATGGGAGCAGTTGCGCGAGAAGGCCAGCGCCATCAAGCGCCACACCATCACGCATCTGGATGAATATCTCGACCAGTTTGCTACCGCAGCTGAGAAGAACGGCGTGGAAGTACACTGGGCCAAGGACGCACAGGAGTTTAACGAAATCGTCTATGGCATTCTGAAAAACCATAACGTCAAGAAGATGGTGAAGTCGAAATCGATGCTGACCGAAGAGTGCGGCATGAATCCGTATCTCGAGGCGCACGGCATCGAGGTCGTCGAGACCGACTTGGGCGAGCGTATTATCCAGTTAAAAGGGCAAGCGCCGTCGCACATCGTCATGCCAGCCATCCACTTGAACCACGACGATGTGGGCGAACTGTTCGAAGAAAAGGGCATCTCGAATGAGAAGGGCAACCACGACCCCACGTACCTGACGTACCGCGCCCGACTATCGTTGCGCAACGAGTTCCTAACTGCCGATGCAGGTATGACGGGCGCCAACTTCGGTATTGCTGAGACGGGCGATATCGTGGTGTGCACCAACGAGGGCAATGCTGACATGAGCACGAGTTGTCCGAAGTTGCACATCGCCGCCATCGGGTTGGAAAAGATCATCCCCAACTACGAATGCCTCGCCGTCTTCCAACGTATGCTCTGTCGTGCTGGTACGGGGCAGCCAACGACAACGTATACGAGCCATTTCCGTAAGGCCCGCCCCACAGCCCATCACATGCACATCGTGCTCGTGGACAACGGCCGAAGTGAGTGGATTGCCAACCCGGAACATTGGGAGTCGTTGAAGTGCATTCGTTGCGGATCGTGCATGAATACGTGTCCCGTGTACCGCAGGAGCGGTGGATATTCGTACAGCTATTTTATCCCTGGTCCTATTGGCATCAACCTCGGTATGTTACGCGACCCACAGAAACACAGCGGAAACGTCAGTGCTTGCACGCTGTGCCTCTCGTGCCAGACCGTCTGCCCTGTCAAGTTGAATCTCGGTGACCAGATATACCAATGGCGCCAGCAACTCGATGACTTTGGCACCGCCAATCCGCAGAAAAAACTAATGTGTAAGGGTATGTCGATGGTCTATGGTTCATCCGGTCTCTACAATTTAGGTACGGGTCTTGCCCACTGGGCCAATTACATTCCCTCGCCGCTCCTCAACTGCGGCCTCAACCCATGGGCTGAGGGCCACAAGATGATGGAGTTCCCCAAGAAACCGTTCCACGAAATGATTAAGGAGATTGAGAAATGAGTAGCAAAGAAGATATATTAAAGAAGTATCGGGCGAATGTGCGCGAGAAGTTCGACATGCCCGACCTCAGCGACATCGTGGCCGTCAAGTACCCCGACCCGTTGTTACAGTTTATGAACATGACGAAAAGTGTGGGCGGCAATGCCATCGAGGTGGAGAAGGGTCGCGACATCAATGAGCTCATTCGCGAGCTCTATCCCGACGCTAAGGAAATTGCTTCGAACCTACCAGAGGTTACCATCGCCACGCGTAATCCTGATGACGTCGGCCGCGCCCGCGACCTGAACGGCACCGATGTTGGTGTAGTGCGCGGCATGTTCGGTGTTGCCGAGAACGCTTGTGTATGGATTCCTCAGCAGATGAAAGAAAAGGCAGTCATGTTTATCTCTGAGAATCTAGTGATACTCCTGCCCAAGTCGCAAATCGTCAACAACATGCACGAGGCGTATAAGCGGATAGAAATGAATGACTACGGCTACGGCACGTTTATCAGCGGCCCGTCGAAGACCGCAGACATCGCACAGGTATTGGTCATGGGTGCACAGGCGGCAAGAAGCGCTACAGTCTTACTCTTGGACGAGTAAAAAATCAGAAAGCATTGAGGAGGTCGACCACTTGTTTGGCCTCTTCATTTGTCATGGAAGGGTTACAGGGTAAACTTAACTCCTGAGCATGAATACATTCGGTGACGGGGAACGAGAGGCTATTCCACTTGGAATAACATTTTTGTTTGTGGGGCGGGATAGGATAATGTATCTCCGTTTGCACACCGTGTTCAAGTAAATATTGCTGGAGTTCGTCACGACGCTCACACAATACGGGGAAGATATGCCATACACTATCGCGGTCGGACTGCGGAATCGTGATGGCGGGATTGTTCACCTTATCAATATAAATGGCTGCCAGGTCCTTACGGCGTTGATTCTGGGCGTCAAGGTTATGTAATTTGGCATCAAGGATGGCGGCCTGCAGCTCGTCGATACGACTATTACGACCGATGTGATCGAAGATGTAGTGGCGGGCAGAGCCATAATTTCCCAAAGTACGGATGAGGGCAGCAAGTTCGTCGTCATCGGTAGTCACGGCACCGGCATCTCCGAAGGCACCGAGATTTTTCGTAGGGTAGAAAGAGTGAGCGGCGGCATCGCCAAGAGAGCCGGTCTTACCCGACAGAGATCCGTCGGGAGTCATGGCACGGCAGCCATGGGCCTGGGCATTGTCCTCAATAAGTTTCAGACCATGCCGTGCGCAAATCTCCCCTATCCTATCGGTATAGGCACAACGACCATAGAGGTGAACTATCATGATGGCACGAACACGCGGAGTGATTGCTTGTTCGATGAGCGTATCATCAATCTGGAGCGTATTGATATCGGGTTCAACAAGGACTGGAGTAAGGCGATTTTCAGTAATGGCAAGGATAGAAGCAATATAAGTATTTGCTGGAACAATAACCTCGTCACCATCCTTCATAACACCCAATTCCTTGTATGCACGTAGTATCAATGTCAAAGCATCGAGTCCATTGGCACAACCAATGCAATGCTTCGTACCAATATATTCTGCATAGTGCTGTTCGAATCGCTGCGTAGCTTCACCACGTAGATACCAACCGCTCTGCAGCACCTCGTCGGCAGCATGCACATAAGGTTCGTTTATCCGTTTCAGGTCTAAATATTTCATAGGTCCCATTCGTAACGGTCAAAAACAATGCCTCGTCCGCCGAAGCCCTCTTTCTGGAACACCAGCGGCTCGAGGATGGCGTTGTTGTCGGGTTCGGCACTCGTACCGAACTCGAAGTAGGGCCAATCGATGTAATCGTGACAGATGATGCGGTCGTATAGGATATCGATAGCCCCCAGTTGTTTGCCAAGCGGAGTAGCCGAACTGTATTGTGCCCGCACGACCTGTGCGGAGACATAGATGACTATCCCCGCAAGGATTTCGTCACCCTGCTTTGCAAGATACAGCACAATATTGTCAGGGAAACGCGAAGCTAGCAATGATATCTCGTCGAGTGTATGGACGGGCTTCGAATCGTACTTCAAGCGGAGATTATCGTTGAGCACCTGCCAAAAACCAGCATAATCGGTCGAGCGCTCCACCATCAGGCCAGCCTCTTGGGCACGCTTCAGTGCACGACGTCGGACGCGTTCCCAGCGGATGGCGCTACGTTGGATGATACAGGTACCTAAGTCGCGCTCCTGCAAACGGGCGTCGCTGGTGCGACAGATAGCGTAGAGATCCTCCTCGGCAGCCATCTGGTGGTAAATCCAGGGAATGCACTTATAGAGCACCCGACGGAAGCCCTGACTGCGCAGATAGTCGTTCAGTTCAGCAAACAGCGTGACGGTAGCGGCAGCCGTCGTCTTCGCATCCATCAGCAAGCCACCATAAGTCAGTCCCGCATGTGACTGCAAGACGTCACCCTTACGATTGGCAGGCAACAAGGCACATAGTCTGCCTTTATCATAAAACATCAACGAATAATCAGCAAATCTATCGGCATGATAGTCCATGTATCCCCGATAAAACAGGAACGTAGCATTCTTGGACTGCCTCACAAAGGCATCCCACTCTTCTGCTCTATCCGGAGTATATCTGACGATATCAATCATTGCTTTTTACCCAATCCTGAAATTCATCATATTCGTATATGTACTCGTCCTCATCAAACAACTCCGACGCCAGCACCAGACACACGGCACCCGAGGAAAAGTCCTCCAGCGTGCGCCAAACTCCCGTACCAATGTACAAACCCTGATAAGGATGGTTCAGATGATAGATTTCCTTACCCCCACGGCCATCGTCAACGGTGACATCAAACGAGCCACTGACAGCTATCACGATTTCCTCGCAGGTACGGTGGGCATGACCACCACGACGCTCACCAGAGGGCACGTCGTAGGTCCAGTAGACACGGGCGATGTCGAACGGGATATTTTTATGCTGTTCGGCAACCGTCAGATTGCCCCGTGGGTCGACAATTTTCGGAAGGTCAATGAGTCTTGATTTCATACTTTCTTTGTTTTTCCAGGCGAAAAAACCGCATGGCACAGGACATTAGTGTTCGAACTTGGTGTATGGGTCAGTACCGAGGACGGTCTTTGCCAGACGCTTAGCTTTGTCGCGGAGTGCATCGACATCATATCCCACCTCACCGTAGCAGAGTACGACACCCATACGGCGACCCTTGTGAGCTTCGGGTTTACCAAAGATGCGGATACGAGTGCGGTCCTCTTTGAGGGCATCGACGAAGTTGTAGTCGAGTAGCGAACGGTCGACGGGCGTAGAGGCTTCCTTTGGAGAGAGGATAACAGCTGACGCACCGGCATGCTCCAGATGAATGCCGGCAATAGGTAAGCCCATGACGGCACGGAAGTGGAGCTCGAACTCTGAGAGATTGGTAGTATGACCCAACGTCACCATACCCGTATCATGTGGACGCGGCGACAGCTCGCTGAAAATGACCTCGCCTTGCTTCGTCAGGAAGAACTCAACGCCCCAGATACCTGCACCCGTCAGTGCTTTTGTCACCTTGTCGGCCATCATCTGCGCCTGCTTCAATGCTTCGTCACTAATCTTATAGGGTTGCCACGATTCGCGGTAGTCGCCGCTTTTCTGCACGTGACCGATAGGCGGACAGAACAACGTGGGCCACCCGTGCTGCTGGGTTACGGTAAGGAGGGTGAACTCAGAATCGAAGTCGATGAACTCCTCGATGATAACTTCCTTCACATCACCACGCGAACCTTCCATCGCCTCACGAAAAGCCTGCTCCAGCTCTCCGTCGTTGTGGACATAGCTCTGGCCGTGACCTGAAGAAGACATCAGAGGCTTTACGACACAGGGAAATCCAATCTCGTCGGCAGCAGCCTTGAACTCGTCGAATGTCTTGGCGTAGAAGTACTTAGCCGTGCGTAGGCCCAACTCCTTGGCAGCAAGGTCGCGGATGGCGCGGCGATTCATCGTGTAGTTGACGGCACGAGCTGAAGGAACCACCTGGATGCCCTGCTCCTCAAACTTGAACAAGCGCTCGGTGCGGATGGCCTCAATCTCCGGCACAATGATGTCGGGCTGGTGTTTTTTTACCACAGCTTCGAGTGCATCGCCATCAAGCATCGAGAACACCTCGCGTTCGTCGGCTACCTGCATGGCCGGCGCGTTATCGTAACGGTCACAGGCAATCACATACTGTCCTGCCCGCATGGCGGCAATCACAAACTCCTTGCCCAACTCGCCTGAGCCTAAAAGCAAAATCTTTTTCATAAAAGAAGCCTATCTGTTTTTATACATGTTATCGTAATACTTCTGGTAGTCGCCGGAGGTGACGTTGTCGAGCCACTCCTGGTTGTCGAGGTACCAACGGACGGTCTTTTCTATTCCCTCTTCGAACTGCAGAGAAGGCTCCCAGCCTAACTCTTTCTGGAGTTTCGAGCTGTCAATAGCATAGCGCAGGTCGTGACCGGCACGGTCGGTAACGAAGGTGATGAGGTCCATATCCTCACCTTCCTTACGTCCCAGCAGTCTGTCAACTGTCTTGATAACCACCTTGATGATGTCGATGTTCTTCCACTCGTTGAAACCACCGATATTATAGGTCTCAGCAATCATACCCTGATGGAAAATCAAGTCGATGGCACGGGCGTGGTCCTCCACAAACAGCCAGTCACGCACGTTCTCGCCCTTGCCATAGACAGGCAACGGTTTGCGGTGACGGATGTTATTGATAAACAACGGAATCAGTTTTTCGGGGAACTGATAAGGGCCATAGTTATTCGAGCAGTTCGTCACGATGACGGGCATGCCATAGGTGTCGTGATATGCACGGACAAAGTGGTCGCTGGAAGCCTTCGCTGCACTATACGGTGAATGGGGATTATACTTCGTGGTTTCCAGGAAGAACTTGTCACCGTAAGCGAGATGGTGCTCGGCACTAGAGGCGGTTGTTGTGAACGGCGGCTCGATGCCCTCAGGGTGCGTCAGTTCCAGTGCACCGTACACCTCGTCGGTCGAGATGTGGTAGAAGCGCTTTCCCTCATAACGCTCTGGCAGCGACTCCCAATACAGCTTCGCGGCCTGCAGCAATGAGAGCGTTCCCATCACGTTGGTCTTGGCAAACGTAAACGGGTCTTTGATTGAGCGGTCTACATGCGATTCAGCAGCAAGGTGGATGATGCCGTCCACCTTCTTGTCCTGCATCAACTTGTAGAATGCATCGAAGTCGCAGATGTCCATCTTTACAAACTCGTAGTTGGGTTTGTTCTCCACGTCCTTCAGGTTCGCGAGGTTACCTGCATACGTCAACTTGTCGAGGTTGATGATGTGGTAATCGGGATACTTGTTCACAAATAGGCGCACAACGTGGCTTCCAATAAAGCCTGCGCCACCGGTAATAACAATCGTACGTTTCATATAGCTATATTTTTAATGTTTTCCTAATGTTATAACTTCACAATCACCGAATTTATTGCCCTCAATGGTCAACCTTATCAATGTACGTTCCTTATGCCAACCCTGTAAACCAGCGGCACCGGGGTTAATGTGCAGCATATTCAGCGTCTTGTCAAACTGCACCTTCAAAATATGACTATGACCCGCCACGAACAACTGAGGCGGATTGGCATAGAGCATGCTACGAACGCTGTAGTCGTAGTTGCCCGGATAGCCACCGATGTGTTTGATAAGCACGTCGACGTCCTCTATCTTAAAACGATTAAGTTCGCGATACATCAGCCGCAGGTCACCGCCGTCGCAATTGCCACAAACGGCACGGAACGGTCGGAAAGCTGCCAGTTTCTCTGCCACCTCCACACTGCCTATGTCACCCGCATGCCATATCTCGTCACAGGGCTCGAAATAATGTAAGTATTTCTCGTCCCAATAGGCGTGTGTATCACTAATGATGCCGATTCTTTTCATAGTCCGAAACGTTTAC
Organism: Prevotella sp.; assembly: GCA_045112595.1. GTDB lineage: Bacteria > Bacteroidota > Bacteroidia > Bacteroidales > Bacteroidaceae > Prevotella. Next base: position 29,541 of record JBGUIA010000083.1, on the reverse strand, counting down.
GAATGAAGTCAGCAATAATTTTCTCAGTGGCCTGCAACCCAAGCACACTGGCGTCGATACAGAGGTCGTAGCTCTCGGCCGCGCCCCACTTCTTACCCGTATAGTAGTTGTAGTAAGAGGCACGCTGCGATTCATGTTGCTTGATGAACTTATTGGCGGCAGGCACATCCAAATGCTGTTTGGCCATAATCTGGTCGATGCGGAAACGCTTCGAGGCCGAGATAAATACGCTCACCACATCTTTGCGTTCGCGCAACACGTAGTCAGCACAGCGTCCGACAAACACGCAGGAACTTTCGTCAGCAGCCTTCAGGATAGCGTCGCTTTGAAATTTAAACAGACTGTCCTGCGAAAAACCGTTCAAATAGAGATTGTCGTCAGGAACCGCAGCAGAATGCATGTGGAAGAGCGAACGAAAAATACCGCGCCGCTCGTCATGCTTTTCGAAGAATTTCTCCGAATAACCGCTCTCTTTTGCGGCCAGATCCAGCAGTTCGTGGTCGTAATACTTGGCACCGAAGTCCAGCGCCAGCATGCGGGCAATATCGTGGCCGCCACTACCCAACTGTCGACCAACACAAATGATGATATGTTTATTTGTTTCCATTCTTAACTCCTAACTTCTCTAACTTCCTTACTTCTTAACTTCTTCATATACCACATCAGTATCGGGATGGTCATGGCAAACGAACCAAAGTCGGACACTGGCATCGAATACCAAACGCCATCCAGCCCCCAGAACATCGGAAACACGTAGGCCATCGGCAACAAGAGTATCAGCTGTCGGGACAGCGATAGGAATATCGATATTTTCACCTTGCCTAAACATTGGAAGAAATTGGTGATGACGGCCTGAGAGCCTACGACGAAGAACACTATCATGTCTATCACGATACCCCGTGCCGACAGTTCAAGTAGCGTCTCGTCGGTTGTAAAGATACGGGCTATCTGTCGTGGGAAAGCCATTGAAAGTCCCCAGCCTACCAGCAGAATGGCGGTGGAACAGGCGATGGTGAGCCATAGGCAGCGGAACATACGGTCGAACTTCTCGGCACCGTAGTTGTAGCCCACGATGGGTTGCATACCTTGAATCATGCCCATAACGAACATAAAGAACACCATGACCATCGAGTTTGCTATTGAGTAGGCGCCAACGGCCATGTCACCACCATAGCGCACAAACTGGTTGTTCATAAAGATAACGATGACACACGACGTGGTCTGCATCAGGAAGGGCGATATGCCGATGGCGACAATGTTTCGCACCAGATAGCCTCGCAGACGGTAAATACCCCGCCGCAAGTGCAGTATTTCGTTCTTGTCCGAGAACAGCCACATCTGCCAGCACAATGCCAGCGACTGCGATGTGATGGTAGCCAGCGCTGCACCACGGATTCCCCATCGGAACCACCACACAAAAGCCACGATTAGCACAATGTTACATGCCACGGTAAACAGCGTGGCATACATGGCGTGTTTGGGTTTGCCTGCTGCACGCAATACCGCATTCATGCCAAAATACATATGTGTCACCATGTTACCCAACAAGATGACGGTCATAAACTCTTTGGCATAGGGCAATGTGGCGTCGCTGGCCCCGAAGAAACGCAGGATGGGTTCCAGAAATACCAGACAGACCACCATAAAGAGGAAACCGATTATCAGGTTCAGCGTCACTGTGTTGCCCAACAGCAACTGTGCACGCTTGTAGTCGCGCTGACCCAGTTTTACGCTGATACACGTCGACGCACCCACGCCCACTGCCGCACCGAATGCCGCGCTCAGGTTCATAAACGGGAACGTGATGCCCAAGCCCGCAATGGCCTCGGGACCTACCACCTGTCCGATGAAAGCACGGTCGATGATGTTATACAGACTAGAAGCCGTCATAGCCACAATAGCTGGCAGTGCATACTGCGTCAGCAGTTTGCCCACGGGCTTCGTACCCAGTTCCAATGTGGCTTGTTTATTCTCCATAAGCGTAAATCTTTTGCAAAGGTACTTATTTTTTTTCACTTAACAAAAGAAACGCCAAAAAGTTAACATAAAAAATGACGTTGGATTTGCCACTTAAGTCATTATCGTTTTCCCTTGAAGAACAGTTGCATGAGCTGGCGGCATTCTTCTTCAAGGACGCCGGCGGTAACGGTACAACGGGGATGAAGAGCGTGGGGGGCGAAATCGGAGTAGCCACGCTTGGGGTCGCGACAGCCATAGACAACGCGGGGAATCTGACTCCATCCGAGAGCTCCGGCACACATGGTGCAGGGTTCCACGGTGACGTAGAGGGTGCAGTCGGTGAGGTATTTTCCGCCTAACTCGTTGGCAGCCATAGTGATAGCCTGCATCTCAGCATGGGCCGTGACGTCATTGAGTGTCTCGGTAAGGTTATGTGCCTTTGCAATAATACGGTCCTGACAGACCACAACGGCACCAATGGGAATTTCGCCATCTTCGAAGGCCTGTTGTGCCTCAGCCAATGCCTTGCGCATGTAAAATTCTTCAACCTGAAGGTCGAAGTGTGGCACGCAATCATCTTTTTTTTCTTCCATGTTGCAAAAGTACGAAAAAAAAATTGTAACTTTGCAATGTGAATTGGAAAATCGTACATATTGACGAAACAGATTCGACGAACAGCTGGCTGCGGAAACGTCTGGCAGCGGACGAACGGTCCGATGCCAATATTGTGGTTTGGGCGGAGTACCAGACGGCAGGACGCGGTTGCGGGACAAACCGATGGGAGAGCGAGCGAGAGAAGAACCTGACGTTCTCAATGTTGATTCATCCCAAAGAATTGCCTGCGACGCAGCAATTTCATATCTCGATGGCTATCTCGATGGCCATCTGCGAGGCAATAGGACAATACATCGGTGATGTGAGCATCAAGTGGCCGAACGACATCTACTGGCGCAACGGCAAGATTGGCGGTATTCTGATAGAAAACACGCTGAAGGGCAGTATCATCATGGATAGTATCATTGGTGTCGGACTAAATGTGAACCAGCGCGTGTTTAAGAGCGACGCCCCCAATCCGGTATCGATGTGGCAGATTTGTGAGCACGAGACTGATCGCGAAGCGTTGCTGAAGGAGATACTGGAGGCGTTTGAGCGGATCTTGGGTTCTAAGATTCGTGAACAATATCTCTCGAAACTCTACCGTCGCAAGGGGTATCATCCATATGCCGACAAGGAGGGTGCATTTATGGCGGAAATCGTGACGGTGGAGGACGACGGACACTTGGTGTTGCACGACGACAACGGCAAGGAAAGACGGTATGCATTTAAAGAAGTACAGTTTATTATATAAGACAACAAGATTATGGCAAGATTTAAGAGAATTCTGTTAAAACTCTCGGGTGAGAGTTTGATGGGCAAGCAGGGTTATGGTATCGACCCTGAGCGTCTGAGCGACTATGCGCGCCAGATTAAGGAAGTGAGTGAGATGGGTGTGCAGATCGGCATCGTCATCGGAGGTGGAAATATCTTCCGCGGGCTGTCCGGTTCACAGAAGGGTTTCGACCGTGTGAAGGGCGACCAAATGGGTATGTGCGCCACGGTAATTAATTCGCTGGCACTGAGCTCGGCGCTGGGTGCAGTGGGTGTAAAGAACAAGGTGCTGACGGCTATCCGCATGGAACCCATCGGCGAGTTCTACACGAAGTGGAAGGCTATCGAAGCTATGGAGCAGGGATATGTGTGCATCTTCTCGGCAGGAACGGGGTCACCTTACTTTACGACGGATACGGGCTCATCGTTGCGTGGTATCGAGATTGAGGCCGACGTGATGCTGAAGGGAACGCGTGTGGATGGTGTCTATACTGCTGACCCTGAGAAGGATCCCACGGCTACGAAGTTTGACGCTATTACATATAAAGAGGTACTCGCGCGAGGACTGAAGGTGATGGACCTGACGGCTATCTGCATGTGTCAGGACAACAACCTGCCTATCTACGTGTTCAATATGGACGTGGTAGGAAACTTGAAGAAAGTGATGGACGGCGAGGAGATTGGAACCTTAGTGCACAATTAGCAGTTAGCTATTAGCTATTGGCTATTAGCTTTCCTCAACAAACTCTACGTACTCGCCATCGGAGTCGTCGAAAATCTTCTTGCTCTCGCGCGTCTCGTGATGGTGGTCGATAATGGTTTCGCCCGTTGCAGTCTGAGTGTGACGGGCGTTTTTCTGTTCTTCGTTCTGGGAAGGCTGAACCCGCTCGGCATTCTGAGTGCTCTCGTCATCATTGGTGTTTTCAGCGCGCGACTGCTGAGGTTGCGGACGCTGGCTATACTGCTGGCGCTGGCGTCCCGTCTCGTTGCGGTAACGCTGTTCCTTGCGGTCGGCAGCTTCCTCGACAGCCCGCTTGGTATCCTTAATTTTCTTCAGAATACGACTGCCTACTAACATCAGGATGAATACAATGAGAAAAAAGACAAAAAGAAGGATTGCCATAAACTGTCTTGTTTTAGGGTTATTAGTTACTATTTATTTCTTTCGATGCGAATTATCGACCAAAGATAGTATGACGTACCAGGCAATGATAGCCGCCAGACCGCTGACGCCCAACAACAGAAGCAGCGGAATGCAGGTCATGAGGAATATGTACTTGGTTTCATTACCCTTCCAGCCCCATGTCTTGAACTTGAGGGCAAACATCGGAATCTCGCTGACCAGCAAATAGCAACTAACGAAAACGCCTGCAAGAACGATCCATGCGGCATGAGGCAGCGTCGTGAGCCAATCGCCACAACCAACGACAAGCGAACCCCAGAAGAGTGCATTGGCAGGAGTGGGAAGTCCGATGAACCCCATTGCCTGACGTTCGTCGAGATTGAACTTTGCCAGACGCAAGGCCGAGAATGCCGCCATAATGAAAGCCAGGAAGGGTATCCACTTGTCGGGGAAAGCATATGACAACGGGAAAAATTCCTGAAGTTTACAGAACACGATGGCTGATGGTGCAAATCCGAAGGTGACGTCGTCGGCCAGTGAATCGAGTTCCTTGCCAATGGGCGAACTTACATGCAGCAAACGTGCTGACATGCCGTCGAAGAAATCAAATACGGCACCAATAATGATAAATAGCAATGCCAACTTGTATTCACCTTGGAATGCCCAATAAGTGGCAATACAACCCGAAATCAAATTCAGGCAAGTGATTGTATTTGGAATGTGTTTTCTCATGCCAGCTTTGCTATAACTGTTTGGTCACCGGTAGTAGGCTGGTCCATTGTGACGCAGGCCTTAGCGGTCAAGGGCAGATAGACATCGACTCGCGAACCCAGCTTGATAAAGCCCAGATGTTCATCAATATAGCACTCTTCGCCCTCCTTAGCATAAGTGACAATACGGCGAGCCAACGCCCCCGCAATCTGACGCACAAGGATATCCTCACCGTCAGGAGTAGTAATCATGATGTCGGCATGCTCGTTCTCCTCACTGGCCTTCGGCAACCAAGCCTTGTGGTAGTTGCCGTTCTGATGGTGAACAAACTTTACCTTACCATCAACAGGGAACCAGTTGGCATGAACATTCAGCGGACTCATGAAGATGCTGATCATGAGGCGTTTGTCGTGGAAATACTCGTTCTCCTCGGCTTCCTCGACGACCACAATCTTACCATCGGCAGGTGCCACAACCAATTTCTCGGTGTCGCCATTGTAATAGCGGATGGGGCAACGGTAGAAATTGAGTGCCATCATCCAGGCTGCGCCAAAAATGAGGACAAAAGCCCAGAAAGGTATAGGCGATTCAACAAAAAACCAAAGCACACAGGCTATAGCAAAGATGGCCAGCATGCTCAGCGTAAGTTCGTTGGTGCCCTCACGATGGATACGAATTTTCTTCAGTTTTTTTATCCTTGTTCCCATGAAATGTCATACTTTTGTCTGCAAAGGTACAAAATATTTCTTAATTCATTAGTCATAATTCATAATTTTTTTGGTTATTTCGGTTTTTTACCGTAACTTTGAGGCTCAAAAGCGAAAAAACTGCACATTTTATGGAAGATTTCATACACTTGCATGTACATACATATTACTCCATCCTGGACGGTCAGTCGAGTATTAAGCGGCTGGTTGACAAGGCCATCGGCAACGGCATGAAGGGCATGGCCATTACCGATCATGGCGATATGTTTGGCATCAAGGAATTTCACGATTACGTAGGCGGCATCAATAAAGGACGCAAGAAAGACGGTCTGGAACCCTTCAAGCCCATCTTCGGTTGCGAGATGTATGTGTCGCGCTACGGGTCGAAACTGTTAAAGGACGACAAGAAACATCAGGGTGGTTACCACCTCATCGTGCTGGCCAAGAATTATACCGGCTACAAGAACCTCATCAAACTGGTGAGTCGTTCGTGGGTGGACGGCTTCTATATGCGTCCACGAACCGATCGCGAGGATCTGGAGAAATATCACGAGGGACTCATCGTCTGCTCGGCATGTATTGCCGGTGAAGTGCCCAAGAAGATATTGAACGGCGACATTGCCGGTGCCCGTGAGGCTATCGAATGGCACCAGCGAGTGTTTGGCGACGACTACTATCTGGAGTTGCAGCGCCATGAGGTGAAAGACCCCACCATCCGTGCCAATCGCGAGACATTCCCCATGCAGGAGCAGGCCAACAAGGTGCTCATTCAATTGGCCCACGAATACGGCATCAAACTGGTTTGTACCAATGATGCGCACTTCGTAGACCAAGAAAACGCTGAAGCACATGATCACCTATTGTGTCTGGCGACGTCGAAGGATTTGGACGACCCCACGCGAATGCTGTATTCGAAGCAAGAATGGTTTAAGACCCGCGAGGAAATGAACGACATCTTCCAGGATGTCCCTGAGGCATTGTCGAATACCCTCGAGATATTAGACAAGATAGAGATTTACAGCATCGACCACGACCCCATCATGCCATTCTTCCCCATTCCTGAGGATTTCGGAACGGAGGAGCAATGGCGCCAGAAGTTCTCGGAAGAAGACCTGTTCAGGGAATTTACCAGCGATGAAAACGGGGAGAACCCGTTATCGCAGGAAGAAGGCGAGAAGAAAATCAAGAAGCTGGGGGGTTACGACAAGTTGTACCGCATCAAGTTCGAGGCCGACTACCTGGCCAAGCTCGCCTACGAAGGTGCCGCCCGCCGTTATGGGACGCCATTGCCTCAGGAGGTCGACGACCGCGTGCGCTTCGAGTTGCACATCATGAAGACGATGGGTTTCCCGGGCTACTTCTTGATCGTGCAAGACTTCATCAATTCCGCTCGCGACGAACTAGGTGTGATGGTAGGCCCCGGACGTGGTTCTGCTGCAGGTTCCGTTGTGGCTTACTGCTTGGGAATCACGAAGATAGACCCATTGAAATACGACCTGCTGTTTGAGCGTTTCCTGAATCCAGACCGTATCTCCCTGCCTGATATCGATACCGATTTCGACGACGATGGCCGAGGCCGCGTGCTGAAATGGGTGGAGGACAAATATGGTCACGAGAACTGCGCTCATATCATCACCTATGCCACAATGGCCACCAAGAACTCCATCAAAGATGTGGCACGTGTGGAAAAGGTTCCATTGAGCATTGTCAATGCCCTCTGTAAGGCCATTCCCGACAGGTTGAAAGACCCTCAGAGCGGCAACGACTTGAAAATGAATCTGCCTAACGCCATCAAGTGTACGCCAGAGTTGCGTGATGCGGAGGCTTCGACAGATCCGGCCCTGCGCAATAGCATCAAATATGCGAAGATGCTCGAAGGTACTGTTCGCGGTACTGGTATCCACGCCTGCGGATTCATCATCTGTCGCGACCCGATTTCCGACTGGGTTCCCGTCTCGACAGCCGACGACCCCGACTTCAAGGACACCAAGACCAATTGTACGCAATACGACGGTCACGTCATTGAATCAACAGGACTCATCAAGATGGACTTTCTGGGACTGAAGACCCTGTCGGAGTTGAAAGAGGCATGTGCCAATATCAAGTTGACGCGAGATATCGACATCGACCTCGACAACATTCCCATCGACGACCCCAAGACCTTCGAGCTCTACCAGAAAGGCGGCACCATCGGCACCTTCCAGTTTGAGTCGGCAGGCATGCAGAAATACCTGCGCGAATTGCATCCCACGGTATTTGAGGATCTCATTGCTATGAACGCCCTCTACCGTCCGGGACCTATGGATTACATCCCCGACTTCATCAAGCGTAAGAATGGTCTGGAGCCTATCACCTACCCTATTCCCTGCATGGAGAAATACCTGAAGGATACCTACGGCATTACCGTTTATCAGGAACAGGTAATGTTGCTCTCGCGCCAGTTGGCAGACTTCACGCGTGGTGAGAGTGATGCCCTGCGTAAGGCGATGGGTAAGAAGAAAAAGGATATCGTCGACGCCATGAAGCCCAAATTCATTGAGGGCGGCAAGAAGAACGGCCACGACCCAGAGATACTGGAAAAGATATGGACCGACTGGGAGAAATTCGCCTCCTATGCTTTCAATAAGTCGCATGCCGCATGTTACTCGTGGGTGGCTTACCAGACCGCTTATCTCAAAGCCAACTATCCTGCCGAATTCATGGCTGCCATTATGACACGTCGTCGCGACCAGATTACAGAAATAACCAAACTGATGGACGAATGCAAGCAAATGGGTATTGCCACGCTGGGCCCCGACGTCAACGAATCGTACCAGAAGTTCGGTGTGAACCATCATGGTGAAATCCGCTTCGGACTGGCCGCCATCAAGGGTATTGGTGATGGTGTAGCACAATCCATCATTGACGAACGCGAGAAGAACGGGCCGTATAAGGACATCTTCGACTTCGTGCAACGCATCAATTTCAATCAAGTCAACCGCAAGGCTTTCGAATCGCTGGCCCTCAGCGGTGGCTTCGACTCGTTTGGCATTCGCCGCGAGGATTTCTTTGTGCAAAACAACAAAGGCGAGACTTTCATCGACACCATTATGCGCTTCGGACAAAACTATCAGGCCGAGAAACAACAAGCCCAAACCTCGCTGTTCGGCGATTTCGGTGCCATTGCCATTCAGACGCCGGCTATCCCCAAATCCGATGTGCGTTGGAGCGACATCGAACGTCTGAACAAAGAGCGCGAACTGGTGGGCATCTACCTATCGGCACATCCGTTGGACGAATACAAAATCGTGCTCGACAACCTTTGCAATGCGCGTTGTGCCGAATTGGCAGAACGCGGTGCGGCACTTCTCGACCGCGAGGACATCACGCTGGGTGGTATCGTCACAAGTATACAGTCGCGCTTTGGTAAGAACAACAAGCCCTGGGGCATCATTACTCTCGAGGACTTCGAAGGCTCTGGCGAACTGGTGCTCTTTGGCGAAGACTGGCTTAACCTGAACGGCAAATTCATCGAGGGCGCTGCTGTGTATATCACAGGTAAGATGACTCCGCGTTTCCATTTTAGCGACCAGAAGGAGCTGAAAGTCACCAATGTCGAACTGCTGCAGACCGTCAAGGAGAAGGCTATCGACAAGATTACCATCTCGCTGACTACCGACCTGCTGAACGACCAGATAGTCCAGGAACTGAGCGAACTCATCAATACCAGTCCCGGCAAGACGCAACTGTACTTCTTGCTGCACGACTCGTCAGGCAAGCAACATGTCCTGTTGCGTAGCGGTTCCAAGACTGTCGACGTCAAAACCAGTCTGATACAGTATATTGAACAGACCGAGGCTCTGAGCTATAAGATTAATTAAATGGCACGATATTTGCAGCGACAACAATAAAACAACAGTAATAACCCTATAAAACACTATTGAATTATGGAAGTAACAATCACAAGTGAGAATTTTGAGAGTCTGAAGAATGGCGCTCAGCCTTTGGTAGTTGATTTCTGGGCTACTTGGTGTGGTCCCTGCCGTATGGTAGGTCCCGTCATCAGCGAACTGGCAAATGAGTACGACGGCAAGATTACCGTCGGCAAGTGCGACGTCGAGGAGTGTGAGGATCTGGCCATGGAGTTCGGCATCCGCAACATCCCAACGATTATCTTCATCAAGAATGGTCAGGTCGTCGACAAGATTGTCGGTGCACAGTCCAAAGCAAAGCTTCAGGAGAAATTCGAGGCACTCTTGTAAAGGTAAAAAAGTAAAAAGGTAAAAAAACAGGGTTGTCGCTTTAATAGCTGACGACCCTGCTTCCGTCTTCCTGCTCGGTGATGCTGACACGCACGGCATCGTCGGGCAGGATTTCTTCTATCAGTTCCGGCCACTCAATGAAGCACAATGCTCCAGAATAGAAGTAGTCTTCATAACCCATATCGTAAACCTCCTCCAGCTTCTTGATGCGGTAGAAGTCGAAGTGGTAGATGGCTCTTGGCTCTTGGCTGTTGGCAGTTGGCTTTGTGCTAATAGCTAATGGCCAAGAGCTAATAGTATATTCATTGATAATCGCGAAGGTGGGACTGGTGATGACGTCCTCGACGCCCAGTTCTTCGCAGATGGCTTTGACGAAGGTGGTCTTGCCCGCGCCCATCTTGCCGTAGAAGGCAAACACGCGAGTCTCGCCTATGTTTTCAACAAATTCGCGAGCCGCCTCGCGGATATGATCTATGTCTTGAATCTTGATTTCCATTTTCGTTTTCCGTTAATCCGTTATTCCGTAATTCCGTTTTACCGCTTCTTCCCCTTCAGGGTGATAATCGGTATGATCATCTCTTCCATCGAGATGCCTCCGTGCTGGAAGGTATTGCGATAGTACGAAACATAATAATTATAATTATTGGGATAGGCGAAGAAGTCGTCACCTGTCGCAAACACATAACTCGTCGACAGGTTCGGAGCAGGAAGCTGCGCCTTGCGCGGCTCCTTGATGACGAAAGTTTCCTTCGAGTCACACGACAAGCTCTTGCCCAACTTGTAGCGCAGATTGGTGTTGGTATTGCGGTCGCCCACAATCTTCACGGGATTATTGGCACGAATGCTTCCGTGATCGGTAGTGATGATGACGCGATAGTCCGTCTGTGCCAATTCGCGGAAGAGGTCGGCTATGACAGAATGGCGGAACCAAGAGAGCGTAATCGAACGGTATGCCGACTCGTTATTTGCCAGTTCACGCACCATCTTCGACTCCGTACGGGCATGACTGAGCATATCGATGAAGTTAAACACCACCACATTCAAGTCGTTCTTCTCCAGCGTCTTCAACTGCTGCAACAGTTTATCTGCCTCCAACGACGTATTAATCTTATGATACGAAAACGTATTCTTCCTGCGATAGCGCTCCAGCTGGGTACGAATCAGCGGCTCCTCGTTCAGGTTCTTACCCTCCTCCTCGTCCTCGTCGACCCACAGCTCCGGAAACATCTGCGCAATCTGTTCGGGCATCAGTCCTGAGAAGATGGCATTACGCGCATATTGCGTGGCCGTGGGCAGTATCGAGCAATACAGGCTTTCGTCTATCTCGAACTGGTCGCTCAGTTCACGCTCCAACATCTTCCACTGGTCGTAGCGGAAATTATCGAGCACTACCAGGAACACCTTCTCGCCGGCAGTCAGCAAGGGGAATACTTGCGTCTTGAATATCTCGTTCGACATGATGGGGTGCTCCTTGCCCTGCACCCAGTCCATATAATGCTGTTTCACGTATTTCGCAAAACCGCGATTGGCCTCTTCCTTCTGCATCTGCAGCATCTCTGTCATCTGCGAGTCGGTAGCACTCAACTCCAGCTCCCAGCGCACCAGACGCTTATAGATGTCAGCCCACTCGTCCCATGTGCGACAGTCCATAATCTGCATCGACAACTGCTGGAACTGCTGCTGGTAGCCTGACTGCACAGCCTCAGTCACTATTTCGCGCCTGTGGATGTTCTTCTTCAACGTCAACAGTATCTGATTGGGGTTGACGGGCTTGATCAGGTAGTCGGCAATCTGCTGTCCGATGGCCTGATTCATGATGTCCTCCTCCTCACTCTTCGTCACCATCACCACGGGCAACTGGGGAGCCAGTTCCTTGATGCGTTGCAGGGTTTCCAGTCCCGAGAGTCCGGGCATCATCTCGTCAAGCAACACCAGGTCGAAACCACCCTTGCGGCATTCCTCGATGGCGTCCGTTCCGTTCGTCACCGTCACCACCTCGTATCCTTTTTTCTCCAGGAAGAGCAAGTGGGCCTTCAGCAGCTCCATCTCGTCGTCAGCCCAAAGTAATCGTCCGTTCGTCATATCTCTTCGTTATTTCATTTTTCCGTTATTCCGTTATTCCGTAATTCCGACATTCCGTTATTTCGACATTCGGGCGTCAACGCCAGAAGTCGTCATCAAACTCTATCACCCCCGGCTGTTGCACAGGACCGTCGTTAAACAGGTCATCAAAGTCATTGTTGTTGTTGGCAGGCTGGTCTCCGTTGTCTTCCGGCTCAACGTCGTCGGGGTCTTCCTCCTGCGTAATGCTCTCAGGCTCGTCCAACAGCGGCTGCGTCGATATCTTCACAGGTTCTATCTCCTTTTCGAAGAACACCTCGTAGTCCTGATAGCTGTATGTCGTTCCCAGCAGGCGCAGGTTGTCCTCACTGACTATCAAGCTGCGACAGGCCTGCAACAACTCCTTCAGATGGCCTTCCACGCCGTACAACTGCCGTGCATACTGCCGCGCCTCGTCATAGCTCAGGAATCCGCTTATCAGCATGCGCACCAGTCCGTTCGGGTCTTGGTCGATGACGATATCGAAATTACGCACCAGATAGTTCGAGAAGTTATATCGCGCCAGCTCGTACAACAGCTGGTTCTGATTCACGCTGTCCGGCTGGTAAGCCAGCATAAACACATAGCTGGTGTTACGCTCGAAGCGCAACGTATCAACCTTTGTCGAATCGCCCGACATGCTGACTGCCGAACGCAACGACCACACGTCACCCATATCGAATTTGCCTCCATGCAACGCGCGGCCTTGCTGCACGCCACGAAGTATCATACCGGCCAACTCGCTGACCTCGCTATCCGGATACTTTTCCACCACCTCTTGCATGCGGTCCGTACAGCCCTTTGCATCGCCGTCGTTCAACATGCTCAGACCTTCGATGAAAAGAAATTTCGGGCGGTGCTGGCCCAATGGGAAGCGGCTCTCCGACAGCTGGGTATTGCCCTTCACCTCCATGTGGCGGTCTTTCTGGAATGCATCATAGGTCGCGGCATATAACGAGTCCTCGATGTGCACGCCAAAACGCTGGTTCTCGGCAAAGTTCGGGTCGGTCAGCAACGTAGTCCACTGGCTCTCCGGGAAGTCGCCTTGCAACATCGCCAGACAACGCTCGGCCTCCGTGGTGCGTCCCTGTCGCGAGAAGAGCAGGAACAGGTGGTACCACACGTCATCGTTATGCTCGTAGTCGGGATAGTCCCTCGTCAGTCGCGTCAGGTATTTCTCACTCAGCGTCAGGTTGTCAAGCTTGTCTTTGATGATGATGCCGGCGTGATACAATCCGTCCTTGATGATATCATGACTGGCGGCCAGCTGTTCCTCCGTAAAGGGAATCTGCGCCAGATAGTATTCACGGTTGTGGGGGTCGAAGGCGGCACTATCCACGGGCTCGGCATTTCCACCGCTGGCGATGGAATCACCAGCCACCGTACCATTATTCTCTAGATTTTCTAGATTATCCAGATTCTCTAGACTATCCGGCTGCTCCTGATTCAGGGCCACCACGGTGCGGTTGATGCGCTGCCAGTCGTCGGCATTCTCGCGCTTACCCCATTGCTGTTCGAAGGTGCGCTTACCCTGACTCACGGTCTGCGGATTATAGAAATACCACGCACCGCCAGCCGTCGTCGGCTGTTGCGCGGCAGGCCGGTTAGTCTGTTGCTGACGGTTGCCTACAGCCTGCTGTTTCTGCAACGCCTGCTCCGTCTCGGCTTCCTGACGGGCGCGCTCTTCCTCCTTTTCCTTCTTCTTCAGTTCGTCAATAATGCGGTCAATCACCTTCAACCGCTCGGCCTCGGGCATCTTCGCCAATCGCTGCAGCGAGTCCTGCAACTCCACGGCACTTGTATGCGGCACCAGTTCGTCCAACACCTTCGAACGCTCCGATAACTGCTTATAGTCCTTGCGGTCCTGATCCAACAGTCCTATCGCCTCGCCATAACACCGCTGGGCGTCGGCAAACTGCTCGCGCTCCCAATAGAGGTTACCCAGCGTCAACAGCAACACGCCTTTCTCTATGCCGCTCCTCGTGGCTTTCTTGTTGCCTTCCTCGTAGGCGGCAATGGCCTGCACGGTATCGCGCTGGCTCAGATAGATATTACCGATGGCGTAATACACCTGCTCCAGATAGTCCTTGTTGTTGTCCGATGCCGCCATGCGCTTCAGTTTCCTAATCATCTGGCGCGCATTACCCTGAGCCATCACCTCCGTCTGCGCTATACGGGCATTGAACTCCGTCTCGTAGGGCGGATTCAGTCGCACCACATGGCGGAAGGCGTCGTAAGCCTCTTGCCGGTGGCCCAGCAGGGCCTGTATCTGTCCGTACAGGAACCATTCGCGGGCCTTCTGCTTGCGGCGCTTCTCATGTCTGATGACCTTCCGCAAGTATGGCAAAGCCTCCTCGTAACGCTCACTACGAATGTAATAGTCGGCATAGGTATAGTCCCAATCCTTCACGGCCCGATAGTCCATCGAGTCGCGACGCTGTTTGTTGATGACGTCCTCCGTCTCATACAACCAGTTCAATTCCACATAGCTCTTCGCCAGCCACGCACGGGAAATGCCGAGAATGGCGGGCTGCGTCTGATAGAGGCGGCCCATATACGAGAACGTCGCGGCAGCCTCCTCAAACTGTCCCTGCTGGAATTGCGACTTACCCATCAGCAGCCACGCCTTCCAAAGGAAGGGGTTATACTCCCTGCGGTTCAGCCATTCTATGTCTTTCTCTGTCTTCCTGCGGCTCTTGTTCCACTCGGGGCGCGCCTTGATGCTGTGCAGTTTGATGGCCTTCTCCGACTTCTCTATGGCACGGTCGAAGTTGCCCTTGCCCAACTCGCGGCTCTGCTTGTTTGCCACCATATACAACGGAATCATCTCCGTAAAGTTGTCCTTGTTGCCGGTCTCCTTCTCCAGGCTGCCTTCGATGAACGCCTGCGAACCGTTGAAATAGGTATTATAGCGCGCGTTGAACGAATGCCACCAGCGGCTACCGGCCGTATTCTTCTTCGTCGAACAAGACGTCAACACCAATAGCATTAACAACAAATGGCACGCTTTTTTGCTTTTGTCGATGACATCCGCGAGTTTACATTCACTCCTGCTGCTGCACGACGTACAGTCGCCCTCCTTCGTCACGATAGGCTCGTCCGTGCCACCTATCGAAAAGATGGCAGCAACGGCGCCCAAGGCAACCAACGCGATGACAACTATCAGCAGAAATTGCATGAAAACTATGAACTATGAATTATGAACTATGAACTTTGCCTCGCGCAAATCCTCCCAGAATTTCGGGTAAGACTTCGTCACCACCTGCGGATTATTGATGCGCAGACCTTCCACGCGCAAGGCCGCTGGAGCAAAGGCCAGTGCCATGCGGTGGTCCTCGTAGGTGTCGATGCCGGCCTCTATGTTTGGCTCACAACGCTCACCGTCCCAGAAGAGCTCATTGTTGTTCACGTCGTGAATGACATATCCCAGCTTCCGCATCTCACGCTTCAGCGCCTCGATACGGTCCGTCTCCTTGATTTTCAGCGTCGACAAGCCGGTAAAGCGGAACTGCACGCCCAGCAGCGCACAACACACGACGAACGTCTGAGCCAGGTCGGGCGAATTGTTGAAGTCATACTCCAGTCGCGGCACGCAACGTCCTGAATGGCGCAGACGGATGCGCGTCGGCTGACCCTTCATACTCTTCTCAAATGTCGTCTTCACACCTAGCAGGCTGAAGATGTAGCGCACACTCGAGTCGCCCTGTTTCGAACCGTCCATCAAGCCTTCCAGCACCACCTCGTCGTCAGCGTCCTTGCCCAGTGCCACCATCTCATACCAGTACGACGCCGCACTCCAGTCGTTCTCAATCGTATAAGCACGCTCCTTGTACGGCTGGTTCTTCACCTCGATGGTGTCAAAGTCGCTCCACTCGGCATCGGCACCGAACTCACGCATCATCCACAGCGTCAGGTCGATATACGGTCGCGAGATGATATCACCCGTCAACCGCAGCGTCAGACCTTGTTTTAGCGCAGGACCTATCAGCAACAGCGCCGAGATAAACTGCGAACTGATGTTGCCAGCCACGTCCAGCGGACCGCCAACCAACGGCTTACCCTTGATGAGCAGGGGCGGGAAGCCCTCCTTGCCCACGTAGCTGATGTCGGCACCCAAGCGGCGCAGGGCATCCACCAGCACACCTATCGGGCGGTTCTGCATGCGCTCTGTACCCGTCAGCACATGTTCCTCACCGGCACGCACCGACAGCAGAGCCGTCATAAAACGCATGGCCGTACCACCAGCCTTGATATTGATTTCATACGGATTGTCGCGCAGCGCACTGATCATCACTCCCGTGTCGTCACAGTCCGACAGGTTATCGGGTACCACGCCCCCACCCGTCAGCGCATGAATCACCAGCGCACGGTTCGATATACTCTTCGATGCAGGCAGTTGGGCCGTATGCCGCAACTGACCCGGAGCAGTAATTGTATATTGCATTTTAATAAACTTCGTTAACTTCTATAATATTAACGTGCAAATGTACGAAATATTTGATAAACTACCAACTATTTCTCATCAATTTTAAATCTTTTCTGCAAAAAAGCCTCAGAAAATTTGCAAGATTCAAAAAAACTCCTTACCTTTGCACCCGCATTCGACAAAACAAGGTCTGGTGCTAAGCTTTTTGGATCGGGATTTAGCGCAGTTGGTAGCGCACACGTCTGGGGGGCGCGAGGTCGCTGGTTCGAGTCCAGTAATCCCGACAGAAAAAGAACCTAACTGATTGATTTTCAGATAGGTTCTTTTCTTTTTTCAAGTTTTTCTCGAAACGTCATCCGCCACATAATAACCTGGCATTATTGCGCAATAACGGTGGGTTATTTGCGATTAGCCAAGGGTTATCGCCACTTTTTGCCACCAAATTGGTCATTATGCCGCATTATTCCTTTCAAAAACGGCCAGAATACTGAAATTCTGCGCCGCTGATATGTGCGCCAAAGATGGGGAAAAACATCGGAACGAGGGGTTCGTACATGTCTTTTGAGGCCTGTGTGAGCAGGAATTTGATACATTCTGTACCTTTTCCGAGGTTAGGCATCTCGGGAGCCTTTGATTTTGAAATGTCGTAATTCATTGTTATACAGCTTATTAGATGATTTATTATTGGCCAGCCATTACAATTACAGTTATTACAGTTTGTTTTTTAGAGGTGTCATTTCCCTCCTTTATATATATAACTATCTATATATCAATTAGTTATAGAATATATTAAAAGAGGCATGACCCTTCTTTTTTTAATTGTAATTACTGTAATTGTAATTGACACGGCTTTTTCTTTTTTACTTATTCCCTACCAGGCCCTCCACGTCACGACCCAGCAGGCGAAGCAAACATCCTTTGATTATTTCCGGAAATAAAGTAAGATTCCGCAAGGTCATTAAAAGGCTTTGCGGAATCTTGTGTTGATGGGTGGATGGGATTATTTTACCACCACCTGTTTGCCGTTGTGGATGTAGACGCCCTTCTGGGAAGGAGTGCTGGTGGTGCGGCCGTTCAGGTCGTAATAGCGGTTGTCGTTGGTGGCGTTCTGCTTCACGTCCTTGATGCCTGCAACACCTGCACGGTTGGTGTGGACAATCTCCAGCGTCTGGGCTGTGGGTGACTGCTGTTCCCAGCTAAAGCCGCAACGGGTAGGCAGGAAGGCCTGCTCTCCGGTGGTGCGAAGCAGCACGCTTTCCAGAATTTCTACGTTCTGCTTGGCGGGGATGCCATAGAGTCCGTCCTTCTGGCGCATGTTCCAACTGCTGCTGAACGTCACGCGATTGCCCTGTCCGTCGTCCATACGCACGACGTGGATGTCGGAGTTGATGAGGTTGGAATCGGTATTCTTGACTTTCAGATACTGGCGTGTGGGCGAGAAGAGGAGGTAAGGCACACCGGCCTCGATGCCTTCAGAGGTGCAGTCGACGAAATAGAGTCGGAGCGTCGAGCCCTCCTGACGGATAGCCTCCAGGCGTTCCACGCGGATGTCCTTGGCTGTGGCAGCCAACTGTTCGGCACTGAGCGTCACGGGCAGGCAGAGCGTGTTGTAGCCTGCATAGAGATAACGGTTCATCTGTACAGGCGTGGCGGCGTCCTGCATCTGTTCCACCTTCAGCGTCTGCGTCTCGGTGTAGAGGTTTTTCACTCTGTTCTGTGCTGTGGCCGTTTGTACGTTGAGCATTGCTACGGCCATCATGGCTAGTAAAATCTGTTTCATAAGCATTTAGTTTAGTTAATATTAAAAGGATGATTCAAATATGTCGAAGTCTTTGTTGTATGCCGGCGACTGGATGGACAGCAGGTTGAGCACGGAATGGAAGATGTAATGCTGTTCGAGGACTGGCGGCAGTTCGCTGGCCGGCTTGTAACGTCGGAAGCCGTCGGATGTCCATACGAGGAAGGGTATCTCGTACTGCACCTTCGGAGCCAGTCGCATAGGCAGTCCGTGCATGAACACCTTATTCTCGCCGAGCGACTCGCCGTGGTCGGAGATGAAAATCATGGCACGTTTCCAGTCCGTCATCGGGCGCAGAATATTGATCAGGCTATCCAGCAGGAAGTCGGTATATCGGATGGTATTGTCGTAGGCATTCACGAGGCTACCAGGGTTCTTTTCGCCCTCCTCGACACTGTTTGCCACGGGCTTGTACACCTCAAACTCCTTGGGATATTTCTCGACATACTTCGGGCCGTGACTCGTGCTGGTGTGCAGGATAATGAGCACCTTATCCTTCTTGCTGGACGTGATGCGGTCGCGTAGTCCCGTAATGAGAATATTGTCGTAAGCATTACTCTCACCATAAAGCTTACCTAACTGGGGATCAGTAAGATACTCGTCGATGTGAATAGGTGGTTCACCCCAGTTGGAGGTGCGCCACGACACGTCGGCGCCAGTCCGGAAAGCGTAGTTCGGCAAGAGTTCATACAGGTCGCCGCTATCCATCGGTTCCAGAATGGCTTTGGTGCCCGCCGTGGTGTAGGTGGCACACGACGTGGCCTCGTAAACCTTCAAGCCGTCCTGCTTCGACAGCAATGGGTTAGTATCGCGCTTGTAACCATAGAGTTGGAAGTTGGCCTTACGTGCCGACTCACCGATGACGAGCACCACGACGGCCTTCTCGTGGTCCGTAATCTTGCCGTCGGGCAAAAGGATTTCCTCGGCCTGTTCGTCGTGTTGGAAGCTCGCAATACGACAGGTATTCACAATGTATGACCACGGCTGGAGCAGTCCGCCCAGCTCCGTATCGTGCTCGCTGACGAACAGCATTTGGCCGAAGTTCATAGCAGCCACCACAAGGGCAACGGCCAACGCTCCGCCGCAATAGATGCCCAGCTTCTTCGCCTTACCGATGACCACCGGCTGCAGCAAGCACCACACGGCCGGCAGCACGCCCGCAACTAGGATGAACAGCCACAGTCCCCAGCTGAAGAATCCCGACGCCTCGGAGTATCTGGTATTGAACACGTTCTCAATGGTCGTCGCATCAATCATCACGCTATAGGTGTAGATGAAGTAAACCGCCGTCGCGTTGATGATGGCGAGAATGGCCAGCAGGATGCGTCCGACCACCCGCAACAGCCACATGACGAGATAGGTCATCATGAAGTTCAGCGCCAACATGATGACCACCAGCGACGCCAGCAGGAATATCTTGCCGCCTAGCGACTCGTTGGAATTGTCGGCAACGTAACGGAAGAACGGTATGTTGTAGAGCAGCAACGTCCCCAGACTCACGATGCATGAGAACGTCAGAAGTGATATCTTAGGCAAGTGTTTCATGCTGCAAAGATACGAATAAGCGAGAAAAATGCAAAATAAATCGCGATTTATTTTCATTTTCGAGCGAAAGTATCTTCTCCAAAGGAGAAAGATAGTGCAAACCGAACGAATAACCAAATAAAAACTTCAGTTTTTGCCATTTTGTTTGGTACTTCGAAGGATTATGCTTACTTTTGCAACGTAAATTCAAAAAAACGATGAAAATAGCGTTCCTCATTTCGGCTCATACAGATCCACGGCATCTGCTCAGACTGACTGAACAACTGCCTGAGGATAGCGAGACGTTCGTACATGTCGACCTGAAGAGCAACCTACAGGAATTCCGCACGACGGTCACTTCCCCACGTGTTCATTTCATCGAGGAACGCTACGATGTCATGTGGGCAAGCATGCAGCAGGTGAAGTTTCAGAGGGCGCTGGTGAAGGAAGCGCTATCCTTCGGCACGCACTTTGACTATCTGTTTACGTTGAGCGGACTGGACTATCCCGTCTGGAGCAACCAACGCATCAAGGACTACCTGACGCAGCACAAGGGACAGGAATTCATTCAGGGCATCTCGATGGAACACCAACAGGGCATTGACGCCAAGCAATATCAGGAATACCGTTTCCTGAACAACCACGCATGGCGCTATGGCACGCTGAAAAGCAAGTTCAGGGTGTCGCTACGGAAAATATCGTATGCGCTGGGGATTCGGAAGAAACTGTATATTCCCGTCGACGGACAGCATTATGCGCTTTACAAAGGTGCCGACTGGTGGGGCATCACTTCGGAACTGGCCGCATATTGCATGGATTTTATGGACAGTCATCCTGACTTCGTCCGCTATTTCAACACCAGTTTTTGTCCGTCGGAAACTATTTGGCAGACCATTGCCTTCCAGTCGCCTTTTGCCTCACGTTGCATGCTCTCAGAAGGCGCGTTTACACGGCTGGAGGACTACACACCTCTCACCTATATAGAATATGGTGAGGAAATCAAGGTCTTTACAGAGGCTGATTACGACACCATCATAAAGAGTGGTAAGATGTTTTGCCGCAAGACGATTACCGGCAAGAGCGACAAACTGATGGATATGATAGACGAACACAGACGCAATGGATAACCTAAAGGAAAAGACAGCAAAAGGACTCTTCTGGGGTGCGCTGAACAATGGCACCATGCAGATACTGAATGTGATTATCGGCATTCTGTTAGGTCGAATGCTGACTCCTGAGGAATGGGCACCCATCGGCATGATTGCCATCTTCTCGGCTATCGCGGGCAATCTGCAGTCGAGCGGCTTTTCGACGGCCATCATCAACATGAAACAGCCCACGGATAACGACTACAATGCCGTCTTCTGGTTCAATACCATCACCAGTTTCTGCATCTATCTTGTGCTGTTTGCCGTTGCGCCATGGATAGCCGTGTTCTTCGAGCAGCCCTGTCTGACCGACCTCTCGCGGTTCATTTTCCTGGCCTTCTTCATCTCGTCGCTGGGCATTTCCACCAACGCCTATATGATGAAGAACATGATGCAGCGCGAGATGACCATCGTCAGCCTTACTGCTCTCGTCATCTCTGGCACTACCGCCATCATCCTGGCTTTCAACGGCTATTCCTACTGGAGTCTGGCGTGGCAACAGGTCGTCAACTCTACAATGCTCATCATTGGCAGGTGGTATTTCGTCAAATGGCGTCCCTCGCTGAAAATTGACTTCAGCCCCATCCGTAAGACGTTCCGATTCTCGATGAACATCCTCGTCACCATGATTGTCAATACGGTGAACAACAATATCCTGACGTTTGTCTTTGGTAAGCTATTTGCACGCACGCCACAGGTAGTAGGTAATTTTTTCCAGGCATTCAAATGGAATACGATGGCCTACCAAACCATAGGAGGAATGATTGACCAAGTGGCGCAACCCGTCATGGTAAGTATTCGCGACGATGAGGACGAGCAACGGGAGGTTCGCGTGTTCCGCAAAATGTTGCGGTTCACATCCCTGTTGGCATTCCCAGCCATGTTCGGACTGGCAATGGTGGCTGACGAGTTTATCCTGTCCACGATTGGTCCCAAATGGACGGAGAGCATTCCCATCCTTCGGATACTCTGCATCGGAGGGGCCTTCATGCCGTTCTATTCGCTCTATAAGAACCTGATTATCAGCCAGGGTCGTGCCGACATCAATATGCGCCTGAACATCGCACAGATTGTATTGCAGTTTCTACTGATTCTGGCGACCTACAAACAAGGAATCCTCGTTGTGGTCTACGCCTATTCTGCTCTTAACATCATCTGGCTGTTTTTATGGCAAATATACGCCCATCGACTGATCGGCCTGCGATTAATGGACGTGCTGAAAGATTCCGTTCCTTTTGCTATCTTCACACTTGGCGTGATGGCCGTTACCTACTTCGCTACCCTACCCGTCACCAACATCTATGCCTTGCTGGCTGTGAGAGTGGTGGTTGCCGGTCTGCTGTATATAGGCATCATGAAACTCCTGCGTGTTAAAATCATGGACGAGTGCCTCAAATTCATTCTAAAGAAAGCAAACAAGTAAATCATGGAGATTTCTGTCATCATACCCGTTTACAACAAGGAGGCCTACGTTGAGCGTTGTTTCCACCAACTCATGGCTCAGGACTTCGACAGTTTCGAGGTCGTTGCCGTTGATGATGGCAGTACCGACCGGTCTGGTGAGATATGCGACAAGATGGCACAGCAGGACCAGCGCATCCGCATCATTCACACAGAGAATGGCGGCGTGACAGCTGCCCGTCGACGTGGGATGGAGGAATCGCAAGGCAAGTATATCATGTTTGTCGATTCCGACGACGAGCTATTGCCTGGAGCCCTGCGCACCATGCATCATGCCATCGAAGAAAGCGGTGCCGACGAAGTGATTGCCACCTATTACGACCAATACGGACAACTCTATGATACTGGGCGACGAGGGTTTGTCGATGGGGAGGGTATCATCCACGACTTGCTATCGTCCCGTCTCGGTGTCTGTGTGCTATGGGGCATCATCTTCCGTCGTGAACTATTGAAAGGTTGTCTCGACACCCCACCCCAGATTCGCAATGGCGAGGATATCCTCATGCAAATCAAATGCCTGGTCAAACGGCCGAAAGTCTATTTCATTGCCGACGCCATCTATCTCTATAACAAAGGACTTCCCAACGACCGCAAACTGCAACTCTCCGTTGAGCGTCTTTACGACGAGACGCTACGCAAGACACTGGAACCGCGATGGGACGAGTTCAAGCATTACCACACACAACATCAACTGAAAATCTACGAAGATTTCGTGGAATCGCGCCAATGGGATGCCTGTCGCGAATACGCCAAAGACATCCGTCCGAACGTCACTTCACACCATCCGTTAGCCGACCGCATAGCGCTTTTCCTGCCGCCACGCATCAGCTATCTCTTGGTACATACTTACAGGCGGTTGCGCAAAGCGTAACCTATCGCCGATAATATTTTTCCACCAGTGGCGCGATGTTCTCAGGTACCATGCCGCTAATGTCTTTATGGGTTCTAACTCGTTGGCGGATTTCCGTACTGCTGACAGGGAGCAACGGGACATCAATGGTTCCCAAATACTGATCTCGCGGATAGACAATAACGTCATACTCGCGCAGAATATCCTTCCAATGGCGCCAGCGTTCAAAATGCGCCCAGTTGTCGCCACCTATTAATAATGTAAAGCTACAGTCCGGATAGTCTTTAGTCAGATGCTGCAACGTATTCCACGTATAGCTGGGCTTGGGCAACTGGAATTCATAATCGCAGGCTTTCACGCCTTCTACGCCCTCCAATGCCTTTTGCGCCATCTCCAACCGTAACCCGTCGTCCAGCAAATCTGAGTCGTTTCGTTTCAATGGATTCTGCGGCGACACCATCAACCACACCTCATCCAGTCCACACCGCTCCAGCACAGCCTGTGCCAAAGCAATATGTCCGACATGTATGGGATTAAACGAGCCCCCGAATATGGCTATTAGCTTTTGGCTTTTAGCTTTTGGCTTTTTATTCGTTTGCATTGACAAAACAACTAATCAGAGAATATGCCTCTTCTTTTGCTTTAGACAATTCATCATTTACTATAATTTTATCAAACTGATTTGCAAAAGTCAACTCATAAGATGCCTTTGCCAATCTAGTCTTGATGGCCTCGGGCGAGTCCGTTGCCCGTCCTTCCAATCTTTTACGTAGTTCTTCAATTGAAGGCGGCTGAATAAATACACTTAAAGCATCTTTACCATAGAATTTCTTAATATTTATCCCACCTTTAACATCTACATCAAAAACCACATTCTGACCTGCATTAAGTTGTTTTTCAACCTGCGCCTTCAATGTACCGTAAAAACGGTTCTCATACACTTCTTCATACTCCAAGAATTCATCATTAGCTATTTTCTGACGAAATTCTTCTGGAGAAATAAAGAAATATTCCACCCCATCTTTTTCTGTAC
Source organism: Prevotella sp. (assembly GCA_045112595.1). Lineage (GTDB taxonomy): Bacteria > Bacteroidota > Bacteroidia > Bacteroidales > Bacteroidaceae > Prevotella. The sequence goes on along the minus strand of JBGUIA010000083.1, from coordinate 5,092 downwards.
CACGCGGTTGTCGTGACGTACACGAAATAGAGAAATACATCTTTAATTCAGGGTGCTCATTCATCAACCAATTAACTATTGTCGACTTACCACTTCCAGATGGAGCACTAAAAATAATTAAACGCCCTCTCATATACTTTGTTTTCTTAAGATTCCAATAAATTTCCCTAATCCTTTTTGTACTGTTTCGGTTTGAGTAATCAATTCCTCGAAAGTCTTTAAATCAATATAATGCAGTTTAAATGCTAAGGTCAATTGAGTCTCAACTTCAAAAGCAGAACCTAAGGATATTTCCAAAAAATGAGCAAAATCTACATCAGAACTCCTTGACGATCCTTCTGAAATATTAGATGATATGGAAACCGCAGCTCTTTCCAATTGGTTTACCAATGCGAATCTCTCATCTGAAGGAAAGTTTTTACAGATTCTATAAATATCTACACACAATTGTATAGATTGTTGATAGACGTTATACTCTCTAAAATTTCTCATATTGCAAAAGCCAATAGCTAACTGCTAATAGCCAATAGCAAACGCCTTAAAGGGCGTTTAGTACCTGTTCCTTGATCTGTTCCAGCTCGTCCTTCATCTTCACCACGATATTCTGCATCTCGGCCTGATTCGACTTCGAACCGGTGGTATTGATTTCACGACCCATTTCCTGTGCAATGAATCCCAGTTTCTTGCCTTGTCCGGGCTGATCTGCCATCGTCTCGCGGAAATACTTCAGGTGATTTGTCAGACGCTGCTTCTCCTCGCTGATATCCAACTTCTCGATGTAGTAAATCAGTTCCTGTTCCAGACGGTTCTTGTCATACTCGGCACCAGGAATCTGCTTCAGTCCGTCAACGATGCGCTGGCGGATTTTCTCCACACGACTTTTCTCGTAGGGTTCTATCGATGCCAGCAACTGCTCGATGTTGTCTATCTTCTCAGCGAATTTCTTCTCCAGCGCAGCACCTTCCTGCGTGCGGAAATCCACCAGATTCTGTACTGCCTCGCAGACGCCCTGGCGCACCACTTTCCATTCCTCGTCGTCCAACACCTCGACCTCCGTCTTCGTCAGCACATCCGGCATGCGCACCAATGTCTGCATCCAGTCGATTCCGGCAATTGCATGTTCCTCAGCAAAGCCCTTCAACTGCTGATAGTAGCTATCCATCAGAGCCGTATTCACCGGTGTTGCCTCGGTGGCAGCATCTTTCTCTATCCATACTGCAAGTTCCACCTTGCCGCGCATCAGCTTTTCAGCAACAATTTGCCGCACCTCCATCTCCTTTTCACGATAGAGTGGCGCAATACGGGTTGTCAGGTCAAGTTGCTTCGAATTCAGCGACTTCACTTCAACGTTGATTTTCTTTCCTTTGTAAGCCACGACAGTCTTGCCGTAGCCCGTCATTGATTGTATCATAATCGGTTTATTTCTTAAATATGGTTGCAAAGGTACAAAATTTCTACGAAACATGCGAGGATTGAGGGAAAAATTCGTACCTTTGCACCTTAAAAAGAGAATTATGGCTTGTATACTACATATAGAAACGAGCACGAATGTATGCTCCGTGGCGGTCTCCGAGGACGGACAATGCATCTTCGAACAGAAAGCACAAGGCGAGCAAGGTGCCGGCGCTGAGAGTCTGGGAACGATGGTCGACGAGGCTATGTCGTTCACCGACAACCACGCTATTCCCTTCGATGCTGTCAGCGTCAGCTGTGGTCCTGGTTCCTATACCGGTCTGCGCATCGGCGTCTCTATGGCCAAAGGCATCTGCTATGGTCGTGACCTGAAACTCATCGCCGTTCCCACGCTGGAATTGCTTTGCGTTCCCCTGTTGTTAGGTGAAAAGATTAAGGAGGAAAACGCCTTGCTTTGTCCCATGCTCGACGCACGTCGCATGGAGGTTTATGCTGCTCTCTATGACCGCGGACTGAAAACCGTTCGCGACGTCAGTGCCGACATTGTCGAAGCTTATACTTACAAGGAGTGGCTCGACGAGCATCCCGTCTATTTCTTTGGCAATGGTGCCGAGAAGTGCAAGGACGTCATCACCCACCCCAATGCCCACTTCATCGAGGGCATCGAACCCCTGGCAAAATGGATGCAGCCACTGGCCGAACGCCGCTTCCTCAACGAACAGTTCGAAGACGTGGCTTATTTCGTTCCTTTCTATCTGAAGGATTTTGTTGCCATCAAACCCAAGAAACTTTTATAAAAACATATGGATATTAAAGGATTAGACTACAACACCCAGCGCGAGAAGCTGGTCATGCCCGAATACGGACGTGAAATACAGAAGATGGTCGATTTGGCCATCAGTCTGCCTACCAAAGAAGAGCGTAATGCCTGTGCACAGTCCATCATCCAACAGATGGAAGGTAAAAACACGCAGATTCGCACCAGTCCCGACTACGAGCAGACACTTTGGGATCACCTGTTCCTCATGAGTCACAAACAGCTCGACATCGACTGGCCCTTCGACGTCAACGAGGCGGAGAAGATTCATGCGAAACCCAATCCGGTGCCACTGCCCGGCAAAGACGGGCTCTTCTATCAGCGCCACTACGGACGCCTGCTCGCTGAGGTCTTCGAACACTTGAAGACAATGCCCGAAGGTCCTGAGCGCGACGAACTGGTGCGCCAGACTGCCAACCAGATGAAACGCGACCTGATGGCATGGGGTAATGGTTCGGTGGACGACGAGCGCGTAGCCGACGATCTTGCCCGTTTTACCGATGGTATCATCCAGCTCGACCTCTCAATGTTCCAGTTCGACAGCATGCAGCCCGCAAAGACAGAAGGCAAGAATAAAAAGAAAAAGAAGTAAGAGATGGCAACATTCAAGATAGAAGGCGGACATCTGCTCAGCGGCACCATCACGCCGCAGGGTGCCAAAAATGAGGCGCTGCAAGTCATTTGTGCCACGTTGCTCACCCACGAGCCCGTCACCATCAGCAACATTCCCAACATTCGCGACGTCAACAACCTCATCCAACTGTTGAAAGACGTCGGCGTGAAGGTGACATCCGTGTCAAAAGGCGTCTTTACCTTCCAGGCCGATGCCCTTAACATGGCATTCCTCGAAAGCGACGAATTCGTCGAGAAGTGCGCCCAGCTGCGCGGTTCCGTCATGATGATTGGTCCGCTGTTGGCCCGTATGGGCAAGGCGGTCATTGCCAAACCCGGTGGCGACAAGATAGGCCGCCGTCGTCTCGACACCCACTTCCTGGGTTTCCAGAAACTCGGTGCACGCTTCCGCCAGATTCCGAATCGAAACGTCTACGAAATCTTTGCCAAAGGCCAAAAGCCAAAAGCTAATGGCCTAACAGGCTCCTACATGCTGCTCGACGAGGCTTCGGTCACTGGTACGGCCAACATCATTATGGCTGCCGTACTCGCCGAAGGGACTACAACTATCTATAATGCTGCCTGCGAGCCCTACATCCAACAGCTCTGCCACATGCTCAACCGCATGGGAGCCAACATCACAGGCATCGGCAGCAACCTGCTCACCATCGCTGGCGTCACCACGCTGCATGGTACCGACCACCGCCTGTTGCCTGATATGATTGAGGTGGGCTCGTTCATCGGTATGGCAGCCATGTGTGGCGACGGCGTACGCATCAAGGATGTCTCGCTCGCAAACCTCGGCATCATCCCCGATGCCTTCCGACGTTTGGGCGTCAAAGTCGAGGAAGATGGAGATGATCTCTTCATCCCTCGTCAGAAACATTATGTCGTCGACTCGTTCATCGATGGTACTATCATGACGCTGGCCGATGCACCATGGCCCGGACTGACTCCCGACCTGCTCTCCGTACTCATCGTCGTAGCCACACAGGCTCGTGGCTCGGTGCTGTTCCACCAGAAAATGTTCGAGAGCCGACTGTTCTTCGTCGACCGCCTCATCGATATGGGCGCTCAGATTATCCTCTGCGACCCCCATCGTGCTGTCGTCGTAGGCCACGACCGTAAACTGACCCTGCGTGGCAGCCGCATGTCCAGCCCAGATATCCGTGCCGGTATCGCCCTGCTCATCGCCGCCATGAGTGCCAACGGCACCAGCGTCATCAGCAATATCGAACAGATTGACCGCGGCTACGAACACATCGAGGACCGCCTCAACGCCCTCGGCGCTAAAATTGAAAGAATATAACTAGAACATCTAGAGCCTCTAGATTATCTAGAACATCTAGCAGAAAATATGATCAAACCAGAGGAAGTTTACAAGATTGGCCGTTTGGGCAAGGCCCACGGAGTCAAAGGCGAGGTGTCGTTCCAGTTCGACGACGACATCTTCGACCGCGTCGATGCCGACTATCTCGTGCTCGACATCGACGGCATCCTCGTACCCTTCTTCATGGAGGAATACCGTTTCCGCAACGATACCGTCTGTCTCGTTAAGTTCTGTGACATCGATACCCAGCAGCGTGCACAAGAACTCACCGGTTGCGACGTCTATTTCCCACGCGCACTTGCCGAAGAGGCCGACGACGACCTCTCCCTGGCATCGCTCGTGGGCTTCACCATCATCAACGATGGTGACGGAAAAGCCGCCGCCCACACTGTGCCCGACGATTTGGTCGTCGGGACCATCGCCTCCATCGACGACACCACCGCCAACATCCTCTTCGAACTGGAGGACGGCCGCCTCATCCCTGCCAACGACGACCTCATCGTCGACATCGACACCGAACACCGACAAATTCGAATGAACATCCCAGAAGGATTACTTGATATATGAAAAAGAAACAAATAGCCATCCTCGGCTCAACGGGGTCTATAGGCACCCAAGCCCTCGAGGTCATCGCCGAACACGCCGACCTCTATGAGGTGTACTGCCTAACCGCCAATAACAAAGTAGAACTGCTGGCCCAGCAAGCCCATCAGTTCAAGCCTGCCGCCATCGTCATTGCCAACGAACAGCGTTACGACGAACTCAAAAGTCTGATGAGTGACCTGCCCGACGTCAAAGTGTATGCCGGACGCCAGGCACTCGACGAAATTGTCGAAGCACAGCCCATCGATATGGTACTCACCGCCATGGTCGGCTTTGCCGGACTCTCTCCTACCATCCACGCCATCAAGGCCAAAAAG
>JBGUIA010000082.1:0-23656 GCA_045112595.1 Prevotella sp. | reverse complement strand
AAAAAGGATGGCTATTACTACCTGATGCTTGCCGAGGGAGGAACCGAGCAGGGGCATCATGTCAACATCCTGCGTAGCCGTAACCTCTTTGGACCTTACGAACCTAATCGTGCCAATCCTATCCTCTCGCACTTCAATATGGAAATGCAGAACAGTGAGATACAAGGACTGGGTCATGCCGACCTCGTTCAAGCGCCTGACTCTACGTGGTGGATGATCTGCCTGGGCTACCGCACCAGCGGTTACCTGCTTCATGTCATGGGACGTGAGACAATGCTTGCTCCAGTTCGGTGGGATGAGAATGCGTGGCCTGTTGTGAATGGCAATGGCACGCTGACAACTGATATGCATTGTACGACACTTCCTCAAGTGCCAATGCCACTTGACCCCGTGCGCGAGGAGTTTAACTATGTCAAGCGTGATGTACCAGCAGATAGTTACAGTTCTATTGGTTTGCCATGGGGATGGCATAGCATCGGTAATCCTGATTATTCTCGCTACTCGCTTACAGAACGCAAGGGGTGGTTACGTTTAAAGCCTACTACAACGACGCTTGACAAGGCAACCTCTCCCACTTTTGTTACACGTCGTCAGACAGAAAAGGTGTTTACAGCAACAACACTGCTTGATGCCTCACACATTGGAGAAGGTATGCAGGCGGGCATCACGGCTTATGCAGCTCCACTTAATCACTATGATGTAATCGTGGAGAAGCGAGACAGGAAACTATATGCCAAATCGAATATCCGCATCGGAGAAATGGCTCACTGCGATAAGGAGGTGGCGCTAAATAGTAATAAGGTGTATCTGCGCATCACCTCAGATGCAGCCTATTACTACATGCAAGTTTCTGATGACGGCAAGCATTTTCAGACGCTGGGCAAGATGGATTTCCGCTATGTCAGTACAGAGGTAATTGGAGGATTCACAGGTGTCATGCTTGGAGTATTTGCTCAATGCACTTCTCCTGACAACATGTATGCCGATTTTGATTGGTTTGAATATAAAACAAATTGATTATCATGAAACGATTCTTGCTTGAATAGCCAAAGGCAGGAAAAGCATTAAGAATATAGCGAGTCTTTTTATCGTCTTTTTCTTAGAAGTTCTTGCGGACACCCTGCCATTCTGGGAATTTCATCTTCAGGTATTCATCGTCGAGGAAGAGGGCAGACTGTCCTACCTGTCCCTTCAGCTGCCAGTCGAGCCATTTAACGACAGCCTCGGCATAGTTGCCACCATGCTTCTCGTAATAGGTGCCGCTATGACCATCCTTCGAATTGAGCATTACCACGGGGATGTTGTCGGCAATGCGCTCATAATCCTTCTGGGCATTACCATAGGCGATGTCGCCAGGGCCGCCAATCATGTAGAACATTGGTGTATGCAGGTTCTTCAGCGCCTCCTTCGTGGTACCCATCATCTCCATATCGCCAATACCTGAGTTCAGCATCACGCAGGTCTTGATACGTGGGTCGTAGGCCACACCAAGTACCTGTGCACCTCCGCACGATTGTCCCATGGCAGCCACATGGTCAAGGGCGAGACAGTGGTAATATTCAGAGCCCTGCTTGGCATTCTGCTCCGTCAGCCAGTCGAGCACCTCCAACAGCATCTTGGGATAGGTGCTGAACTGTGGGGCGGCAGGCGCCTGTTGCTTCTTGTTCTTCTTAGCTTTCTTGGCAGCCTCCTCACGCTGCTTGGCCTGCTGTTCCTGTTGAGCCTTCTTCTCTTCAGCCGTCATCGGCAGGATCTTTTCTCCGTTTGCCATGATGACGTCGCCCTTGGTATCAGGATAGGCAGCCTTCAACACACCACGCCATTGTGCCATCACGTCTGCCTCGTCGTACGGACCGATGGCTGCTGCCACATAACCATAGGAGGCTACCTCACTCAGCAGCAGGCGCATCTCCACATTGTTGTTGAAGCAGGCACCATTGGCATAGACAATCACGGGCAGAGCCCCTTGTTTCGCTACTACCTCTTTCAGATTTTGCGGACGATACACTGTAAAGCCTGTGCAGGAGGCATCACCCACTACTTCCGATTTGAACGGACCTGTACCGCCTTCTTCCACTACTTGTTTCTGAACTGTCTGGGCATTCATCCCCATACTCATAGCGATCATCATCGCTGTCATGAATAGCTTCTTCATAATTTTAATTTTATTACCGACTTTTGTTAATTGTTGGTGCAAAGATACAAATAATTGTAGAATTATTAGTACTTTTGCAAATAAAAATTCGTTGAAAGAATCGGGATGTTCATTGAAAATATTTGGTAATTGCCCCGATAATCTTTACCTTTGCAACATTATTACAAACGATTAGGCGATATGAAGAAGATTTTAATGTTATTGACAATGCTGGTAGGAATGCTGACGGCGCAGGCCGAGGACTATACCTACCTGACCTTTGAGACGACGGACGGGGCGAAGGCTTCGGTATCCGTTGCTTCGGACGTTACGCTGACCATCAGCGGTACTACTCTGACGGTGGGTTCGCAGTCGTTCACGCTGACGAACCTGAGCAAGATGTACTTCTCGAACACCGACGAAACGACCGGCATCGAAACAATTGACAATGGACAATGGACAATTGACAATTCCACTGACATCTACGACCTGCAGGGCCATAAAGTGAGCAAGGATCAGATGCGCCGTGGCGTGTATATCGTGAAGACAAATAGCAGGACTTATAAAATGGTGGTAAGATGAGACGCACATTATTATCTATGATAGCCCTCGTGCTGACGATAGCAGCAGGGGCACAGACGCTGAATGTCAAGGTGGGCAGCGTGACCTATCAGTTTCCTGCCTCGCAGACGGGTGAGATGACCTACGCCAATGGCGAGACGGTGACCATCATGGGCAAGACCTTTACGCTCACCGACATCACAGCGATGACGGTGGACAACAGCAAGGTCAGCGACGGTACGATTGGCGTGAGTTACGACGGCTCGACGGCATCGGTAACGGTGGCAGGCAACGTGGCGCAGTATGTCACGCCAACCGTCAGCGGAGCGCATGTGTCGATAGCCCAGAGCGACGACCTGGCCGAGGAAATCACCTACACGCTGAGCGGTACATCGACCGACGGCGAGTTCTATATGTCGGGCTCGTACAAGGCGACGATAGAACTGAACGGCCTAACGCTGACCAACGCGACACCAGTATATAGCGGTGCTGCCGTACACATCCAGAACGGCAAGCGCATCAAGGTAAAGATTGTTACAGGAACGACCAACACGCTCAGCGACGCTTCGACCGGTTCGCAGAAGGGCTGCCTCTACATCAAGGGCCACGCCGAGTTTGCACAGAAGGGTACGCTGAACGTCGTTTGCAACGTGAAGCACGGCATCAAGACGGGTGAGTACATGACGCTGAAGAACGCCACCATCAATGTGACTTCGGCCGCAGGCGACGGCATCAACTGTGCCGAATACTTCCTCATGGAGAGCGGCACGATTAACATCAGTGGCACGCAGGACGACGGCATCCAGTGCGACATCGACGGCGATGCCTCAACAGGCGAAACCACTGACCACGAGGATGAGGACAGCGGCAATGTCTATATCGAGGGCGGAACTATCAACATCACCGTCACCGTCGATGCTGCCAAAGGCATCAAGGGCGAGGGCGACATGCGCATCAGTGGTGGCGACATCACCGTAAAGACCACGGGTGGTGGCGTATGGGACAGCACGAAGGTAAAGACCAAGGCTTCTGCTTGTCTCGGTGCTGACGGAAATATGACCATCAGCGGCGGTACGCTGAACCTGACCAGCACGGGCGCTGGCGGCAAAGGCATCAACGGTGACGGCACATTCACCGCTACGGGTGGCACCACGATCATCAAGACCAGCGGCAATGCCGTTGTGGCATCGTCGAGCGGCACACTATCTACCGTTAACAATTCACAGCAACTCGACAAATACGACAGCGACTACAAGTCGTCACCCAAGGGCATCAAGATCGACGGTGCTATCACTATCAGCGACAATGCCGCCATCTTTGTCACCACCACAGGTGCTGGCGGCGAGGGTATCGAGAGCAAGACCAGCATCGATATTACGGGCGGATGGGTGACCGTGAACGCCTCGGACGACGCCATCAACGCCTCGTATAACGACGCCACCAAGAGCCTGAGCAATGCCGGTGACCTGACCATCAGCGGCGGCTACGTCTATGCACGCTCCACCGGCAACGACGGCATCGATGCCAACGGTAACGTATATATTAAAGGTGGTGTGGTCTATGCCATCGGTACTTCGACGCCCGAGGTGGCCATCGACGCCAATAGCGAGGAACAGAAGAAACTCTACGTCCAGGGCGGCACCATCATCGCCATCGGCGGACTGGAGAACGGCGCACAGCTCACACAGGCGTGCTATCAGGCCTCGTCGTGGAGCAAGAACACGTGGTACGCCATGACCGTCGGCAACGACACGTTCGTCTTTAAGACACCATCCAGCGGTGGTAATACAATGGTCGTCAGCGGAGCCTCACAGCCCATACTGAAGAGTGGCGTTACCGTCAGCGGCGGTACCAGCATCTTCGACGGTGTAGCCTATACCGGTGCCACCTTCACTGGCGGCTCGTCCGTTAACCTCTCGTCATACACAGGCGGTGGCGGAGGCCCCGGCGGTGGTCCTGGCCCTGGCGGCTGGCATTGATTCCAACAATGCCTGGCAACCCTCAAGGACGTCGCGCCAAGTGGCCTCGAAGTCACCTGTGTACCAAGGGTCTGCTACGTCGCCAGGCCGTGTGGTGAAGTCCATCAGCATCACGATCTTTCCTTCAGGGTCGCCACCGCAGATGTTTCGCATGTTGCGGATGTTCCACGAGTCCATGCCAATCAGCAGGTCAAAGCGGTCATAGTCCGAGCGCGTCATCTGCCGTGCCGTCTTGCCCGCACAGCCGATGCCGTGTTCCGCCAGCTTCCTTCGGGCAGGGGGATAGACACTGTTGCCTATCTCCTCTGTCGAGGTGGCTGCCGACTCAATCACGAAACTGTCCTCCAGTCCCTCCCGCTTCACCAAGTCCTTCATCACGAACTCCGCCATCGGGCTTCGGCAGATATTCCCGTGGCAGACAAAAAGTATTCTATGTATATTCTTGGTGTTCAATATATTATAATTTTTTTAAATAATTGGTTTACAAGTGGGAGCAGTCTCTTGCGCTATCTGTGCGCAAAAGTACGGAAAAAATTCGAGCCCACCAAACGATGAGCCCGAATTTTTCAACTCTTAGCTTTCTTTGCCAATCCGTTTTGCCAAGGGTGTAAGACCTATCAATCTTGTCTGGAAACCTTTAAATCTTGTCTGGAAACCTTTAAATCTTGTCTGAAAATGAAAAAAAATGCCTGAACTTTTGCGGTTTAGGTATTTTTTTTGTAATTTTGCCGATAAATAACGCTAAAACTTAAAATATGATAATGAAACAGAAACTATTTTTATTAGTGGCAGCGCTGATATGCGCTACGACAACGACCTGGGCACAGACGACGTTCCTGGGCAGTGGTAACAGTGCCGACCCTTACCTCCTGAAGTCGAGTAACGAGTGGGAGGCGCTGGCTAAAATGGTGGCCGAGGGTAAGAATTTCCAGAACCAGTTCTTCAGACTGTCGGCCGACATCGACACCAAGGGTATTCAGGTGGGTTCGATGGAGAGGCCCTTCTGCGGCACGTTCGACGGCGACAACCACACGCTGACATTTACCGTCGGAGAAGGCGGTGGCGACAACATTGCCAAGGAGGCCAGTGCGCCCTTCGGCTGTCTGCGTGGAGCCATCGTGCGCCACGTCAAGACCACCGGTGCCATCTGGAGCGGCAACCAGCTGAATGGTGCCCTTGCCACCGTCATTGACGGCGAGGGCGACACCCGTGGCACGAAGATTATCGACTGTCGCTCGGACGTCGATTTCTGGATAACCTATAAGAACGGTCTGACCAGCGGTGGCCTCGTGGGTAAAATCAACGGCAACGTCACCGTGGCACCAGTCTTTGAGCGGTGCGCCTTCACCGGCCAGTTAAGAGGCTGGGGAAAGCAATGGGGCGGCCTGGTAGGCTTGAGCGAGGTTGACATCACGTTCAAGGACTGTATGTTCGACCCGGCGGTAGTGGAGAGCGGCCTCGAAAGCGGCAGCGCCACCTTCGTGCGACTGGCCAAGGGCGCCAAGGCGACCTTCGAGAACTGCTACTGCACGCGCTATCTGGAGACGAAGCAGGGCACCTGCGTATTTAACAAGCTGAACGTGCCCGAGGGCTGCAGCTACGAGATGGTGGATGAGCCCTTTGTGCAGTTCGACGGCAAGCCGTACTGGAGAACCGGCAACTACGTGAGGCTGAGTGTGCCGGACGGTGTGAAGTTTAACCACTGGGAGGCCGTCGATGTGTTCCTCAGCGACCCCTGGCGCAAGGACGGCGTGCACCGCTTGGAGGACGTCAACGGTCCTGTCCACCTCTATACCAGCGAAAAGAGCATCCCTGAAGGTAAGGAGTACTACGAACATGGTGTGTTATACCGCTATCTCAATAAGGATGACTATCACTACTTCGTGAGCGACGAGACGTGCAAGGCCAAGGGCTGGAAGTTCCACAGCGATAACGAACTCGTCATCTACGACGGTGACGGCAACGCCTCGCACATCACTGCCATTGTAGGTTGCATGCAGTACGAAACCCCCTCTGACGGCGTGCAGATAATCAACGACATCATAGAATTTGGCAGCGTTGATCGCGATCATACGCGTTTGGGAATCATTGCCCCGCGTGCCTTTGCTGACAAGACGGAGTTGAAGAGCCTTTACTTCAAGGATACCAACAGCAGCTTCCATAACGCGTTGTTGGGCTTCGATTTCATGATTGCCGACGAGGCCTTCAAGAACTGTCCCAATCTGGAGGAAATCAAGATGATGCAGTACACCACTAAGGGCGACAACCACTGGGAGGCACTGAAGCCCGACCAGGTGTTCAGCATCGAGACGAGTGCTTTTGACGGTTCGCCGAAGGTCCAGATCAGCTGTCAGGCCTCGGAGTACCAGAACTTCCTGAGTAGCGAGACGTGGGCACCCTTCCGCAACCGCATCATCATCTATAACGCCACGAATAATGACTTCGAGGCCGAGGGCACAAAATATACCATCTATCGCAACCTCAGCAACGGCGACGCGCTGACCAATGCCGACAAAAAGTATATGATGGACAACTACCTGCGCCTGTGGAATGCCGACTACAAGGAGTTCAACGCTGCCGACCTGTTGCAGACTAATGATGATGCCAAGGTTTATTACGTCTCAGTGGCTGGTATCAACAAAGTCAGCAGCGAGGGTGTGATGCGTATCTACAACGACCCGGGCGAATTCTATAATTACAAGACCATCGCCCTGCCGCGCAACGCCATTGCCGGCAATACGGATGTGAAGGCCATCGAGTTCTACCAGACCAACGGTCGTTCGGACAATTCGCACAGCGACCTGAAGATGGTCATCCAGAACGGTGCCTTCAAGGGCTGTAAGAACCTGAAGGAACTCCGCATGTTCTACTATGTGGAGGATGGCACAGACCATTGGGAGAACCTCGGTCCGCAGGATGTCATTCCGGGCGACAACATTTTCTCGATGCCTACCTTGGAAAGTGCCAAGACGATGACCGACGAAGAGTATAGTGAAGCGTGCCAGAACATGAATCCCGACTTCAAGGTGCTGGTATCGACCGATCGCTTCCAGGAGTTTTTGGACGACCCCAACTGGGAGCCTTATCGGGATTACATCGAACCCGTGGAGTTTGACCCGACAAACAGGCGTAAGGACTACAACGAGAACGGTCTGAACTACAGCTATATGACCAATCCGGGCGGTATTCTGCAGACCTCGCAGGTGGTGAGCCAGGATGTGTCGTGGTGGACGGTGCCGCGTATTGCCGTCGAAGTGCTTTTGACGGTGGCCTCCATAAAATCAGAAATAACCGCCCATGCAGCAAAGAAAATGGCGGTTAGAGATGCGACCATAGAACTCCATGCGGCTGAAGTTGCCCAGGAAAACATGGTAGTTGCGAGAGATCAGGTGTTGTCCCAGCTTAAAAGCAAGACCCTTGATAAAGATTTGCTCAAAAATCTAAGCATATTAATGTCGTCACAAGGGGCTAAGCATCAATGGGAAATGACAACGGCATTGACGCATGGTCCTGGACGTTTTCTCCGTGAACTGGGCTTGATTAATGAAGCAGGAGATGTATTGTCGTACACTGCGGCAATACCGGCCTTTGAAACTATTCGGCAGATGGGTTTGGATCAATTCCGAAGTTGTTATTCATCTCTCCAAGCGTTGTTAGCAGGCATTGTTAACCCTTATTTTAATGCTGTAACAACAGCAAGGGCAACCTTGGAGGCCGCAGAGAGAGCATTAACCAAAGCGACGATATTAAATTTCATACAAGCAAGGGCCGCCTCCGCAGCCACCAATACTGCCGGCTTCCTCTCCTCGAAATGCTGGGGTGGCAGCGGCTCGTACAACGGCGACGCCCTACAGAAGGGAATGCGCGAGAACATCAAGTCGAACATCCACCAGGTAGGTCTGGTGGGTGGCGGCTACATCATCACCACACCGTCGAAGAACATCGTCTATCATACCTATATCAAGTCTGTCGATGATACGACGACGGTGGCCAAGATCTATGGCGGCTTCGACGACGACGGCAACGCCTTCACCTCCGACCGCACGATGACCTTCGCCAAGAAGGCCTTCCAGAATAAGAAAAATCTGGAGAGGGTAGAGTTCTATACCATCGAAAACCAATCGACCAGATCGTCGATGCCGATGCTGCTCACCATTCCCGACTCAGCCTTTGTGGGCTGCACCAACCTGACGGAGTTCAACACCCTAATGTATGACAAAGACAAAGGCACACGCGCCCTCGGTCCTGAGAACTTCATCCTCGCCGGTGACAGCGTCTTCGCCGGTCTCGACCCCGAAAAGTTCCATATCGTCATCGACCCGCAACGCAAGCAGGACTTCCTCGACAACGAGTCGTGGGCTCCGCTGGAGCAATACTTCATTTACAAGAGTGCCGCTCCCGTCACCCAGCACACGCTGTATGGTGCCCAGTACGCCTACGCCTACGAGATGAACTCCCTCCAGAAGGTGGAAGAGGTGAAGGGCCACAAGATAGAGCATACCTTTGTGACCGGTCCCGACAACAAGTTCATCCAGGACAACCAGGGTGCCGTGAAGCTCATCAATGACTTGGGTAACTACAACAACTACCAGCTGGACTATGTCGCACCGAAGGCTTTCTACGGCAACGAGCACTTGCGCACCGTGTCGTTCACCGACGTGAACGGATTCTTGTGGATGGGCGATTGCTATACCGGACTGGATGTCACCCTGCAAGACTCCTGCTTTGCCTACTGCAAGAACCTGGCAAACATCGACCTGGTCTATATGAAGACCGACGGCCTCAACAAGCTCGAGCCGATGACGCCGCAGCAGATCAAGATTGGCGAGGGCGTGCTCGAAGGCACCACCGCCCGCCTGAAGATGATGCCGCAGCAGGTGGCATGGTTCGAGGCCGACACCACATGGGCTAAGTACAAGGACCGCTTCCTGCCCTGTCTCATCCGACTCACCGACCCGGGCGTCAAGGATGCACTGGTGGATATGTCCTACTACGACCCTGCCAACCACGGCACCGACAATGCTTTATGGAAAGATTACTGTGACCTGGCCCGCATCGGCGGTGCAGGCTTCTCATGGCTCGACGGCAAGTTCCAGGCACAGCATGAAAACATCTATTCGTTTGGCGACTTCAAGTACTTCGAGAGCGTAGGGCTCGACTATGTGGGCAAATCGTGGTTTGAGGGCTGTTCAAACATGGGTAACATCCTGTTGCCAGCCACCATCACCGACATCCGTGAAAAGGCTTTCAAGGGCTGCTCCGCACTGAAGCAGATTGAACTGCCGCAGGCTGTTGCCACCATTGGTAACGATGCCTTCGCCGGCTGTTCGAAGTTGAACACCATCCGTGTGCTGGGCGACAAGCCTGCCACCATCGGCACCGGCACATTCCACAAGCACGACGGTCTGAAGATCTATGTACCTGCAGGCAAGGTGGCTGACTATAAGGCTGCCTGGACGGAGTATGCCGACTATATCGTAGATGGTGTACCTAATATTAATAAGGTGGTGACCGTCACCGCCACAGGTCAGCTGGCCGACAAGCTCGGTCTGACACTGGTGGAGAAGAGCAACAAGGTACGCTACATTCAGGGTCCGTACACCCAGTACGACTCGCTGACCGTCATCGGCCCGTTGAACGGACAGGACCTCGCCGTCATCCGCCACATGGCTGGAGCCGACGCCTACGACAGCGACTGGACGGACGGACAGCTGAAATACCTGAACCTGTGGGATGCAGAGATCAAGAAAGATGATGAACACAGCTACAATGGCAACTGGCTCGACGAGAAGATTAAGGAGGACAATATCGTGCCCCCCTACCTGTTCGAGAACTGCGAGGCCATCGAGACCGTCATCCTGCCACAGTCTGCCAAGAAGCTCGGTGAGAACCTCTTCGAGGATGCCCAGTCGCTGCAGCGCGTCTGCGTAGGCCGCAAGACCACCGAGTTCGACACCGACTTGCTACAGAATCTGAACGGCATCGACGAGCTAGTGCTGCTCACCGACGGCTTCGCCACGTTGGAATCTGACTGGTATAAGGATCCGTGGGAGGCTCCCATCCAGACCGTCTTTACCACGCAGAAGCAGTTAGGTAACTACCTGAGCGACGGTAAGCTGGTGCGTCAGGCGCGCAGCGTCGTGTCTGTGTTCAAGGATGATGCCGTAACATGGGCATTGGCCGATAAGAGTCATTTCTTCCCGACGGTATACTTGGAGAATGAGAGCGTCGAAGGCATCTTCAACAACAATACCGATATCAAGACGTTTGACGACTTCAACTACTTCACTCAAGTGAAGCGTCTGGAGAACACCTTTGCCGGCAACAGCAGCATGACCTCCATCACGCTGCCCGACAGTATCGAGTACATCGGTGCCTCGGCCTTCAGCGGCTGTTCGAGCCTTGAGACCATCACCGTCAAGTGCGACAGCGTGCCGACACTGGAGGCTGACGCCTTCGCATCGCTGCCCGCCGACTTCAAGATCTATGTGCCGAAGAGGTTATGCAAGCTCTACCGCGAGACGTGGGTACAGTATGCCGACCACATCAACGTCGACGAGCGTGATTACAGCAGTGACGACATCATCACCGTCACCCTCACCGAGCCGAACACGCTGGCCGAAGCACTGGGACTGACCATCAACTTATACACTGCTGTAGGCGAACACACTCTTGTCGATGCTGTCAGAGGCGACTATACCAAGTACCGCAAACTGAAGGTGGTAGGCCCCATTTCGGGCGCCGACATCGACGTGCTGAACTACATGGCGGGTTACTGCCCGTGGCTCCTGTGTCGCAACTATGCCGGCCGTCTGGAGTACATCGACCTGTATGACGCAGATATCAAGGCTACCAGTATTGGCGTGACGGGCTATACTAGAACAGCGGCATCGTTCATGTTAAAAGAAAATGTACAAGGAAGAAGGTTTGATGACAACGTTCTGGTGACTCACGCCTTCCTGCGTGCCTACAACCTGAAGACGCTCATCCTGCCGAGGACCTGTAAGGAAGTAGAAGACCGCGCCCTGCAGGAGTGCGAAGGTCTGGAGGTGCTCGTCGTCGGCGACAGCATCCAGGAATTCAGCTGGTCCGCCCTCGACGACGATGCCATGCTCACCCGCATGTACATCCTTTCCGATGAGATGTTGAATATAAGCAACGAATTATTCGTCCTTCGCTGGCTTAGCAACAACTACAATCCGACGTTCGACGCCTTCTATGTACGGCCGAGCCAATATCAGGAATATATCTACGGTGAGGACTACAACGGCTCGGCACAGCGCACAAACTTCATCTCGAAGGGAATGTTCGAGGACGACGAGTCGTTCTGCGCCTTCGCCGCCCATGCCGCTGCTACGGCCGACGATCTCACCGGCGTCCGCAGCGTGAAGGGCTGGTTCAACCTGCGTACCGGTATCCGCGACCTCACGCCGTTAGTCTATACCGCTGTTGACTCGCTGCATACCGCCGACATCCAGCAGCTGACCAAGTTGGAGAAGATGGTCTTGCCCACGACGCTCAAAGCGATGGAGGACAGCCTCTTCTCGAAGGCCACCAACCTGCGTTACGTGGATATGCACCTGTGCGACTCGACCAATATCGCCGTTGACTTGAAGAACCGCGGCTTCGGCCGTCTCGGCATCGACAGCCTGCAGACGCTGGTCTATGTGCCTGCCACATATGGTGAGAGCAACGGTACGAACATCATAGTAAGTAATGGCACCGGCTTCAGCGCCCAGGGCTTCCGCCTGATTGACGGCCGTGACTACTGCGTGCCCTACGCTTTCAAGACCGACAAGGTAGAGAACACCCGTACCTTAGGCAAGAGTGATGTGCCTTACACCATCTGCCTGCCTTACAGCATGCCGATACCTGATGGCGCCAAGGCCTATAAGCTGTCTGGCCGCAGCAGCAATGAGTTGATCTTCACCGAGACGCTGGAGACGCTCGAGGCCATGCAGCCCTACCTTATCTGGACGGTTGATGGCGATGCATCGCTGAATACAGGTGCTGCAGACATCCCGGCGAATGGAGCGACGACCGTGGGTCAGCAGCAGGACGCACCGGGCTTCTCGATGCGCGGCACGCTCTACAACATCAGCAATGCCGACGCTGCTGAGCTGGGAGCCTACACGCTGCAGAACGACGGCCTGTGGCATCCGGTGAAGAGCGATACCGACGAGCACCGTGCTGCCCGTATCCTGCCCTATCGCGCCTATCTGCTGCAGAGTGCAAGGGCCAATGCTCCTGCCATCGGCATGGTGCTCGAAGGCACCACCGGTATCACACAGCTGCGCACCGTCGACCGCGACGGCACAGAGCGCATCTACGACCTCAACGGCCGCCAGCTCTCAGCTCCCACGAAGGGTATCAACATCATCAACGGAAAGAAGATCATTAATAAATAAACGACTATGAAGAATCTGAAGATCATGAGTATGCTGCTCGGGGGCCTGCTGGTCCTCGGCAGCCTGACCGCCTGCAGCGGCAGTGACAGCAGCGACGATCCCACACCGCCTCCCACGCCGGATCCCCCGACGCCAACAGAGAAGGTGCTGACTAGCGTAAAAATCGACTATACGGCTACTGTTTCTCAGCAGCTGTTGGACGTGGCTACCGTCACCGTGCGTTTCGTCGGTGAGAACGGACAGGTGGCCAGTGAGCAGATGACGTCCACCACTTGGACCAAGAGTGTCACCATTCCCCTGTCCGCCAAGGCCGGTCTTAACATCCAGCCTACGCTGAAGGGCGAAGTGAGTGAGGGTGAGTATACAATTGCCGCCAAGGGGCAGATGGCCTATACCTGGCTCGACCAGGACGGCCAGCAACTGAGTTCTGGTTCAACCGAGAAGGCCCCCGAGATGGAGGCCGTGTTCTATGCCGACGGCATCGGACAGTATCTCGGTGCCATCACCGCCAACTGTCAGGTAGCCCGCGCCTTTGGCAAGGACTACAGCGTCACCGATACCGACATCGCCTGGGGTGGTAATTCCGGTGACGACAACACACAGGGCACTGGCATCTCCGGTGATGGAGCCACTGGTGACAACAGATAAAGCGATTTTGTCGGCTACGAGGGCGACGTCCGGTAAAACGACAAGTCACTAATAACTTCACAGCCCCACTGCTTGGTTTGTAAAGGCGGTGGGGCTATTTTTATGTTTTAAGGAAATTAGCATAAAAAATCGAGCCCACCATGCGGTGAGCCCGATTTTTAATCAAATTAAAGGAGCATTTTACCACCACCGACTTGGATTCTTTTTTTGACCACGGATTTAACGGATTTCTACCCTATTTTCTTACAATCTTACATGAGGTACTCCACAAGTGCAGATGGGGTTTAAAAACAACACACAATTATGACACACATTATTAATCTTATTAAGAAGACACAAAGCGAACAGACAATGACATCGCTCGAGATTGCCGAGCTGACAGGTAAGCGCCTCCGCTTACTGTCCGATGGCTTGGCGGTATTCCAAGAGCTTGTTCTGATAGTCGGCGAAGGCATCGGTATGCTTGTCGAGCGACTGTTGATAGAGCAGTTGGGCTTCGAGGAGGTCGGACATGCGTGAGGTGCCGGCACGATAGTAGTCGCGGTTCAGGCGGAGGTTTTCTTCGGCCTGTTCGATACTACGTTCGGAGAGCTGGAGTTGCTGGTAGGCTTCCTGGACACCGTTCCAGGCGTTCTGCATCCGGATTTTCAGCAGTTCGGCATTATCGGCCAGTTGCTCCTGAGCCTGCTGGTGCTCTATCTTGCGGCGCTTGATGGCGTGAGAGCCGCCCCACCAGTCGCTGATAGGTACGCTGACGGTGGCGAACACCATGCCGAACGTGTGATTGTTATCCAGCAGATTATGGTAGTTGTAGCCTGCACCCACGGCGACGGACGGCAGATTCTGACCAACAGCCAACTTTTTCTGCAGGTTGGCAGCCTCAACCTGTTTGCCTAACAACTGATACTCGGGGAGGAGCCTCACCCCCGACCCCTCTCCATTGCGTGCCACACTCCTACCTTCAGGTGGGAGAAAGGGCGAGGGGAGTGAATAGGCTTGCTGGTTCATTTCCGGTAGCGCGATATCGAAGGAGTAACTACTCCCCTCTCCCGTCGGAGAGGGGTCAGGGGTGAGGCCTGCATATTGGCCCAACAGCTGACGGACGATGGAGATGCCGTTCTGTAGTTTCAGTCGCTGACTCTCGATATCGTTCTGGCGCAGTTGTACCTGCAACAGGTCGTTGCGCATAGCCAAACCAGCGCGCACAGCTACATCGACATCATTATGGATGCCAGCCAACAGCGTATCGACAGCATCGACGGTCTTCATCTTCTCCTGCAGCGAGGCCAACTGCCAGAAGTATTGTTCGGCAGTCTTTTCCACCTCGTTTTCAGACAGTTGCAACTGGAGACGACTGACATCCTCACCCACTTTGGCCAATTTGTTGCCGTTGATGATCTGTCCACCGGCAAACACAGGCTGCACGGCCATCAGCGAGCCAATGGTACCATTCTTCATCATCGAGATGCTGATGGGGTTGGACAAGGCTACAAGCGCCTCGGCAGGCAGCATCTGTGCCAGGCTGGCCCCCAACTCAGGGGAAATCATCTCTGACGGATTGACGGTGGTCTGCGCCATACCCTTGTTGGCATTAAACCACAGGCCAGTGCCGCTGACATTGGGGAAGTATTTGGTAAATGCCTCCTTGCGCTGCTGCTGGGCAGCCTCGATGCTATGTCGCGCATTACGGATGGCGATGTTGTTGTGGAGGGCAGAGTCCTTGATCTGCTGGAGGGTGTAGGTGCGCTGGGCGGTTGCTGTACAGCAACAAACTGAACAAGCTATGATTGCTAATATCTTTTTCATAATTATTTTTTTGAAACTTGCCAATAAATGACGGGTAGCATGGTGACTACCATGATGAGCGAGCCGATGCCACCGGCGAAGATGGTGACACCCACGGGCATCCAGAACGACGATTGTGCGATAATCATCGGCACCACACCGACGGCCGTCGTAGCCGTGGTGAGGAAGATGGGCACCATGCGGCGCTTGCCGGCTTCGTAGGCCGCCTGGCGCACGGGCACACCTTTTTGAATCAGGTCGTTGGCATGCTCGAAGATGAGAATCTCGTTACGCATAATCATTCCCATCAGTGTGATGAGTCCGAAGATGGAGGTAAGGCCCAAGGCGCGGTTCATCAGTCCGAGACCAATCAGCGCACCAGGTGTCATCAGTCCCAAGGCCACCATACAGATGGTGGTGATGCCATACCGCTTGAAGTTGAACAGCAGGAAGAAAAACACGATGACCTCCGCAATGGCAATACCACCAAAGATCTGTGGCAAAGCCTCGTCGCCGTATTCTATCTCGCCGCCCACCTCCGTGCGAACGCCCTGAGGCAGTTCGATGTCCTCCTGCATCACGCGGGCAATCTCCTTTTCAATAGGAGCGGTATAGACGCCCTGTGCAAACTGGGCCGTAACGGTGATACAACGCTCGCCACCACGATGCATGATGCGGCTCTCGCTCCACTTGGGCTGCACCTTGGCAATCTGGCGTAGGGGCACGGTGGTATTGCTACTCGACGGCAAAACTGTCGAGCACACTGAAGCGGCCATCGACATGGGTGTGGCGATGCCCAGGTTCGCGATATCAGAGAAGGTCATATCAGTATCGTCCTTTACCACGATAGGTAGCTCGTAGTTGTCCTCCCAAATCTGTCCCACACGCAGGTCGGAAGACGTGGCGCCGAGTGCCAGCTGGGCGGTAGTACGGGTAATTCCCAACTGCGCCGACGTCACAGGATCGAGTTCGACGTTGATGATAGGATACGGCTGGAAATAGTCGGTATGCACCCACTCCAGTTCCGGCATCTGGCGCATGCGTTCCATCAACCGTTCGGCCACCACATGCAGGGAGTCGAGATTGTCGCCATAGAAGCGATATTCCAGTTCGTTCACCTCCAGATAGTCCAAGCGCTTGAACTTCACGTAGGCATTGGGGAACGCCTCGCTCAGTTGTGGCTGATACTGCGTCAGGAGGTCGAGTGTGGCCTTATCGCTCTTGGTGTTGACGATGAACTGTGCATAGTTGTTACCAGCCATCTGGGGCGCATAGGCATCCATAAATCGTGGTGACGAACAGCCAATAAAACCCGTGATACTCGTGATGCGCTCGTCTTTCTCTAGGACGTGGCGGACAGAATCCGCCACCACACGCGTCTCGGCCAGTCCTTTGCCGTCGGGCAGGAATATCTCCACCGCAAACTGGTCGCGGTCGGCGTATGGGAACAGGCGTATCTTCAACGTAGGGGCAATGAGACACGACAGCAGGATGACTGCGATGCCGCCATAGATAGTGAGCCGTGGATGGGCAAAGGTCCAGTCGAGCACGCGGTTATAGGTGTTTTGTACCCAATTCGTAATAGCGTTACCAGACTGTCCGGATTTCTCGAGATTTTCCGGTTTTATCAATAGCACCTCCAAGAACGGAATCACCGTTACCGCCAACACCAGCGACACCATGAGGTTGATGGTAATCGTGACGGGGAAGTCCTCCAGACAGTCGTGGAACATACCCTTCATCGTGATAAGGAACGGATAGAAGATGGCGCAGATACAGATGGTGGCCAGCAGCATGGGCATGAAGTACTGACGGGCCGACTCGATGGCGGCATCGAAGGGTTTAAAGCCCTTGCCAAGATACTCCAGATAGCCGTCGATGACCACAATGGAGTTGTCGACAATCATTCCCAGCACCACTATCAGTGCCGCCAGCGTCACAATATTCAGTTCGATGCCCATCATATACATGATAGCTACACTGACAAAAGTGCTCAGCGGGATGGTGATAGCCGCCACGATGGCCGAACGGATGGGGAACAGCACCATCATCACCAGGATGATGATCAGCATCGAGATGAGCAGGTCGCGCAGGAAGTCGCTCACACTCGTGGCTACCACTTTAGGCTTGTCGGCAATGCGGGTGACGTGTACGTCGTCGGGAAGTTCCTCAGCAGCAAAACTGTTGAGCACACTTTCCACCTCCTGTCCGTACTGCACCACGTTATTGCCAGGCGTCATCTCCATCGACAGCAGCACACAAGGATGTCCGTCCTGCTCGATACGACTCGACATGGGATCGTATTCGCGCACCACTCGGGCCACATCACGAACGCGTGTCACCTTGCCCGTTGCAGGGTCGCTGAAAATAATCTGGTTGGCAATTTCCTCCTCCGAGTTCTCCTGCGCCTCTACGTGGATGGGTATCTGCTGGTCGTCGTCGTTGATGCTACCACTCATCGTGGTGATGCCTTGAGCCTGTAGGCGCGAAAAGAGCATCTGTTGACCAATGCCGTAGGCCTGCAGGCGCTGGCGATCAACGTAGAGCGATATCTGCTCCTTCTGTTCGCCAAACAGCTTGACATTCGCTACCGACGGGATACGACGCAAACGATCGGAGAGGTCGTCGCTATATTGTTTCAGCTCGCGATAGCTACGCTGGTCGCTCTCGATGGCAATGAGCAGCGCCGAGGTGTTACCGAAGTCGTCGTTCACCACGATGGCCAGCACGCCACCGGGCAGTTGCGCCTTAAAGCCGTTCAGCCCGTGCTTGATTTTCGACCACACCTCGTCCTTGTTGTTCACGTCGTCGTTCAGTTTCACCATCACGATACACATGCCGTTCTGCGACTGCGTGGTGGTTTTTGTGCGATTCACCTCGCCATAGGTAAAGAGGTAACGCTCCAGTGGACGAGCCACCTGTTGCTCCACCTCCTCGCTGGTGGCACCAGGATACACCGCCACCACCACTCCCTGACGGATGGTGGCATGCGGGAATTCGTCCTTTGGCATGATGTACATGCCGTAGATACCCATCACAAACAATATGCCTACGATGAGCAATGCTATTGAGTAATGCTCCAAAGGCCATCGGAGCCAATTCATCTTATTTTCCATAACTATGAATTATGAACTATGAATTATGAACTAGAAAACAACCTTCGTTCCTTCACTCAGTTTCTGATAACCCTCTGTGGCAATACGGTCGCCAATGCTCAGACCGTCGTTGACGTTTACATAATTGCCCTGTGTCTGACCAATAGTCACAGTTGTGCGATGCGCCGTACTGTCCTTGCCCACCGTCCACACAAACAGCGTGCCGTCGGAATCCTTCTGTACTGCCGTCACAGGAATCATCTTGCTGCCAATGGCTTGCGAGCCTTCAGACACGAAGCGCACGCTGGCCACCATGCCTGGCAACAGCTTCCGATTGCCGTTTGCCACATTAATTCTTATATCGTACGTGTGCGTAAGTGCATCGGCCTGCACGCCCTTCTCAATGCGGCCTCCCTGATAACTGCCATTGATGGCTTCTACCGAAATACTTGTTGGAGTAGTGGCATTGATACCACCTATTTCTGCTTCAGGGACAGCCACCTTCACCTTTACCGTTGAGATGTCAAGGATACTCACAACAGCTTGTGACGGCAGGGCTGTCTCGCCTGTTCCTATCAGTTTCTTGCCGATAATACCACCGACGGGTGCCGTCAATCGACAGTCGGCCAGATTCTTCTTCGCTACCTCCAATTGCGACTTGGCCTGAGCAACCTTGCTCTGTATCTCCACCCACTGCACTTCGGGCAGCGAGCCATTGTCGTGCAGCATCTTGTAGCGCGCCAGTGCATCGTTGGCCTGCGTCATCTGCGCCTCGGCACCACTCAGCACGTTGCGGGCCTGCGTGTCGTCCATCTCAGCAATCAGCTGACCTTTGCTGACAGCCTGGCCTTCGTTCACCAGCATACGTTTTACCACACCCATGCCCGTAAAGCTCACTGCCGTTGCCTCGCGTTCTTCCACGATACCCACGTACGTCTGGGCATTATCCACCATACCAGGTGATACCACCTGTGTCGTCACTCTCGTCGGAGCCTTCATGTTCTGCTCCTTCTTGTTACTACAGCTAACAGCTAACAGCCAACAGCCAATTGCTAACAATAATACCTTTTTCATAACAATATGTCTAATTTTTTGCAAAATTAATCCAAAATCGACTATTTTCCATGTTCAATTTCTCCTCATTCATTATCAATTCCACAAGAAGATTCCAAAATAAACATAATTTACGCCAAATAAAACACGAAATATGGGAAAATATAAGTAATTTTGCAGCATGAAACAGCATGAAGAAGTAACATTTCAGACATTAGCTGACAATGAGGATGTTCAGATTGGCTATTCTGACAATGACATCGTCGTAGTTGACAGTATCCAACAGTTTACTGAGACGAGAACTGCCCATGTGTCAATGAATACCATTGTCATCTGCACCAGCGGCAGAGTACAGGCTCAGATGAACGGCATACAGATGGAACTGCATAAGAACCAGGTGGCCGTCATACCTCAGAACGTCACGGTGACTGATGTGATGATTAGTCCTGATTTCAATCTGAAGGCCATGTTCCTCACCAACCGCATCCTGCAGACTTTCTTACGCGAGAAAATGAACATCTGGAATGACATGATGTACATCCATCGTAATCATCTGGTGACAATGGACGAAGACGAGATACTCTTCTACACCCACTTCTACGACATGCTCACACTGGCCATAGCAAAGGGTAAGGACAATCCCTTGCATACCGATGTCATCCAGTCGCTGCTCCGTTCGGCAATCCTTGCCCTCTGTGGCGCCATGCAACAGAAACTCCTACCAGCCGACAGTGAACTCTCAACTTTCAACGCTCAACTTTCAACTGGAAAAAGCCATTTCCAGCGATTTCTTGACTTACTGCATTCCAGTGAAATAAAGCGCCATACGGTAGATGCCTACGCTAGCGAACTTTGTATCTCGCCCAAATACCTCACGGTCGTCTGCAAGAAGAATTCCGGCAAGACTGCCAACGAATGGATTACAGAACAGGTTCTGGAAGACATCCGCTACTATCTGAAGCAGACCGACCTGAGCATCAAGCAGATCTGCGACCGCCTCGGTTTCCCTAATCCATCGTTCTTCGGCAAATACGTCAAGGACCACTTCGGCATGACGCCAATGGAATTCAGAAATTACACATTAAAAAAATAGAAAAGATTTGTTCTTGTAGATAATATTTTGTACTTTTGCAGATAAAATTGATTGTATGAAAAAGTACATTATTATTGGTGTGTGTTGTTGGTGCATGGTGTCATGTATCAAGGAAGAGGCCCTGAATAAGGAGTGCGACATAGAAAGTGCGTGGATAGAAGGCAAGGAGTATGGAGAGTACTTCTACAAGACCACAGAAATGCAGAAAGAAATCAGTTCGGCAGAGACGAACATCGTTTTCTCCGTGCGGTCGCTCATCTCGCTTCCGACACAGATTCCCTTGAACTTCAAGATTACCGACGGCGCTACCATCGAACCTGCAAGCGGTTCGATGCAGGACTTCACGAAAGACACTGTCGTCTATACCGTCACCTCGCAGGACCGCGAATGGAGACGCTTGTACAACGTCATTTTCCATGAGGTGCCACTGCCTGCAGAGAAATACAGTTTCGAGCATGTGGAGATAGATTCGGGTAATCCCATGTACAACAATAAAAACGCGATGCACGTCTTCTATGAGCTGATGGCAAACAATGAGCACAACTACTGCTGGGCCACGGGCAATAGCGGGTCGGCACTCACCAAGAGCGGTGCAAAGCCAGATGACTTTCCCGTCTATCGCACGCTCGACGGCAAAGAGGGAGGGTGCGTTTGTCTGAACACCCAGTCGGCAGGTATGATGGGAGAATGGATGAAGAAGCCCATCGCGGCAGGAAGTTTGTTCTTGGGGAAATTCTTGATTGACTATGTCCTGACAGACGCCTTGAAAGCCACGCGATTCGGCGTGCCTGTCAGCAAGAAACCTATACGTATCACCGGCTGGTACAAGTATAAGCCTGGTGAGAAGTTCACCGATAAGGACATGAACGTATATCCCGACCGCAAGGACGAGGCCAGCATCTATGCCGTGTACTATCGCAACACCGACGACAAGGGAGAAAGCTACGTCCTTGACGGCCATGCTGTGGAAGACCTCGACAAGCTGCTGGACAACCCACAGGTGTACAAGGTGGCACGTGTGGCTTCGCTGCCGACTACTGACACGTGGACACAGTGGGAAATGTTCTTCGAGGGCCGTGATGCTCCTGATGATATTGTCGCAGCCCAAGGATGTAATCTGGCACTGGTATTCTCGTCGAGCAAGCGGGGTGCGCAGTTCGAGGGAGCCGTCGGTAGCACGCTCTATGTGGACGAGGTAGAAGTGTCGTATGAAAAATAATCAGGGAGGACAGGATATGAAAAAGAACATTGCATACATCATACTGATAGCAGCATCATTGCTTATCGGCAGTCCCGCTGAGGCCGGCACGCTCGACAGTTTGCAACTGAAGGCCCGCGTGGGTTACAGCATCGGCGGTACAACGCCCATCCCGCTGCCCGAGACCATCCGCAGCATCGACGGTTACAGCCTGACGCCGTCGTTTATGGTGGGATTCGACGCCATGCTGCCACTTAACCGGCAGTGGGGCATCATGACGGGCCTGCGCTTTGAGAACAAAGGCATGAAGGGCGACATCACCACCAAGGCTTTTTCCATGGAGGTGGTGAAGGGCGACCAGAAGATGTCGGGACTCTTTACGGGTCACGTCGAGCAGGAGGTCAAGCAATGGATGCTCACCGTGCCCGTGCAGGCGACGTTCACGCTGAGCCGAAAGGTGATGCTGAAGGGCGGTCCCTACGTGTCGTTCCTCCTAAGCAAGGGCTTCAGCGGCATCGCCTCCGACGGTTACCTGCGAAAGGACGGTCCGACGGGATCTAAGATCCTGATGGGCAACCGTGAGGGCGAATGGGCCACCTACGAGTTCGACGACGACATGCGTAGCGTGCAGTTTGGCGTTGGTATTGGCGTCGACTGGCAGGTTTACAAGTGCCTCGGTGTGTCAGCCGACCTGAATTGGGGACTGACAGGCATCTTCCCTAGCGACTTCAAGACTGTAGAACAGACGCTCTATCCTGTCTATGGCACGATAGGCGTGTTCTACAGACTGAAATAGACACTCAAAGTCAGAGGACGTTCTCCATCTCTTTGATGTATTTCTCCGTTTGTTTGGTTACATACTCGTGGAGTTTACGGATGGATTTGCCATTGGTGAGGCTGTCCTTGTAGAGGTCGATGAGCGCCTTGTTCTGCTCGGTATAGAACTGAACGATTTCCTTATATAAGCCCGGCATTACAGTAGCAGGGACATCAAAGTTCTTTGCCAGTTTAATGACCTCCTGATATTTCTTGTCCAGATTTTTGTTTTGCCGGAGAAGCTGGTCTATGAGGAGTACGACTTTGTCACGGCTTCTAAAACCAGTCAAACAATTACCAATCGCTTTATAGTTTTCCTTGATGCTTCCAACAACCAGAGCCGCCTGATCAACTTTCGTTTCAAGTTGCAGCTTATGGACTGGCGAAAGATTATCCCGCCAACTCTGAACTGGGTCAGCAACCCTGAATTCCTCGGGATTTGAATCGACAACCTCTACTGTTACCTGGTCGTCGATGCCACGTTTTTGCAGGTCGTTCAGCAAGCTACGGCCAGAGTAGCGGCCTACGCGGTTCTCGTAGTCGCGATCCTCTTCGTACCAGCCATTGTGTGTCGTGATGCGGTAGGTCTCGCCAGGCACGAAGTCGAGGTTTGTCCACAACTTGCAGAGTGAGCCGTCGGGCATGACGGTACGGATGCGCCCCACCTTGGGTTTATCAATTTCGACACTGAAGTTAAAGCGTTTGTTCACCACGGGCATCGTAGCTACAAAGGCGTCATCGTCGATTTGGTCCAGTTCTTCGGCTGTGTCGGCCATATAGACCACGTAGAGCGAATCGTTGAGGTCGTTTCCCACACGGCCGTCGATACGGAACGCATTGCTAGCCATGCTCTTCTCGTACATATCGGGGCGCAGGGAGGTAATCA
>JBGUIA010000081.1:0-14149 GCA_045112595.1 Prevotella sp. | reverse complement strand
AATGAGGCTCGGTGCGTTGCGGGTTTGCCCCTTCACATCTGCCATCAGTTTCTGGTCTTCGATAATCCGTACAGCCCAGTTCTGCCGATTCATCGCACTTGGAGCATTGATACCAACAAGGGCTACGGCCTCCAGTTTGGCGTGCTCCACAGGTTTGCCGAGCCTGATGATGCCAGTATGGAAATGCTGCGTATGGCGATGGAAAGGTTAAAGCTGTCAGCGCGTGCCTATACACGCATATTAAAGGTTGCCCGCACCATCGCCGACCTTGCCGGCAGCGATCGCGTTGAGTCGGTGCATATTGCCGAGGCAATAGGTTACCGCAACCTCGACCGTGGTGACTGGGCTGAGCGAGGCCTTTAGGAGGGAAGATGAATCCACGCCATGCAATGATGACGTGGATTGTTGGTGAAATTACTTAATCAGTCGTTTCTTATGGTTCATGATATAGATGCCATGCCGGACAGGCTTGTCGGTAAACGCCCTTCCCTGTAGGTCATACCATACGTCATCTTTGCGAGTGGCAGGCGTGGTAGTCGTGACGACACCCGTGCCTTGGTCTGTCACGTTGAAATATAACTCGCCAGGCATCAGGCAGGCCATATCGGTGATGAGAACCTTATAATATCCCACTTTCAACTGATTGGCAGGGAAGGTTGCCGGAATGGTAATCTCATCGCCCTGTTTTCCTGAGACGGGGGCTATCGGCATATAGGTGGCGCTTGTGCGGCTTGCATCATCCACGAAGCCGCCGTCGCCATCGGGTTTGATAGGCATCGCAACGGCAAAGGGAATCATATCGACGGAACCGGCGGTCACCTTGTAACTTGCGGTAAAGGTGACATCCTCACCTAGTGCATATTCCTCTTTCAGGTCACAGCTGATGACATCGACTTCGTATTTGCCACTATTGTGGATCACTGCCTTGCCATCCTTCACCTCTATCCTGATATATGATTTGTCGGCACTCTCGCAAAGAGTCCAGGCATCATCGGCCAATGTGGTGCGGAAGTACATGCGCAACTTATAGTTTCCGTCGGTAATGCCCGTCCACGAATACTGGCCGTCACGACCTTTTGACTCTGCCATGATATAGGGGAACAGGTCCTCGCCAACGGGTACGATATTCTTGTAGCCAGCCTCGTTCTCCAGACAGAGTCCCACCTGTGCCTTCAACTCAGGCAGGGTGTTGTTGGAACACGAGAAATACAGGTAAAGCGAAAGTTCTCCGTTGCTGACTTCCCTGCTGGTCTGTACCGTGCTCAGCATGCCCGTGGACAACGCCTTGACTTCGCCTTCCGGAGCGGGGGCGTTGGGATATAAACCGCTGATGAATGACTGCTGGCGCGAGAAGCCGTCGTTGACGACTGCACCGCCAATGCCTTGATCGGTGGGGAGCAATGAGTTGAGACGATAGAACCCGCCGTTGTCCGGTGCTTCGTCGGCCAGACCGCTCCATCCCCAGTTAATGTGGAACAAGTCCTCCTTGTCGTAACCGTCGATGACGAAGGCGTGTCCACCCGAGCTGGACGACCCTGTGAAGACGACACCCTTGGCGACTTTCAGCTCGTCGTACAGGTCCTGAACCCAGTTGCCGTACTCGTCGCTGCTTGGCTGATTATGCAGTCTGGCATTCGTGAATCCCAGATAGCAATAGACGCCATAGAGCATCGTTGACGACATTGCTCCGGAACCGCCGCTGTATGCCGGTCCGTAATTCATCTTTACCGCAGCACCGCAGATGTGCATCAGCCTCGCTACGGCAGCCTGCTGCTCGGCAGTACCTTCCATGATGACGTTTCCGTTCTCGTCCGTTGCCACCTTTTTTCCATCACGATGGGTATATACGTCAATGAGGTTTCCCCAGTCTATCGTTGTCGAGGCCGGTATCGCATCGTCGCTGAACTTCACCCAGATAGGTACCGTTTCTTCACCCACCTTCTCGGCCGACGGATAGACGACGTCCGTCTGTGCGGGAATGTCGCATGCCAGCTTGCCTTCACGCGTCTCTGCCTTGGCGTACTCATCCTTCCACAGGTAAAGCGCCTGGGCTATGGCCGTAGCGGCACAGCCAGTCACCGCCTGCTGGGCCTCATGGTTCAGCTGCGTCAGACCAGCGTCCTTATATGACGTCGCCATCGGACACTCCAGGTTATAGGGTGCAAACTGGTCCCACCGGCTTGTCGTCGTCTTGGCTATCGGGTCGCCGGCATTCTCTCCTGAACGCCGTGGAGTTGTCAGGTCGTAACGCTGCAACAGCTCTATCTCGTCAGCATAGTGTTGTAGCCACGAGCGCATATTCTCCGGCATCACGTCTTCATTGTAACTGCCATGCTCCATATAACCGAGAACGGCAGGTGCACGGTCATCACCACTGACTATCACATAGCCCGTGCCGTTTTCCGCATGAACGGCATACAGATAGGGCTTCCCCGCGGCGTTCGTCTTGTTGAACACAACGTCCGCCTGCATCTCAGAAGCCGACAGGGCTCTGTGCTGGGTACTCTTGCCACTAATGAACTGAGCCGCAATCTGCTGAGCCTGTTGGCGGCTAATCGGTGCGCCTATGCTGTTCATGCCAAACAGCAACAAGGCAATCATCATTAAGAAATGCTTTTTAATCATATCGTTTTCGTTTTAGTTTGGTGCAAAGTTACGAATAAGTGAGTGAAATGCAAAGAAAAACGGCAAAAAATTTGCTTAAACAAAAATAAATGTTTATTTTTGCACATTATTACCCGAATAGGAACTAACAACTTACGACGATGAAACGACTGACCAATACGATTCTGTTGCTAATCCTGCTGGTTGCTTCCGTAGCAGCACAGGACTTCAAGCTTTACTACGCGAAGAACGTGACCGACGTCACGGAGTTCAGGAACCTGACGGAGATGTCGAAGCAGCTGCATTGGCGCGAAGTGACAAACGGATCGGTTGACACTAACCGTGATGACGTCATACGCGTGAAGGCGATGCTCAGCGAGACGCGCATGAAAGGTCTGGAGGACCAACAGCTGTTCTGGAAGATGCGCGACGAGATGTTGCTCTGTTTCCGCATCGACGATACGGGAGCCAAAAGTGGCAGCTTCCGCGTAGAGGTTATCTACGGTAAGACCTCTGACGGCGATGATATCAAGAAGACGCTGACTACGCGCAAGTATTTCTTTGCCAACATGCCGCTGGGCTGCGACGATGTGTCCATCAATGTCTATCGCGTCAAAGACCCCACGCAGCGCATCAACTTCCGCTACTCCGTGTTCGACTGGGACGACGAGCACGTGTATCTTTTCCAGCTCGACCAGAAGCGCCAGTCAACGGGTGATACCTACAAGATGGAGTATGTCACGGCATACGCTGACGAGGAGGGTGAGATACACTCGCAGTCGCAGGTGCTGGAACTGAAGGAGACGAAGTTCCAGAGTTTCTATGTTCCTGAGGGCCACACACTCACCGATGTCTATTTCCTGACGGGCAACGACAAGGAGGGCGACGTGAAGCTGCGCATGGACATGAACGAGATCCATCCCACCATCGACATCGACAACCAGTTGGAGGCGATCTCGCTGACGCCTACCTTCAAGCTCGCCAAGCATGAGAACCGCGAGATGATGAACTTCAACTGGGTGGGTACGGGACTCTTCGAGAAGTACGACACCCTGTACATCAAGCTGTTCGACAACAAGAGCAAGTCTATTGCCGGTGCCACGATGAGGGTACAGCGCGTGGACGAGAACGGCAACAAGGTGGACGACAATAGCCTGAAATTCGAAGGCTACGACAGCCACAGCAAGCAATACAAGGTGCTTACTTACGGGCACCCGGCCTATATTGAAATCCTTCACAACAATTTCCTGCCGCTGCTCTACCGCTACAAGGGTGCTGCCGACGCCACGTCGAAGATCGTCAGCGCAGACCTCTGTTCTGCCAAGATTACCATGAAGTCGGGAAAAGTCGCTGAGTATAAGAACAGCATTGCCGTCAGCGACCTATATTTTCGCTACATGAAAGACGAGGCCATTAGCATCGCTCGCAAAAATGATAAAGGAGAAACAGTACATTATGCGGTGATGACTCTCGACGAGGACAATATCTCGGGCAAGGGAGCTACCGACATGGTGACCTTCACAGACAACGGCGGCAACGACTACCCCAAATTGCTTGACAACAAGCCCATTGAAAAGTTCGCACAGCTTGAGGTGGCATTCTCTGCACCTCCGGGCAGTGGCGGTACGCAGTGTAAACTGACGGTCAAGGAGGAGGAGAGCCAGGCGAGCCAGGAGGCCACAGCCGCAGAGACCAACGTCGTCACGGGCTTCGGTTTCACCCGTGACTACTATTTCGCACGTTACGACATGACGAAGCTACCCCGTAACCAACAGTGCAACCTCACGCTTTCCACGCCAAGCTTTACATACAAGCAGTTCCCCCCGTTCCTCAACAGATACATAGACGAGGAGAAGGAACAGGAAGAGAGCGAGAAGCAGGCCAAGCAAATGGTATCGGTAAAAGACGAGGAAAACAAAACGGCGGATGGCTTAATTGGTTTAGATTTGGGCTTCAATGTCCCCCTGGACTTCAAGTTGTCATTTGGTGACCATTTTGTCCTCAAGTTTGGAGCGATGGCGGACTTTAAAAAGCAGATGTGTAACTTCTTTATCAACGCCACTCTTAATTTTGAACCGATTTCGCCAACGACACCAAAATGGCAGGGTATTAACGATAGAGCCCGTGAGAATGCTAAACAAGTCCAGGACTATCGCATGTGCAAGATGCGCGGAAACGACAATGCCAAGATAGCTGGAAGCAATTATAAGATGAATTTTGACGACTGGATGCTGACCGAGATGGAAAGCATCTTCGAAGTCCAGGCCAAGCACATAGGAAACTATTTTCAGGGAGGGGGAAACTTTATGCTAAGGAGCCCCTTGAAAGTATGGACTCGACCTCCCCAGATTGCAGAAGCAAGCTTGTTCGCCCAGTTTGGCTATGGTTTTTTCTGGAGTCTCGACAATATGGTTGGGAAATTACGTACTTTCAAAGAGACGGTAGAAAACTGGTTACCCAAAAAAGCGCTCACCTTTGAATTTGGCATACAGTTTGACGCTAATGTGCGATTAGAAGGCGGCATAAAGTCGTTCACCGCCAAAAAGAAGGACAAGTTCGAATGGAGTGATGAAGCCATGGGCGCATATGCTAACATTTCCGGTAACCTGATATTCGGTGCGTGGGCATCGATCAGGACGCGAAACATATTTGTCGTCAACGCAGATATAAGCTTACGTGCCGGTGCGAAGGTCAATGCAGCCTTCGGATGGGCCAACTCATTCAGCGAGATTGATGGTTGGGGAAACATCGGTGGCCATGTCATGCTCATCGCTGGTGGACAGTTAAGTATCGCTATCCGCTCACTTATTGGGCATGTTGGTGTTCACCCTTCAATACGAGTTGGTCATGATTTCCTGTGGCCCGATGACGCCACCAATCCCTTCCACCCGAAGTTCCCGTACTGGCTGCCTGACGAAGATAAGATTGGCCTACGCATGCCACAATTCAGCCCGCTGCGTGCCCCTGAGGCCAACGACTTCGGACAGCTGTTAGCGAGAAATGTCCGCTACGATGCCAACCCGCACTTCATCGACGAAAACCATGTGGTGTATAACAGCCCGGGCAACGATAACGACTATAACAACGATCACATCGCCCTCGCTACCGTGGCTAACGGTTCAGCCGTCAGCACAGAGCCGCTCTCCACTCTCGGCACTTCTGCCTCCCAGCAGGCACGCTCGCAGCGCGGCGACAAAGAGGTGGTAGTCTATCAGCAGACCACGCAGACTGTCGACCAGGCTGCCGTCACCAACGAGAATGCAGCGAAGACGGAAATCGCTGCTCAGGAGCATACGCAGATCAAGGCCGCCTTCCGCCAGGGCGACGGCACATGGAAGCAGACCGTGGTGACGCCCGACGACGGCTTCATCGACAAGAATCCGATGATTTCCGTTCAGGAAGACGGCAAGGCCGCCGTTGTCTACCAGCACGGCAAGTCGAAAATCATCGACGAAACGGAATCAGCCGACTCCATCAACAACTATAAGTTTGAGGGCGAGCTGCTGCTGCGCACCTACGACCCCGCGACGGGCTGGAGCGAGCCGAAGAACGTGTGGTACTACGACGACATCAGCTGGCCTTTGAAGTATGACCTCATCATGCGCAACGACTCGGTATTGGTGGCTGCCATGCTCGAGGAGCCCAGCAACCCCGTCATCGGTGCCTTTGCCGGCAAGTACACGCGTTACGGGTGGACCACCACGAAGATGGACCAGATGTTCTACACCCACGAGGACTTGCACGCCGTTGACTTCTGCCTGAGCCGCGTAGGCGAGCACGGTGTCATGGCCATGCTCTATGAGCGTCCCGACTCGACACGCGAAATCTACATCAAGACAGTAAAGATGGACGGCACTGACGACGGTCTGGCAGGTGCCGACTTAGGCATCGGTCGCACCATGCCCTATAAGCTGAAGATTATCAGCGACCGCGACGACAACCAGACCGACGACTTCGCCATACTGTGGACGGAGCAGAGCAACTTTGCACGCGACGCTGAGAACGGCAACAAGGATCTGAAGGACTACTACACCGTGCTCAACGGCAGCCGCATACACCTTTCCGACGGCACGCATATCACCTATCCGCTGACGTTGGGTGCCGAGCGCGACAGCCTGCAGATGGGCTACTTTGACGGCTACCTGGACGATGCCCGCATGGAGGTGGTCTATACGTTGACCGAACCGTCTACTAATGAAACCTTCATCATGCACAACGATAAGGAGTTCACCAACAGTTTTGAGAGCGACGTCACCTATAGCCGCGAGGCATTGCTCGGCAGTAGCACCCTGCCTGTCAACGTAGATATCATGAACACGGGTACGTCGGCTATCAAGGCCGCCACGGTGACCATCAACGGCGACGCGATAGCCATTCCCGACGTCCTCGTGCAGCCCATGCAGCAGCAACGCTACGTCGTGCAGTATCCCATCCCGGAGGACTTCGACGGCTATATGCAGAGCACTGTGGAGGTGGAGTATGCCAACATCTTCAAGGCCAAGCAACAGACGGGTCGCCGTGTAGCCCCGCGCAACCTGCTGCGCCAGCGCCGTGCATTCCCGCGTAACCGCGTCTCTGCAGGCAGCATCGACTGTAACGTCATCAACCACAGCGTGGAGGACGGCGTCAACAAGTTTGTCGTCGAGATTGTCGACTACTCTTCACGCGGTCTGACACCCGGTACTGCCATACAGGTAGGTGCCTACGTGCATCCCAGCACCATGGAGGTCGTCAGCAGCGAAGCCGCGACATTGGTACATGCGGAGGACTTCACCCGCATGGGCGGCGTGCGCAAGGCATACGCCGAGGTGACAGTTTCTGGCATTACCGAGAAGATTGACGGTTACATTGCCGCCCACATCGTCGACACGGAAATCAACACCGACGATGAGACGGAAAACCGAATCCTCAACACCTGCGCCACCTCGGGACCGTCGTATGTGATATTCCATCCCACGGGCGAGGCAACCTCTATCGATAACCCCGTCGTCGAGCGTCCCAAGGACCACCGCGTCAGCGTCATCGCCCAGGAAGGCGGCGTGCTGCTCGGCAATCTGGAGCCCGGCGAGGATGTGCGTGTCTTCTCGTCTGAAGGCATCACGGTCCACATGGAGCGTCCTGCTTCCAACACCCTCTTCGTCCCCCTGAACAGCCATGGCGTATTCATCCTTAGCGCCGGCAAGGAAGTGTTTAAGTTTACGTATTAAATATATATAATAAGGTACATATAAGATGAGAGAAATATTAAGGAAATGGACCTTGTGCCTTGCGGCACTGATGGTGATGGGCAACAGCTTTGCTGCTGATGCCGACACCCCCGACGGATTCTCAGCCCCTACGTGGTACAAGCACCGGGATAGAGAGTTCAGTATCGAGGGCAAGGGCAGCTTCGACAATCCCATCATCGTGAAAACTGCCGGGGAACTGGCCCAGATAGCATGGCTTGTCAACGAGCAGGGTAACACTTTCTCGGGAAAGGTGGTCATGCTGGATGCCGACATCGATCTGAAGAAGATGGATAATGGGGAATTGGTGTCGTGGATACCTATCGGAAAGAATAAGAGCCGCCGCTTCAAGGGCATATTCATCGGTGTAAACCCCAAGCAGGACAATTGGAAGCAAGGTGTGCACAAGATCTCTAATATGTATCTGTCGGCTAGCAGTTCCACCTACACCGATTATTATGGTCTGTTCGGCTATTGTGAGGGATTTATAGGCTATCTTGCCATGGACGGTGTCACTATCAACGCAACATCCAGAAACAAATCCGGAAATGTTGGCAGTCTGTGCGGCACGATGGCAGGAACGACGGTGAGTTCGACTGACCAGGGCGGGAAGTCCTTCAGTGTGCCTGTCAGCATCTGTGCGGTGGCAGTGAAGAATGCCAGCATGACCCTTGGCTCAATGGCTTCTGCCGGCGGCATCGTGGGAAAGAGCAGCCGGTATGGTCTGGCCCACACCTCGTTTGAGGGAGAGCTCACCACTACTTCTTCCGATATGGTTGGAGGTATCTGTGGGTTCTTAGAAGAAGACGCATACCTTTTCGACTGTGCCGCGCAAGTCAGCATCAAGGGTGGCACTTGTCTTGGTGGCATCGTGGGCAAACAGGGTGACGACAGCACTATCCTGACTTGTGCAGCGTCGGGCAAACTGACCGACGGCACCAATGTGGGCGGCATTTGCGGACAACAGAAAGACGATGCAACGATTGGAGCCTGCAGTAGTGCTGCGTACGTTTCAGGAAGCTCTAGGGTCGGCGGCATCGTGGGCTGGAGTGGAACACAGGAAGATGACGAGAACTTGTATGTCTCCAAAATGATTGGTTGTGTCTTCACTGGCCGCATCCATCCCACCGGGAATAGTTATTCCGCAGGCGGCATCTGTGGCTCCATGGATTGGGTCGACCACCAGGCCATTGACCGCTGCCTGTTCTTAGGCGAATTAGAAGATCCCGGGAACCGAAAAGGAACTGATTGTTACGGTCTCATCGTGGGAAGAAACGGCGATCCCAACAGCACCGTAGCTTCGTGTTATATTGACCAGTCTATCTGCGGCAGCGGCAGGGTGGCGGGCAAAACGGAAAGTAACGTTACCGTGAAGTCTATGATAACCCAGCAGCTGATTACCGGTAACATGAAGAACACCCCGCTCTTAAAGGGGTACGACAGATTCAATTGTGATTTCCAGTACAAGGCGGGCTTCTACCCTAGGGCCTACAGCAATGCCTCGTGGAATAGCTTGCAGCAATTCAAAGCCAGCGGGTGCAGCGAGGCCTGCAGAAAGCTGTTCAACCAGGCAGACATGCTGAAAGACAACAGCGTCTGTCTGGCACAGTCGTGGCTCTGTAGCGTGCCGGTGGTTATCAGGATTGGCGACTGTGCCATGGACTTTGTTTCGACGGCCGAAGTCAAGCGAACCAATGCCACAATAGACATGAGCAACGGCAGTCAGGTGAAACTGAGGAACAACTGCGTGTATCCCAAGAGTTCGTGCGTTGAAATTAGTGGTGATATCGTCTCAGCCCGTGAGAAAGGTCAATGTGTACTTACCCTCACCACGACGGAAGATACGCCAACCAGCTTCGATCGTCCAAAGGCTCCCCAAGCTGTCAAGGAACTTCTCTTGAACATACTCTTCAACCCGTGGGACGGCACGGTGGCGAAAGCCTGCGCTGCCGGTACGGGAAAGGTCGATGACCCGTACATCATCAAGACTGGGGCTCAGCTGGCCTATGCCATTCAGAAAAACAAGGAGGGTGAGTATTACGAGCAACTCTGCGACATCACACTCAACGAGAATCTCATCGTCAATCCCTACAAAACGAAAGATAATCGTTATTATTGGATTGCCGAAAGCTGGGGCACGCTGGAGTGGAAGGCCAACTACGACGGCAAAGGGCATTTCATCAAAGGAGCCTACATCTACAAGATCAACAGTGGACTTTTTGGCGACATCACTGCTACGGGTAGCGTGAGCAACTTAGGCATCATAGACTCCCAAGTTTTGCGTGGGTCGGGACTTTTCGCCGGCACGATGGACGGCACCATCACCAACTGCTTAGCGGAAGGTCAGGTGACTGGGACTGTCACTACCAGCTATCCATATTATTGGGCTGGCGGTTTCTGCTCCACCGTGGGAAAGAACAATGAGAGCGCACTGATTGAGGACTGTATCACCGCCGTCTCCAGCGGTTATTACAGCTTTGCCGACTTCACCCCCTTCGTCAGTCTGTCCAACAACAATAAGGGTAAGGTGTGTAACTGTCTGTGCGTCGTACCCATGACCCATTTGGACGAAGATTACAAGAACAGCGGCATCACTGCCTCGGGCAAAGATTACATCAAGGACTGCTACTGGCTGCAAGGCTATGAGGAAATGCCCACCGGCCAAACATTAGATAAAATTTCGGAGCAGTTGGGCAAGCGCGAATTGTGGCAGACCTCAACGGGCTACTTCCCCACGCTGAAGACCTTTGCCAACACCGACATGGGCAAACTTTTGATGATCCCCTTCCGCACTGATGTCGAATATTCCTACGATTCAAGCAAGGGAGAGAGCGACAACTACCTTCTCGCCGTCGGTCGTCAGATTCTCTTCGAGCCAGGCGCATCCACATGGGATACTTACACACAATATCTCGAGACCTTCTTAGAGATCGATACCGACATGGGGGTCGTCGTACCCATGAAGGAGAGCTACGATCCTGAAAGAAGCTTTTATCTTGATAATCGCACCATGCCTGGGCTGGTGTTCATGACCGGCAAGTTAGGCAACGCCAAGCACTATGTTCCCGTCAGGGCACGCAGGGGTAACGTCAACGCCGGTTTCTCCTTCGAGGACGAGAATGCCCGCGAAGCCTGCCTCGCCGCCTTCGACACCAACCACAACAATGTGCTGTCGCTATCCGAGCTGAAGGCTGCCACCAACGCGCAGACGCTCACCGCCTTCCAGACGCCGACGGCGCGCAAGATAAAGTCGTTCCCCGAATTCCGCTTCTTCAAAAACGTCACCGAGCTGACCGAACAGCTCAACGGACTCACCCTGCTGGAGAAGGTGCAGCTGCCCTACGCCTTGCAGACCCTCGGCACCAAGGCCTTCAATAACTGCAACAGCCTGAAGCAGGTCACTATCCCGTCGAGGATGACGGCAGTCAAGCCCGGTGCCTTCTACAGCTCGAAAATAGAGAACATCCTCGTCGACCCGTTCAACGAGACCTTTGTCTCGCGCGACGGCGTGCTATTCACCAAGGATGACGGCCTTGTGGCCTATCCCAATGGGCGCACCAGCGACGAGGCCATCGTGACAGGCACCGTGAGCGACATGGCATCAGGAGCCTTCTACAAGGTGCCCAACCTGCGAAAGCTCTTCTTCGACACCACCGACTACACCACCGTGCCCGTATTGGCTGAGGGTGCACTCACAACCGATGACGGCTCGATGATGGACGTCTACGTCAGCGACGCCACCGAGGATCACATGCTGCTCGACGGATATAAGAAGGAACCCTCGTGGACACCCTACTTCGCCGCAGGGAAGGTGCACCAGTACTTCCCGCTGAAGATTTCCGATGAGGTGACCATGACGCGCGGAAACGCCAAGTCATACGTCGGCACCTTCTACATCGGCTTCGGTGTCAAGCTGCCCGACGAGCTGACACCCTTCATCATCAGCAGCGTCGATGAGGACAATTACCTGGCCTACTACCACGAGAAGAACCGGCTGATACCTCCCTTGCAGCCCCTCATGGTGCTCGCCGAGAAGCCTGGCACCTACCGTCTGCAGCCCATCGAGGGTGAGTTGGAGCGCTGGCTCGTCCAGAACAACAAGCTCATCGGCGTCAATCGTGACGGTCTGGACATCTACCAGTCCGACTCAGAACAAGGTAGCATCATGACGCCACAGATGAGCGATGGACAGGCAGGATTCTTCTACGAGAAGAAGACCATGATAGAGCCCTACCACTGCTACTTGACCTACAACACCATCGACAAAAAACCAGAAATTGCGAAGAACGCCCACTACGACCTCCTCGCTGCCGACCAAGTGCCTGAGGCGGTCAAAAAGGGCGACTTCACGTTCAGCGTCATGAAGCTGCTGCCCGACAATCAGGCCTTCGCCAAGCTTACCGACTACAACGGTCCTGGCGGCAACGTCAGCGTGCCGGGTACGCTGGACGACGGCACCCCCATAACGGAGATTGGACCCAGGGCCTTCAGCAATGCCAAGGGCACCATCAACAGCATCGACATGACGCGCCTGGTACAGCTCGAGGCCTTCGACAACAGCCGCGAGGACTACAATTCGCCGCTGGGCAACCTCGACGAGCGCACCTATGTCTATCTGCCCAAAGGCGTCACCACGCCTGCCACGAACATCATCCTCGATTACGAGTGCTCCGACCTGCAGTTGCGCGAGGGCTGGGACTTCTATGCACCACAGGACTTCCATGCCGCCAAGGTCGGCTACGACCGCGTGCTCCGCGCCACCCAGAATGCCGACGGCTCATGGAACAGCACGGCCTACACCATCTGCATGCCCTTCAGCTGCACATTTGAACTGGAGGCCGACGACGACATCACCTTCTACAAACTGGTGGCCGTTACCGACGACCACGAGTTCATATTCCGCAATAACTTCAACTTCTACAGCGCAGGAACACCCGCTGTGGTCGTTGTCAACAAGGGCGACTACCAGCTGAACGTGTCAGATGTCGATGTCGTCGAGGTCGTCGCAGAATCGCTTGGCGATGAGTACGACGTCGTGTACAGTAACGAGGAGGAAGCCGTCAAGGGAGAAGGCACCCAGGTCGGCTGGTGGAAAGGAACGTTCCGGAAAATCGACAACGAAGAAGCTTCTGAGAGGCATGTCTTTGGCTTATATGACAAAGGTGAATGGAAGATTATTCGCAACGACACGGAAAGATATCGAACAGGCTATATCCCAGCCTTCCGCGCATTTTATGAGCCTCTGGAATTTACAGGGAATTGGATCTATAAGTCCAAATTCATCTACGTCGAGAATGGAGAGGATGATGAGATTACCAAGGAAGACTTCCCTGCTAACTCGTATATTGGCGATCTGCCCGACTATGGTGATGACGACCCCACGGGCATTCGTCCCGTCATCCACACCATCGAAAGCGACGGCACCCATCGCTACTTCGATCTGCAAGGACGACAGCTCAAAGGCAAGCCCAGCAAAGGCCTCTATATCAATAATGGTAAGAAAGTAATCATTAAATAATCGCTTTATGAATAAGAAAAACAATTATCAGAAGCCTTCGATGAAAGTCGTG
This sequence comes from Prevotella sp., assembly GCA_045112595.1. Taxonomy (GTDB): domain Bacteria; phylum Bacteroidota; class Bacteroidia; order Bacteroidales; family Bacteroidaceae; genus Prevotella. The sequence goes on along the minus strand of JBGUIA010000081.1, from coordinate 750 downwards.
GCGATGAGAAGAAGACTCCTTTTGCAAACGTCAGAAGAACAGCAAGGTGGCGGAGAAGGAGGTGCTCATGCTCCCAGCCAAACGGTTTCCGAGGACATGGAATAACGTAACAACAAAAAGAGGGCAACCATTTCTCGTGGCTGCCCTCCTTTCTTTTTCATGTTATCTGGAGTAGACTACCTTCTTTCCATTGCGGATATAGATGCCGCGCTGTGGCGAGCTGACTACACGTTAAAAAAGTAGAAAAGATTTGCTTTTCATAGAAATATTTTGTACTTTTGCAAAGTGAATTTGACTATATGAAAAAGTACATTATTATTATCGGCTTGTGCTGTTGGTGCATGGCGTCATGTATCAAGGACGAGGCCCTGAATAAGGAGTGCGACATTGAAAGCGCGTGGATAGAGGGCAAGGAGTATGAAGAGCTTGAGCTCAATTATTAATCGCGCCAGGTCGCAAAGCTTAACAACAACTCATTTATTACATCACAGCCCCACTGCCTGATTCGAAAAGGATAGTGGGGCGTTTTTATGCCCGAAAAAATCGGTACACAAACCGCCCTCTTTATGTTGCTTTTGGTGGAAAGGTTGAAGGAAATGGGGGCAAGTGGTTGATGAAAAAAGCCCACAGTTTTTATCTGCGGGCTTTTCAGTTTAGTCGCTCCTAAAGCGAAATAGGTCCTAATCCCATACATGAGGTTGTTCCCAGCGCCGTGGCGGCCGCCGTGATGGCTGCTACTATCACCTTCAA
>JBGUIA010000080.1:0-3791 GCA_045112595.1 Prevotella sp. | reverse complement strand
AAAGAGGACGAGTCATCGAGATGGATGCCCGTCCTCTTCAGACGCTTGCGGTCATAAACCTTCTTCGATTTGTGGAGCGCCGTGTATGAAACCGGCCTCCCGTGCTCGGCAATTTCTTCCATCCGAGCCGCCCTGCGCTGGGCCAGCATATAGTCGGCCTCCGTAATTCGCAGTTTCTTCTGTTTCTTCTTCGGTTTCATGATTTATGGAATTGGTTACGCCTATATAGATACAAATCCCATCCCAAATGTTGCACCGCTCCGACCAATCGCCCGAAGAATCGGGCGATCCCTCTCCGCTCAAAACAAAAGCGGGACTGTTGCCGCAAGCGCCAACAGACCCGCCTCAATCACACCGATAAATTCAAATTTACTCGCCCCCTCTGGAATACTGCTCATCAGTAACAGGCTCCAGCCACTCATTAGATTGTTCGCCACCTGTGGCAACGTGCGTGGTGAGATGCTGGAACCAGGAGTCCTTCTGGGCGCCGTGCCAATGCTTCACCCCTGCCGGGATATCGATAATCATTCCGGGCTTGAGTGCGATGGCAGGTCTGCCCCATTCTTGATACCAGCCACGACCAGAGACGCAGATCAGGATCTGATGCGCACCGTGATGGATGTGCCAGTTGTTGCGACAGCCGGGCTCAAAGGTGACGTTGGCATAATTGGAAACGGTTTTTGCGCCCTCTGGCAGATTAGCCGGAGCGATGGGTGCCAAGTGGCTGTCTCCGGTGAAGTATTGGGCATAAACATCGTTGGGATTGCCTTTTGGCCATGCTCCAGCATTGGCATCTGCTGCTGAGTCCACCTGGCTGTAGCCATTATCGCTAAGCCACGCACAGAGTTCGTCCACCTGTTCCTTGGTATTACCCATGTTCACGGCTCCCGCCTTGTGGGCTGCCAACTGTGGCTCCACACCCTTCAGACTGCTGAGGGCGGCTACGGTGACAAGTTCGCGGTCAGAGGCGGTGAGCTGGTCTCCAGCGAAGATGTCGCCAAAGAGGTGCGACTTCAGGTAGTAATCATCCTGCGGACAGAAATCGTAGTTGAAGGGCTTTCCCGTGAGACGCGTCTGCACCTCCGTGCCTTGCTTCAGTGCCTGATCAGCATTATCCCATACGGCTGGGCGCGTCCAGGGCTTACCCTCGTTATCGATGACGCTTTGTGCCTCTCGATCGGCAAGCACCTTCTCAAGTGTGCTAAGTGCATTCAGTGAACGGGGGAATCCCGTGTAGGCATAGAGCTGCGAGAAAGCCTCCTTGAGTTCATTCACGGTTACTCCACCATCCAGGGCACGGCGGATGGCTGGGTCGAGACGTTCCAAATCGCCCTGCGCCTCCAGTGAGGCACAGGCGCAGAGTAATAACTGACGCTCACTGAGCGTTTGAGCAGAGATATTCATTGTTGTTACTATGATTAAAATGGATGTTATCAGTTTCTTCATCGTCTAATATGTAGTTGCGGAGGCACTGGTGAAAAGCCAGTTCCCATGTTCTTTACAGAGGGTGAATCGGAGTTGGAGCCGCCATGTGTGGCGACCTCCCCCAAAGACAGCGGCATTCACACGGCTGCGGCCTATGAGGGTGGCGGTATTCCCGTTGACCTTGATATCCATCTGCTCATGGTCGGCTGAATAGTAATTCAGTGTGCCTCCTGCAATAGCCCTGATGTACTCTTGCTTTGACTGGTGCATCCCCGTCATGTGGGTCAGCACGAAGTCATCGGCATGGACACGGTTCAGTGTTGCCGTATCCTTCTCCACCATTGCCTTGTACATCTCTCGGTAGAGGGCTTCTATCATATCTTTGTCCGTCATCTTTTTACCTGATAAAATTTGTTGCGATACGCAGGGGTTCCTGCTCTGGCAAGCCGCTACGCTCACGCTCAGCATGGATAGCACGGATAAGAAAAGCCATGTTGCGACCCAACACACGCATTGTCTGTAGTCCTTCTTCATCTTTCAAAACTTCCTCTGATGTGTTGCCATGCACGGCATTCCAATAGCGACTTGCGGCCACGGGCATTTCGCCGTGCAGGAAATATTTGTTGAGCGTGTCGAGAGTTGCCGTGGTGCCCATCCTGCGGGCTGAGACAACGGCTGCACCAACCTTGAAACGCTTCTCGAAAGAGGCAGAGAAAAACAGACGGTTGAGGAACGAGACGAGCGTCCCATTAGGCCCGGCATAATAGACAGGAGAACCGATGATCAGTCCGTCAGCCTGCTCAAACTTCTTTGCCACCTCATTCACCATGTCCTTTTCAAAGACACAGCGTCCCAACTCCCTGCACTTGTAGCATCCGATGCATCCTCGGATGTCCTTATGGCCTACGTGGATAATCTCCGTCTCAACGCCGTTCTTCTGCAATTCGTCAGCCACCACGCTCAGGGCCGTATAGGTACAGCCTTGAGCGTGAGGGCTTCCGTTAATCAATAGTACTTTCATTTCTTTTCATCAATAGACGTTTCTCCGCCATAACATAAAGCAAACTTTCTGTCTATGGCTGTCGATTGTTTGTCAACGCCCAACTTTTTCAGCCAGTCACCGACGGTCTGCTTTGAAGATTCGTTGCGGATGCTGCTGCCGCTGATGCCGAGTGATTCCAGAACGGTGGCATTGGGGTAATACTCCTTAATGAGTGTTGCATAACTGCCCACACCGCTGCCACCGTGTGTACCGAAGGGGATGATGGTTTTGCCTTCCAGTTCTGGATGCTTCTCAAAGAACGTACGGAAGAGCATCGGTGGTCGTCCCCACCAAATCGGGCCTCCTATAAAGATGGTCTCATAGTCAGCGAGGTTGGTGATGTCATCCTTGTATGCAGGTCGGCGGTTCTCATTGATTTCCTCCGTGACGTATGCTGTACATTCATCATAGACAGCAGGATATGCCACCACGGGTACGATTTCGAACACATCCACATCGGCTAACTCTTTAATATAGTCAACCATAATGGCCGTGTTGCCACGCTCCACATAGCCCACCTGCCAGTTCTCGTCTGCACGAGAGAAATAGATGACGAGCATCTTCCCTTTGGCTGTGCCCTCGTCGCCGCCCGTTTGTTCTGTAGCACCAGTAGTGCCGTCCACATCAGGTTCGTTGCTCCCACAGGCCATTGCCACGATAAATGTACAGAAAGTCAGTGTTATTGTCAGCAGTTTCTTCATACTATTTCTAATGAGTTGCTTTTAGATATTGCAAGTCGCCGTACCAGTAAGAAGCCGTACAACCACCGTCAATCAGGAAGTCGGCACCGCTGATAAAACGCCCGCGAGAAGACATCAGGAACTCTGCCAAGTCGCCAACTTCGTCTGGCGTTCCTGCACGACGTGCGGGCATTCCCTCTATCATCTTCAGATAGCCGTCCTTCCGGGGCCCGTGCAGTTCGTCGTTGGCTAAGGGCGTAATGATGATGCCTGGGGAAATAGAGTTAATAGTAGCACCACGTCGTCCCCATTGGGTAGCCTCATACATCACGCGAAGCACATTGCAACGTTTGGAGTACTGATAGGCCTTCAGCGTATCGTTGATTTCCTTCAGGAACGGCAGTTCCAGCAGTTCATCTACAGGAGTCGTTGCCAGGGCCTCGTTCTGCTCCTGTGGCAGTGCCGACAGACGATGGCCGCTTTGCGATGAGATAATCACACCTGAACCTCCCTCTGCAATCACCTTGCCGAATTCTTCCAGTAGTACACTCGTTCCGTAGAGGTCAACACGCAGAATCTCTGCAACTGGAGCCTGTGAGGGTGACACACCAGCAGCATTCACCAAATTCGTCACCTCTCCTTTG
>JBGUIA010000079.1:0-25342 GCA_045112595.1 Prevotella sp. | reverse complement strand
GGTCACGCGCTTCACCTCTTCGCCGTTGCGGTCGTAGCAGGTAATCTGGATGGCGGTGTTCTTCAGCTCGTCCTTCAGGTCGACGCTGGGGGTGAAGATGATGCGACGGCTCGAGATCAGGCTCGTCTTCACGTCGTTCACGTCCTCCACGGCCTTGCTTCGCAGTCCGAAGCGCATCGTACCCAGTCCGGGTAGTGCCACCGAGTGGCCTTCCGTTGCCCACGCCTTGATCACCTCGCCGGCTGCATCCCAGCAGGCCTGCATCACGCCTCGGCTTACGCCACTGCGCAGGGCGGCTTCCTTGATGACCTTCGCCTGCGTCAGCGGGGTGTACAGCTCGGGGCTCATCACGTAGCGCCACACGCCGGGGTCGGTCTTACTAAATTTGATTTTCTTCTCAATAGCTTTTACTTTCAGTGCCATAAATCTGTAAAAAATTTTAGTTAAACATAGGTTTGTTGTCTCGTGTCGCCGATAGGACTTCGTTTTTGCGGCCTGCCTAGGGAGAATTTTCTGCTTGGCCAGGGCGATAATTTCCGTTGCCTGTCGCGTCCATTCCGTCTCATTCATTGACACTGCGAAGGTACGAAATTTTCATCGTGTTTCCAAATCCAACGCGCTTTGTAGTGCAAAAATTTGTTAACGCACAACTTCATCCCTCAAGCGCCACACGTCCCATCGTCCCAACGTCCCATTAAGCATGTTCGACCTGTACGCTGACCCTGTATAAGAATATTATTATATTATAATATAATAATATTTATAATACTACTAACCTCTACCACAATCCCTGTACTCCCCACACCATCAACCTCTGTACTTCATCTCCACCGTCCGACATCCCCATCGACCTTAATGGGACGATGGGACGCGGGACGCTGTGACGCAGTACACAACCTTCGACAAAGTTAAAGTCCGGAAATTATTTGGAAGTTTAATGGAATTGTATTATCTTTGTCCGCATACAGATAACAACGGATCATGAGCAAGGACGTCAGAAAGCCGACAGTGCATAACATGAAGCGGCGCAGCCATTCACACGACTATAGCCGCAGCGGCTATTACCATATCACCATCAGCACGACAAAAGCGCTTCACCAGCCGCTCGGACAGATTGCAGGGCGGCTGGACAAGCCCGATGGTGACAGCGATGCGCCGCATGTGGTGCTGTCGCCCCTAGGACAGATGGTGGAACAGGAGCTGAGGGAGAGCATCCAGCGGCATTACCCGATGCTCGAAGTGATGGATTATGTCGTCATGCCTGAGCATCTCCATTTCCTGTTGGTAGCCCATAGGGACATCGTGTCGAACAGTGGCAAGCCCACGCATCTGGGACAAGTCATTGCTGGCTTCAAGTATGGATGCAACAAGCGCTACTGGGCCATGACCGGAAGGGGCAAGCCCGGAAGCACCGCGCCCGGAAATGCAGGCAGCACCCCGGCGGCCGAACCGCCGGGCACTCGAGGCAGTGTGCTTGGCGATTCGGTCGCCAAGTCGGACGCGGCAGCCAAGCCGGGAGTGGCGGGCAAGTTAGACGCGCCGCCCCTTTTCGATGCCGGCTATTGCGACGTGATGCCCATCGACGAAGCACAGCTCGCCACGCAGCGGGCCTACATCCGCGCCAATCCGCGCAGCCGCCTGCTTAGGACGACGAACCGCCAATGGCTGCAGCCACAACGCCACACCGTCAATACCGCCGTGAGCATCCGTGCTCTGAACGGCTATCTGCAGCGTGAATGCCCCCGCCAGATGGCGCCCGACGGCCTATCCACAATGCCCCAGCAGATGGCACCCGACAACCACACTGCGATGCCCTCACAGATGACGCCCGACGGTTTCGCCGTGATAACCCAGCGGCTGTTGCAAGAGGAGGGCAACGTGGTATGCGACAGCTATGGAAACGCGGAATTGCTGCACAGGAAGTTGCTCCCCGTCGTCTGCCACCGCAAGGACGCCGCCCTGTTTGAACAGCAGAAAGCCCGATGCCTGGCGGAAGCCTCCGCTGGCGCGGTGCTGATCTCTGCCCGCATATCGCAGGGCGAGCAAGACATCATGGATGCCGCAAGCACGCTAGGGTATCCCGTCGTTAGGATTGAGGACAATGGTTTTCCTGACATCTACCACCCCTCGGCCCAGCGCATGGACGATTGCGCCTCCGGCCGTCTGCTGCTGATAACGCCCTGGTCCTATCAGCTCAAAAGCCACACGGAAAACATCACCACGCTCGTCTGCAAGACCATGAACTGCATTGCCCAGGCCGTCTGCCGGCAAAAGGATGACTGGTGGAAATGAGACTATCTGCAAATAATTCATAAATTCCCGATGGTCTGAAAGGATTGTCGAGGATTTTTAGTACCTTTGCATACAAATCAAATTAAGATGATATGGAAACTCAGATATTGAATCTAAAAGAGCCGTATGAGTACATCTGCTGTAATGGCCATGTGGCGTTGCATATTGCCACATTGATAGTGTATGAGGCAAAGGTGAATGAAGATGGGGAGTATGAACTGGAAACGCACAGCCATCCTGTGGTGAGGAATTTCAGTACGCCAAGCGGCACGGTATGGAACAAAGCCGAATTGCGCGACTGCGACGTGCTCTGCCGCGAAGACAACCCACAGATTTCGTTGCGGAAGTTCCGTCAGATTTTGAGCCGCTACCCTGAAAGTCGCGAGAACGAGTATGAGGGCAAGGGCGAAAGCATCAATCCCATATGGAAGAAAGATCTCGAGGACATTGGCATCAAGATAGCATGGCCTGTGGGCGATGATGGTCAGGAGCACTTTATGGAATTCGAGGTGAAGATGCGATTCGAAATCACTCCCGGCCCCTATTATTGCTGCACCGACCGCTATTCGGAATTCTTCTTTTACATTGAAGCAGATGACTTGGATGAGTTGAAAGCCCAGTTGATTAACAAGCGCAACTGGTACTATTATGTGTTTAAGGAACACGACTTTGCCATCCGCTTTACATGCGACGACAAGCGATACGAGAGTCTTTTCAAGGAGGTAAATGATACGAAGGCAGAAAGGTATTAAGCGTAGATGGCATTTTCGGCTATTCAAATCATAGAACAGCAAGCCAACGCGTATTTCGACAACTTCGCCAACACGCTCGATGACCTTCAACGTCTCTACAACGAGACGGGCGACGTGCAGGCTTTGGAATGCCGCAACCGACTGCTGGCCCGCTATCAGAGTAAGCCATTTTTGGGTAACCCTGCATCCGACAATAATGGCAAGTCTGAGGGCAGGGTTTTCGTGTATGGCGATCCAGAGTCGAAGCCTGGATTGAACTACTTTGCCCCAAAGAGGATTCTTCAGGATTTGCTTGCGATGGAGTGGTTCGACAAGGTGAGCATGGACAAGAAACGGTTCACGGTGGAATGGCGTAACCGGCTGATAGAAGACCTGATGAAGTCGGAGTATCGCGACGAGATAGCTGAGGCTTGGTCGAACAAAGACTTGAGACTTCAGGTTAGAGGACACGTAATGGGTGCGCTCTCAGCAGCTGGTGTGCTGAAAAAGAGTGCTCTGGCTATTGCGCGTATATATTATGGTACGGGCGCGGATAATACTAAAGAGGTGAAGACGCTGGCTAAATATATGGGCGACAGCCGAAAAGAGTATTATGCGGACTGGATTAAGGAATATGTAGAGCGTTCATAGCTGAATGCAATTTTGCATCCAGTCGAAAATTCGGCTCGGCCAATCGAAAAATAATAAAATAGGGCTGTTTTCAATCGAAAACGGATTTTGAGCGATAAGCGGGTATTTTCTGCAAAAGAAAATGCTCGCTTTTTCTGTTTGTAACCAACTGATTATCAGCATATATTATATTTTTGTCAGAAAGATATAAGAAAAAATACTGATAGAAAAATTGCCGTTACCAATCGAATACTACTTTTGCACCAGCAATTTGAAATTGCGAGCGATCTTTGCGTTGCCGCGAAAATCGGCGGCGCCTCAACAAAGCCAAAGCGAGCTTTTGCTCTGTATTCGGCTTGCGCGTTCTTTGACATGCTGACACAACGAACCGCACGGGAAGGCCCGGGCGTGGGAAACCATTATCGCTTGTGCGCAACACGCGCACGTACACGTACCTTTATTTAATTCATGGAATCACACAAAGCTATATTTTAAATCTTTATCCCCCGCTGAAAAGGCAGCGGGATGCTGAGTGAAGTGAGCAGAAGGAATCTCATGAGACAAGCTGGCCAGCGTTTCAGATGCTTCTTCCTCGCTAAACTCACAAAAAATGAAAACTGATATTCAGATTTTTACAAGTGAAATTTTCGGCGAGATTCGCACTTGCCAAGTTAATAATCAAATTATGTTTGTGGGCAAAGATGTGGCCACTGCACTGGGCTACAGCAATGTCCGCGATGCTCTGAGTAAGCATGTAGATGCCGAGGATAAGGGAGTCGCGAAATGCGACACCCTTGGCGGTGCCCAGACAATAACAACCATCAACGAGTCGGGACTCTACGCGCTGATTCTCTCTTCTAAACTGCCTCAGGCCAAGGCTTTTAAGCGGTGGGTTACGGCCGAGGTGCTGCCGCAGATTCGCCAGACGGGCGGCTACATTCCCACCCGCGATGCTGATGGTCGTGAACTCACGAGCGAGGAAATCATTGAGCGAGCCGATGCCATAGTAGGTCGCACCCTGCGACTGCTGAACGAACCTGCCGAGGACACGCTGACGGCGACGCAGGTGGCGAAGACGTTTAACATGACGGTCTTTGACTTCAACGCCGTGCTGCGCGACATGGGCATCCAGTATCGTCGCGGCGGACATTGGAACATCTCTGACGATCTGGCCGACCGTGACTATGTACGTCTGCGTACCCACATCTCTTATTCGCTGAAGGGTGTGAAGAAGGTGAAGGTGTATATGACGTGGACGCTCAGCGGACTGCGTTATCTGAATTCTAAACTTGGTTATCCTAATTTCTAAACATTATGAGTACACACATGATTTATTACAAGGACGGGGTGAAAATGATGCGCCCCGTCCAGAACCGTGAGGAGTATCTGGCCCTGCGTAATGGTGGCGAACAGCAGCAGACATTGAAGGCTGTTCGTTCGGGCGATGAAAGTCGGAAGTCGCAGCTGGTGCAGATGAACTACTCGTGTCTGCCGAACGAGGACGGCACACTGAAAGGCAGCAAAAGGATGAGTACCACGGTGGGTATGGACATCGACCATCTGACGGCTGAAGAGATGCCGGTGGTTCGCGAAAGGATTCTCAGCAAGAAAGACGAACTGGGTTTGCTGATGCTGGAGGAGAGTGCCCGAGGCGCAGGCTACCACTTGGTGTTTAAGCGTCGTTCTGATTTAGACCAAGTGGGCAATCTGAAGTGGGCTTCCGAACTGCTAGAGGTAGCCTACGATGCCCAGGCGAAGGACATCACCCGCGTGTTCTTTACAACAACAGAGCAGGAACTGATTTATCTGGACGATGTGATTTTTGAGACCACGGAGGAGAGTTTAACGAACACGAATCTCACTAATCCCACGAATAGCTGCGCACAGGAAAAGGATTCGTCAGATTCGATAGATTCTCTCTTTGAGAGTGTGGCGTTGCAATCGTGTTCAGAAAAAGAACTCGTGTTCAAGGGCATTCCCTATACCTCTATTATCTCTGAATGGTGGCGGAGGAATGGCGGTGAGCCGGCTGAGGGTGAGCGTAACGTGAAGTTGCACAAGCTGGCTGTCAATCTCCGAGCCATCTGCGACAATAAGAAAGAGGTGTTGATGCAGGTGATGCCCCGTTTCGGACTTTCCGATGTGGAACTGAAATCGGTCGTTGACTCGGCTTGCAAGGAAGAGCCAAAGGGCGTTTCGAAGGTGATGCAGGGCATCATCGACGCTTTGGGACTTGGCATCAATCCCGATGAAATCGAGGATTTTGGAGCCGTGGCTGAGGAAACGGGCGTGAAGGTAAACGTGAGGGCTCTGCCCATCGGTTTGAAGGAATCGCTGGTCGGTGTGCCTGTCTCGATGCACATGCCCACACTTGTAGGCATCATGCCGATTTGTGGTGCTTATGCCGACGGCGTCGAAGTGGAATACTGCGACGGCAACACCCATCACCTGGGACTGATGGCCATCATCCGTGGTGAGCAGGCGTCGAACAAGTCGGTGGTCAAGAACGCCATCGATATCTGGAAGCGTCAGTTCGACGAGGAGGATGCTTTGGCGCGTAAGCGTGAAGAAGAATGGAAGGAGCGCAAGAAGGGGCGCAAGGCCAACGAGAAGGCTCCCGAAGATCCGCACGTGCTCATCCGTCAGGTGCCCGTAACGGTCTCGTGCTCGACGCTCTTGAAGCGATTCAAGAACGCTGGCGGACACACCATCTATTCCTTCGGAGAGGAATTGGACACCCTTCGAAAAACCAACGGTGCCGGCTCGTGGTCATCGAAGTATGACATCTATCGTCTTTCGTTCGACAAGGGCGAATGGGGTCAGGACTACAACAGCGATGCAGCCGAATCAGGTGTGGTGAAAGTGGCCTATAACTGGACGATGCTGGGCACGAACGGCGCGCTCCGCAAGTGTTTCAAGGCCGACAACATCGAGAACGGACTTTCGAGCCGTGTGATGCTCGCCGAGATGCCCGACGCTTCATTCTCGAAGATGCCGAAGTTCGGCAAGCGTTCGGCTGAGGATGAAGCGAAGATTCAGGAGGCTGTCACCCGATTACGCTCATTCACAGGACTTTTGGATGTTCCTCGACTTCGTAAGGCCATCGAGCAGTGGTGTGAAGAAAAGCGCATAGAGGCTGCCAAGGACATCGACCACGTGAAGGATACCTATCGTAAGCGTGCTGCCGTCATCGGTTTCCGTTGCGGCGTCATCTTCCACATGCTGTCCGGCTGCGCCCGTGAATCAAAGTCTTGTCTGGACTTCGCGCTGATGATGGCTCAGTATTGTCTCGACCAACAGATGAAGGTGTTTGGTGAGGCACTCCGCAATGAGTACGTCAATGCACGCGACGAATGTCAGCGGTATGGTGCCAACCACTCGGTGTTCGACCAGCTGGCGCCAGCCTTCTCGCGCGACGATCTGCGAGCCCTGAAGCGCGACTGCTCTGAAAGCGGACTCCGCAACATCATCATGCGATGGAAGCGTGACGGATGGATTGAACCCGTTGACCGACATCACTTCCGCAAAACGCCACAATGTCCCATCGTCCCAACGTCCCATTAAGGGCATTCGCCCTTGAACTTGCTCACATTCGGCAGAGCTCAAGCAAGCTTGGCTCTGCTCTCATTTAATCGCAACTTTAAGCTAGTTTATAATATGGAATTAGTATTAACACGCATTGCAAAAAGGAAGGCCTACACGATAGGTAGGCTTTCCATCCTCAAAGAGGAAAACGAAGAGTATCGAACCTACACACGCGAAGAGTACTTTTGCGACACCCTCGAACCAACGGCCCTCGAACTAAAGACAACGGTCTCGAAAGAAGCCGTGCTGCGTTCGCCCACGAAGGCACAGAAATTGAAGCCCTTCGCCATCCCAGAAGGTCGTTACGCCGTAGTGATTACGTGGAGTCCGAAGTTTAAGATGTGGCTCCCTGTCCTGCTCGGTGGCCCCGACTTCAACCACCTTTTCAAGGGCATCCGCATCCACATGGGCAACACCGCCAAGGACACCCAAGGCTGCATCCTCGTAGGTCGTAACCAACTGGTAGGTCAAGTCCTCGAATCGCGCAAATGGCTCTACGAACTCAAACAACTCATCGTAGCTGCCAAGGACAAAGGCGAAGCCGTCTGGCTAACCATCAAATAATCCCTCTCAACATCATTTGCCGCTGATAATCCCTCGTGACTATCGGCGGCAAACTCACAATTTTGTAAACCGACTAAATCAGTCGTTAGACTGTTCTTTGGCGGCTTTTTTAGCGGCTTTGGCAGCGGCTTTTTCAGCTTTGCGCTGGGCTTTGGCTTCAGCTTTGGCCTGTTTTTCGGCAGCCTTGGCGGCGTCTTTGGCGGCTTTGGCTTCGGCCTTGGCGGCTTTGTCGGCGGCTTTCTGCTGTTGTTTCTCCGCTTTGCGCAGCTGTTTCTCAGCATCGAGGGCGGCACGGTCCTCGCGCTTCTGCGCCTTGCGGGCCTCCTTGTCGGCACGCTTCTGGGCCTTGCGGGCTTCCTTCTCAGCCTTCAGCTGGGCTTTCTCCTCGTCGGTGAGGTCGCTCTTGCCGAAGAGGTGGAGCTTCATCTTGGGCTTGATCTTCGTCTTGTGCATCTCGTTGGTATTGGTGAACGAGAAGGTGCAGCTGAGGTCCATCCACTTGCCGGGGGCGTCGAGGTTGCCTTCGGCGACGGCTCCATTGCTGACGATATTGACGGTGAGGTCGCGCGTGCGTACAAATTTATAGGATGCGCGCGTGACGTGGGCGTGGACTTCGCCGATGGGCAGCTTGCCCCCGAGGCGCTTACGCATGATGGCGGTACGGGGCTTCGAGATGTCGATCTTGAAGGTGGCGGAGGCGGCGACGGGGCCGATGTCCTTCATATCCATGACGCGACCAATCTCCAAGGAGTCGGTGGAGGCCTGGCCGGAGAGGTATTTGTTGTTTTCGTCGAGGGCGAAATAGAAATTGAGTGCGCCGGCGGCGGTGGACAGGCGGCCCTGGAACTCCTCCTTCTTATAGAGCACATTGAAGGAACCGGTGTAGTGGAGCGTGCCGAGGGCATGGAGCTGTTTCATCATGAGCCGCTTGACGGGGAACTGCTTGATGATGCGTTCCTTGCTGCCGCCCTTCGCTTCCATGTTCTCGACATCGAAATGGACGCGCAGCTGCGTCTTCTCCTTCAGACCGATGATGGTGCCGCGTGCAGCGACCTGCAGCTGCTTGTCGGCGGTATTGACGCGGACATTGTCGAAGCGCAAGGTGGTGGCATCGCCACTGAAGCGCACGCTGAGCAGGAGGGGTTCGGTGAAGTCCTTCAGCACGGGTGCGAAGGGTCGCGAGATGTCCTTGAGGATGGCGCGGCCATGGATGAACGACGTGCGGAAGGTGAAGGGGCGGCCCTGCTTCTTGCTGGGCAGCTGGATGAGGCCCTTGTCGAAGCGCAGCGTGGTGTTGATTTGCTGGACGAAGAAGTCGCGCAGGTGGAGGCCTTCCTTGTTCAAGTAGAAGTTGGTATGTAAGTCGCGGATGTCGGCTCCCATGACGGTGTCGCGCACGGTACACTCGGCGAGGCGTCCGAAGATGGAGTCGGGCTTGGTGAAGTCGACGTTGAGCTTCAGGTCGGCATAGGCGTTGACATGCTCGGCATCGAAGAAGCCGCGCTTGGGCTTGCCGGCATTCTTGCGTGGGTGGTGGTTGTCGTTGCGGAAATGGACGCCGCGGATGTCGGCAAAGACTTCGCCTTCGCGCTCGCTACGTAAGGCAATGTTGGCGATGGTAGCGGCGTGGCTGACCTGCCACCCTTTCTTGTTGGTGCGGTCCCAGTGGGCGGAGACGCGCTCGATGTTGACACCGAGCTTATTGTTCTTGCCCTCCTTGAAGGCGAGGGCACCGAGGGAGAAGCGGTACTGGTTGAACTGCACGTCGATATCCTCGGCGGTGAGACGGCTCATGGAAAGGGCAAGCTTCTGCTTCTTTTTCTTCAGCTCCTTGCGCACGGCCTTCTGGTCGGGGTTGTGGTCGCGCTTGAAGGCGTCGAGGATGAACTTGTAGTTCGGCACGGAGTCGATGGAGTCGTGGGGGATGTGGTGGATCTCGGCATGGATGCCCTTCAGGCGTGCCTCTTCGATGCGTACGACACGGTCGATGACGAGCGGCCAGAGGTCGGCCTTGACCTTGAGGAGGTTGGCACGCAGGAGGGGCCGCTGCTGGCGGTCCTCGACATAGAGTCCGTAGAGCTCGGCATTGAGCGTGACGAGGTTGATGCTGACGCTGTCAATATCGACGCGCGTCTGGAGCTTCTCCTGGAGCATGGTCTTGGCACGACGGACGAGCTCGTTCTGGACGGACGAGGAATTGACGAGGAAGAAGCCGACGACGAGGAGAATGATGACGAGGGCGACGAGCGCCACGACGGCGCGGAGGAACCACTTAAACACGGACTTCATTTTACGAACACGGATTACACGGATTAAACGGATATTTTTAGACGAACACGAATCTCACGAATGATACGAATTGTTTTAGGAACACGAATTATTGGACGAACACGAATCTCACGAATCTCACGAATTATTTTAGGAGTTGTCGGATTTTGTCTTCGAGCTGTTGGGGAGAGAGGTTGCGGGCCTGGACGACACCGCTGGCATTGAGGATGATGTTGCCGGGGACGTCGCAGATGCCCAGGCGCGAGATCAGTGGCGACTGCCACATGCGGCCGTCGCAGACGGTCTTCCACGGCAGCGAGTCGCGCTCGATGGTCTGGCGGCACTTCTTGGCGTCGGCATCGAGACAGATGCTGACGACGGCGAGGCGGTCACCCTCCTTTTTCTTCAAGGACTGCAGGCGGCGCTGGATATCGGTGCTGGGATAGCTCCACGATGCCCAGACGGTGATGACATTGACCTTCGCCTTGAGGTCGGCGAGGGACACGCTGCGCCCTTTGACGTCGCTGGCGGAGAAGTCGGTGAGGCGGCCGTTGACCTGCGTATGGCGCATGCCCTCGAGCTGCTGCTTCCACGTGGCGAGCTGTTCGTCGTCGGGGTTCTCCTTCTGGAGGAGGGAGGCGAGGACGTAGGCCTGTTCGAGGTTGGCCTGCGGTTCGTCGAGGAAGTAACGCTGCAGGAGATAGCGGCTGACGCGCGAGCGGGGGTGCTTGTCGATGAATGTGCCTACGGCCTTGGGGATGTCGGGCGGCATGAGTTCGTTGAGTTGCATGCGCAGCTCCGTCATGTCGTCGTTGTCGTCGGTGCCCTTGATGATCATCTCCTTCATGTGAGAGGCGTTACCCTTGATATCGACCTCTTCGCCGGGTTCGGCAAAGACGGGCTGTTCGGAGAAGTTGGGGAAGACGACGACGAAGGTGGCGGGATAGCGCAACTCGGTCTCGTAGGTGAACCGTCCGTCGCGCACGGGGATGGTGTCGATGCCGCTGATGGCTCCGTCGGGGCTGTAGATAAGGAATTCGGCCTGATTGACGTTACGCAGTCGGCCGGTCAGCCGGAACTTGTTGCTGTCGACCCCACAGGACGACAGCAACAAGATTACGGAGAAAAACACGAAGGTTCTTTTTAGGAACGCGGATGTTTTTACGAACACGAATCGCACGAATCTCACGAATTATTTAAAGACCACGGATCTAACGGATCTCACGGATTTACTTGCCGACGTTGCGGAGTTCGAGGTCGTTAGCGGAGTAGGTGGCGAGCTTGCCATCCTTATCGACGGCCTGACGCAGGAAGAAGCCTGCCATGCCCTCGTTACCCTGACGGGCGCAGACGATGGCCTGCAGGTAGTCGGTGAGTGCGTCGGCGGGTTTCACGGCACGCAGTGTCTGAGCAGCCGAAGCATAGTCCTTGGTGAGGAGCTGTGCGAGCGCGGCACTGTTGGACACGACATTCTGGAGGTCCTGAGCGGCCAGCGTGTAGTTGCCCTGTGCGAGGTGGAGGTTACCCAGTGCCTCAGCGAGGTTGTAGGCGCCGGCAGCCTTGCTGATATAGTTTTCGGCAGCCTGGAGGTCACCCTGCTGGAGTGCGAGCATGCCGAGGTTTGCAAAGACCTCAGGACAGTTGGGGTTGACGGCCTGTGCCTTGTCGAGCCACTGGCGTGCACCGTCGAAGTCGCCCTGCTGCCATGCCAGTGTGGCGAGGTTGTTGTAGGCGCGGACGTCCTGAGCATACTGACGGACGGTCTGCTGGAAGATGTTCTTCTTCTCGGCGGCATCGTCGGTGAGTGTGGCGGCATAGAGCATCTCCTCGACGCTGAGCTGTGAGGCGTCGTCCTTGAACTGCTGCTGGATCTGCTGGTCATCACGACCGATGGTCTCGTAGTTGATGGTGAGGCGTGCACGGCGCAGTTCGGGGAGGATGCCGTCGGCGAGCTCGCGGAAACCGGCACTCATGTTCTTGATCTGCTGTTCGCGCTCCTCGGGATCCTTATACATCGAGAGGACGCGGAGGATGACATCCTTGTCCTGGATGTTGGAAGCGGCGACGAGCTGCTGGAAGCCCTCCCAGTCCTGGGCGGTATAGGTAGCCTCGACATTGTCGGTGAGCTTGGCCTGCTTCATTTGCTGCTTGACATAGCCCTCGGCATTCTGCTGACGCTTGTTGGCGAGTTTCTCGTTGAGGGCGAAACCACCGTCGGGCGAAGCGTATGCCGACACCTCGACATTCTGGAGGTTGAGGGTCTCGCGGTCCTTGCTGATGCGCTTGAGCATGGCGACGAACTCCTGTACGGAGCCGCTCTTCAGCTCGCTCTTACGCAGCTCGGCCTGCTGGATGAGGAACTTGATGTTGGCCTCCTGCTTCTGGGCTACGATGCGCTGGTAGGCATCCTGTGCGGTGCAGCCAGCCGACTGCAGCAGCGTCTGGTGCCACAGTTCGCTGGTGGCGATGACACCGTCGGCAACCTTGACGGCAGGCACCTGGACCTGCTTCTTGCCGATCTTGGCATCGAAGGTAAGGTAGAGCTCGCTCTTCTGCATGGCGTCCTGATAGGGGAAGGTGGTCTTCATCGTGTAGTGGCCGCCGAGGAGGTAGGAGATGGTCTGGTCGTTGCCAAGCACCTTCTCACCCTGGAACGTGGCGGGCTGGCCCTTGACGGCCTGCTGTGCGCCATTCTGCGTGAAGCGCAGTTCGGGGACGACCGTTACGACGGCCTTCTTGTTCATGTACTTCTCGGGGAATGTGGCGTTGACGGTCGCTGTGACCTGTCCGGCCTCTGCCTCCAAGGGGTTTGGAGTCACTTTGAAATTGTCACTTGTCAGTTGTCCTAACTTTCCTGAACACGAGGTCAAGAGCAGTACGCCCAGACCTAAAATCAATCCTTTTGTCTTCATATGATTCTTTTTCAAAATTGGAATTTGGCGCGAAGGTACGAAAAAAACGAGGAAAAACGACGTTTTTTACTGTTAAATAAACTTATTGTTGTGCAATGGCTTCCATTGATAGGCGCGCAGGGCCATATAATAGAATAGTACGCCCGTGAGGAGTCCGGCGATGGCATCGATGGCATAATGGGCATAGATGTACACCGTGGAGAGGCACATGAGGACGTAGAACGGCAGGATGACGAGGGTGAGCCAGCGGCAGTGGGTGCGGCGTGCGAGGAGCAGGACAACGGTGGTGATGCCGACATGGCTGCTGGGGAATGCCGCCGTGGGCCGTTCGCCGGCATCGTGGGTGATGTCGAGCAGGTGGTAGAAGAAGCCATCGCTCCACCCTGGTGCCGCCATGCGTTCGCTGTGGGTAAGGAACCAGTCGCCGATGTTGGGGAACAGGCCGTTTGCGATGTTGTCGGTGCCTACTGCGAGGTAGTAGAACTGCGGTCCTGTGACGGGGAGGAATATGAATATGAGGTAGTAGGCGAAGAAGGATGCGAGGAGGACGAATGCCGCCATGGGCAGCTCGTCGTAGCGGCGGAAGAAATAGTAGAGCAGCAGAAGCGTCATGAGCGGGAAGTAGCTGACATAGCCGAGGCACATGAGTTCGGAGAACCATCCCCAGGGGACGTACTCGGAGAAGAGCAGCGAGGGCTGGCAGGAGAAGACGGCCTGTTCGCACGTGGCGAAGAGGTGGTCGAGGTTGGGGAAGATGCGGTTAAGCTCGTAGGTGTCGGGGTACCACCAGGAGAGCGATGCCATCTGGACGATGACGCGTATGAGCATCATGAAGCGGTTGGGGCGCATGAAGTAGATGACCTCGGCGGCCAGTGTCGCCTCGACGTAAAAGACGCGCAACTGCATCATGGGCTCATAATTCTCGTAATGGTTGACGAACATCATGACGGTGGTGATGACGGCATAGATGATGCCCGCCCACTCGAAGGGAAGAAGATGCTGACCGAAGCGGTCGTCGCGCGTAAAGAGATCTTTTATAGCCATTTGTTTTCCTTATACCATTGAATGCTACGACGGACGCCTTCGGGGAGTTGTACCTGTGGACTGAAGCCCAGTTCCTGACGTGCGGGTTCGATGTCGCACCGCCAGTTGCGCTGTCGCATGATGTTGTATTTGTCGTCGTTGAGTGCCGTGACCTTTCCTGTGCGGCGTGCGATGCGTTCGCCGACGAAGGTGATGACACGCAGGAGCCAAAGCGGCGCGGTGATGCGTATCCACCAGGGGTTGCCGAGTTCCTTGCGGATGAGGTCGCTGAAGGTGGACGACTGATAGACCTCGCCGTCGGAGAGGAAGTAACGGCGACCTGTGACGCCTTTCTCCAATGCGAGGAATACGGCCTGTACGACGTCGGTGACATAGATGAAGGTGATGTCCTGCTGTTTGAAGCCTACGGCGAAGTCGGTGTGTGCCTTGATGCTCTTCGCCATCATGAAGTAGTCGCGTTCGCGAGGGCCATAGACCCCCGTAGGACGGAGGATGACGTAGGGCAGCGGCTGTTGGCCGTTGGCAATGAGGTGGTTGTTGTTGTCTTCCAGCCATCGCTCGGCGTCGAGCTTGCTCTGGCCGTAGGCAGTGTTGGGCTGTGGCGTGTCACTCTCGCGGATCTCGGTGTAGGGCTGCTCTTCGCGGATGGCGCCCATGATGCTGAGACTGCTGATATAGACGAAACGCTCGATGCGCATCTGGAGGGCCATCAGGACGTGAACGAGGTGTTGGGTGCCCTCGGTGTTGATGCGGTGGAAGTCGGCTTTGTCGAGACATTTGGTGACGCCTGCGGCATGCACGATATAGTCGAACTGCAGCCCAGTGAGTTGTTCGGTGAGCTGCGTCTCGGACGAGAAATCGAGTTCGATGAAGTTGATACGGTTGTCGGTAAGGAACTGGCGTGAGCTGCTCTTGCGTACTGCAGCCCACACTTCGAAGCCCCGTCGGAGGGCCTCTTCCACTATGAATGAGCCGATGAAACCACTGGCTCCTGTAATCAGTATCTTTTGATTCATACGCTTCGGACTAAAAAAGGGACTCCGCTGAGTCCCGAACCTTTTGTTAACCTTAAATCTAATACTATGAAAAACACGTTGCAAATTTACGAATTTACGTGAAACCTGAAACGTGAAACCCTAAAAATATGATGTACGGGAGATAGTTTCTTGACTTAAATCAACTTTTTTTTAAAGTTTTTTGCCGAAAATTTGGTCGGTTGGGAATTAATTGCTATCTTTGCAAACGAAAGAAGACATGATAAGAACTTAGGATTCCGACGGAGTGAAGAGTCGGGATTCTTTCTTTTTTACGTCTGAAGACTGAAACATCAAATAAATTAAAATATAAACATTATGGCATACATGTCACAAGAGGGCTATGACAAGCTTATAGCCGAACTGCACCGCCTGGAAGCGGTGGAACGTCCAAAGGCTTCGGCAGCCATTGCTGAGGCCCGTGAGAAGGGCGATTTGAGTGAGAACAGCGAGTATGATGCCGCCAAGGAGGCTCAGGCCCATTTGGAGGATAAGATCAACAAGCTGAAGGCAACGATTTCTGAGGCAAAGATCGTGGATACGTCACGTCTGAGCACTGATTCGGTGCAGATCCTGACGAAGGTGGAGATGACCAATCTGACGAACAATGCGAAGATGAGTTACACCATTGTCAGTGAGAACGAGGCCGACCTGCGTGCCGGCAAGATCAGTATCAAGACACCGATAGCGCAGGGTTTGCTTGGCAAGAAGGTCGGTGACGAGGTGGAGATTACGATTCCCCGTGGCACCATCAAGCTGCGCATTGAGAAGATTAGCATTGCTTAGTTCATAGTTCATAATTCATAGTTCATAGTTAATTCATAGTTCATAGTTATGGATATTTTCGCAAAGATTGCTGCCGGTGAGATTCCCAGCTACAAGTGTGCAGAGAACGAGGAGTTCTATGCTTTCCTCGATATCAATCCGTTGGTGAAGGGCCATACGCTGGTCATTCCCCGTCGTGAGGTGGACTATTTCTTCGATATGGACGACGACGAACTCGCTCGTTATCAGCAGTTTGCAAAGCGCGTGGCCGTGGCCATCAAGAAGGCATTCCCCTGTAAGAAGGTCGCTCAGGTGGTGTTGGGACTGGAAGTTGCCCACGCACATATTCACCTCATCCCGATGCAGAGTGAGGCCGATGCCGACTTCCGTCGTGAGAAGCTGAAGCTGAGCGAGGAGGAGTTCAAGGAGATAGCTGCCAAAATCCGAGCTGCATTCGTATGATTGGCGTAATTCTTGCAGCGGGAATGGCGAAACGCCTGCGCCCGCTGACCGATGCGTGTCCGAAGTGTCTGCTGAAGGTGGGCGAGCGCACGTTGCTGGCTCGTACTGTCGATGCGATGATTGCTGCCGGCATCAACGAGTTGGTGGTGGTGACAGGCTATCGTGGAGAGATGTTGCGTGGTTTTCTGACGGAGCATTATCCGCAGTTGGACATCCATTTCATCCATAATGCCGACTACGAGCATAACAACAACATCTTCTCGCTTTGGATGACGCGTCCTTATACCGATGACAAGGACTTCCTGTTGATGGACAGTGACATCCTGTGTGACCCTGAGGCCGTGCGGCGGATGGTGAATGAGCAGGGGACGGCGCTGGCACTGAACCGCCATGAGTGTGGTGAGGAGGAAATCAAGATCATCACCGATGAGACCGGTCGTGTCGTGGAACTCAGCAAGACGTGCAGCATTGCCGATGCCATCGGTGAATCGGTGGGCATCGAACGTATTGCCGCAGACTATTCGACGGCATTGTTCCGTGAGTTGGAGCAGATGATAGAACGCGAGGGTCTCATCGATATTTTCTATGAGCGTGCTTTCGAACGACTCATTCCCCAGGGACATCATTTCCGCGTGGTGGATACTACCGACCTGTTCTCCATAGAGCTGGATACAGTAGAGGATTTTGAGCGTGCCAAGGAGTTGATTCCCAGCGAGTTGTATTAATCCTAAGAGCATGGTTCTGCTGAGTTTTGACACGGAAGAGTTTGACGTTCCTCGCGAGCATGGCGTCGATATCTCGTTGGAGGAGAGCATGAAGGTCAGCACGGAGGGTACGAACCGTATCCTGGATGTGCTGAAACGGAATGGCGTCAGGGCGACGTTCTTCTGTACGGGAAACTTTGCCGAGCATGCGCCGGAAGTGATGCAGCGCATCATGGAGGAAGGTCACGAGGTGGCGTGTCATGGTGTGGACCACTGGCAGCCCAAGGAGACCGACTTTGAAGTGTCGAAGCAGATTGTGGAACGTGTGACGGGACGTACGGTGTATGGTTATCGCCAACCCCGTATGTTTCCAGTTAGCGACAGTGAGATCGAGCGCGTGGGTTATCGCTATAATTCGTCGTTGAACCCCGCCTTCATTCCAGGGCGATATATGCACCTGACGGCGCCGAGGACATGGTTTATGAAGGGTGGGGTGATGCAGATTCCCGCCTCGGTGACTCCTTGGATCCGATTCCCGTTGTTCTGGCTCGCCCTGCATAACCTGCCGGAGGGGTTGTACCACTGGTTGGTGCGTCGCACGGTGAAGCACGACGGCTATTTTGTCACCTATTTCCATCCCTGGGAGTTTTTCGACCTGAAGGATCACCCAGAATTCAAGATTCCCTTCATCATCAAGAACCACAGCGGACGCGAGATGGTGCAGCGACTGGACAACCTGATAAAAATGCTGAAAAAGGAGCATGAGTTTATAACCTTCAATGAATTTGTAACGAGCCGATGAAAAAGGTCACCATTATTCTTCCTGCTTATAACGAAGAAGCATCGTTTCAGCTTATTCGAGAACGCATGGGGCAAGTCGTCAAGCAAAATCCCAGTTACGATTGGGAATTTCTTCTTGTCAATGACGGCAGTATGGACAATACGCTTCAGCAGATGATGAGGTTGCATGATGAAGACCCGCATTACAGCTACCTTGACCTTTCGCGCAACTACGGTAAGGAGATTGCCATGATGGCGGGTTTCGACTATGCTACGGGTGATGCCGTCATCGTGATGGATGCCGACATGCAGCATCCTATTGAGGTGATTCCAGAGATGCTGAAGTATTGGGAAGAGGGCTATGACGACGTCTATGCCCAGCGCCAGGGCAGTAAGGAGTCGTGGTTGAAACGTAAGACTTCGCATTGGTACTACAAATTGCTACAATCGGTTACCAAGGTTCCTATTCAGAAAGATACCGGCGACTTCCGCCTGTTAGACCGTTCGTGTGTTGAGGCTCTGAAACAGATGCGTGAGACGGAAAGGAATACGAAAGGCATGTATTCGTGGATTGGTTTCCACAAAAAAGGCATCACCTACCAGCAATTGGAACGACAGGAAGGTGTCAGCAAATGGAGCACGAGGTCGTTGGTGAACCTTGCGCTGAACGGTATCATGTCATATACCACAGCCCCCTTGCGACTGGCGTCTGTACTGGGATTGCTGGTGTCGTTTATCGCTTTCCTGTATCTTATTTATATCATTATCGTCACCAATCTGTATGGTGAACCCGTTCAGGGCTATCCAACCATCATGGTGACCGTGCTGTTTCTGGGTGGTGTGCAACTGCTCAGTCTGGGCATTTTGGGCGAATATCTTGGAAAGGTGTTCAACGAGGTGAAAGGTCGTCCGGGGTATTTCCTGAATTCGTATAACGGCCAAAAGAAATAGGATTATGTTGGGCGCAAGCCTTTGTAATCCTTGGTATACATCTCCCAACAAAGTTTCAGCCAAATCAATGTTATCGGCAGAGCCTTCAGCGCGTAGGGCTGTACCCATTCCTTGCGTAAATAGGCAGGGAAGAGGTCGCTAGGCGACAGACTGCTTAGCACGAAGGCAAAGACCAATAATGCGACATCCCAACCAGTGCGTTTCCAGGGTGCCGCGGTAAACCAGATGACGACTCCCACAAACGGAATGATGTAGCCGCTGGACTCGCTGCCCGTTGAGAACAATACGACGAACATCAGTACGGAAGCTAATAGCGTTTGGCGGAAGGCCACATGCTTGTATTGCGAGAAGCGCAAGTATGGAATGGCGAACAGCAACATGCCTGGCAGAATGAGCCAAAGGTCGCTGAATGCCAGACCTGTGGTGCGATGTACCATGCCTAGCAGGGAGATGTTCTGGGCTATCGAGTCCAAATTCTCGGTGTTTTTCTCTGTCAGCCATACGAACCATTCGTGATACTGACTGATGATGTAGTCAGGGTTGGTGATGAGCATTGGCAGTGCGAACAAGAGGACGCTCCAACCGATTAATGACAGGATGAACCTGATTTTGTGTTTGGAAAAGAAGAAAAAGGCCAGTCCTACGATGCCATAAAGTTTCACCAGCGTTCCTACCACAATGAAGAATGCCGCCTCGGTGTCACGTTCTTTCTCTATTAGGAAAAATGCCAGCAGGATAATGGCCGCGATGGCGATGTTAAACTGTTGCATGAAGAGTGCCGTCAGTAATTCGTGGGCGCAGAACCAGAAGATGAAGATCTGCTGATATTTCGTCATGTCGGAGCGTCGCACGGCCACATATAGGAACAACGACAGTATGACGCACCACAAGATGAGGCCTAACCATTCCGGCACGACAGCAAAGGGAGCGATGATCAGTGAGAATAGTGGACCGTAATAATTGGAGTCAAAATACTCGGCAGGATACAACCCGTAGAGCGACACCTGATTCCAAGCATGCCAGAAGACCCCGCGGAATACCAAAAAGTTGTTGTGACTATGCATTTTTGCCAATGCCGACACGATGCCCAATATCAGCCATAACCCCAACAACGTGCGGTAGTCGTGGAAGAAGGGTTTTGCCAGAAAAGCCTTACATTTCTCTATCATAATCGGAAATTTTGTGCAAAGATAACAAATAATTACCAATTGATAACTGATATTTGGGATTTATTTTGTAATTTTGCCACAATGAATGAAGAGAAGAAGATATCGGTGGTCATCAACACCTATAATGCGGAGCAGCATTTGCAACGCGTGCTCGATGCCGTAAAGGACTTCGACGAGGTGTTGGTGTGTGATATGGAAAGCACGGATTCAACGCTGGAGATCGCCCAGAAAAATGGCTGTCGAATTGTGACATTTCCCAAGGCGGACCATAAGAGTGCGGAGCCAGCAAGGACCTTTGCCATTCAGTCGGCCTCATCGCCGTGGGTGCTTGTGGTGGATGCCGACGAGATAGTAACCCCTGAACTCCGCGACGCCCTTTACCGTCATATCCGACAGGAGAAGGCGGCAGAGGGACTATATATCCCTCGTCTGAACCAGTTTATGGGGAAGACGATGAAATGTGCCTACCCTGACTATCAGTTACGTTTCTTCATTCGCGAGGGTACGGAATGGCCTCCCTATGTGCATACTTTCCCCAAGGTGAACGGACGTTTGGACTATCTGCCGAAAGAACAGCAGAAACTGGCCTTTATCCACTTAGCCAATGACTCGATTCACACCATCATGGAGAAAGACAACCGTTATAGCGACAATGACGTGGACAAGAAGGCCGGGAAGAATTATGGTGCGGGGGCTCTGCTCTGGCGTCCGTTCTGGCGGTTCTTTAAGTGTTATGTCATGGAGGGCGGTTGGCGTGACGGCATTCACGGGCTGATATATGCCGGATTGAAGGGTGTCTATCAGTTTGAACTCGTGGCAAAAATCATTGAAAAGAAACAATCGCAACAACAGGCATAAGATGGGAAAGCTGGTCTATTATCTTGTTTACGGTGTCCTATGGCTGTTTTCATTGCTGCCGCTGAGGATACATTACGTCATTTCCGACGGTGTTTTTCTTATAGTATATTATTTGGTCGGTTATAGGAAGAAACTGGTGCGGAAGAATCTGGCAGACAGTTTCCCTGAGAAATCGGAAAAAGAACTGTTGACGATAGAGAAAGCGTTTTACCACTGGCTCTGCGACTATTTCGTAGAAACGGTGAAACTGCTTTCCATCAGTGCGGAGAACCTCAAGCGGCATATGGTCTTTAAGGGGGCCGAAAAGGTGAACGAGATAGTGGAAACAGGACAGTCGTGTGCACTTTATCTGGGCCATTACTGCAATTGGGAATGGATTACTTCCCTGCCACTCTGGTTCACGCCCAAAGCAAAATGCTGCCAGGTGTATCATGTGTTGGAGAACCCTTGGGCTGACCGTCTCTTCCTGAAGTTGCGTGGACGCTTGGGTGCCATTTCCATACCGATGTCGGAGGTTCTGCGCAGGCTTGCCACATTCCGGCAACAAGGGCATCCGGTAGTGATAGGATATATTTCCGATCAGGTGCCTTTTTGGAATAATATCCACCACTGGGTAGACTTCTTGCATCACGACACCCCTGTTTTGACAGGAACGGAACGCTTGATTCGCGGTACTGGTCAGGCTGTTTTCTATCTGGATGTTCGCCGTGTTCGTCGCGGTTACTACGAGGGAGAATTCAAATTAATAGAACAGAATCCGAAGAATACGAAGGATTTTGAACTGACGGACGCCTATTTCAAACATCTGGAAGCCAGTATCGTCCAGGCCCCACAGTGCTATTTGTGGACGCATAATCGCTGGAAGCGTACGCGTGAGGAGTTTAATATCCGTTATGACGAGGAAACGGGACGTGTGAGTTTGGAAGATCTTGAAACCATCAAGAAAAGAAAGGGACTGCTATGATATTTGTGCACGACAAAGGTCGCATGGCTAACAACATGTTGCAGTATGGCCATTTCTATGCCTGGGGACGCGAACATGGCCGTAAGACCATGTCGATGCGTTTTGCCTATAAGTATCAGTATTTCCATATTTGCCACACGCGCTATCACAACTTCCTTTCTTATGTATTTGCCAAATATGCAGCCAAATGGGGGCTGATACCTACGCTCCATTTCGACGAGAAAGACGCAGACTACAGCGATTATGAGCAACAGATGCTGAAACGCCGATTGTTGGTTGTTACGGGGTGGGAGGCTCGTTGGTACAATTTGTTTTTGAAATACAAAAAGGAAATCGTCCAGTTGTTTGCTTTCGACAAAGCCGTAGAGCAACATACAAGTAGTTTGCTGCATGATGGTCTGCGACTGGGTGTCCATATCCGGCGTGGCGACTATGCCAGTTTTCATGGAGGGCGCTTTCTCTATAGTGACGAGCAATATGTAAGTGTGATTCGCAGTTTTGTCCAGCTGCATCCTGACAAAGAGATAACGGTATATGTATGCGGTAATGACCCCAATCTGAATCGCGACTATTACCGTCAGCAACTGGATGGTTGTGAGGTGGTGTTTCCTGATGGTAATCCTGGTGAGGACATGTGTCTCTTGTCGCATTGCCATTACCTGATTGGCGCTCCGAGTACCTTTACACTTGTGGCGTCGATGTATCGTAATCTGCCCCTTTACTGGATTGAAGACCCAGCCTTGCCAATGACGGAGGAGCGTTTCAAGACATTCGATTATTTATTCCAACATATCTATTAAAGCTATGAATATCCTATATATCGTGTTCGGCGACAAACTTGACTATCATCTGCAGGCCTATCTGTCCATCAGAAGTATTCAAAAACAGATGAAAGAAGACGACCAGATATTCGTGGTAACCACTCGTCCGGAATATTATCGTCACGCTTGTGTCACAACGCTTGATATTACCGATAAGGAGATTGAGGATTGGAAGGGACCGCACCACTTTTTCTTCCGTGTCAAGATCAAGGCTATGGAACTGTTGGCTCAGAGATATCCTCATCAGCATATTCTGTATCTGGATAGTGATACGTTTCTGTACGGTGACCTTGACGTGTTGAAACAACGGCTCGATAATGGCAATGGTATGATGCATTGTCGGGAGGGTCATCCGAGCAAGATGAAAAGCGGTTCGTTGAGGTTATGGAATACGGTGAAAGGGCATACCTACGCAGGTATTACCATAGGAGAGCAACATGATATGTGGAATGCTGGTGTAGTAGCTGTTCCCAAAGACAGACTGGACAAAGTGATAGCGACCTCTTTGGCCATTTGTGACGGAATGCTTGACGATGGGGGAAACTGCTTTATTCTGGAGCAATATGCACAGTCAGTCTGCATGCATGAACTGACACAGTTGATGGCAGCGGATGACTGTATAGGTCATTTCTGGGGTAATAAGCCAGAGTGGGAATCGCTTTCCAGGGATATGCTACTGCGCTCGTATATGAAACAAAGTTCCCTGCAGGAGGAACTGGATACGATTACTGATGAGTTGTTGAGGAATACACCTATTTATATCCACAAGTCGAGTACGGCGGAAAAGCTGCACAAACTGATAGACAAACTGTTCCCTCAGCGTAACTACCGTTATATAAAATAAGGGATTACTGATTAAGCGGTTTCTATTCCGTTGACTTTTTCAGGCTATCGCAATCGATGCTTTCATTCAATAATCTCTTCGGACAAACGTAGTCAGAAGAAAGCACGTCGCGCGTCTTTTTGTAATAGGGCGTTTTTAGGTCTGACAGGTGGAACAACAGCTGACAGACGTTATCGAGCATTGCAGGACGCGACGTGGCATTTTGCAGTTGTTTGATGATGCCAGGATGTGTTGCTGCATATTTGTCAGAGCACCACACTACAAAGGGAACCATATACTGCCAACGGAGCACTTGACGCGGATCGCTGCCCATTCCCCAGTCGTCGCGTCCACTGTTTTCGCGGTAGTCGTAGACCTCTTCACCGTGATCTGAAAGATAGACGACAATGGTGTTCTGCTGGTCGTAGAGGCCGATGATTTGCTGAAGTACATGGTCGTTATAGCGTGTGGCATTGTCGTAATGGACAATATCCTCACGCATGTCTTTTGTCAACCAAGGTTCCTTGCGGAAACTGAGGCTGTCCTCATTGAAGTAGGCGAAGCTTTTCGGATAACGGTATTCAAAGCCTACATGTTGTCCCAGGAGATGGAAAAGCACCAGACGTTTGGCGCTGGGCATCTGTCGCTTCTGGTAATCATCCACCATCTGACCATCGAATTCGAAGGTGCTGTCGTTGGTTTCGTGATAGCAGGCCTTCATGATTTGCGGATGATAGAGATAGGTGTTGAGGGAATAGGCAAAGACGAAGCCCATGTCGAAATTCTTCTGGTTGTCATACATGGTTACGTGATAGCCGTTCTTCTTGTAGATGGCTGTGAAAGGTGGGGCCGATGACCAATCCTCATGGTGTCCGAGGCTATTGCAGCTAAGCAGATTGCGAATGACGCGCGTGGTCTGGTTGTAGGGACTTACCATATCGGTAAAGACGAACAGCCGTCCTTCCTGTTGTTCGTGCGAGAGGAAGGGTGTTGTCTGTAGGGGATAGCCGTAGAGGGCTGCATGTTCGCGGATATAGGATTCGCCAATGACGACAATCACGTTCAGCGAGTCGTTGCTTGCACTTTGTGGCAGGGCTTCCACCTGTTCTGCCAATGTGATGACCCTCGACATCTCCTTCTCGGCAATGCTCATATCATAGAAAGATACCGCCACCTTGGTGACGAGGTCATCAGGATTACGCATGTGACTGCGCCATTCGTCAACCTCGTTCATCTCGTCGCACAAGAACAGTTTGACGTAATTGTAGCTGAAGATGACGCCTCCGACCAACAGGATGATTGCTATTCCTCTGAGGACTTTCGTGGTTTTAGGTCCCTTACACCATTGATTGACCCTCAGGCGATTCTTCTCAACGATGATGTTCAGGACAATCATGCCTGCGACGCATAGCGGCACTTGCCATAGCTGAGGCTTGTCGAGCATGGATTCCAGAAACTCCTTGCTCTCGCGGGCGTTGGTCTCTACGAACAGCGTGATGACGTTCGGAGAGATATTCATGCCGAAGATCCATTCAAGGGTAATCTCCGTGGTGAAGAGCACGTAGATAACAATATATGCCAGCGCCTTGACCACCTTGCTTTTGCTAAAGGTGACGACAGCTGCCAGCATATAGGCATGAAGGAAGATCAGCATCCATCGTGGGATGGGGTTCTTCGTTACAGAACTCCATCCGATTAGCACGATATAGGCCAGCATCAGTGGCCACTGCTCCACGATGGGCCTCATGAAGGATTTCATGAAACCACTTTATGCGTCGATGTTTGCGTAGGTGGCGTTCTTCTCGATGAACTGGCGACGAGGTTCTACGTCGTCACCCATGAGCATAGAGAAGATTTCGTCAGCCTCAGCGGCATTCTCGATAGTTACCTGCTTCAAGAGGCGGTTCTCAGGATTCATGGTGGTCTCCCAGAGCTGCTCCGGGTTCATCTCACCAAGACCTTTGTAACGCTGTGTGTGCAGGGCT
>JBGUIA010000078.1:0-8492 GCA_045112595.1 Prevotella sp. | reverse complement strand
ATTATTTGGAATTACCGATTTTTATAACGTTCACCCACATAGCCTTTATCTACAGTCCCTTTCATTAGGTCGAAATGCTGGTTGATGGGAGGCGTTGGTGATAGGTCAAAATAGTCGAGGTCTGCGATGGGCAGACAGAAGTATTCCAACTGGTCATAGCTGGTGTAGAGACGGGGCAGGACGGGATTATGATCATATATCCATTGCTTCACATCATCTCTGACATCGAAGCTGACCATTCCAGAACAGCGGATGGAAACTTTATCAGCGTAGGCTAATAGCTCCACGTTGGAATTCTCTTGCAACTCCTGCCAGACGGCTTTCTTGGACGAGGTTGCGAAATAGAGCGTGGTACTCTCCTGACGCATAATCTGGAAGATGCGGAGTTTGGGCGAGGTGCCGTCGGTGGTGGCAAACGTTATTTCGTTGTGCTTACGCAGGAATTCTAATGCTTTCTGTAACATCTTTTATGTCGTTGTTTGTGAGATGATTCATGGTTTGCGGCAGCTCTTCGGCAAAGGCCATGAAGCGTTCGTGGGAGAGCTGCATGGAGGATTGGGGATAGTCGCGGTTGAAGCGGATGAGGTTGGCTTGTGGCAGTCTTGCGGCCATCTGTTCGAAAGGGAAACGGATGATGACGGGGGTGTTGAAGCCTACGCCGAACTCCAACAGCAGGAGGCGTTTGTCGGCAGCACGATGCACGAAATCGCTGTAGCACGAGGCCTGACGGTGCCAGTGGGCATCCTCTACAAAAGTGTCGTCGCAGCGCAGGTTCATCGCTACAGGCTGACCGTCGGGCATTGTGGGAATCAGTTCTGTGGGGATGCGGCAGTCTTTGATGACAGGCAGGGCTTTCATCACCCATTCCCTGTTGTCATAGGTCTCTTTGGGATAACCACTGGCTGGTTGGAAAAGTGCGTAATCGCCCTGGGTGGCGAAGATTTTCTCCACGTCGAAACCAGCCTTTGCGAACTGCCCATCGACATTGGTGGTGATGACGAAGTAATCTTTATCCTTTACCATCTGCAAGAGCTGCTTGTAGAGTGGCTTGGCCTCTGGCTGATAGCGGGCGAACCAGATGTGCTTGGCCCAGTAAGCCCAGCGCTCTTCCTCGGTTCTGAAGGGATAGAACGACGAGGAGTAGAGGTCGGTGATTCCGTAGCGCTCAATCCATTCCTTGAACTCACGGCGGAAGTCGGTCCCTGCATAGTCGATGCCAGCAGCTGATGACAGACCTGAGCCTGCTCCTATCAGCACATTGTCGGCCTCGGCTATCTGATGTTTCAGCGCCGCGATGCGCTCAGAAAAGTTTTTTGTAGATATCATAGTCCTTATCTAAGAATACATTGAACACAACGGTCTTAACGTGCTTGCGTGGGTAAGCCTTGACGTTTTCGACGGCTATCCGCGCAGCCAGTTCATTAGGGAAATGGAACACACCAGTTGATATGCAGCAGAAGGCTATGCTCTCCAGATGGTTCTGCTCGGCAAGGTCGAGACACGAACGGTAGCATTGTGCCAACTCTTCCTCCTGCTCTTTCGACGTACAGCCACTTTCAATAATCGGTCCAACGGTGTGGATGACGTGACGGGCTGGCAGGTTATAGCCTTTGGTAATAAAGGCCTCGCCCGTCTTCAGCAACCGTCCCTGCATGATGTCAGCACATTCCTTGCGAAGTTGAATGCCGGCGGCAGAGTGGATGCAGTTGTCGATACAATTGTGCAACGGCGACCAGCAACCTAAGGCCTGAGCATTAGCGGCATTCACGATGGCATCCATATACAATCGTGTGATGTCGCCCTGCCAGAGTTGTAGACCCTTACCGTCGATGCAAACCACGCCTTTTTCCTCGCGCTGCAAAGCCAGCTCTGCATCCTGCATTGCCAGGAACTCAGGGCTGATGCTACGAGGTTCCCAAATATTGGATAACGCCCGCATCATCCGCTGTCGTTCTTCGAGCGTAGCAGGAATCCGATGGCTGACATGCGCGTCAGCCATCAGATACTGTATGATTGTTTTCAGATTATCAAGTCTGTCCATAGTTTACTCGGCCTTATAGAGTGCAGCAGCCAGTGCATCAACATCGCCAGGAAGCTCAGGATAGGCGGCCTTCAGAGCCTCGGTGAACTTTGCAGCGTCTTTGTTAGCCTCACGCAGTTCCTTCACCTTGGTCAGATAGGCAATCTTGAATTCCACCTGAGCCTTCTCTGCCAGACCGCCGTGACCACCGATGAAGTACTTGCAACCTGATGCCAGAGCCTCCTTGGCTTCTGCCTGTTCTGCATCAATAGCGGCTACGCTACCCACCTGAAGGGGAGAGACGTGCGCCTCGGCAGGAGTCCAGTGGGTGTAGTAGACCTGACCGCCGATGATGATGCTTGCACCAGGGAAGTCGCTTGTAGCGCCGTGCTCGAACTTGAAGTCAACACCAGCCCACTTCTGGGTGGCATCGAAAGGAACCTCAGCAGCCTTCTGTGTGGGCAGAGCTACCATCGTTTCACCAAACTGCTCGGCAAACTGCTTCATCATACCACCGTAGATAGGACCCTCGATGAATGAGGGCATACCCTCAGGCATCGTCAGAGGCAGCTGGTCTGAGCCACCAAGATGATAGTCGGTCACATCGATGGCAATGGGCTTGCCCAGTTTCGCGATATAAGCCGTAAACTCGGCAGCATTCACCTTAAAGAGCGGGTACTCCATCACCACCAGCGAGTCACTGCCCTCGATGATGTAGCTGGCGTCACCCATCACGTCGTTAGAATTATACACATGCAACTTGAATCCGTCTAGATCGTAGCTGGTGAATGCGCCTACAAGTGAATCCTGTACCTCAGTCTCTGTCTGAGCCGTCTGCTGAGTCTTGCTACCGCAGCTTACCATCATGGCTGCTGCCATCATTGCGAAAATAATCTTTTTCATTGTCTTTACTTTTTAATTAATTTGTGAATACTTGTTTTCTGAATTCCGCTGCAAAGGTACGGCGAAAAAACGAACCGTGCAAGAAGGCACTTTTTAGTGGGATAGTTACCAAAAAGTAGGAATTGTGATGTTATCGCACTTCCGCAAAAACCACTTTAACTCAGATTAACATAGTATAATGTCGTTAGTTAGTAACTTTTTGCTACCTTGCCGAAATATCTATTGTTATGGCAGATATACAGGCAGAGTATTTAGCGTGTCCGATACGCAATGTGATAAGTCGGTTTGGCGACAAGTGGTCGATGTTGGTGCTTTATCAACTGCACGTCAGCGAGACTGGCATCCTCCGTTTTAATGAGATGCGCCGTCTGATGACTGACTGTTCTCAGAAGATGCTCTCGCAGACGCTGAAGAACCTGGAGCAGAGCCACCTTGTTCATCGTGAGGTCTATCCAGAGGTTCCTCCCCGTGTAGAATATTCCCTGACCGACATCGGCAAGTCGCTCATGCCAACTCTCACCGCCCTGATTGCATGGGGCAAGGAGCATTTCAGCGACGTGGTAACAGATTAAAATAAATCCCAAGACTTAAAAGAGAGCCTTGGGATTAATACTAATGCGTAGCCTTAAGATATTGTAAATCGCCGTACCAATACGAGGCGGTGCAACCGCCGTCGATGAGGATATCGGCACCGCTGATGAAACGGCCACGAGAGGACACCAGGAACTCGGCCAGATCGCCCACCTCGTCTGGAGTTCCAGCTCTGCGGGCGGGCATACCGGCAATCATATCGAGATAACCCTTGGCACGCGGGCCGTGCAGTTCGTCGTTGGCTAGCGGCGTAATGATGATGCCAGGCGAAATAGAGTTGATGGTGGCACCCCGCTTGCCCCAGCGGCAGGCCTCGTAAGCCACGCGAAGCACGTTGCAGCGCTTGGAGTACTGATAGGCCTTTAGCGTGTCGTTAATCTCGCGGATGAACGGCAGTTGCAACAGCTCCTCCACGGGCGACGTGGCCAGTGCGTCGTTCTGCTCCTGCGGCAGGGCAGGTAGTCGGTGGCCGCTCTGCGACGAGATAATCACGCCCGAACCACCCTCGGCTATCACTTTGCCGAACTCTTCCAACAAAACGCTTGTTCCGTAAAGGTCCACGCGCAGAATCTCCTCCACAGGAGCCTGCGAGGGTGAAACACCAGCTGCATTCACCACATTTATGACCTCGCCCTTCGAAGTGGCGAACTCCACCAGCGCGAGAATATCCTCCTTGCTTCCGAGGTCGCACTTGATGGTCGAGCACTCAAAGCCTGCATTCTCCAGCGTCTCTTTCGCACGGTTGGCATTCTCTATCGAGTAGTCTGCCAACACGATGTGCCGTCCAGCCGACACGCGACGGATAATCGCCTGTCCGATGCTGCCAGCACCCACTAATACTGTTACCTGTTTCATAACTTTACCCGTAGTTCTCAATCAGATACTTCACAAACTGCGGGTCGCCGAAGTTGATGAAGCCTGTGTCCTGCTGGTTCAGGGTGGCAATCTGCGCCATGTCGTCAGCGGTGAGGTTGAAGTCGAAAATGTCGAAATTCTGCTCCATGCGCTCCTTGTGCGTGCTCTTGGGGATAGCCACGATGTCACGCTGAGTAAGCCAGCGAAGGGCGACTTGTGCGGCGGTCTTATTGTACTTCGCTCCGATGGCAGCAAGCACGTCGCTCTTCACTATGCCGTCAGCACCCTGTCCGCCGAGCGGTCCCCAGGCCATTACCTTCGTTCCGAACTCTGCGTGAATCGGCTCGATGGCGGTCTGCTGCGCCAGAGCGTTGCACTGCAACTGGTTCACCATCGGCTTCAGCTCTGCGTAGTGTGCGAAGTCGAAGAAGCGGCCTGCCTGGAAGTTGCTCACGCCGATAGCCCTCACTTTGCCCTCGCGATAAGCCCGTTCCATCGCCCGCCACGTGCCGAATACATCGCCGTATGCCTGATGAATCATCAGCAGGTCGATGTACTCCGTCTGCAACTTGCGCAGGCTCTCGTCGATGCTCTTGTAGGCGCGCTCCTCGCCAGCATTCGAGATCCACACTTTTGTCACGAGGAACAAGTCTTCGCGCCTGATTCCGCTCTTGCGCCACGCAGCGCCCACGCCCTCCTCGTTCTGGTAGGCCTGCGCCGTATCTATCATACGATAGCCCACGCTCAGCGCGTCCGATACGCAACGTTCACACTCGTCGGGCGACACCATAAACACGCCGTAGCCCAACAACGGCATCTTCACGCCGTTTGATAATCTAATGTATTCCATAATTTTCAATTTTGATGTTTCGCATCGAGCCCGCTCACGCTCGACAATGCTCAAATTCAATTTGGCATTGTTCTCGCTTAATCGCGGCCTTCAATTTTTAATATCCTAAACCTTTCAGCCACTTTTCAACTTTCGCCTTTCCACTACGCACGTCATGACCATAGATGCTCCAACCTTTCTGAACGTTGGCGCCAGGGAAGGCTTTCTTGACATCCTCCACGCAAGAGGCCAGTCCGCTGCCCTCGTGAGTGGTAAATGGGATGACGGTCTTGCCCTTGAGGTCTTTAGCATGTTTCTTGAAGAACGTGAACATCACCTGCGGATAAGTGCCCCACCACACGGGACCGCCGATGAACACCACGTCGTACTGCGCGAGGTCGATGTCGCCCTCATACTCAGGCAACTCCCCGTCGCGAGCCTCCTTCTTAGCCAGCTCAATCAGCGGGTTGTAAGCCATTCCGTCGTACTTATGCGTCACAATCTCGAACTGCTCTGCACCTGTCAAATTTGTGATGTAGTCGGCCACAATCTTTGTGTTGCCCACTTCAATGTTACCTACCGCGTAGTTGTCTCCCGCATGCGAGAAGAACACTACCAATGCCTTACCTTTTGTCATAACGCTGTTTGTTTCTTTGTCATTTACGTTTACTTCTGCTTTTTTCGTGCCGCTGCATGCGGTTGATACCATCATGCCCAGAGCCATCGTCAGCAGATACTTCAATGTCTTACCCATAGCCGTTTTATCCTAATGCCTGATTCGTTGACCACTCGAAATGCTGCTCGCGCTCGCTGATCCACCAGCGACCGTCAATCTTCTCGTACTTGTCGTAGTAGCGCACGGCGTGAGTGGTCAGTACGTCCTTACCGTCCTGCTCAGTCACCAGCGTAGCCAGTGCATAGCATGTACCGGTGGCATGCGTCTCATCAATGAAGTTAACGCTCTGCTGACCGTTCATGTGGAACGATACCTTGGCGGCGCCGAAGGCCTTGTACTGACGAATCATGTCCTGCACGTCGCGGGCCTGCATGCCCAGCTTGCCGCCGAAATACACGTTCAACTTGATGTCAGGACGGAAAATCTCAACGTAGCAGTCCTGATTGTTCTTGTCACTCTCTGTTGCGTAGAAGTCTACTAATGCCTTCAACTCCATGCGGTCTTGCATTCTGAAATCCATATTCTTATCCGTTTTAAATTGTTATTGAAATCTGGGTGCAAAGGTACGACGATCTTCTGATACCATTGTTATACAAAATGCGTCAATACTTTCACATTTTGCGTAAAACGTTTGTTTATATAATAAATAATGTGTATTTTTGCCGAAAATTAGGCAATATGATGACAGATTTTCAGTATTCCACCTACTTTTACGGCATGAACGCCAAGGAACTTAGCGACACCTGTATGCACCTGATTTGCACTCAGGGCGAGGGCAGTTTTGTATTTAATGCACATTGCTACCACATTGCCAGGAACGATCTCGTGGTGATGCCTTATCCAGATCGCGCCACGAACCTCGCTGCCCACGAGGATATGCAGGTGGAGTGGTTCGCCGCCGACTACAAATTTCTGCAAGGCCTATTGCCGTCGAACAACTACAGCATCGGAGGCAGCATCTCGCTAAACCAGAATCCCGTGGTCAAGCTCACCGACGAACAGGCCGCCATCCTGCTGGCTGACCTCCATCGTCTGCGCGACCGCATGGACGACCGCCATCATCAGTTCTATCGCGAACTGATGGGTAGCCTTTGTCTGACGATGATATACGACATCTTCGAGCCACACGCCCTTAGCGAAGCCACCGCCGTCCACAGCGACCGCACGGCCTACATCGTGAAACAGCTGATGCAACTGCTCTCCACGGGCATCAGTCGCACGGAGCGCGAGGTGACTTATTACGCCGAGCGTCTGAACGTATCGCCCAAGTACCTTTCCGACACCGTGAAACGAGTGACGGGCCACAGCGTCAGCTCGTACATTAACCGCCACACCGTCCCCATTCTGAAAAACTATCTGGGTGACGAACGTCTGTCGCTCACCCAGATAGCCGAACTGATGGATTTCTCATCGCTTTCCCATTTCAGTCGCTACTGCACCAAACACCTCGGCCAGTCGCCCAGCGACTACCGCCAGAGTTTGCAGCCGAAAGGGAAATAACTATTTCATATATTATCAGGCTGCTGACCGTCGTGAGCCTTCCAGGCACACTCGGTAATCTTCATATCTGAAAAGACGGCGGTGAAGGAGGATTCCTCTGGCGAGCAGGCATAGATGCCGAAACTGATTTCATCGGCAGCGGCATACATGTGGCAGATGCGCATCTGACTGAAGTTCTCACCGTCCGTTGAGCACTCGATGCAGTAGTCATCCTCTCGGCGCGAGAAGCGATACCACATCGTCTTCACATCGGCAGGAATAGCCGTCGTAGCCCAGTCGGAATAGCCCTTGTTGGTGGCTACGCTGCCTAAGTGCTGGAACTCGTCGTTTTCAAATTCTACAGACCCCTTCAGCCAGTTTTCGCTGTCGAGATACATCACGATGCCACACTGGTCGAAGCGCTGATGACTCTGCGTGAAGTCGGTCTTCACCACAAAGCTGAAGAACTTCTCGCGGGTCTTCATCTGCAGCACGGGCGCATTGTCGTTCTGGAAGTGATAGTACGTGCGCTGCCACAGGTCTGTGTGCGGAGCGGTGGTAATGGCGATGGTGTCGCCCTTAATATCAAATCCCGCAGGCTCTCTCGTCCATTGTAGTTTACTCAGGTCGATGCGCCCACTATCGGCAAGCGCCACCTTCACGTCGTCCACAAACTCGGTTGTCTCCACCTTACTTTCTTTACTTCCGCAGCCCGTCAGAGCCGCTGTCGCTACTGCTGCCATAAGCACGATGTTCTTTATCTTCATAATCACTCTCGTTAATTTTGGGCGTAAATTTACGAATAAAATCCCAAAGCAGGGTGAAAAAGCCTTGGGATTTATGCTTTATTATGTAATCAATTGTTTTTCTTGTAGCTCTGGACGGCCCAGGAGGCCATAAAGAGACCGATGGCGAGGAGGGCGAGGAGCTGGTGCCAGATGTGCTGGACGCTGCCGCCGCGGATGAAGACGGTGCGGATGGCCTCGATGAAGTAGTGCATGGGGTTGATGTAGGTGCTGGCGTAGGCCAGGGCGGGCATGGAGCGCGTGGGGGTGAAGAGGCCCGAGAGCAGCATGAGCAGCACGACGAAGAACCACATGACGAAGATGGCCTGCTGCATGGTGTCGCTGTAGTTGGAC
>JBGUIA010000077.1:0-42537 GCA_045112595.1 Prevotella sp. | reverse complement strand
GTTTATAAATAACGTATAATCAACTCTTTTATTATATAACTTACCTCAATATAAAAAAGAAAATAGGTAAAAAGCAGTATTTTTTCAAAATAAAACTTTTTACCCATTTCAAATTTCTTAGTCTATCCCTTATCTTATCACGACTAAGATAACACTAACATAGATCCATAACTTGCAATGTATAAAAATTCCTATTTCTTTGATTTTTACTTTTTTAGTCTGAGTCTGACACATAGTAGGTACGATAGTTTCAAAACTCAGTATTGAAAGTAAATCTATTCATTGTTTATCTTATTCGTTCTTATGAAATATCCCTCTTGTATGGCTGCAAACGTAGCGATAATTGTCACAATAACAATGGGAATGATAGACCAAATTATTATGGGACCTACAATAAAGAGCAGGAATCCTGTTACCTTATTCGCAAATGTGTGAGGAAAACAGCAGTGTTTGTATATCACTAATGCTAAAATCTGATTAATGATTTTTATCGCGACAATTACACCTACCCAAAGCCATAGCCATTGTGGCAATTCCAGTATCGTCATAAGCTTCCAGACACAACACGCTACAAAGCAGATGTCTGCCAAACTATCCAGTAAGGCTCCTTTCTTGGTGCAGCAATTAAACTTCCTGGCAAGCCACCCATCGACTATGTCGCTAACACCACAAAAACCATATATTATCCAAAATACCACACTCGTCACATCACAAAGGAGCAAACCTAAAGAGCATGCAATCCTGAACGAAGTTATGATATTCGGCAGCTGTTTCATTTCAATGAGATTTACCACTCAGTAGACAAGTTTAGCCCAGTAAAAATCATAGGGTTATTCCAGTCCTCACAATTCATTTTAGTTAATCTGAAGATAACGTATCTCCAACTCTTTTATTGTATAACTTGTTTCAATGTAATAATATAAAAAAGAAAATAGGTAAAAAGCAATATTTTTTTTCAAAATAAAACTTTTTACCTATTTCAAATTTCTTAGTCTATCCCTTATCTTATCACGACTAAAACAACACTAACATAGATCAATAACTTGTGTATTGGAGATGTATGAAAGTTCTTATTCCTTTTATTTCCCTTGATTTACCTTGATTTTCTGAATTAAACCATTAGCATCTCTGCCGAGTAATACTTGGAAGAATTTCTATGATTCTTCTCCATAAAAACTTTTACCTCATTGTACCGAACAAGCCACCTTTAATCTTGCATCATAGCGATAGAATGTCCGCCTCCGAGGTGGGCTCATACGCCCCCTCCTTACACTCCAAAATAACAGAGCCACTTTCCAGGGCTTTCACAGTATGCCATTGCCCTGCCGGCACATTCAACGCCACTACTTGCCCATTAGGCGACAGTTCTATATAGTCCGTGCAAATACGATCCAACTCATCATAGAACTCCCACACCAAACGGCCTCGTAAACACACAACCGTTTCCGATGTCTTCTGATGTCCGT
Source organism: Prevotella sp. (assembly GCA_045112595.1). Lineage (GTDB taxonomy): Bacteria > Bacteroidota > Bacteroidia > Bacteroidales > Bacteroidaceae > Prevotella. The sequence continues at coordinate 41,071 of JBGUIA010000077.1, read as the reverse complement.
GTATAGGCATCGGTGAACCGGGCTCTATGGCATTCAGCATCCGCTGACTTTTGTCATCCGCAGAGTTACGAAGGTCAAGATTCATTCTGAGCCTTGGAGAAGCCTTTGCCTGCTCAGTCAGCTTATCTAATAATGCCTGTGTTATCTTATCTGTCATATCAATTGTCTTTTTGCTTCTTTTAAGGCTACAGTAATCTCATCCAAAGGGACTTGTCCACCCCACATTCGAGAAACGTATTGAGGGGTAACGCACCCGTAATCCATAGAACATGAGCGAGCCTCGTTTTCCATAAACTCACGAAGCCTATTTATTAAACTATCCATAGTCCTATTTCCATTGTGGCCATAACAAGTATGAGCAAAACGCCCATATCCCCTTCAATACTTCTTTCATTACAGTCTTCTTAAAACCGTTTCAAACGCCTCAGCATACACACATCCTGCCTGGCAGCCTCTATATGCAGCAAAGCCTTCAATAGCCTCCGCTGAACGCGGGTGCGGGTAAGGCCGCATCACACCACGATACATCGAGAGAGCCTTTACCTTGGCATCCACACCCTCTTTTCCTACCTCAACCCAAGTGTTCGATTGGAAACGGTTCATGGCCGTATTCAACGCCCACTCCGTACACGAAGGCACCTCCATATACCAGAACTCCTTCAGCGGCTTCACCGAAGGCTGGCGTTGTGCCAGACGGATGGCCTCCTGACAAGCCATCGAGGTCTGCAGGTGGTCGTTATTGGTATCTGCAGGATGATGCGTGATCACAATATCCGGTTCCGACGCCCGGATGGCCGCCTCAATGTGCTGCACCAACTGCAGGTGAGGCACCGTGTTCATCTCAATATTCGGGAACTTGCCCTCATACTCCTTGTTCACACCCAGGAACTTCAAGGCCGCGTGGGTATCGTCATCCAGCGCCTTGTCGTCCGGACGGAATGCCCGAGCCTTGGCCTCTGCACTCATAATGCACACGTCCACCACATCACCCTTCTTGGTCCACTTGTAAATGGAAGCGCCACAACCCAGGACCTCGTCGTCGGGATGGGCTACTACAATTAAGTATTTCATATCGTCGTTTTTAATTTTTTCCGTAGTTAATCGTTTTGAGATGATTCAGCTGTTCGCAGACTGCCTCGAGGAACTGAGTGTCGAACAACGAACCTTCTTCTTCACCCCGAAAGTTAGCTATTTTGTCGTGAACATTCACCACGATGGGGTTGTCTTTGCTGAAACATTTCACTCGCTGATCGTTTACCAGATAGATGTCCACCGGCGACCCCACCTCCGAAAGGTAGCTCACAATTTCATCCAAGTCCTCATTCTCTTCCCTGGGGGCTATCACGAGGAAATCCCTCGGTTGCGCTTTGGTGGTGAGCATCACCTTGGCCTTCAAGTCCACTCCAAATTTTTTCAGGCTGGCGCCCAGTTTATCCATCGGTCGCGCCATATTGGGATACGGGAAGTCGAACACCAGCTTCTTGATGCAGTTGCGATTCTCATCTACAACACTCCAGAACTGGTCTTTCTTGTAAACCAGCGGCACCTTCATCCCCACTCGGTATTTCTTCGTCAGCCAATCGCCGATGGTCTTTTCCATCATACGCGCGATGGTCGAGGGTGCAAACACATCCTTCTTATGTTCAATCAGCACCCGCTGCTGTTCAAAGCGGTTGTCTATGATAATCATACTGGATGGCTGCTCTTTTTGCTTATGCATTTTGAAACCAACCTCATACTCCCGCGTGCGGTCCTTCTGCAGCCTGAGCATAATCACCCCCTGCTCACTCAGCATAATCTTGGCCACATAATAGCCTCCCTTATGCAGGAAAAACACCTGGTCGCCTTGTTTGCGATTAGGTTCATCATCACCGTCGAAGAACTCCTGGAACAGCTCCTGATGGCGGGCCATATTCTCGTCGGCCCGCCGGTTCTCCTGCTCCTCATACTCCGTGAGCAAAGATTGCTTGGGGTCTACCTCGATATGTTCGGGATGACACTGATAACTGTATAGTACAAAATCTGCCATTATTCTTTCGGTTTTAGGTAGGTATCCAGCAAGGGCTCAATCTCTTTAAAGCAATACAAATCATCCGGCTTCCGCCCTCTGTCTATGTTTTTGTATATCTTGTCATCGTTTACCAGATTGAGATTGGGATAGAACACTTCGCAAAGATGCTTCGATGACCCTTCCAGCATTTCGTGCCGTACACAATAGACAACGATATTGAGCCAAGTGATACGCAACATATCCTCCTTGGTCTTTTGGTTCTTTCTGTGCCTCAGGAGCGTCCACAGTTTGTTGCTCAAGGCCATTTCCTTTGTGTTCAGTCCCGGCCCTTCTATTGCCAACGCCCTATGCAAACCGGCAAGCACCTTCTCTTCCGTCAATCCCTTCAGCCACACCCCGCGGCATACCAGTACCGCCAGTTGCTGCACAATCCAGAAGTCATTCCCCTCTAACTTGTGTTTCAGTCCTTGCGTTGTTTCTTCCCCCTCCTTTCCAAGCACATTGCGTTCCTTCACTTTGTGCCCTTTTGCCTCTTCTGCATTCTCTTCACATTCTACTGCTTTGAACAATTCTGCAATGTCCGGCATCTGGCACAGCTGCTCACTGATGTTGTCTATGACATTCTGGTTGGGGTCGGGTTCCTGGTCGTTGGCACATAGCAGGTAGTTCACACAGAATAGCACACAGTGCGTTGTATGCAGGTTCTCTTCTTTCGTGCGCTGGGGCAGTTTCTCCTCTATCTGGCTGCTGATATGTGTCTGCAAGATCTTTGCAATCGTTTCGGGATGGGAGGTTGTCTTTAGCAACTCCACTACCTGCAAGGCCATATCCCATATATCCTGTACGGACAGACCGCCTTTTCGGGTTTCCATCCTGTCCAGCGCCTTCACCACATTCACGAATTGTTGGTCGGAAGTATAGCTTTCAAATTCGGGTAAGTTCAGATTCAGTTTCATTTTGCTCGTTTTGTCTTGGACTGAAGGTGGACTGAAGCATCACTCAACCTGGACCGAAATGCCCCTGAAAAAAATCACCTTCCGCCACTATCCATTATTTCCATCTACAAATTATTGTATTTCAACTCATTATTCAACGGACTGAAATAATTCTCAGTCCCTTTTTTCAATCCTTGTACGGGTATACCGTCCCTGTTCCTTTGCACTCGATTTCAGGAGACAAACCATCCCTCCTGGAAGAGTAAAACAATGAAAAAAAAAACAAATCTCTGCGTTGACCTCAAGACGGTCATGCAAAACGATGCTCTCCTTGCCGAGGGCCAACCCTACAACGGTCTGCTCACCCGCGATGGCGAAGACCACTACATCTTCGAGGAGTCCTGCCGCCGTGGCCGGTGCCCTCGCAATCCCAAGCTCTTCGATGGCAACTACTGCTCGCTTGTTCACATGCAGAACGGCAAGTACCAGATCCACATGAAGACCATCAACGCCTCAGCCATCTCCGACCGCCAGGACCTGGCCTTCAAGGTCTATTCCGAGTTACTAACCGCCTTCTCAATTATCGATTAGCTATGGAACAGGAAGAATTTTCTCAACTCCCGTTGCGGGATAAAGACTTACCACCGATCATAAGAGAGGTCGTAAGCAACGCCCCACTCAACCGCAAGCTCCCAAGCTTCGTGGTCTGCCTGGCCCCTCTCTGTGCCCTCGCTACCCGCGTGCGGCTCAAGTACTACTACGACGGCACACGCGAGAGTGCCCTACTCCTACAAGTCATCATCGAGGCCCCACAATCCAGCGGCAAGCAGTTTGCCGCCGATATAGAGCGCCTCCTGATGGATCACACCCTCAAGGCGCGCGACCAGGAACAACGTCGCTTGGAACAGAAGTACCGTGAACGCAAACGCTCCCGGGGTGCCAACGAGAAGATGGAGGAAGAGCCTAAGACCACTATCCGAGTCATTCCGGCTACCATATCCAAAACCGTACTCGTGAAGCGAGCCGACTTCTACGAGCGCAACCTGGGTGACGTGCTCACCTTCTGGATGTTTGCCGAGGAGCTGGCCCAAGTGACCGATGCCGGTAAACAAGGCTATTCCAACCTGCGCACCATTATGCGTACGGCCTACGACTTCGGTTCCCGTTTCGGTATGGACTTCGCGTCCGACAACTCCTACTCTGCCATTGTGGATATCAATATCTGCAGTATGTTCTGTGCCCCCCCTTCTGCCTTGGATGACTATATGGACAAGAAGGCCGTGGAAGGAGGTAATATCACCCGCACCGTCCTTTGCCAGCTGGAAGACCAGATAGGTGCCGATGGAGCTATGTTCAAGCCCTACACCCCCGAGCAGCTCCAGTCCATCAACGGTATGCTCGACCGCATCATGGCAGACACCTACACCTCCGAGGGAGCCCTCCGTGACGCCTTCCTCCTCGATACCAGCTGGATAGAGCGTGATGTCCGTCGCTGGTGTCAGCAGAAAGGCAAGGAAGCCCTCCAGAGCGGCTCTGCCGCCATCGATGGGATTAAGGCCGATAGGATTAAGGCCGATAAAAACGACGAAAGGCCGCCGCCTTTCAGCACCGACCTTTGCCTGTTTCTGTGTTTTTGCGACCTTAGATGCGTGATACGCTTTATCGCCTCTCGACCGGATACAGCCCACCCGTCTTCTTCGAGTCACGATATTCCACCAAGTGGGAATCTTCCAACACTTTTACATACCGTTTCACGCTCGCATAGCTCTTTTTGATGTTGTCCGCTATCTCCACTTTCTTGATGCCCGGTCGGGTCACTATCAGTTGATACACCTGCAGAACGACACCTTTTAATGGCTCATTTAATGGCTCACCTTGACCCTTTATCTGGCCGTCACCCCCCACAAATGCCTTGTGTATCGGTAATGTGGCACGAAAGAAGCTGTTCGTGTCATCCGTCTCAAACAACGGCATGGGCGAGCCGTTCTTGCGCAGCGAGCTGTAAATCTTCGGGAACCCAGTGTTGCGCCCCTCCGTCAAGTCAAGTTCCTTCAGGAAATCGCCCACACGGCGGTTACGTTACTGCCGCGAAACCGTTAAAATCCCTTGAACCATGATTTATTCCCTCACTTTATTCCCTCACAACGCCAAAAGGCCGCCGCCTCCCAGCAACGACCTTCTGGCGTATTATTCAAGGTCGAAGGGTCTATTTCTCCTTAATCAACCGTGCCACTATCTCATCCCGCACCTTCTCCCAGGCGGCCTGAGGGTCAAACTCCAGCCCTGGACGCAACAGTCCAGCCGTGTCGCCCAGGAACTCCGGGTTCTGCATCTTGCTGTCCATATTCAGCACAAATTCTTTGTATGTGGGTGCATGCGAAGCCACAAAGCGCAGATAGCGGTCATACGCCTCCATCACCCGCTCCAAGTCCAGACAACCAGTGCTCAGAGCCGTATATACGTCATACAAATCGCGTCCCTTCAGCCGCTGATACAGTGCCCGCACCTTCGTACCCACCAGCTCGTTCAACTCATACGTCAGCACCTCACAACGTCCCGTAAACCAGTCGCTCTCCACCGCAAACGGCACCCGCACCATCGGAAAAACCGAAAAATGCTCCTTACAGTTGATCTCCACCTTCAGGTGAATCTCGCCCGCACCCATATCCGTAGGCTGCACCTTGAAAACCAGCGTGTTGTTGTGTTTCTTCTACTTCACCACTGGCTCGCCCAGCCAAGCCAGCGCATCCCGCAGATGGTCAATCGTCTCACGGATAGGATCCCCCTGCACCTGCACCAGGTCGATGTCCTCGGAATATCTGGGTTGCGGCTGCAAGTACAGCTTATGCAACGCTGTCCCGCCCCTGAAAGCCAAATGCTCAGCCAGGAACGCATCACTATAGATGCTCACCAACGCACGGCAGATGATCAAGTCCTGCTCCACCAAACGGGGCGAACTCCATGGCACAACCGTACCCCATTGTGTAATAAACGCTTTTTGTATCATAGTTCGTCAATTTCTATTTCCTGATTCACAATTATCTTCCACTTCTTGTCCACCTCGCAGCCTTCCACCGGCATTCCGAGCTTCAGAGGCACCGCCTTCATCCCAAGGCCTCCCGTCTTCATCAGCGTCAGCAGTCCGTTGGCCACCTCGGTCTCCTCCAGCACACAATCCAACAGATACCCCAACCTTTGGAACACCGGGGCCGATGCCACCCTCAGAAACTCTCTATCATGCTTTGTAAAGTCCAGCTTCAGCGCCAACTCATCCAGCATGGTCGCCGCACGGGTCATTCCCCCCACGTGTTCCTGATACGCCACAAGGTCAACAGACGTCAGTTCCGGTCCCGACACATTCAGCCAGCCCGAAGCTACCTCTATCCGTTCCACATATCGCATCGGTATCTCCCTGCGTTCCGCATAGCGGATGGCATAGCCCTCCTTTACCTTGTCGCGCATCACAGGCGGTTCCACCATCACCTGGCACCCCATTGGAGCCTGATGTGCAGCCCCATGCCGTTCCGCAGCACTCAGCAGCGACACATAGTAGCGCCTGCCCAAATACTGCATCATCCTGTCAAGATACACCTCCTGCGGCACCGCCTTCCACAGGCGATATTCCTCAGGCACAATCACGTAAAAACCACGGCAGGGCGAAAACACACGCCCCTTATTCACTGCCCGTTGCACTGCCGTGTCGATGGCATGGCCGGTCATGTTGGAAAACTCTTTTCTCACATCCTCTTTCGAAAACGTGTACCTGCCCCTTGGTGCCTGATATTCAATCCAGTCTGCTACACTCATAACAATAGGTGTTATTTCTATTCGCTTGCAAAATTATACATTTTTTGTATATTAACACAAGTAAATAGAAATTATTTTTCTTCTCTCCTTATTTTTAGCCCCATCCACCCCCATTTATTCCCTCACTTTATTCCCTCAAAACATAAAAAAAGGCCGATGCATCTCTGCACCGGCCCTTGCCGTCATCCCCGACCCGATCGGGGATCTCAACCGAGGTTAGTCTTCCCCTTGGAGTCCGCCGCCAGAGCTGGAGCCCTTGGTGAAGGTGCGCGAAGCCACCGTGCTGCTCACGTTGTCATTCACGGCGATGGCCTTCACCGTGGTGGTGGCGGTCAGCGTCAGAGGCACGCTGTAGGCGGTGCTTGCGCTGGTGGGCGTGCTGCCGTCGGTGGTGTAGTGGATGGTGGCGCCCGCAGGGCCGCTCATCGTCACCGTGGTGGTCTCCTCAAACGGAGTGTCACCGCTGATGGTCGGGGCGCTCACCGTCGCCCCCTGTCCTGAGCCCGTCGAAGGATCAGAACCGCCACCGGTGTTGCCGCTCTGCGTGCCGTTTCCGCTACCCGAACCCGAGCCGTTACCGGAGCCGCCCGAGCTCATCTCCGTGCTGCCGGCGTTGACCGAGGCTGAGGCCAGGAAGGCCGCCTCGCCCTGATACGAGGCCAGGATGTCGCTCACCACCTTCATGCGCTGGGTCGAAACCTGCTTCTCGCCGTCGTCGTCCATCACCTCCTCAAACTGCTCCATGTCATCCGTCAGCTCAATCAGATCTAGCCTACGCCTGGGAGTCTCATCCCCCGGATGCGCCCTCAGCCACTTCTGCGTCTGCTTGGTCACCAGGTCGGCTGCAATCTTTTCCAGCTGCTTGCCCAGCGTGAAGCGTTCCTGCCACTTCCATTCGCCCTCAATCAGCTTCACCACGGCCTCCTCCTGGTAGTAGTCGAGAGCGGGCATGCCCAATTCCTGTTCACTGTGTGCGCCGCGCTTGGTCTTTCCTGCCAGTCGCCAACGCAAATAGGCGGTCACCTCGTCAAGAGCCTCCCGCCACTGCTTGTCAGAGACGCCTTCCAGCCTCTCCGAATTGTCGTACTTGTTCTTCATTTTCTAGTCTCATTTTTTAATTGTCAATTTTCAATTATCAACTGTCAATTTGATAATGTGCCATTCGCGCACATTATTCCGCACGGAGACTAGACTTTTTTCAGATTATTTTTTAGTCAGTCTCCGGTTTCTTACGTTTACCGGGTTTCTTCATAACTAAAAACTATTTATAAATGATTGATTATTATTTGTCTGTGCTATCTGTGGTATCTGTGAGACACCCAAAATTGCGGGTGCAAAATTACAGTTTTTATTTGATATAGAAGTTTTTTTCAATCTTTTTTTAACTCAATTCTCACTCCACCAGCCAGCCGGCTTCTTCCGTTTTCCAGCTTTCTATGGTTGCCAGTTGTGTTGCGTCAAGATAGGCAACAAGGTGCGGTCTGTTCACATACAGCAGAAACAGCAGCACGCTCTTTGCCGTCTGTAATTTTTCTTCTTTCGTAAAGCAGGTTGTGATGGTATCCAGCGTATATACGCTCTCCGCCATGTGGCTCTCCGTGTTTAAAGTCAACCGTCCCATGAAGTTTTCATAGTAGCCCCGCTTCCCGTCAGGGATGATAGCCAGCACCTCCGGGTTCCTGACCATCCTCTCAAAGGTTTCGTTGTAGCAAAAGCTGCTGAAAGCCTCCATCATTCTTCGCATCACGTTGCCGATGCTCATCTCCTGCGTCTCGTCGGGATCGTCCGCTCCCGCTTTGGCAGCGTAGGCATACACATATTCCAGCAACTTCTTATATTCGTTCTGCATGTACCTTACTTTCAACTTATTATTCAGCAGTTCCATAAACGCCTGGTCAGGCTTTCTGTCTGCCACCACCTCGTTCCTGATTTTCACCAGGTCGAACACCGAGTGCAGGTCGTGCGACATCACCAGAATTCTGCTCTTGTCGTTCCCCTTCAGGATGTTTCCGAACTGGAACCGCAACAGGCTCATCACACCAACCCTGTTACCGTAGTCGAAGCTCGACACGGGGTCGTCAATCACTATCAGACTCTCCGACGTGTATCTACCCGCCTCGGTCTTTCCGCTATACAGCTTGGCAAAGAAGTAGCACAAACCCAACACGTTCCGCTCGCCCACGCTTATCTTGTTCTGTTTCACGTTGCGTCCGTTCACCTTCAGCTTGTAGCAGCCTTCGCCAGGTTCCAGCTTCACTTTCTTGTTGCTGTAAAAGACATATCTCAACTCTTTGTTAATGTAGTCCAACGCAATATCCGTCCGCTCCTTCTGCGATTTCAGTTCCTTGATATTCACCTCTATTGCCTCTTTCTCTCCTTTCAGCACATTCAGCTTCGCCCTGTCAGTTTGCTCGTTGGCTATGGCCTGTTTATATCCCGACAGCGAAGCCGTCAATTGCTTCCTTGCCAGCTTATTGTTCTCCGTCCTCACCTGAGTGGCCAGTTTATTGCGCTTGTTCACCGTCTCGTTAAACTGCTCCACGCATCTCTTCACCTCTTGCAAGGCTGAGTCCCAGGCCGTCTTGGCGTTGTGGTAAGCCTGTTCCAGGTTTTCGTCGATGGCCTCTTGCAAGGGTTGGTAAATACTCCGCTTCCGTTGCTCCACCTTGTCTCTGATGGCGGTAAGCACTCTGTTGAAAGCCTCCCTTGCCGTCACGGCAGCATTCACCTCGCGCTCGTTCAAATTGCCCGGGAATGAGGGCATCTGAGTCTCCACATCGGCAAACTCCCTCAGTTGCAGTTCAAGCCATCCAGCGTAGTTGTCAGCATCCTTGTTCAGGATGTGTTCCAAAGTCTCAACGATATAATTCTTGTCCTGTTCTCCTATCTCGCGCAAACAGGTGGGGCAGAATGTCCAGCCTTCTTCCACCAACCGCTTCGTTTCCTGTGTGGAGTGTTGCGGGTACAGTGCCAGCATTGTCACCAGTCGCTGTTCCCTTTCGTTCAGTTTGGGTGCGTCCAATGGTTGTTGCAGCAGTTCCTTCACGCCGTCTAGCTTCTCTGGCATCACCCTCTCCCCAGCTGTCCATTCTATCGCCTGTGCGTTTTCCGATTCCAGATACAGCCGCAAGTCCCTCATCAGCTGTTCGTGGAGCTGCTCGTAGGTCTCTGCCGGTTCACCCATTGCTGTCAGCGAGTTCACCACGTCTTCCGTAACGCGGCTCATCAATTTGTTGCCTTTCAGCTGGCGGTCTATCTCAGCCCATCCGTCCTCTGCCCGCAGCCCGTCCCTTATCTGGTCCCAATAATACAGTGGCGATATGTTCTGACCCGCATCGCCGTATTTGTTCACCAACTCCTCTTGCTGTGTGTATTCCTCCGTTTTTAGCCTTAGTTTCTCTTTCTTGATATTGATTTGACCGTCAAGTTCCACTTGTTCGCCCAACATCACGATGGTATTGATGCCCTCACGTTCCACACGCACCTGTTCGCGTACAAAGTCTTCGTCGAAGATAAACACCGCCTCCTTCATGTCGTCGGCTATGGGTGCATTAGCTGTCACGGTATAGTCGGCACTCTTCTCCTCGTCGGGTTTCGTCAGTTCCGCTATGCTGTGCGCTATGGTGGTCTTGCCACTACCGTTGCGGCCATACACCACACTCAGAGTGTCTTTTTTGAAGAGTTCCAGCTCCGTTTCATTCTCGAAGCATCCACCCTTGATTGTTATCTTCTTGAAGTTTTCAAACATTTATTTCCCTTTCTGTGATTTCATTTATTCGTTACATCCTTCAAAGTCTTTAGAATAATAAGGTATCGCCCCGTACTTCCCTTCCAGATAATTCTTCTCGTAGTTGCTATCTGTACGAGGTTTTGCACCATTTTCCAACACAATGCTCATCATCGGGGTTAGATGAGTCTGTGCGCATTTATCCTTCTCCACAAAGACCACTTGATCGCGACGTAGCAATTTCTTCGACAGCAAATTGGTGTCGTGAGTGGTAAATATCAGTTGAGCTCCCTGCTGGTTGGTCTCTGGATTATTGAACAGATTTACCAGTTCCCTCGTCAGTAATGGGTGCAATTGCGCATCCAACTCATCAACAAATAGCGACTTGCCTTTTCTCAGTGTATCTATGATAGGTCCTGCCATGTTGAAGAGTTTTTTCGTTCCATCCGACTCTTTCTCGTCTATATCGAACTCTACAAAACCGATTTCTTGCCCCTCATTATTATACTTCTTGTGAATGGTATTGGCCGAAATAACAGGATGCTCTCGTAATGAGGACACTATTTCCGCAGGTATTCCCTTGGGCAGTGTTATCTCGTCTATATCTATCTGTTCCGTTCTAACATCCCTGAATCCCAAATCCATTGACTTTATGAATTGCAGAATATCTTTTCCGTAATCCTCGTTGGTGTGTAATGTCTCTCTGGTGTACTTCATATAGTTTCTATCTCGCAAACCCGATACGGTATTCACCTTGGTCATAAACCACTCTATCACCCTCTTCGACACAACGCCTCCTAATTGCGCGGCGAGCGACAAAAGAAGTCTGTTCTCGTTCAACGGTATGTTACCTGCCTTAATAGCCACACCTTCTGCGAAATTCTGTTCGTCAATAATTATTCCTTCCCTATTCCGCTCAAATAGCGTTTTTAACGACCTCTTCGGATATTTCGCTATAAGCCACTCGTTTTCTATACGTTGGGCAGTATAACTGAAGCCATACCAAAATTTATCAGGGCCATCCACAAATTCCATCTCAAAACGGGTAGGTCTCATAGGTTGGTCAGAGAGCAAGAAAGGCTCGTAAGGTAGTTTCTCCCCATCATTCAGTCTTATAGAATGAATAATAAGCCCCCTCATCATACCTATGGCCTTAAACACATTTGACTTTCCGCTGGAATTTGCCCCATAGAAAGCCATCGCATTCAGTATGCGCAAACTGGCAACAGTTGTGAATCCCCTATTGCCCATGTCCTTGATGCCCGTAGAGGCTTCGAGTGACAAAGTTATCCGTTCATCTATCGAACGATAGTTTTCTGCTGAAAAACTTGCTATCATAACCCAAAATTTTGGTTTTTACTCAATTTACAATGCAAAAGTACATATTATTTTTCATATAGAAGCTCTTTTTGAGAGAATTTTTCAATTTCCTGACATTTTGGCAGAAAAAGAAACACCAACCCGTCAGTCGAAAAGTCGACCGACAGATTGGCGCAACTTATTTGGCTTCACCGAATTATGCTACAGCATTTCGGAGAATATTTTCAAAATAACTGCCATTTTTGTGACTTTACCTTAAAAATCCGTCATTGGCATACAGTTTGCCATTTTTAAGGTTGGCGGGTGCCATTTTCGCGGTTTTTTCCCCGCCCTGGTTCAAAACTGTGATGTACTGCCCATGGGCGCAGGATGTTTAACCAAAGATCTTTGACAAATGGCAAATTTTAGCGAAGAAACTAAACTTGCTGTCTGGAAGAAGGCGCAGATAGTCAGCAATAACGACCCAGATGTATGGCGTAAAGACCAGTGCGGTGCTTGGATAGGCTGGGCGTTCTACGGTGACAGGAACAGCCAATATGGTTGGGAGATTGACCACATCACACCCGTCTCAAAAGGTGGCACTGACAATCTTTCTAACCTTCGTCCTCTTCAGTGGGAGAACAATGCTTCCAGACAAGATGACCGTCTTTGTTGCAAAATCACATCTAGCGGTAACAAAAACGTAGAGAAGTAACCACAAACGGTCTCTCAGTCTGCAACGCCTTAAGTGCTCCGTAGCGGAATCGGAAGGCCACCGCGCAGTTACAAACCACCTAAACCCATTCGTTATGAGGAAAGAAATACACGTTATTTCTAATCCAGACAGAGGGGGTTGGGATGCGAAGAGACCACACGCCGACAGAGCTTCAAAACACTTTGAGACTAAGAAGGAAGCTATGGACTGGAGTCGTGACCTTGCGAAAAAGGAAGGGCTAGAACTCATTCCTCATCGCGCTGACGGTCAAATTCAAAATCCCAACAGCTATGGTAATGATCCTTGTCCGCCTAAGGACACAAAGCATTAACCATTACTCTCGCATGGTAGCAGGTCGTTGGCGCGGCCTGCTATTTTTTTTATTTCCCCCCGCTTCAGGCACAGTTGGCTGTCGCCAACAGAACTGAGGGAGCAGCAAGAGCAGAGCCATGCTCGCATGGGCTATGCCGAGTCGCGTCCGAAGTCGACGAAGTCAACTTTCCGCTCCCCGCGAAGACCAGCCGCCCGCCAGAGGCGTGCGCCTCGTCTTCCTGAGCCAACGCACTTATCGCAGCGCATCGACGATGCGGCCACAAGCTAATCCGTCACCGTAAGGATTAACGGCTTTGCTCATGCGCTCGTAGGCGGCAGCATCCTCAAGCAAGGTGGAAACCTCTGAAACAATCAGGTCATGATTGGTGCCTACCAGATGAACTGTACCACTCTCCAAAGCTTCAGGCCGCTCGGTAGTGTCACGCATTACCAGCACAGGCTTTCCAAGGCCAGGAGCCTCTTCCTGAATGCCGCCAGAGTCTGTGAGCACAACTGTACTCTTCTCCATCAGATAGACAAACTCCAGATATTGCAAAGGCTCAATAAAGAAGAAATTCGGACGGGTCAAGTCTTCACCAAATACCTCGTGGATGGGCTTACGCACATTGGGGTTCAAGTGCATAGGATAGACGAAATCCACATCAGGATACTTCTCGCTCAAATCCTTCATAGCCGTCACCATACTGACGAACCCGTCACCGAAGTTCTCTCGACGATGGCCTGTAATCAGCACCAGTTTCTTGCCACCTTCCAGACGCTTCACATCATAGCCAGCCCCAGCAAGCACATTCACCTGCTCATCTGCCAGAGCCTTGTCACTCTTCAGCTTATCCACTACCATGTGCAAAGCATCAATCACAGTATTGCCCGTTACATAGATCTTCCCCTGTGCCTTCTCTGCCTCCAGATTCTGACGCGAAAGCGGTGTGGGCGAGAAGTTGTAGGTGGCAATACGACCCGTAATCTGGCGGTTCATTTCTTCCGGCCAGGGGCTGTAGATGTTATGGGTGCGCAAACCTGCCTCCACATGACCCACGGGTATCTGCTGATAGAAAGCAGCCAAAGCAGCAGCCGTCGAGGTTGTTGTATCTCCGTGTACCAGCACCACATCGGGCTTGCACTCCTTGAACACATCACGCATACCCGTAAGCACACGGGCAGTCACGTCATAGAGATCCTGCCCCTGCTTCATGATGTTCAGGTCGTAGTCAGGCTTCACGTCGAAAATCCGCAGCACCTGATCCAGCATCTCGCGGAGCTGACCTGTCACGCACACGATCGTCTCAAAATCGTTCGGGTATTTCTAAAACTCCTTCACCAGCGGGCACATCTTGATAGCTTCCGGTCTTGTGCCAAAGACCAGCATAATTTTCTTCATTGTTTATTATTCTAAATGTTTATTACTCTGTTATAATCTATTTGTCACGGCTGTTTCAAAAATGCATAAACGGCATTTGAACTTACGCAAGCTTTTTCCAAAACCGCCTCCCAATAGTTTACTCCATAAAGGGCTTGTTTGTCATTGCAAATGCCCTTAACACTTTTAATTATCTCAGCATCCGAAACGCTTGATGGATAATTGCGTATTACATACTTCAATTCCTCGATAACATCATCCGAATTCTCAAGATAACGCTTCACAAGTTTTAGTTTGTCATAATGACTTTCAATTCTATCCTTCAGGTCTGCAGGATAGCCCGCAGGAAATCTCAAATTGAACTCAATTATTAATCCCCCGTTTACGATAGACACATCCGCAAAGAAATATTGTATCGGTGGAATGTCATCAATATAGAAGTTTATAAAACATCTTTTGTTGTGTTCGTCCAACCATATATCATCTTTCTTACTGTTACATGTAGAGCAACAAGGGATCAAATTCCAGGGCATACTACTATATTCTGGGAATGGAGTTTTAGGAAGAATATGGTCCAAAGTCCCCACCTTCTCAAGCTGGCAATATGGACATAAATTACTGACGCGTCCCTCGGGAGTAGTTGTAAGTTCCAACTTTAATTCCTTAAATTTCTTCGCCCTGTAGCTGTAAATTCCCCTAAGTGCTTCTGCCTTGTTATCCGACATGCTTAGGGGATGTATTCTCAACTCTTCGAGATTATCATTACCCAACATCTTTTTATACAAGCCAAACCTCCTTCGAATCTTCCTTCTGAGCAGAGAACACTTCTCTCTCCGAGAAAGCATTTTTCGTTCCACCACTTCCTTGTGAAACTCAAAAGGGTTCTTATTGTATTTCGCCCGCTTCTTCATTATACCGCTGTTGATACAAGCTTCTCAGGAAAACATCAATACCGATACTGAGAGGCACATGGTCGCTCTCAAGTGAGGCTCTTAATTCTTTATATCCATGATATTGTGCAAGTTCGGAAAGCCTTTTCTTGTAATTCCGCTGAATACTCTTCGAACCAAATATATCGTCAGTGATTGTATTAAGACCAGAACCTATGGTTTCCACACCAGGCTTCCGCAGTATTGCCATCTTATCCTCTCTTTCCATCACATAGACGCAGTCCGAAGTTAATTCCCTAACAAGAAGTGGCGAGTGAGTCACCATCACACAACATGATTGATACTCTTCAAGCATTTCATCCAAAGCATTCAGTAACTCTGCAATCGCATCAGGATGAAGGTGGGTTTCGGGTTCATCAAGCAAAATCAGGGAATCGTAACGCATCTCTGCCTCCAAGCACATAAAGAGATATAACAAGGTACTCTCTCCTGAACTCATCTTTTTTAAGATATTTTGAAGTTTCGATGTGTCAATATCCAAAAACTCCTTTTCGTCTTTACGAACTATTACAAAGAAATCATCTACTGTTTCAGTAAACACCAACTTGCCAAGGACTTTTTTCAAATGCAGGACCCTTTTGTATGCCCTTATTTTCTTTGTGGCCGCAATCAGTTCTGAGGTAAAGTCCTCCTTGCTCTTGGGCATCTGTCCTTCTCCAACGCTCTTTGTGAGTCCAAAATGGTAATAGTTGAGTTTTGCAGTATTCTCTGCAACCTTAAAATCATCAAAGGTGCTGTTTGCTATGGATATCACCTTACTCAGAATAGGTTTGGCTGGGGAAAATGCAACTGAGTTTTTATCAGACAAATCCAATGGAAGCTGTGTTACAAACAATGTTTTCCCCACTCCATTTCTCCCAATTACGGCATATATCCTTCTTTGAAGAAGGTGCGTCTCATCCCTGAAATTGAAATCAAACTCAACCTCATTATCCGCATATTTGGGTTTAAACCTGTACTTAAACTTATACCTTTCTGCGATTTTCCGTCCCTGGAGGATGAGTTGCGCTTCACGTAACAATCTCTCAGCCTCATTTTCCCTAATAAGG
Source organism: Prevotella sp. (assembly GCA_045112595.1). Classification (GTDB taxonomy): domain Bacteria; phylum Bacteroidota; class Bacteroidia; order Bacteroidales; family Bacteroidaceae; genus Prevotella. The sequence goes on along the minus strand of JBGUIA010000077.1, from coordinate 24,888 downwards.
CAACCATAGTAATCGGTATTTCTGAAAGCGTCGTCAATTTGCGGAAAAACTGCGGCATCATTCAGTGCCATAAACACAGATTCAAAACTATTGGGGAACCTGTTTTTAATCTTTTTGTAATATTGGGCATCCTGCCCTAATGAACAGAAATCAGCAGGTAAACGAAGGAATTCATCTGGGAAACCATCATTCTTTACATAATAATGATGGTTATCACTGCATTCCATTTGGCTCTCATGCTTGATAGTCTTCACCAGACCATACGAGTCATAGTCGTATTCTGTATGGAAATAATAGAGGTTAAACTGAAGATGTGCATACCCGTCGCTCCAACCATCATCAGAAACCAAAACAAAGCATGGATATTTTCCTGGCCTTTCGAAAGAGTCAAGCCTATGGGAGAAACCTCTTGGGTTCTTAACAACGACAAACGGTATTTGATTGGAAGGGATGTCTCCTGCCTTTAACCCACCTATGATTGGTGCCACCAGGTATATAGGGTTGCTTCCCTCGTCATAACTATACAACACCAATTCGAAGCCATATTGCTTTAAAAGATCATTAATACACGATTTATACTTCTCTCTCTTAATCTCATCTATTATGAACCTTGGAGAAACTATTGCTTCAATGAAATCCTGATACAATTCTGGAGAATCCAGTAAGCCCAGCCTTGTGATAAACAGGTCATCATCACTAAAATCATTTATATTGTCAACCCAGTGCTTTTTGACATCTCCGTACAGGTCAGCATACCGGAGATCGTGAGAACGCATCGTCCTGAGTTCCCATATCGAAGACAGAAACTCCATTATTGTGCCATATTCCTGCAAATCTGCCACCAAGCCATTTTCTATGACTTTCTTGTAGATAGGAAAGAATTGTTCTTTTTTCAAAAATGATATCTTATCTCCCATACTATTTCCACTGATTAACGTGCCTGTATTGATCGCACAATTCCAACAACTCTTTGAACTTGCTCAATCTCGGTTCCTGCATTCCCCCTGCATTCATCAACTTCCGACCCCTCTTCAGGAAATGAACCATCAGTTTCTCTTCAGGATTGTATTTGGATGGATTCCGATGATTTGTTTCAATGAAGGTCTTCACCTCATTGTACCGAATAAGCCAGCGTTCATCCTGTGTCATAACACCATTTTTGTCTTTCCGATTCGGGATAATCCGTTAATCTAAACTACCTATAGTCCTCAATCTTTGATGCCTTGACTGCTGGGGCAAACAAGCTATCAGGAACAACCTTCAACTGTCTGTTCATATAATTGAATTGGGCCACATTACTTTCTTGTTCAGAGCATTTAGGACCTATTATCGCCTTCGTCAAATTCAACGGCAGCCTTCCTCCTTTGATTTTGAATTTGCATATCCTACTCACGATATTGTTTGTGGTGTCCATTATCCACTCTACTTCTTCCTTGCTGCTGTCAGTCCATATATATAGCAACCTCACCTCATTCTCCTCTTTGAATAAATGCGACTTAAAGAAGTGTTTCCATATATACCACCTCTTCAGCTCGAAACACCAGCCCTCTTGCTTCCAATGGCGAATGCTGCGAATAAAGTCCAATGCAGGATGCTCCTTCATACTCTTGCCGTATGAAATGGGAGCCATAAAGAATTCCTTATTGTCTATCTTTGACGGGTCAACTTCATACTCAATACAAACACCTTTGCCATCATTGCCGTACAACCTCCACATGGTTAAATTATCTGTCATTTCCTCACTACAACATGAGAGTATAAAACAGTCATTGTTTTCTTTTATCGAGTTTGTGGTTTCTGCAAAAGCACCATAACCCACATATTTGTCAGCATACGAAGTTTCACCTTTGTCGTTCATGCACGTAATGCTGCACATCACATGGCTCCCATTCTTCATGGCAAGAAACAAGGAGTTTAAGGAAGTATATCGACAAACCTTTTTATGCGCATCATCATTCTTATTTTGTTGTAGCAGTATCTTGAAAAACGCATCTTCGGCTTCAGTCTTCAACCAAATCGATGCACTTTTCTCATCATACATCAGATTGTCTTCAGTGAACAATGATTGGATCTCGCTAATTTGATTTCCGTCTATAACTTCAATCAAATTATCAGGCATTAAACCCGAAATTTCAGCACAGACATCGAACGCAGATAACCGTTCACCACACGATTGGTTACCTTTTATGGCAATAATCATATTCTCAAAGGTAAACGGCTCATACTGATACACACCCTTCGACCAGAATAAAATATCTTTTTTCTCGCCAAAATAAGCTATGCCATATTTCAGTCCCACCTTATTCAACTTATCAATGTATAAGTCTTGGAATCGGTCAAAAAATATCGACCCCATAGCCATATTCTTATAATCTACGCCGCATATAGCATCACCATGATAGAAAACAACAAGGTCAAAGGTTTCTTTAACGGCACCAAACAAAGCCGAAACCTCCTTATGTATTTCCACATCATAGCCTTCCCCTAACGCTTTTTGCAGTCTGTCACGAAAGGCTTTTATATCTTCTTCTGTAACCTCTAACCAAGACATGAGCTAAGTTTTTATAGCTGGAGAATATCCTCATCTCCCAACGGCTCATACGCCCCCTCCTTACATTCCAAAATGACGGAGCCGCTTTCCAGAGCCTTCACCGTATGCCATTGACCAGCCGGCACATTCAATGCTACCACTTGTCCATTGGGTGACAGTTCTATGTAGTCCGTGCAAATCCGCTCTAATTCATCATAGAACTCCCACACCAAACGACCTCGCAAACAAACAACTGTTTCCGACGTTTTCTGATGCCTGTGTATAGGCATAGGCGAACCAGGTTCAATAGCGTTAAGCATTCGCTGGCTTTTATCGTCAGCGGAATTCCGCAAATCCATATTCATCCTCAACCGAGGCGAAGCCTTTGCCTGCTCCGTCAGGCGATCCATTAAAGTCTGTGTTATCTCAACATTCATTTTTCCAAAGATTTAAGATATTCCTCATGGAGGTGATAATACTTTTTCATAAACAACAAGTACGCTCCAGCCAGAATTACACCAACTACTATCAGATAAATCCAATGAGCCATTGCGGTGTTTGGAATCAAATACACCATTACCAAAGAGATAACCAACTGCAATACCATATAAATACAGCTAACCACCACATGACTCATCCCAAGCTCGTTTGCCATCAGCTGATAGGCGTGTTTGCGATGTGCCTCACCCAAGTTCTCGTGCAGCATAATCCTATGGATAATGGTGCAGCATCCATCCACACCATACACCAGCAGGAACGCCAGCCAAGTAATATCATTGGTCGAGAGAATCAGCTTCCCGATGGCAAACAGCATAATGAAAGCAATTCCTACACTTCCCACGTCACCTGCAAAGCACTTGGCCTTGCCGCGAGGACGGAAGTTGAAGTAACTGAAAACTAAAACTCCCAGCACAGCAACCACAAGCATACTCTCATCCATAAACCCCACGGTGTGGTTCATCAGTAGCAAAGGAAGCAGTACCGCAAATGAGTATCCAGCTGTTATACCATTGATTCCGTCCATGAAGTTGATAATGTTCGTTGCTCCCACAAACACGATAAGCGAGAGCAACACCACCCACCACATATTCCAGTGCATGATGTCAAGGTTCCAGAACATCAAGCCCATTGCGATGAACTGAGCGACAAGGCGCACACTGTCTGGCAATGAATGGATGTCGTCGTAGAAGCTCACCCCTGCAATCAGCACCAATCCAATGAGGAAAGGCAGATAACCTTGAACCGTTGACCATTCGCCCTGAACCATCATCATGCCTGCCCAGACGAGCATTGATAGCGGGAATATCACGCCACCTCCACGAAGAACAATGGTCGAATGCGACGACCTTTCATTGGGCTTGTCGATAATATTGCACTTATCAGCTATCTTGAAGTAGACCAACTCCAAGACCAGCAGCACGACTGCAATAATTGAGTATGTAATCCAGATATTCATATTTATCACTTTTAATATTCTGTAATTCTTTGATTCTTAACCTACTGCTTAGGGCACAGCGTAGCTAACGCGCCACAGGGCCTTCCGCTCCCCACAGTGACTAGCACCCTATCAGACGCCAGCCTCAAAACCAGCCCTCTCAGATGCTCAGTTATTTAAAGAATAACCGGATGAGCCATTTTGAACCCCTCCATCAAGCATTGCTGATATTCCTTATTGCTGTACATCCTCATCGCCAGATTCAGAATATTAGCAGCCTGTTTATACTCCATGTTCTTAAAGGCTGAGGCAAACATGCTACTCACCACCATGTGGTCTGAGGGGGTTACTATCCCTGACAACATCAAATTGCCTGCATGGAAAGATTCTGTAGCATTGAACGGATTTGCTTCGATATTCTCAAGACAAGTACTGAAATTATTCTTTTGCTTGGCTCTTTTGGCATTATATTGTTCAAGAATGTAATCACCACTCAATCCACAACCAATGTAATTAATACTGGCAAGATATCTATTAACTTCCTTGTTATCTCCAATCCCCATCAGAGAGAGCCAGTTCCCTGTACTCAAAGCACAATAGGCTTTATAATTAATCTGCGTTGCCGTCCAGTCCTCTGTTATTAACAGTCTATCAGGTTTATTCGCCAAACGTACCGATTGCATATAGAGTATTGATAAATCATTGGGCATTTTATTCAACTCTTCGTTGAGCAACTCTTCGTCAACCTCCACTTCACAATAATCCTCAATCCATCTCGATAGCATGATAAGTTTTGAAAGCATCGGATGTTCATCCTGACCTGTTGTCTCAATGGTGATATAACTCAATATTTCATCTGTAAGAAACGAAGGAATAGCGTTCCTCTCCTTAACAGCAGCATCATGTATAGCCACTTGCAGGCTACGTGACACAATGAATTTTGTCGGGTACTCCCATCCAAACTTTTTCTGCATTTCATGAAGTAGCAGCATTGATGACAAATCCAGGACAGGCTTCATTTTCTTCACATCAATCTCAGACACTTGCATCAAATGGTTTACTATCTGGATTGGAATCATATAAACCTTGAAATCACCGAATATCAACCCATACAAATCAGAGAAGAGCCTTTCTTGATTGATGAAATAATACAAGGTTGTACGACCCACCTTATACAGCTCCTTCATCTTCCGCTCTTCATCCTTATACTCTTTTCTTGGGCCTGCTATCTTTTCAAGATTTGCTAGAATACCCTCACCACCCTCTAAATCCTGAATAGTAAACGAACGAATATGCTTGCTTTGGTTCTTCGCTATTTCGTCCGATATTTCCTTCATCAATTTGAAATAGCGATTGAATATGGCAAGTACTTTAATCTTTATTTCTCTGTTAACGGCATTATAACTTATTTCATCCCCAGGCTTCTTACCAAGCAGCTCTTCCAAGTATGAGCCTTGCCTGATAGCTGTATATTCTTCTTTTCCGTCAGTTTCTATCAGCACAAAACTATCAATGGAAACAACATCATACTGCTTCATGACAATCTTCTCAATCTCTTTGTGCAAATGAACTTGGAAGAAGAAATCCCGCAATGTCTGGTCATTGTTTTTTTGTATCTCATTATACAAAAATGCCAATGCCTTTTCATAGAACCCGGTTATCAGATAGATATTGAATATGTTCTGAACACTAGTAATTGGGAATTGCAGGTCTTTCAAACCGTCAAACATCACTTCAATTTCATCGTTCCTGCCATTACGATATAGTGCCATCAAATGATGTTCAACCATGATACCGCTTTCCGGATGGCGTTCCATCAACAATGTCGAAATAATCAATGACCTTTCAAAATCCATCATCCTCTCAGACATCTGCAACTCTATATTCAAAAGGTCATCTGTTGCAAGTCCTTTCTCCCTTAACGTACCCAAATAGCCATATAGTTTACTATTATATTTGTTGTCAGATTGCAGTAATCCTATATAAGCATAATTACGGTAATCAAAGTATTTGTCAGACAGCACTGGCTCCAATAAATCAATAGCATCATCTGTCCTGCCATATTTCTGCAAAAGGGTAGCCATATAGGCTATCATCTCTTGCGGCATATCATGCATGTGTTCCACAATATAGTCTATATCAACCTCATTTCCCATCTTGAAGTTGAAAAGTTCTTGGAACAATCGTTTCAGCACATCGTTCTCGAATTTCAGCTGCCCCACTGATTCTGCCAATTGGTCTGCACATATATGGAGTGAAGCGCAGAAATTGCCCATCATACTTGTCGGAATAGTCAACTCATCATCAACCACCTTCTTGAAAACAGCTTTTATCTCAGTGATATTGTCATACATGACAGCCATTTGAAGTCTGTCATGCTGAATGGAAATACTCTTTTCTCCATCGTATGAAGCCAGCAAATCTAACGCCTCTTGATACTTCTTCTCGGACTGAAGCATTGATGCATACACCAAATAATACAACTCTTTTAGGGCATTCGAAGGTTTCGCTTCAGCGATCTCCTCTATCCTTTTGGGACAATGGTCATGGTTATATGACACGAAAGTATGAATAAACTTAATATCTGGCATCAGATCAGGTAATTCCGTCTGATGAAGTAATTCAAAGTACCTATCCGTCAACTTAAGCATCCTTTCAGAATCCTCTGTTTCCTGACAGCCACCATCTGCTCCTAGTCTCCATTTTGAAACGAACTGTGTGAGAGCCGCTGACAACCAAAATGGCCACAGGACAAAATTGTCAAGTGTCATCTCTCTCAACTCTGGGATAGAAAGATTCAAGGCATCTATTGCTTCCATTATGTCATTACGACCCAACGAAAGCAACTCTGCATATAGTTTATATTCATCCTTTATCTTTTCTGGCAAGCTTTTTTTCTCCTGTCTGATGTCTTGACAAAAAAACATTCCCGGAATCCAACACCATATATTTTCAGAATCCCTCTCCTTCAACTCATAAGCCAGTTCTTTAGCTAAAGTATCATCTTTTTGTTTGCATGCAACATATATCCGTCCTGCAACAATCTCTTTGTCATACCCCCCGGCTTTTTCCATCTCATCATACGCTTTCACAAGATGAGAACGACACTTATCACCATCTGTATGTCTTTTGCAAACACCCATCAAATAATCAATGCGCGAAAGAAGCGACCAGTCTGGCATGCGTGCAGAATCCACTTCTGCCCTCATAGTTTCAAGCAAACCATAAGCCGTATTGACATGTAGCGTACCCAGGCAGTGCTTTATTTGCGGCAATGTGTTCTTTATAATCTCCAATGAACCACGACCAACCTGAGTTTGAACTGCCTCAACCACATCTTCAATTGTATTTACATCTACACTCTTTAAACTTTTATTTTCATAAGAAATGTAAATGCCATAACCGATTGTCAAGATAGCAGAAATTGCAACTGCAGCCCAGTCTAGACTTGAACCACCGAAATTGATGGCAGCTTTGAAATTATGCTCTTTGTCAATTACAAACTGAATAACAGGCAATGCAATATTAAAACCCGCCATTGCAGTAATATACCTCATTGTCACTTTCCTAACGGAAATGACAAAGAAATAGTTAAATATTGGTTGCCCAATATTCTTCCACAACCAAGGAAAATGCTTTTCTATCTTATCGCTGAACCGGTATACCAGAAAAACAACCAGTATAAAACCTAAGATTATGATGTACCACATTATTCGTACTGATTTTTACGTTTATAATGCTCACTCAACGCCAACAACTCCCTAAACAAACTCAAACGTGGTTCTTTTAACTCCGCTGCATTCATCAACTTTCTCCCCCTTTTCAGGAAATGAACCATGAGTTTCTCTTCGTCATAGTATTTGGACGGATTACGATGATTCGTCTCTATGAAGGTCTTCACCTCATCGTAACGAGACATCCATCTCTCATCCTGGGTCATAACTCAAAGGCTCCTTGTTTCCGTAGTTCAGTGAGTCCGTTCTCGATGTCTTCAATCGAAACCTGTCCTCCCCACATACGATAAATGTATAAGGGAGTCATGCAGCCATAGTCCATTGAGCACGACCGAGCCTCATTGTCCATAAATTCTTTCAATCGGTCTATAATAGTGTTTCCCATATTCTACAATTCTTGACCTACTTGACAATATTAGGAATACCGTTGAGTTCGTTCTGGATGTATTCCAAGCTTGCAATCTTAGCCTTGGTTTCTTCAAGATTCAACCTACGGGTATTGTCTGAGTTGAACTCCTCGATGGTAGCCCGTTTTATATCGCCATCCTTGAAATATTTGTCGTAGTTGAGGTCGCGGTTGTCGGCTGGGACAGCGTAGAAGTTGCCCATATCGATAGCTTTTGCAGCCTCTTCCTTGGTGAGCAAGGTTTCGTACATCTTCTCACCGTGGCGGATACCGATGACTTTAATTTCCTCTTTCTTACCACCAAAGAGCTCGCAAACAGCCTCAGCCTGTGTCTGAATGGTGCAAGCAGGAGCTTTCTGAACGAGGATATCGCCATTTTTACCGTTTTCAAAGGCGAAGAGCACGAGGTCGACAGCCTCTTCGAGTGACATTATGAAACGTGTCATCTTCGGCTCAGTAAGGGTGATTGGGTTGCCCTTGCGAATCTGGTCGATCCAGAGCGGGATGACGGAGCCGCGTGAGCACATCACATTGCCGTAGCGGGTGCAGCAAATCTTGGTGTTGCCGCTGAGGCGCGATTTTGCCACAGCAATCTTCTCTTCGATAGCCTTGGTGATACCCATCGCGTTGATAGGGTATGCGGCTTTGTCGGTCGAGAGGCATATCACACACTTCACGCCAGCGTCGATAGCAGCATCGAGGGTGTTGTCGGTACCGATGACGTTGGTTTTCACTGCTTCCATCGGAAAGAACTCGCAACTCGGCACCTGTTTCAAAGCGGCTGCATGAAACACATAATCGACACCCTGCATGGCGTATTTCAGGGTCGATTTGTTGCGCACGTCGCCAATGTAAAACTTGATTTTGTTGGCCACTTCAGGCATACGGGCCTGAAAATCATGGCGCATATCGTCCTGTTTCTTCTCGTCGCGGCTGAAGATGCGGATTTCGCCTATATCTGTTCTCAAAAAGCGGTTCAACACTGCATTGCCGAAGCTGCCTGTACCTCCAGTGATAAGGAGAGTTTTATCTTTAAATACGCTCATTTTAGAATGTTTTGAAACTGCAAATATACAAAATTATTTGAATTGCAATATTTTTCGACATAAATTTAAAAAGGCCGATGCATTTCTGCACCGGCCTTTGCTGTCATTGTGTCACAAACACCCGCCAGCTGCCGTCCTTCTCGCCTCGCTCCACGTACTTCTTCTCCAGCAGCTGGCCCAGGAGCTTCTGCACCGCCGCCACACTGATCCCAGCCGTAGAGCTCATGTCCGCCAGCGTCAGCGCAGGTTGCGTCTGCATGGCGTTCAGAATCTTTGTGTAGTTTGGTGTACGGAATGCTATCCGCTCACCGTCATACCACCACACATTCTCATCCTTCTCACTCACAAACAGCACGTCGTTGTACACCTCCGTGGCCATCAGTTCGTTGAAGTACTTCAGGAACGGCCGGATCTCACGAAGCTCCGCGTGCGCCCCATCTGCGGGCACTGGCCCAACTTCCAAATCAGCCTGATGCAAAGCCTCCAAATATTCGCTCTTCAGGCGGCTTCTCACAACTATCATCGGATAATCATGACGTGTTAATATGAAGTTCACCATCAGTCGGGCAATGCGTCCGTTGCCGTCCTCGAACGGGTGGATACGGATGTAACGGTAATGGAATAGAGCCGCCAACTCTACTGGCGACAGTTTTTCCTCCTGCTCAGCTGCATTGTACCAGTTCACCAGATCCGTCATCAATGCCTGGGTCTCCTCGGGCGAAGCATAGTCGAAGCGGTCGCCGTAGCGGGTAATCACACTATTCGGTCGTGTCTTGTACTGTCCCGCGTGTACCGTATAACTCGTCTGCACACCTCCCGGAAGGTCACGATACACCGTGTAGTCCTCCCGCAGCAACGTCTTATGTAGCGTCCGGATGAAGTTCTGCGTCAGCGGCATCTCCTTCACACGAGCCTCCTTTGTCATCATCTTCAGTCCCACGTTACTAGCCGTCATCTCCTGCACGTCCCGCACGTCAGCCTCACCGATCACCTTGCCGAACAGCAGCAGAATCTCCGTCTGCCCATAGGTCAATGTATTGCCCTCGATGTGGTTGCTGTTGTAGTTGAAGTCCACGGTGAATCTGCGACTCAGCCGCTCCCTGTCCTTCTCCGACAGAGGTTGCAAAGCCCGCCATGCTTCCAGCGCCTTCTTGATATTCAGATACTTCATATTCGCAAAATTTTTGCAAAGATACGAAATATTTTTCAAAATGGTTGTAACATTACAACCTTTTTAACGATATTTATATGTATTTTTCACAAATTCCCAAGATTTTCAATTAAAAATTCCCAACGTTGCGGTTTATTCTCTCCATAGTTAGAATTTTTTGTAAAAACACAAAAGCTTCTCAATATATAGCGAATTTTTTTGGGGATTTTTAGCCTTAAGACAGGTGCCTGTCCCCCGTCCCCAACCCGTTCGTCTTGGGTCATGATGGGGCAATTTTAATGTATTGCCTATTTGATAGCTTGAATCGAGGCTAACGTGATCATATCCAATGTGGCGCCGTCACTTATTATCCTCTTTTTCATAACATCTTCAAGCTTTTGTTTTTCTTCTTCAGAATAATAACTCACGTACCAGTGTATTTGTTCAGGATAAACATTAGCTTTGTTTATGGCTTTGAAATATGGAATATCAACATTACCCAACGAATGCCCCAAAACATATATGTGTTTTACATCATATAAATCTGAGATAAATTCTTGATTTTGTTTCAATATCTCTTGTACAGGTTTTTCTGATAAGGAATAGAACTCTTCCACACTTTCTGTCATCATCTCCACTTCGGGCAACCGGGCATGTAAGCCTTTATAATGCCGTTTCTGTGCTTTTCCTGTTGTCTTATACCAGTTGTCGAAAGTGTCTGTGCCATCATGGCCTATTATTGGAGCTCGCTTTTGATCTGTAGCTTTGCCATGAATATAGAGGATGTTTTCAGCTGGAATACCATATTTCGTTTCTAAAAAAGGAGTATAGTTGAATGTGATAAAACGTGCTTCATAATCTATACGCACTTTCTTTTTGTCAGACTCCCTTTCCCATTTCACCGAACACACCCATTTTCCAAACCACTTTACAATATCACTCCACAGATTTTCAGCTTCACCTCTCACATAATCTTGAGGATAATACAATTCAGCGTATGTATCATCTTCCGTCCAACCTTTAGGAAGCAAGACTTCCCCCATATTTAGAAAATAATCGCGATTTACATAAGCCAACGCTCTTTCGAAATCTTTCCATAAGTAGTCAACTTTGCATACTTCTGATAGTTTATCGTACAGCCCCCAATTGTTTTTCTTTAACCATTTGGCAAAGTCTTGGTAACTTGACTTCACATCATGATGCCTGTCAAAACCGTTTCCTATTATGTATAGAACATTGTCATACATATATTCTGTTTTGCCGTTTAAATCAATCTTCTGAATAATATATAGTTTATTGTTTGATTTCTATTTCTTTTTCAGCTTTTTAATCAACGATTTTTGTTGGGCCATTATACATCACTCGGTAATGTATTTTGACACCATAAAACTGTTGTATGTCAAATTCTTTTAGTTGTTGGTTTATTTTTGATTCTTCCTCTTGTGTAAGCGCTAATTGATTTGTGCCAATGGTGTAGCCACTATCAGTTATCATTCGCTTCCACTCCTCTAAAGTATGACTATTATAATCCTTTATTTGTTGTAAAACGTCGTTCAATGCTGTTTCATCTATTACCTTCGATTTTACAAAAGCATCCAATTTGTCTTCTATTGTAGCCAGTACGTCTGCCTTGGAATAAATCTTGTTTCCACCTTCCATTTTATCATATATCCATTGCGACAATTCAGGATTATGGCGAAAACGCAGAATTTGCAAGCCAGGTAATTGCATTGTCTTGAGGTCTTCTCCTTCTCCCAACGGGAGAGTGAATCCTGTTTGATTGCTACAACGAATGAAAGGCTGATAACCTATCGGGAATATCGGATGGTCATCATTATCCAGCATCGAATAAGGGAAAACAGCCCTGCGAAAAATCAGCCCATATTTCTTTTCCTCCCAACTCTCTGTATCCGATTCTGTTAATGGATACCACCGCCCATTCCTAAACTTGCAACAGGCAAAAAACAATGCCACCTCAAAATCAGAAGTGATGTCCACAAGAAATGTCTTGAAACCATAATGCTGCGCTATGGCTTGGTATTGTACGTTCACCCCCAGTTCTTCAAAAGCTCGAACATTCTCCATTGGGTGAATCAACTGCACAAACTGGTAGCATTTTACATCAGCAACCAACACCTCAACCTGTTTCCCGTCTTCGGTTTTGATATCGTTTAGAGCGCGACCCAAGGATGACATGGTTGTTGGATACAATTCTGATTCTCCCCGATAGAAATAGGTTCTTCTCGGCTGCTGTATAACCACGCCCACGGGCTCAGGATATTGCAACAACCAACCATCATTGTATTGATCCATCATCATCTCCCGAAACACATTCTTTGTTGTAAACCCTTGGTTGATTGGATGTAATTCAGGATTGTTTAGTTGAGTAGTGACTGCCACACCAAATTGTCGGTCACGTTCATTCTCATCCAACATCTGACGGATTTCGTCTATTGTAATATCCTTGTAATTCACGTACACCTATATCGATGTCATGCCATTTGTTTCCGCATCCTTTATCAGTTTGATATGATCAAACAGGGTGCTGAACTTTTCAAAAAACTTGGTATCTATATTCCCGTTTTTGCACTCGTCCTCAAGTTTTGATTTCAAGCCATCTTTGCCCTTTATGGTGTCAAGTGAGCTAAAAGAGAAAATATACTTGCGGAATAACTGGCAGGTAAAATAGTCCTCTACGTTGAAGTTGTCAGCGTTCTTCTTACCTTTCCATACAGGATAGAATGAGAACCACACATCTCCACTTTTCCTGGCTTTCCCAAATTTCTTGACCTTCCATTCTGTGGCATCCTTATCTGGACACTTGATGACTTTGTGCATACTTTCACGTCCCGCCCTATCACCATCAAGAAAACCAAAAACCATCTGTCCGTCCTTTGGCTTGAATATATTTGCAAAGTCCTTCATGTGGGATGCGCCACCGCATGGAATAAACTCAAATGACAAGTCAGTGTATTTGCCCTGCGACTTGAAATAATCAAGGGCTGCTTTTATAAAGACAATGTCCGATGCACCTTCGACCAATACAATATCGTCATGAGACGCCAGAAATATGTTTTGACGCTGAGCAGTCCATATCCCTTCTGTCAACTTGCTAACCAAATCCACGTTTTTCTTGTCGATTATCTCAACTTTTCCGTCAGCTTTACGGTCAAGCATGATAATACTGTCAGTCTTAAACTTAGCTGTCAATGTGGGGGAGTGAGAAGTTATCAGGTTACTCCGATGTGTCATGCTGTTAAACATATCATTCAACTCAGCCTTGCGGGAAATATGAATATGACTATCAGGTTCGTCCATCAGCACCAATGTTCGCTCATCAGCTAGAGCCTCAAGTATAAAGAGGATTACCATCATTTTCTTCTCGCCCTCGCTCAGATATCCGGCTTCCACTCCGTCATGATATTTGATTGTTACATCACTGATGAGGTCGTTTGCTCCAACATACTTACTGAACAAGTCTCGCGGCTGATCATCAAAAGGATTAAACACCGTAATGTCTGTTGACGTGTTGCTGCCCAGCTCATTAAGCCGTGCTGCCACTGTTTGAACGAGAAGTTTTACTTGATTGTCATGCCAACTTCTCAGTTTTGTCCCATCGATATGCATTTCCACACTCACAGGATCATCGGGCTTTATGTAAAGCTTTTGGGTAAGGAAATTGTCAAAAGCATGATTTTCACCTCTGGCACTCATCATGCTCAACAACACATACCGCCACATCAAACGATCAACGTACACCATTTTCAGTGTTTCATTTGCGGTCCTGTGTTTTATGTTCTTAACATAATCATCGTATGGCTTTTGGTAATAATTATCCCAAAGTCGCGCATCTTCGCCGCTATAGTTGCAAACAATACGGTTGGGATATTCAATTTCGCCCTCTGCCACCACCAAACCATTCTTCTTATATTCAGTGCTGCCATTCGAAATATCGTGTTCCACCTTGAACGTATCATCTCCAATTCTATAACGAAGGGAGAAGCTAAATTCAAAGGGCGTTTTAAGGAGCAAAGAACTAAAAACGCTACTTAAGGCCTCAAGAATATTAGTCTTTCCAGTACCGTTATTCCCGATAAGGACATAGGTGTCGTTCTGTTCACTTAACGACAACTTCAATCCTTTCAGATTACGAAAATCAGAATTTATTTTCAGTGATATCAATTTCATAATCAGCCAAACACCTTTTTGTTAAACGATTCCTCGGTTCCCTGCAGCAACTTGTCAAGTTCTTGCTGTTGCTTCCTGATAGTTACAATATCTTCCAAGAGCTGTGCCTGCTCTTCCAATGACGGTAACGCAATTTCCGTGTTTTCAAAAACTTTCTGCGAAAGCCTTCTTCTTCCTGTCGTGCCACTGCTTGAGCTCTTGAACTGATTCAATATTTGTTCGTTACGCAGTACCATTTCAAGATACTCAGGCATTATACGGTTTTCATTAATATCATATACCATAAAATCGGGCGTAACAATTGCTCCATCATATATTTCATCCACCAAACCAAAGGCCGCACTCTTGCCGTCAATTTTCGATATAACAAACTGTCCTGTGTGTACTCGGGTTTGACGTTTGGTGCCAATTTGCGAACCTGGCAACGTATCTCTCTTCGTGATGCCTTTGTTGAATAATTTTACAGTCAGGCGCGTGTACTCAACTTCCGGCAGTATTTCTATTGTGTCAGTACTTTGAGTCATGATATCGCCAAGTTTGACTATTTCATAACGGGGATTAAAGCGGGCTTTCTCAACATCAAAAATATGCCTGATACTCCAATTCGTAAGTTCAGACCGCCTTACGATCTTGGTGTATTGCATATTCTCAAGAGGTTTTCCCTCAATCCATGCGCGCACCTCATTCGCTGCCACTGGCAACTCTGCATTATCCGAAGGCAATCCCGTTGAAGATATACCGGCATCCTTAACACGGGTCACGCTCAATTCATAGTCAGTTTCCGGTTTTTCATCGTCACGGTACTTCCTGATGAAAAGCAAACTGGGCTTGATATTTGCGCCCGACGACAAGAACACATCTGCCGGGATGGAGGTGATATTCAGAATGCGAGCTTTGCTTTCAATAAAATTCCTAACCTTCTCAAGCGCACTGTTGTCAAGAACGCCTTCCGGCAACACGAGACCTGCCACTGCTCCAGGCTTTAATAGGTTAATGCATCTTTCAATGAACAGGATTTCCGTACTGCTGTTAGTAATCTTGTAGAGTTCTCTTAGTTTTTTCCCTACAGTACCGTCTTTATAGCGTGTGGTAGCATAAGCCTTCAATGGCTCATACACCTTCTCTATATATTCCAGGCCAAATTGCTCTTCATACTGGGATCTTTCTTTATCGGTTGGAACATCCGACTCTGTAATCCGCATGGTTTTCTCAATATGGGCACCAAAAGGCGGATTGATAAGTATCGCATCAAAACGTCCATCAAACACACCTCCCACATTCAACAATCCATCATGCAAATAAACGCCCACATGACCGTCGCCATGCATCACCATGTTCATCTTTGCGGTGCGAGCCATTCTCGCATTAGCATCCACCCCATAAAAATAATCGTGGCATAGTCTATAATAACGGCTTCCTTTCTTTGTCTTGTCACATTCTTGCAACAGCAGTGCTATTTTTTTCTGTTTTTCTGCCTCCGACAAATCCTTGTTGGCCATCACCTTATTCACCTGTGAGTGAATATCCTTATCAATAGCCGCCTGCACGTGTTCGAATGCTTTAATCAAAAAGCCACCGCTGCCACAACAAGGGTCACACACCTTCATTCCCTCTCGAATGTTCAACAAATCCACCATGTAGTTCACAATGGTTCGAGGTGTGAAAAACTGCCCTAGTTCACCTCTGAATGTCTTCCCTAAAAACAACTCAAAGGCAATCCCCTTTATATCGTCTGAGGTATCATACAACTCTACCGTTCCCAACTCATCCAGTATCATAAGGAAACTTTCCCTACGGATACGTATTTTATCTTCCTCGTCAAAAAGGCCATCTGCACTGTAATTGAGCTTAACTTCGTTGAAAAGATACTGAATGTAATCTCCAGTGGGATATTTTGAAAGATAATCCTTTTCATCCTTCAGGAATTTTTCTTTGCTATACACCAATTCGTCTTTGGCATCACGCTCATACAGCATCTTCATGAAAAGTACCTTGCTAATTTCATCGAATGCAGCCTCAGGCGAGAGTTTATCCATATTCCTGATGATGTTGTGACACCTGCTCAATGTTTTCAGAAAACTGTCCTTGGAATAAGAACGCATTTTACTGACAAACTTTTCAAGCACTTCGTCAGTAACAATATCTTCGGCATGTGGAAAATCACCAATATGTTCTATCTTGAAAGGGCGGGCGTTTTTGTCAATATAGAACACTTTGGTCTCCTTCAAGTTGTGCGCAACATAAAAGGCCATATTGTTCAAAGCCGCCTGCTTAAACTTCCCGAAATAATCTTCGGCTTCAATTCTTATATGTTCCGCCCTGCAGGTCACAAGAACATAGATATTAGGGGTAAGGCCTTGGGCCTTTTCCTCTTCGCTTCGCCAAATCGCGATATTAGCTTTGCCCGAAGCGCCAATGCTTACATCTCGTCCCAACTGTTCAGGCACATAGCCATACGCGTCTATCAGACGCTGATAGAATGCATCTGCCAAACTATTTTCCTGCGTATTAGGTATATGTACAGTCTTTGCCATTACAATAAATTCATTTTGCAAAAGTAACGAATTTCCTCCAACTAATTATCTTTATTTGTGTTTATTTTGTAAATTTTACATTTCGCACCACACAAATACCATACTCTCAATCTTTCCAATAGAACAGGTTGTCTCGCCAAATGATGCTATCAATGGACTAGTCAAATAATTAGCACCAGTCTTATCACAATTTAAATCACGAACAACCATCATTGAAGTAAAGCTCATTGCTCCAGAGTCAATGAAGGATGCCAACTTTTCTTTTCCTGGTAAGTATGACATTTCAGCCATAAAACCTCCACCCTCCATCTTTACATCTTTTAAATCAACATCCTCTTGGATGTTCCGTCGCTTCTGAAAAAAAGTGCCGTCAGATTGAATGAGTGTAGAATTAATTGGAGAGCCGTTATCTTTCCCATAACTGTGAATATATTTAACTTGTACTTCCAACCAGTTCCTCAATTCATCACGGTCGACAGGTATCGACGCAAAGGAATTAATCCATTTTAATAAATCAGGGACAGCGCCCATAAAACTAACAACAGCACTCCTATCCTCATCAATATTCCACGTAAGACCCATTGAATACGACTGTTCATTACCGTTGTCATTAAGGCCTTGTAAGAAATGGCGAATACCATTAAGTGTTTTGTTTACATCTTCCCTTATTGTATTTCCACAATGGGCTATCAAGGGCAGATTAACAAAACCATCCTTGCAATCCATTAGAAGGCAGTTGGGATTCTCTATTTCGATGCCATCACGTCTTAAACACTTCGCCAAGTCTATTACCGAAACATCTGCGGCATCTCCGCTAACTGAATGTGTTGTAACATAATCAAAATTGCTGAAGAAGAACGCCGTATTGTCATTTAAAGGTTCATGATAACTAAGCAACAATCTAACACCATCCCCTTTATGCATGACTTGAGGAACATAATCACTTATCTTCTCCTCAGAAGGATTCTCCACCTTGACTTTGAATGGCACCTCCGCTTTAAAATAACGATAAACGTCATTATTATCCTTGAGATATTGGGTTATCAATCCTTTCCATTCACTTAATGGCAATTTGCCGTCTATCCTAAAAAGTTTTATATAATCTGCACGGTGTCCCATTTGGTTCATATTGGCACCTTTGCGTTCTTCCATCAGTTCCTCATTATATATTCTGATGGCCCCGTCAAAGTGATCAAACACACTCGTCTTAGGGTCATAGAACGAATGCATATAACGGCATCCATAGTGCCCCTTATGGGTTGGCATCTCATCTTCTACGACTTCTTCCATCTCGAACTGGCGCTTCCCGTCTTTATTCTCCCACAAGAATTCTGTCTTGCAAACAGGGTAGTAAAACCTTTCGGTATCATCAGGTACATAAGTAGTCAGACCTTCTGAAATAGACATTATATCGTCCGAATAAGATGGGCCAAACCAGAACTCAAACTCAACATTATCAATGTATGACGGTGTATAACCTATATACGCGTCGTCTATACGTACACGAACCGGGCTAACATCACTATCTGATTTCAATAGTTTATCAATAAACCCAGTGTTGAAGTTGTTAAAACGAGATAATGAACGACGTAAGTAAGGATGAAGTAGAAGCGAGAAATTGGATTTTTTTGCAGCAAAAACCCCGCATCCTTTATAATCGAAGTGTTTCTTAAGTTCAGCGAGAGTTATTAGCCCATCCGAGTCAAACAACTCTTTATTCAAGAAGGGAAATGCCTTATATACGATATCCTGTGCACCATACATTACAATCCCGTTAGAGAAAAGTTTGCCTTCAGGAATTAACAGCCCTGCCTTACTTATTTCCGTGTAAAATAAACTAGAAAACCGGTTGATACGTTCAAATATTTGGTTGTTTAGAAAGCTTGTTCGTGCTCGCATAATCTCATCATACTCAGACTCCGACTCAGGTATAAACATTTTCCCCAACAAATACGCCATCTCATGCGACACATACAATGAGGATACGTTTGACCAACCGATAGGACGGTGAATGTCATGAGAAAGATGCGAAGGGTTTCCTCTACGAAAACTCTGCCAAAGCATATCTTCAAGTGCAGTGATGGCGAATCTTTCATTTGAGCGTGATAAACCATCCGTCAAAAAAACGCCTGTTAATTCTTTCATAATGTTGTTTTATTTTACACTTCCATCTTCCTTCTTATATCTTCCCTCTACTGATACTGATTCTTCCTCTTATACCTCTCCCCCATCTCCAACAACTTCTGAAACAGTTCCAATCTCTCCTCCTTCAATTCCCCAGCATTCATCTTCTTTCTCGTGGCCTTGAGCCAGTTGAGCAAATCGTGTTCTTCCAATCGATGAGGTGACGGATTCCGATGGTTCGTTCCCATGAAATCAACGACTTTGTTATATTTTGCCAGCCAACGTTCATCCTGCGTCATAATTCGTGTAGATTTGTGCAATTCGTGTTCTCTAAAGCAACAAACATCCACAGCCTCACTAGCCGAAGCTGTTATCCTATTATCTCTTATACCCCCTCAAAAACTCCATCATCGCTGCTTGTTGCATCTGCTGCAGCGCCATCCACTCGTTATACTCATTCAGAAAAGACTGAAATGCTCTAACCTTTCTTGACATTCAATAAAACCACACTTGCCTGCCGCTTCATGAGGTAAATTATCACTTTTGATGACAGCCTTTATGGCCTCATTCCTCACCTTATTCCCAAGCATATTACACATAAAAGACACTACCTCCCGTGACAATGCTTGAATTTCTTTCCGCTTCCGCATGGGCACGGGTCGTTCCTACCAATGTCGGCATAGGGATTTACATAGGGTTCCTGGGCATCATAAAGTAGATCTGCCATGTCCATTGGACCCAAATCCCCCATATATTCCTTCATGGCTTCCCAGAATTCTTTGTCTTCTTCCTGAGTCTTGCGGACATTCCATTCTCTTTCATCGGGTATGGCCTGACGCGCTAATTCATAAAAGGGAAACTTCGACACAGTATCATGATACTCTTCGTGCTGCGAAATAATAGCCAAATCATGATAATACAAGTCAAAGTCTCTTTGCTGCAGAAACAGATCCTCGTCTTTCAAAGGGTCATATTCCTCACCTTTCTCTTCCGCTTCCTTCTTCCTTATCCACGCACCATAAATACGCTCCATCTTACGAATCCGCAATTGCGTTTCCTTGGGCCCGTATTTCAACCGTCCCACCTTGATGGCTTCTTCTTTTATTTTGTCATCTATTACTTTCCCCTCAGAACGTTCTTCCTCTCGAATTGTTATCAACACCTTTTCCTTTGCCGGATCATAGAATTCGTACGAACTCTCAACAAACCAATCACGCACATCCCAAAACCAACGTCTGTTAACTGTTACTGATTTCTCTGGATTCTTCCAGCCATTCAACATTTCACGTTGAACGGTTATTGGTCCAATAGTAAGTTCTGCATCTGATGGATTGCTATGATAGAACACCATCACCATATCATTATACATCACCACATAAGGAGCACAAGGTTTCCCATATCCCAATATACCCTTGTCACCTTCCCGCAAACCTTCGGCCCTGAAAATAGCATATTTCCATTCACCCAAATCAGTATTGCTCTCTTCTATGTCTTTAGCAGCATCCAACATATTGTTATCCAACAGTTTTCGCAGCGACAGTTCATCATTCATATCCATAAAGATACTCATACTGCCCATTGACATTCGCCAAAGTACAGAAAGCCAAAACAGATAGGCAATTCTTTGGTTTATGGATTTGACTTGTCCATTGTAATATCGTGAGTAAGCCGTCTCCAAAACACCAAATCGGTCTTCACACCGGGAGCAGAACTCATTGTCATACATCAGCTGGTTAATGTTCTTCTCAATATCTTCTTCACTCACTTCATCTTTGCCTTCCCCCTTGGCGAATCTCCAATTAGGAACTTCCCTGCCATAAAAAGTGCAATTTCTTTCCGCAGAATTCAGGAAATGATGGTTCAGTGCCTCATGGTCGCGTTTTCCTTTGCCATCCCACGCAAAGGTCGGGTGTGCCAAGAAGTTAGGAACCATATGTGAACCCGTTTTGTTTGCCGGAAATATTCTGCAAAGACAGCATCGTGTGTCATATCGCCCCACTACCATATTCTGATGCTTCTCTGGTATCGCTTTATGTACCTTTTCCAACTCCTCGAAGATTGCTTTAACCTCAGCTTTCTGCTCTTTATTATAGGGACTATATTTAAAAAAACCATCCATCCGTTCCTGCACATCATTAAAACGTGCATGAACCAAAGCAAACATATTATTATGCGCGAAGTATCGTGCACTAGCGAGGTTCATTTTCACAAATGCACGCATAGCTTCAAAACTACCTAAAGAATCACCGAACTCCTCTTTATATGCAAGTTCAAGGGCATCTATCTTTTGCTGCATAGAAAGGGAATCGCGTGCTTCTACACTGGCAATTAATTCGTCAGCCAGGTTCATTATTTTATGATAGTTATGCATATCAATTCTTTCTTCTTTTCCACCTCGGCCAAAACAAATAACTGCAAAACTGCCATACGCCCTTCAATAGCCCTTTCATAAGCTTCTAAGCGGTAAGCTGTAATCCACCCTACATCTTCTGATCCAAATTCTTTCCCTTCTCTTCATGCTCGAAGTTTGGGATAAAATCCTTGATGGCCTCAACCACTTGAGCCTTGGTGAAGTCCTCTTTGGCAAACAGTCCTTCCAGTTTCTCGAAGAAAGCGTTCACCTCCGGCATAGGCCTGCGGGTGGTTTCCTCCACCACACCCAGTGCCATAAAGCGGTTCATATTGATACGCTCTCCAGGGATGTAGAACTCCTCGTAAGCTTTCTCTCCTGTAGTGTCGCTCTTGAAGTAAACCACAGGATAATCCGTTAGATTCGTGTCATCCGTGTTCGTTTTAATCTCAGCAGCCATAGCCTTGGCTTCTGCGTCAGATCCACATTCGTGTTTCACGAGTTTGTTCGCGGTCACGAACTTGTCGCAAATCGAAGAGAACGTCAGCATTTGGTCCTCACCCAGTTTCGGGAAGAACACTTCTCCGCCATTGCCTAAGATACAGGCCAACATACATATCTGGCCTGATTCCTCAGGCGAAACGAAGTAACGCTTCACGTCGCTTGGTGCTGCCAGCGGCTGCTTCTTCTGCAAGCGGTGAATCCAGCCGTCAGGCAATGAACCATTGCTGAACGCCACATTAGCGAAACGGGCAGTCGTCACCTTGAAATACTTATTGTATGCCATCACCAAGTCCTCCATAATGCGCTTCGATGCTCCCATGATATTCACAGGATTGGCTGCCTTGTCGGTCGAAACGCAGAAGAAATGCTTCGGAGGATATACCGTCAGCAAATCCATCAGCTTCTTGGCCTTGATGTCGTTGTTCTCTATCAGGGCCTGAACAGAATATCTATCCTTCTCCGAGCGCACATGCTTGTGGGCAGAAAAGTTCGCCACAATGTCGAAGCCCTTCTCCTCACGGAAGATGCGCTCAAAGATAGGGTCAGCGAAGTTCAGCGTGTAGCAGCGGAACTCGTCCGGCACATAGAGGCCGTTGGTCGAGCGCACGTCGCGCACCAGCTCCGCCAGCCCGTTCTCGTTCAGGTCAACCACCACCACCGATGCCGGTTCAAAGCGCAACACCGCCTTGATGAAACTGGAGCCGATGGAGCCAGCCCCACCAATCACACACACTTTCTTACCTTTTATCTCACGAGTTAAGGTTTCCTTATTAGCCTCTATATCGGCTTTAAACATGCTCTCCGGTCTAAATGTCACCGAATCACTTATAAATTTGTCAAGATTAAACATATTGTATTGTTATTTTATTCGTATTGATTCTTATGCTTATTCCGTTCACTCAACACAAGCAACTCCTTAAACATCCCCAACCGCGGCTCTTGCAACTCCCCTGCGTTCATCAGTTTTCTCCCTCTCTTTAGGAAATGCACCATCAGTTTCTCCTCATCATAGTATTTCGATGGATTCCTATGATTCGTCTCAATGAATTCCATCACCTCATTGTATCTTGTCAACCAACGAGTTTCTTGATCCATACTTCTACCATCTTACCTCAGACATCTTACATCTGCAGGACATCACAATCCTTCCCAACTCAAAACAGAATGATGGAATAAACATGTAAGTCGTTGATTTTTAGGCTTGGGACAGGTACCTGGCCCCCGTCCCCCTTGTTATTTGACCCCTTCGGGGTCTCATTACGGCCTCAATAGATTTATCGGAGCCACAAACACCCCGTCATCCCTCTTGTACGCACTACCAACGGCCGTCAGCACCAACAGAAACGACGGTGCCTTCTCATCGCTCTTCTCCACTATCTTGTTACGCAGAGTTATCAGTGAAGATGCACCTTCGTTTATCAGGTCATCGCCACCCAACTTGATCTCTATGCCACCCCATCGTCCATCCTCCAGTTTCACCACCGCATCGCACTCCAGTCCGGCATTGTCGCGATAGTGCTTCACCGTACCGCCCAGCGTATCAGCATACACCCTCAGGTCTCTTACGGCAAAATCCTCATAGAACAACCCAAAGCTGTTCAGGTCCTTCATCAAGTCTGCCGGACTCACTCC
Organism: Prevotella sp.; assembly: GCA_045112595.1. GTDB lineage: Bacteria > Bacteroidota > Bacteroidia > Bacteroidales > Bacteroidaceae > Prevotella. Next base: position 1,255 of record JBGUIA010000077.1, on the reverse strand, counting down.
CAGACTGCGGCACGCGATAGACGTGTCCACAAAATGTCTGGTGGGGGTACTTCTGATGGTAGTCTTCGATCTGATGTTCGGGTTCCACGCCTCCATATCCTCGATGATATACAGGTCCCTTAATGCCTCCATGTAGTCATCATACGTCTTGGTATCCATCGTACGCTCATTGTTCTGGCGTATATCAGAGATAATCGTCGATACAGCAGCTTCCGACGAGATATTCCTTGCATAACTCCTCAGAATCATCCTCAGCACCTCCGGCTTCTTGTTGCGGAACCGCTCATTCTCACTGTCCTCAAACACAAACAGTCCGTTATAGTAGTTCTTGGTGACTTCCAGCGCAATCTCCCTTGGGGCCAGTACCGATACAGGCCATCCGCCACGGCATAGCAAGAATGCCACATCCTCCAGCGTGAAGTCCTGATTCATGTCCCACGGGAAATTCCGCCCACCTTCAAACAGGTCCTTCAGCGATACTGTACCCTTCGATTCCTTTGATTCCCATAGCGTCATTGGGCGCATGGCCAACGGGGCAATTCTCCCTGCCCCACTATGGTGCACCTCCGTCTTGTCTGCCGGAGTCGAACTGCCCGTCAGCAGATATCTACCGAACTCATAGTTGAAGTCCAGGTCATCCTTCACCTGGTTCCAGATGTCAGGAGCCTTCTGCCATTCGTCTATCAGTCTTGGTTTCTCACCATCCAGCACAGCCTTAGGGTTCATCCTGGCCATCATGATAGACTGTTTCGTGTTCAGTTTCACGAAACTCTTCTGGTAGAGCATGCACGTTGTCGTCTTGCCGCAGAACTTCGGGCCTGCAACAACCACAGCCCCCGATGTCTTTAATTTCAGTGCAATTGCCTCTTCTATAAGTCTTTGATAATACATAACCAATTTTTTTATCAGTACTGATTCGGCTGCAAAGGTACGAAATTTTATTAAATTCCCAAGATTTTCAATCAAAAATTCCCAAGATTTTCAATTTATTGTTCCCCCATTTGGCAAAAAAATTTTGATTGTTGTAATCCTCACGCGACTAAAGACAAATCCACGTTTTCATTTATACTGCTATTGTTGCCATCCTCCCGTTGCAATGACAAATGAGGGAATAAACATGTAAATCGTTGATTTTTAGGCTTGGGACAGGTGCCTGTCCCCCGTCCCCTTTTTCTTCCTTTAGCCAATTATTGATACTGGTTCTTTCGTTTATACATTTCACTCAACGCAAGCAGTTCTTTGAATATACCCAACC
>JBGUIA010000076.1:0-3859 GCA_045112595.1 Prevotella sp. | reverse complement strand
ATCAAGATCTTCCAGGATGCCAAGATCCTCTATGCTCCTGGTAAGGCTTCTAACGCTGGTGGTGTATCAGTATCTGGTCTTGAGATGAGTCAGAACTCTGAGCGTCTGAGCTGGACCGCTAAGGAGGTTGACGACTATCTGAAGCGCATCATGAACGATATTCATGAGAACTGCGTGAAGTACGGTACTCAGGCTGATGGTTACATCAACTACGTGAAGGGTGCTAACGTAGCCGGCTTCATGAAGGTTGCCAATGCCATGATGGCTCAGGGCATCGTATAAGCTCGACAAATAAATTAAATTTGCATAAGGTGCGATTTTCTTAAAAGAAATCGCACCTTTCTTATATTTTTTTTGTAATTTTGCAGGCAAAATTCAAAATACGATAAGATTATGCTTACACTGAAACTCATTACAGAGGAGACAGACCGCGTGATTCGCGGATTAGAGAAGAAACACTTTAAGGGTGCCAAAGAAGCCATTGATGAAGTGCTGGCCGTTGACAAAAAGCGTCGCGAGGCCCAGCAGCAGTTGGACAAGAACCTGAGCGAGGCCAAAAAGATGGCTGCCCAGATTGGTGGTTTAATGAAGGAAGGCAAGAAGGCCGAGGCCGACGCTATCAAGGCACAGGTGTCTGAGATGAAGGAAACCAACAAGCAGTTGGAAGAGACGATGAATCAGGCTCAGGAGGAGATGACGCGTCTGCTCTGCCAGATTCCCAATATCCCTTACGACGAAGTACCTGAGGGTGCTGCCGCTGAGGACAATCGCGTAGTGAAGTCGAATCTGAAGGAGTGCACAGAAAAAGATACCGTTGGCAACTGGGACGTGAACCCGAAGCTGGGATTGGCTAATCCCCTGCCCCACTGGGAACTCGCCAAGAAGTACAACCTCATCGACTTCGACCTAGGCGTGAAAATTACAGGCGCTGGTTTCCCCGTTTATATTGGCAAAGGTGCTCGTCTGCAGCGTGCCCTCATCAACTTCTTCCTCGACGAGGCTCGCAAGAGCGGCTACACGGAGATCATGCCTCCTACGGTAGTAAACGCTGCCTCTGGTTATGGCACAGGTCAGCTGCCTGACAAAGAAGGCCAGATGTATCATTGCGAGGTGGATGACTTCTATCTCATTCCTACAGCTGAGGTTCCCGTTACCAATATCTATCGTGACGTGATTCTGGACGAGGCTCAGTTGCCTATCAAGAACTGCGCCTACACAGAGTGCTTCCGACGCGAGGCAGGCTCTTATGGCAAGGACGTTCGCGGACTGAACCGTCTGCATGAGTTCTCAAAGATTGAGATTGTCCGCATCGACAAGCCCGAGCATTCAAAGGAGAGCCACAAGGAAATGCTGGAACACGTAGAGGGTCTGCTGAAGAAGCTCGAACTGCCCTATCGCATTCTGCTGCTCTGTGGTGGTGACCAATCGTTCACCAGCTCTATCTGTTACGACTTCGAGGTTTATTCAGAAGCTCAGGGACGCTGGCTCGAGGTATCAAGCGTATCCAATTTCGACACCTATCAGGCCAACCGTCTGAAGTGCCGCTATCGTAATGCCGAGACCAAGAAGACCGAACTCTGCCACACACTGAACGGTTCGGCTCTTGCCCTGCCACGCATCGTAGCTGCATTATTGGAAAATAACCAGACAGAACAGGGCATCCGTATCCCTGCAGCTCTTGTGCCATATACCGGCTTCGAAATGATAGATTAATTCACAATTTAGTGGTATTCAATATTTTTCGGCTATTTTTCTTTGCAATTTGACTAAGATTTCGTAATTTTGCAAGCAGATATCAAGTAAACGGAGAATAATTATTAACCAATGGACAAACGATATGGACAAAAATCAAAAGTATGTCATCACGATTAACCGTGAATTAGGTAGTGGCGGTCGCACCGTCGGCAGAAAGTTGGCAGAGAAACTGAACGTAGCTTTCTACGACAAGGCACTCATCAACGAACTGAAGAAGAAGTTCCAGCTTGACACAGAGCAGATTGAGAAGCTGAAGAGCGGAAAGGGCGATTGGTGGCGTGAATTCATCAACTCAGCCATGTATATGGGTCAGGGTATGAATGAGATGTGGTACTACCAGCGTATGACAGGTCAGGAAGGATACCTCGTTACCAGTAGCGACATGTTCAAGATGGATAAGGAGATTCTTACCCAAGTTGCTGCCGAGGACTCATGTGTCATTGCCGGCCGTAACGGTTTCAGTGTTTTTGCCGATCACCCCAACCACCTCAGCATCTTGATTCAGGCACCTCTGGAGCATCGTATCCAGCGCATTATGAGCAAGCAGCAGCTGAGCCGTGAAGAGGCAGAAAAAGTCATCAAGAAAGTGGACGAAATGCGCGAGAACTATGTTAAGAAATATTCTGGCACCTCTCGCTACGACACTCGCAACTACGACCTCGTCATCAATATGGAAGGCAAGACCGAAGATGAGGCTGTCGAACTGATTCTCCAGTACATTGGATAAGCATCTCTTCCGTCACATCATTATATTTATCAAAAAGCAAAAGAAAACGTTATATTCTTTTGCTTTTTGATTATTTTTAAGTATCTTTGCAGCCAAATTGAAACTAAGCAAAGCAATTATGAATAAAATCGTAAGGAAAGAGCAATTCTCTGAAAAGGTTTTCCTTTTCGAGATTGAGGCTCCACTGATTGCCAAGAGCCGTAAGGCAGGCAACTTTGTTATTGTACGTGTTGACAAGAAAGGCGAGCGTATGCCACTGACCATCGCTGGTGCAGACATCGACAAGGGCACCATCACGTTGGTCGTTCAGATGGTAGGTCTCTCTTCTAAAAAGTTGTGCGCTCTGAATGTTGGCGACTTCGTTGCTGACGTAGTCGGTCCTCTAGGTAACCCCACAAAGATTGAGAAATACGGCACCGTCGTTTGTGCTGGTGGCGGACTGGGCGTAGCACCCATGTTGCCCATCATTCAGGCACTGAAAGCAGCTGGCAACCGTGTACTCTCAGTGATGGCAGGTCGTTCGAAGGATTTGATTATCCTTGAGGATAAAGTTCGCGAATCGTCTGACGAGGTCATCATCATGACTGATGACGGTTCATACGGCGAGAAAGGCGTAGTGACTGTTGGTATCGAGAAATTCGTTGAACAGGAGCATGTCGACAAGATCTTCGCCATTGGTCCTCCCATCATGATGAAGTTCTCGAACCTCACAGCCCAAAAACACGGCATTCCCTGCGAAGTCAGCCTGAACACTATCATGGTGGACGGTACAGGTATGTGCGGTGCTTGCCGTCTGACCATTGGTGGCAAGACGAAGTTCGTCTGCATCGACGGTCCTGAGTTTGATGGCGCCCTCGTCGATTGGGACGAGATGTTCAAGCGCATGGGCACTTTCAAGCGTGCCGAGCAGGAAGAGCTGGAGCACTACGAGGAACACCTGGTGAGCAAAGGTAGTGTGCTCGACGGTTCTGCCGTCGAGAAAACCACCGACGTGGTGATGGACAGCGACCCCACTAACGACACCATCGAGGTGCTGACCGACCGCAATGCTGCTTGGCGCGAAGAACTCAGAAAGAGCATGAAACCCAAGGAGCGTACGGCTATCGAGCGCGTCGTCATGCCTGAGCTCGATCCCGTCTATCGTGCCACCACTCGCACGGAGGAAGTTAATATCGGACTCACCAAGGAGATGGCAATGACTGAGGCCAAGCGTTGTCTCGACTGCGCCAAGCCGACTTGTGTCGAGGGCTGTCCTGTGAATATCAATATTCCTTCGTTCATCAAGAACATCGAGCGCGGTCAGTTCCTGGCTGCTGCCAAGGTGCTCAAGAACACCTCCGCTCTCCCCGCTGTCTGTGGCCGTGTATGTCCGCAGGA
>JBGUIA010000075.1:0-23190 GCA_045112595.1 Prevotella sp. | reverse complement strand
ATGGCGTCACTGTTGCGCCAGCGCACGAGTGCACTATCGAGAACGCTGGTAATACTGTCGGCCATCACGATTGCTTTCTGGTTATTTTCCATATTACGCCATGCGTTGTACTGTGGGACGAGCGTTTGGATGATGCCGTCGAGAGTCATCTGCGTAGAATCGGTGTCTGACGAATCTCTTCTGTGATACAGGTCGATAGCCTCCTGCCATTGGTGGGTCTCGAACAGATACTGTGCACATTCGCGCTTTGTTGTCTCACTCATGTCGCAACTGGCGTCGTAACACTGACGAAATACCTTTTCGGCCTCTTCCGTCTTGCCTTGATGGGCCAACAGCCGCGCCTCGGTGAGTTGCTGGTGGAAGAGCCGGTCGCCAATATTATTCTTTGCCGAGTCGCAGTGCTCTTGAAGATAACGGAGGGTCGCCTTGCTCTCCTCAAGCCAAGAAGCGGCACGGTCGTAAAGTCCCTTGCTGAGATACGCCTGCGAGGCAGTTGCGGCGACCCATTGCCTTATGTTGTAGTAGGTGGTGTCGTTGGTGAAATCAGTACTAGAAGTGATGTCATACTTCTCGTACCGCGACGCATTGCGTTTGTAGGCCTCTATGGCTTCCTGGAATTGTTGCTCGCCCTCGTCGAAGCGGCCCAAAGCCACCAAGTTCTTGCCCATCGACGTGAATAAAAGGGACAAATTCTCAGAAGGCATCAGGAGATTGGCCTCATGTTCCTTGGTCGTAGCGATAACGGGCATGAGCACTTTCAATGCACCTTCATAGTCATTCTTGGTATTTAGCCGATAGCTGAGTTTATATCCTGCCATCGCATAGTCAAGCAACTCATAGTCATCACCAGTAAATGATTCCAGCGCTTTTCTAAGATAGAATTCCTCTAACCTAGGTTGGTTCATGTCCTCATATGCGATTGCCCTCAAGCCATTGATTGATATCGCTGGTAACTTCGAACGCCCTTCGAGACTGTCGCAGAGAGTGAGTGCCACATCATAGTTTTTAAGTTTTATCTGCTCATATATCAGGTTGGAATCCTTATCTGCCGCTTCATAGTCTTGAATAGGAATAAACAACGATAGACACCAGTTCGCAGCACGATCGCCATACTCATCTGGCAAGCAATCAATAGCAACATATAATGCAATAACAAGTGCCACGGGCAGTGCAATCCCCCACAGCAGCACGCGCTTAATCCATTTCTTCACTCGTTTATTCATTCTATTCCGTTTTGGTTGATCAAGCTACATATTTCTTCCAAATATTTGCGGTCGGTTTCGTCGAATGTGGCCAACTGATCACTGTCAATGTCGAGTACGGCAGTCACCTTGCCATCAATGCCGAATACCGGCACGACAATTTCAGAACGCGACGCGCTGCTACAGGCAATATGTCCCGGGAACTGTTCGACGTCAGGAACGATGACGGTCTCTGCCCGTTGCCACGCTGTGCCGCAAACGCCCTTGCCGAAAGCAATGTGCATACATGCTACAGGACCTTGGAAAGGGCCAAGAACCAGCTCGCCGTCCACCACCCGATAGAACCCCGTCCACCAGAATCCCATCGTCTGGTGAATGGCCGCTGCCACATTGCTCATGACGGCTATCAAGTCCTTCTCGCCCTCAATGAGCGACGCTATCTGGCTTACCAGCAACTTGTATTGTTCGTCTTTCATGGTGCAAATTTACACAATAATTCCGAAATACAACACGGAAAACCTGAAAAAGTAGTCATCCGGAGAGAAAAATTACAGCAAAAGCCGGCCGCTCTCAAAACAGGGCGGCCGGACTCAAAAAAAAGTTTGCTTTTAGCCAATTGCCTTCGCAACGCCACACTCTCACAGAGAGAACAGCTAATAGCTAACTGCTAATAGCCAATAGCTAACAGCCAATTATTCCTCGATTCCCTCGGGTTTCATGTTCGTGTAAACGGTCTGAACGTCGTCGAAGTCTTCGAGCTTCTCAATCATCTTGTCGATGGTCTCGCGCTCCTCGGGAGTAACGTCCTTCAGGTCGTTAGGAATGCGGGTAAACTCAGCACCAGTAACCTCGAAACCATTCTCCTCCAAGTGTTTCTGGATAGCTCCAAAACTTGAGGGGTCGCCGTAGATCGTGATTGAGTTCTCCTCCTCGTCCTCGTCGTACTCATCCTCTACGCCGTAGTCAATCAGGTCGAGAATCATCTCGTCCATATCCAGACCGTCGGTCTTCTTGAATGTGAACACGCACTTGTGGTCGAACAGGAACGACAGCGAACCCTGAGTACCCAAGTTGCCGTTGAACTTGTTGAACACCGAACGAACGTCACCCACAGTACGCGTCGTATTGTCAGTCAAGGTGTCGACGAAGATAGCAACTCCGTGAGGACCATATCCCTCGTAACTTACTTCCTTGTAGTCGCTCTGGTCTTTACCCATAGCGTTCTTGATAGCACGCTCGATGTTATCCTTCGGCATATTCTCGCGCTTGGCATTGGCGATGATAGCACGCAATGCGGGGTTCATGTCGGGCTCCGGACCGCCAGCCTTTACGGCAATGGCAATCTGCTTGCCAATCTTGGTGAATGTCTTGGCCATGTGGCCCCATCTCTTCAATTTCGCAGCTTTGCGATATTCAAATGCTCTTCCCATAAATATTATTTTTTCGTTATTATTTTTTTGTCGTTATCACGTTATTCCGGTATTACAGTATTTCGTTATTACGTTACGAGACCTTTAGCGCAACTCGGCATTGAGTTGCTTCTTCAGGTTCTGAATCAACTTCTGCATGATGGCGTCGATTTGCTTGTCACCCATCGTCTTTTCGGGATCTTGGAGGATGAAGTTGACGGCATACGACTTCTTGCCAGCGGGCAGTTTGTCACCCTCATAGACGTCGAACAGCTCAACTTTCTTCAGGAACTTCTTCTCCGTCTGACGAGCGATATCTTCAATCTGCTGGAACTCAACGCTCTTGTCGATGAGCAAAGCGAGGTCGCGGCTGACAGACGGGAACTTAGGAATGTCGGTGAACTCCACCTTCTGCTTGCGGATGACCTTCATCAGCGCGGTCCAGTTAAGCTCGGCATAATACACGGGGGTATCGATGTCGAACTTCTTCTGCAGTTTCTTGGTCAGCACACCCAGTTCGATGAGCTTTTTGCCTCCGCGATTCTCGATAGTCAGACCAGCAGAGAAAATAGCGTTATCACTCTTTTTGCGCACCAACATTCCTGGCTGCACACCGATGCGAGCAAGGATATTGTCCACGTGTGCATCGAGCTCGGCAAACGACGTGTCCTCGTTAGCATGAGCCCACGAACCCTCAACACGCTTACCCGTCAGCCAAAGACCTAAATGATACTGCTCTTTATAGGCCTGCATGGGGTCGTCCTGATTTTCCTTTGCAGGGTCGAAGCTATAGACATTGCCAAACTCGAAGAAACGGCAGTTGGGGTTCTTGCGCTTCACGTTGTGTTCGACGCTCTCCAAACCGCCATACAGCAGGGTTCCACGCATCACGTTCAAGTCACTCGACAGCGGGTTCATAATCTTTACCAGCTGAGCCTGCTGCTCTTCGGCATAGTAGGCACCCTTCGTCAGCGAGTTGTTCAGGATTTCGTTGAAACCTGCACCCACCAGCTGCTCTGAAACGAGGTTGGCCAGCTTGTGCTTCTGGTCTTCGTCACCCTTGATGACAAGGCTGGACTTCAACTGCGTGGGAATCTCCACATTGTTATATCCGTAGATGCGTAGGATATCTTCCACCACATCGCAAGGGCGCTGAACATCGACGCGATAAGCGGGAACTTCGAGCTTCAGACCCTCGGCACTCTCGCTGAGCACCTTCATCTCCAGCGAGTCACAAATGCCCTTGACGGTCTCGACGGGAATGTCCTTACCAACGAGCGAGTGAACATAGCTGTACTGGAGGTCAACAACGGCGTTCTCCATCTTCTCAGGATAAACGTCCTTGATTTCCATCGACACCTTACCGCCTGCCAGTTCCTTGCAAAGCAGGGCAGCATATTTCAGTGCGTCAATCACGCCATTGGGATCGATGCCACGCTCGAAACGGAACGAAGCATCGGTGCTCAAACCGTGACGGCGGGCCGACTTACGAATCCATGTGGGATGGAAGTAAGCACTCTCAAGCACAACGTTCTTCGTGGTCTCGTAGGTTCCACTACCCTTTCCGCCAAACACGCCAGCGATACACATGGGTTCCTCGGCGTTGCAAATAGCGAGGTCGCGGTCAGAGAGCTTGTGCTCCTCACCATCCAGCGTCACAAACGGAGTGCCTTCCGGCATGGTCTTCACCACAATCTTGTGACCCTTCACCATGTCGGCATCGAAGCAGTGCAATGGCTGACCCAACGCCATCATCACGTAGTTGGTGATGTCGACGATGTTGTTGATGGGACGTAATCCGATGACGCTCAGCTTGTTCTTCAGCCATTCGGGACTCTCCTTCACCTCGCAGTCAGTGATGCTGACGCAGGCGTAGCGCTTGCAGGCCTCCGTGTTCTCAATGACGACGTCGATGGGGAGGGAGTTGTTGTCGACGGCGAAATCGTCGACCACAGGACGGTGGGTGGCAGTTTTGTAGCCGTTCTGCTTCAGCCAGGCATAGAGGTCGCGAGCAACACCCCAATGCGACAGAGCATCGGCACGGTTGGCGGTGATGTCAACCTCAATGAGCCAGTCGCTCTCCAAGTGGTAATATTCTGCGGCAGGTGTGCCAACTACAGCATCCTCAGGCAATACGATGATGCCAGCATGGTCAGTACCGATACCAATCTCGTCCTCGGCACAAATCATACCCAGCGACTCGACACCACGCAGCTTCGACTTCTTGATGACAAATTCCTTGTCGCCATCATACAGCACACAGCCCAAATCAGCCACGATGACCTTCTGGCCAGCAGCCACATTGGGAGCGCCGCAGACAATCTGCTGGGGTTCGCCCTTACCTAAATCAACGGTAGTTACATGCAAATGGTCTGAATCGGGGTGCATCTCGCACGTGAGCACTTTACCAACGTAAAGTCCCTTCAGACCGCCCTTAATACTTTGTACTTCTTCGAGTGCGTCAACCTCCAAACCAGTCGATGTCAGCGCATCGCAAACCTCCTGCGGTGTGAGGTCGAAATCAACGTACTCTTTTAACCATTTATACGATATATTCATTGCAATGATATTTGATGTCTCTAAAAACGCGTGCAAAATTACAAAAAAAAATCGAGCCCACCAAAAGGTGAGCCCATTTTCTTATATTACGTAGAACATATTCATCTCCAACCATAGGATGATGAAACCAATAATCCAGCCCAACAGCACCTTGGGCGTCATGTGTTTCACATACCAACCAAGCCGTACGTGTTCCATATTCATCAGGGCCAGACCGCTGATGCTACCAATCGTCAACAGACAGCCGCCAATGGCCGTCGTGTAAGCCACGACACTCCAATAAGCACCATTAGTTCCGAGTGCGCCACCGCCCAACGTGTAGAGCGAGATATTGGATATGGCGATGGTGAACGAATCAACGATAGAGCTGAGCATTCCTGCCAGAATTCCCATCAGCCAGATGTCGTGAATGTAAGTATCGAACCATCCTGCCACGTCGCTCCATACACCCGTTTCCGTTACTACACCCATGCCTAGCATAATACCCATGACAAACAACATCTGTTGCAAGGCGCCATACTGCAAGGCGCGCGGAATGCGACGCTGAGCCATCTGATCGGCCTTCATCAGTTTGCGGTTGAAAGCTTCGTTGACTACCCACAACACCGACAGCACACACAATGCGCCAAGGAAGGGAGCCAGCTTAGTGATGTTATGGAAGGTAGGAATAAACCACAATCCGCCAATGCCCACAATCAGCATCACCACACGCTGCCAGCGGTTCAGACGCGTGTCGTCGCCACGATAAGGTGAAGGATTCCAAGCAGTATCGAGGCGGTCGGGTAACTGACGGTTAATCAAGATGGTAGGAATAATCCACGCTACCAAGGCAGGTATGAGCAGATAGGCCGAGAATCGACTGGCCGTCACGGCACCACCGTCCCAAAGTATCAGTCCGATAGGGTCGCCAATGACCGTAAAACTTCCTCCTGCATTGGCGGCAAGCACGATGGCTGAACCCACCAGCATGCGCTGACGGGAGTTTTGCAGGATATTATGCATAATGACCAGCATCATCGTTGCCGTCGTGAGGTTGTCAAGATTGGCCGAAAGGATAAACGTTGCGAGGGTAATGGTCCACAACAGGCGCTTTGAGTTACGCGTACGAATCCATTCGGTGATGAAGTCGAAACAGCCGTTGTTGTTGAGAATTTCCACTATCGACATCGTAGCCAGCAGGAACATAACGATGGCTGCTGCCTTGCCGACGTAGTTCAGAAACACATTATTGTAGATGAACAACTTGACCTTTTCGCTGGTAGGCTCGGCACCATTGAGCCACTCCTGATAATCCAGCGGATGTTGATCGGCCACGAAATCGGCTCCCCAACAGACGTAAATCACCCACCCCACTGTTCCGAGGAACATAGCGATGGCGGCCTTGTTGACTCCCGTCAGATGACCTGTGGCTATGAGCACATAGGCCAAAATGAGCATTGTTACAATAATGAGCGTCATGAGCTTTTAACTATGAATTATGAACTATGAATTATGAACTACAAACCATTATTCGGGGACGGCATAACGGTCAGAAGTCTGACGAATGATTTCACGAGCGTAGGCAGGGGCAAAACCGGGACGCTTGACAGTGGCTCCAAGTCCGTATTTCGAACGTTTGAAGACACCGTTTTCATCGGGTTTCACAGCCATATCGTTGTATTTCACTACGAGATAGAAAGCCAGCTGCTGCCAGCGTGCGAGCATTTGCTGAGCTTGTTGAACGCTATAGGCATTGAGGAATCGCTGCATCTCGGCAGGTTCCATCTTCATCGCCTTGGCCTCGATGTCGGGCTGCTGGGCAAAATAGGCATTCTGCAGCGAGTCGCGAACGGCCTTCAGCGACGGGAACAGCATTGAATAGCGCGGATAAACCATGTTGCTAACCCAGTTTTCCACCCAATAGGCATTCTTCATGGAGAATGTCACCTCGTCGGCGCCAGGAGTGTTGTAACACTCGGGCTGCTCGGTCATCGAACAGTAGATAGGCGTATAAGCCACCATGTTGCCGTCGTCGTTGCCAAACCAGAAACAACCTCCCACCTCGCGGGGCATCCACGAACGCATCTGCGAGACGTAGGTCCAAGCAGTCTGCTGCGTCGAAGTCGGACGTTCGTTGAAGTATTTCTTGCCATCCACCTTATAATATAATGGTGTCGGACGATAAGGCATTTGCCAGATACCGCCACCGATATCCGTCGAGTCAATAGCCATCGGCGTTCCTTCGTAATGGTCACGCATGTCGTTCATAATGTCCTGCACGCTCACCTTCTTGTCGGGAATGACCCACAGCGGCATGTCCTCTGCATCCTTGTCCTTACCCAAAGCCCAAGGCAGATAGCGGTCCATACCCTTCACATGGTGATTGAAGAAACTCCACACGCGGGCATCGCAAATGCGACGACCACTGAAATCAGGGAAGGCGTAGGCATTCTTAAACGAGAACTCCTCGTCCTTGCCGCTGAACCATCCCATCTTGCGAGCATATTTGATGACGTTCTTCGAATACAGCACGTTTTCCTTATCCTTCAATGGAAACACACCGATGCGGCTCTGGTTGGCATGTCCGCAGATAGCCTCATCGGGAATACGACGGGCAACCCAAACGACGCGTTCTTTCGACACACTGCGGTCGGAACCACAACCCTGCATCTCCAGAATCCAAGCCTCTTCGGGGTCGCAAATGGTAAACGTCTCGCCCTCGCTACAATAACCGTATTGCTCCGCCAGAGTAGTCATCGTACGGATAGCTTCGCGGGCATTCTTTGAGCGTTGCAGCGCGATATAAATCAATGAACCATAATCGATTACGCCCGTCGAGTCAATCATTTCCTCACGGCCTCCATAGGTCGTTTCGCCAATGGTTACCTGCCACTCGTTGATGTTGCCAACGACGTTGTAAGTCTCTTCGGCCTCAGGAATCTCTCCGAGGTATTTGTTAGTATCCCACTCGTAAATTTTCCGCATATCGCCTTTCGCGTGCTTACCTGCAGGATAGTGGTAGAGCCACATAAACGCGCCATACGAATCGGCATTATACGAACAGATGACACTGCCGTCCACGGAGGCTTTCTTGCCCACAATAAAATTGGTACAGGCCAGCGCATAAACCCCAGCCATCATCACCGTCGCCAATAGTAATATTCTCTTCATATCTCTTTCTTATTATCTCTAAACTATGAATTATGAACTCTGAACTATGAACTATATCAAAATCTCCTGTCCGTCGTACGCCATTTGGATGTCCTTCGGCAACGACGCGTTCACCTCTTCGTGGCGACCAATGTCGTGACTCGAATGGATGAGCCATGTCTGTCGTGCGCCTATCAAACGGGCAAAATCCACGGCCTCAGCGAGCGTCTGATGAGAATGGTGAGGCTTTTGTCGCAAGGCATTAACTACCAGCACTTCGGCACCTTTGATGTAATCGAGTTCTCCGTCGTCAATGGTCTTCATATCCGTGATATACGCCAACGGACCAATGCGGAAACCCAATATCGGCAGGTCGTGATGCATCACCTGGAATGGCATGATGTCGAGGTCACCAATGCGTAAGGTTTCATGGGGATGAATCTCGTGCAGCTGGATAGCCGGCACGCCTGGATAGCGGTGTTCGGCAAAACAGTATGGCAGCATCTCAAGCATGCCCTTGCGTGCTATCGGGTCGGCATAGACATTGATTTCGCCAAACTGACAGTACGGGCGGATATCGTCCATACCCCCCATGTGGTCGTAATGGGCGTGGGTAATCAGGATACCGTCAATCTTTCGGAACGGCTGATTCATAATCTGCTGACGGAAATCGGGACCGCAGTCGATGAGCAGTCGCGTCTGTTCGGTCTCGATGAGTGCCGAACAGCGCAGACGCTTGTCCTTCGCGTCAGTACTGCTGCACGTGTAGCATTGGCAACCGATAGTCGGCACGCCACACGAGGTTCCCGTTCCTAGAAATGTCAGCTTCATATAATGTTTACTTCCGGATGTATGTCTATTCCAAATTTCTCGCGAACGTCCTTGCGGATAGTTTCACACAGCGTCACGACTTCTGCGCCTGTAGCTCCGCCTCGGTTGACGAGCACCAGCGCCTGTTTGTCGTGAACTCCTGCACGGCCCAGCGAGCGGCCTTTCCAACCACACTGTTCAATCATCCAACCAGCAGGAATCTTTTCGTGGTCGCTGTCAATCGTATAATGAGGCATACGCTCATATTGTGCTGCCAGCGATTCGTATTTCTCGCGACTTACCACAGGATTCATAAAGAAACTGCCTGCATTACCCGTCACTTTGGGATCGGGCAACTTGGCATTGCGGATATCGATGATAACGGCACGCAACTGTGCTGCCGTAGGATTGCTGATGCCCTTTCGTTCCAACTCGGCACGGATATTACCGTAGTCCAACTTGGGCTCAAACGTCGATTGCAACGCGTATGTCACATGCGTCATCAGAAACAGGTTTTTCCAGTTGTGCTTGAAACGGCTGTCGCGGTAGCCATATTGACAGTCGGCATTGCTGAAAGTCCACAACCAGCCCGTGGCAATCTCAACGGCTTCGACTTCGACAATCAGGTCTTTCGCCTCAACGCCATAGGCTCCGATGTTCTGCACAGCGCTGGCTCCAACATCGCCTGGAATCAACGACAGGTTCTCGGCACCATAGAGCCCTTGCTCCACAGCCAGCGCCACTACCCTGTCCCACTCCATACCACTGCCGCAGGTCATCCTGCAACCATCAATATCGACGCCCGTCAGTGCAGAGTGAACCACAATGCCTTCGAAGTCGCGAGTCAACAGCAGGTTACTGCCTCCACCTATTATTATATAGGGGTCTCCTGTCTCTCGCAAGATGGCAGCCACAGCTTTGGCCTCATCCACAGTGCTGTATTCCAAAAACCTACTGCACCGTGCCTCAATGCCAAACGTGTTATGCTCCTTTAGGCTGTAGTTCGCTATATCTCTCATTCTTACCTCTTACATCATACATCTTACTTCTGACATCTTACGTCGACAGTTTCGTCAGTCTCCATTTACCATCTTTCCGCGAGAAACGCATTTCCAGCTCCATACCGTTCGCAATGCCTCGCAGCACAAAGAGTTTCTTGTTGCCGCTCTTTTGCGCCTTACCGTAGATAATATTGAAAATCATCTTCTGAGGCAATTCAGGCGCAAAGGCCTCCCACGTGTCGGACGATATCAGTCCTTCCATGCGGGCAAAGTCGTCGTCGGGGTCTGGACCCTCAAACTCGATGGTTTCGTTCAGACTCTCCAACTGGAATTCAAGATCTGTCGCAAACTTATGGTAGAATTCCAGGAACGACGCGTTCGTCGATTGGCTGATGGGAATGGTGTTGATGCTCGTCAGCATCCAAGCGCCACGCAGACGGTCAAAGATGTGTTGCACCACAGCTCCGGTGTTGAAGTATATCATCTCCACAACGGCATGGTTCAGCGACGTGTCCTTCACCACCTCCATCTGTTTCTCGCTATCGAAAATCAGCGTGTAGTAGTCCTGACGCATAAAATAGCGTTCCATCTTCCACTCGCCTTTCTCGATTTTACCCTCTTGACCGTTTTTCGTCGTCTTCAGCGGAAACAGGATACGCTCCATCTGCAGTTTTTTGTTCGCTGCAAAGTTGAAGATAAAGTCGTCAAACAACTCGTCAGCGGCCTTTGGCATGGGGATGTTTGCTAACAGGTCCGTGATACTGTCATTAGCTGCCGAATCCGTGCGCTCCTGCGCAGAATCCGCTGGGGCAACCTCCTCGGTTACTCCCGTCTTATTGCCTCCGCATGCTATCAACAGCACACCGCAGATTAAAGCTATAAAATACCGTTTCATCAATTTGATCTCAAATCGACTGCAAAGTTACACTTTTTCATCTAAATGACCAAAGAAAAAATGAGTTTTTGTTTTACAATTTACCAGATTGTTGCGTATACTATTTTAATATGTTGCGTTAAAAATCGTGGAATTTCTTGGATAATTGCCAATATTATGCTATCTTTGCACAAAACTATTTTACTTATGAAAGACTTTAATTATTACGCGCCGACGGAAGTAGTATTCGGCAAACAGAGTGAAGAGCAGGTTGCTGCTCTGGTGAAGAAGTATGGTGGCACGAAAGTGCTGGTGCATTACGGTGGAAAGAGTGCAGAGCGCTCAGGACTGCTCGACAAGATTTGCGGACTGCTGGCAGCAGGCGACGTGCCTTATATCACGCTCGGTGGCGTCGTTCCCAATCCGAGGCTCTCGCTGGCACAGAAAGGCATTGAGCTTTGCCGCAAGGAGGGTGTGGACTTCATCCTTGCCGTAGGTGGCGGTAGTGTCATCGACTCGGCAAAGTGCATCGCCTACGGTGTTTGCATGGAGGGCAACGTGTGGGATTTGTATCTCGGTAAAGTCGAAGCGCCAAAGACGATGCTGCCCGTGGCTTCAGTACTGACCATTCCCGCAGCTGGCTCGGAAATGAGCGAGGCCAGCGTGATTACCAACGAGGACGGCGACGTGAAGATAGGCTATTCAAACAACATGTCGCGTCCGAAGTTTGCCATCATGAACCCTGAGCGTACCTTTACGCTACCGCCTTATCAGACGGCTGCCGGTGTGACAGACATGATGATGCACACCATGGAGCGTTACTTCACCAAGGACGACGACATGGACCTGACGACTGACATCGCTGAGGCCGCACTGCGCTCAATGAAGAACGCTATTTTCGCCGTATTGAAGAATCCTGAGGACTATCGCTACCGCGCACAAATCATGTGGGGCGGCTCCATCATGCACAACGGCCTGACGGGTTGTGGCGTGGCTGACGATTGGGCGACGCATCAGTTGGAACACGAGCTGAGCGGTATGTTCGACGTGACCCACGGCGCTGGTCTCGCTGCCATGTGGCCAAGTTGGGCGCGCTATGTGATGCACGAGAACCTCTCGCGTTTCGTTCGTTTCGCAGTAAACGTGATGGACGTGCCCAACGATTTCACAGATCCCGAAGGCACCGCCGAGAAAGGTATTCAGGCCATGGAGCGTTTCTACCACGCTATCGGCATGCCCATCAATATCAAGGAACTCATCGGTCGCGACATTACCGACGCGGAAATCAAGGAGATGACACGTAAGTGCAGCCGCGACAACGAGCGCACCTGTGGCGCATTGAAGGTGCTCAAAGCTGAAGACATGGAGAAAATCTACCAAATGGCTCGAGGCTAATGAAAGTAGGTATTATCGGAGCAGGATGGATTGCCGAAAAGGCGGCCATCACACTCAACGGAATGTCCGACTGCGAGGCCTATGCCATCGGTTCGCGGTCAATAGAAAAAGCCCAGGCTTTTGCCAAGGAGTGGAACATCCCAAAGGCTTACGGCTCGTACACGGAACTGATTGCCGATCCCGACGTTGACCTCGTCTACATCGCCACGCCACACTCGCACCACTACGACGTGACGAAGGCGGCGATAGAAGCTGGCAAGCCCTGTCTGGTAGAAAAAGCCTTCATGGCCAACGCACGACAGACCAAGGAAATACTCGGACTGGCTCACGAGCGCCGCGTATTCCTTGCCGAAGCCATCTGGACACGCTACCAGCCCGTTGTGGGTATTGTCCGCAAGCTGATTGCAGACGGCCGCATCGGCACTCCCCACCTCATCACAGCCACCCTTGGATATTCGATGGGTAACAAGGAACGTATCATGCGTCCAGACCTCTGCGGCGGTGCACTACTCGACCTCGGCGTCTATGCCCTCAACTTCGTACGCATGTTTACCGATAGCGACATCAGCATGCTTGATGGTTTTGCCGTCAAGAGCGACACCGGCATGGACCTCACAAACGCCATCACCATCATCCTCGCCAATGGCATCCTTGCCAACGTGCAATCCTCTGCGCAATGTGTTGGTGACAACATCGGTGTTATCGCCGGAACTGATGGCAATATCATTATCGACAACATCAACAATCCGCAGACTGTCACCGTCAATGGTCCCGACCGCACCTACATCGAGACCATCCGCGTGCCACAGCAGATTACCGGCTATGAATATCAGTTCAGCGCCTGCCGCCAAGCACTCGCCGACGGACTCCTCGAGCCGCGCGAGATGCCCCACGCCGAGACGCTCTACATCATGCAACTCATGGACGGACTCCGCCGTAAATGGGACGTCCGCTATCCCATGGACTAAAATCAATCCCACCCGCTGGCCTCAGCCTGCGTTAACGTCATTCGCCAGTGGTGGCTGCGTTGTCTACATAGGCACGCATATTCATCAGAATATCCAAGTTGTCATCTTTCTCGAAGAAGATGTTAGCGACTTTCCATTGGCCGTCTTCCACCTGCATCAACCAGCGCATGGGAACGCCTTTGATGGTGACAGCATCCTTCACCAGGAACCTGACTTCAGCCATGCCGTCAGACTGCATCTTGACCTGAATACTGTCGGCACTGACAGTACCCTCGTAACAATCGTATGTCCAAGGGTCCAACGGTCCTTCATCACCGAAGTCAAAGAATCCGCCACACTCGCACTCACGGTCGATGGCAGCAACTTCGTTACTTACCCGTTGCCATTCCTTGCTGCCGAAAAGCTCGTCTATCGAGGGCTTGTTCTCGTCATAGTGCTGACGCAGTTCGTTCCAGTAGGCATAGACGGCATCCACTTGCTTCACGATAGCCTCGACGGTGTTCAGCGTGTCAGGCACTTCATTTACTACAGTACTTTCTGCATCCGATGCAGCACTGTTTAGACGATTGGTACTCACCTTCGTCTTATTCCCACAAGATGTAATTGCCACAAGGGCAAACATCATCATTATAATCTTTTTCATTCCGTTCTCTCCATTATTCATACAAATAGAACATACGCTGCATCTCCTGCCACTTCTCGTCGCTGGTGGCACCGGGCTTGCACTGCTGGAACATGGCCATGTAGTCTTCCCACTCCTGTTGACGCGGCAGTGTGGCCAGACGTGCCATTGCCGAGTCCCAATCGAAGTTCAGCGGAGTCTCCACAATCATCACCAGTTGCGTGCCCAGGATGAATATCTGCATATCCAGTATTCCCACCTGACGTATGCCTTCCAGTATTTCCGGCCACGCCTCACTACGGCTATGCCTGCGCTGATATTCTGCAATCAGCTTTGGGTCGTCCTTCAACTCCATTGTCTGCACATAGCGTTTCACCGCCTGTCCATATTCCTTTACGCTATATCCTTCCATATTATTATGTTTTTAGTTGTTTTTTTCTGCTGCAAAGTTACGAATAAGTGAGCAAAGAACCAAAGAATAACAAATTTTTCTTTGGTCAAAATATACTTCTCACTGTATAAATAAAAACGAATGCAATATTGCAATACTGCGAGTAAGCGAGAGCGATGCCAAATAGTATTTGAGCATAGCCAAGCGTGAGCAGTATCGACACATAGTGTCAATATTACTCATTATTCCCCAAGAAAGCAATACGCTTCAGCGGCAACATGTTCTTGTCATCATCAGTCATCTTATCGTAGAACTCCAGCCACATGTCGATGAACTCATCGCCGTCTATCAGACGGATGAACTCACGGGAACTGGTTCCTGTAGTCTTTGCATCAGGCGAGAATGTGCCGCTGGTAACGAACAGGGCAATATCGCCAGCACGTAAAACACCCAGCAGGGCGCGAATATCCGAGGCACCGATGGCTGTGTCTGGTTTGTGTTTCACTTGAACTTTAATACGAGGAGTCTTTGCGCCCAACGGATCCAAGTAGGCAATGATGTCAACGCCACCATCCTTGCCCTTTGGTGCAACGAACGGTGTGTGATAATCCATAGCTCGTAGCAAAGCCGCTACCATATCCTGGAATTCATAGGGACTCTTTGAGACAATAAATTTCCTAATACCTTCACGGGCATCCGACTCCAACAAGTCGAGATTCATGCCGTTGTCCTTCTCGGCGGTTTCGTCCGTAGGTTCTTCATCAGGAGTTTCCACCTTGGGGTTCAGACGTCGCCATTCATGATAGGCGTAGTTGGCAATGTTCATTACCTCCTCAGGAGTCTTCTTCAAAACAGCCTCACCTTCAGGTGTCAAGTACCAGTTGCCACTCTTCTTCACGATGAATCCAGCCTTCTGATAGTCTATGGAATAGAACTGAAAGCTATTCGTCCAGCGGATATACTTCATCTTTCCTGCTGGTTCCTTCTCCCAGTCCGTCAATTCTACGTTCTCATTCACAAAAGGATAAAGTTCCTTCGCTGGCATACTGCCACCTCGGCGGCTCATTTCCTTCATCACTGCGTATAGTGTCTTGGTAGCGCAGGCTTTCGTCCTGCTGAATTTGTCTTTTGCCATAATGATTTGTTTTATTTAGCACCTTTTCTTCTGTTACACTCCCTACACAACATCTGGCAGTTCTCTATGACAGTACGTCCGTGGTCGCGCCAAGGAGTAATATGGTCGCCCTCCATGAATTCGTAATCAAATTCTCTGCTACAAATGGCACACTTGTGCCCCTGTTTCTCCCAAACAGCGAGTTTGATATCTTCTGGGAATGCTCGCAGATCGAGGTAATGCTCGTCACCTGTCAATACGTAAGGGATGATGCCTGCTTGTTTCTGTATCTCACTATCACGCATTAAGGCTGATATCTGTTTCGCCATCTCAGCAGTATCTAGCGTCTTATCGTGGTAACGGTCATAGAACAATGCCCAGTCCAAGCCCTTCATAATTTTCTTGAACTTCTTCATGTCGAAATTCGTAATGGCCCAGTTCAAAACGTTCTGGAAATACGTCCACAGATTATTCGAGTTTGGGTCGTGCTGGTGCTGAGCCATATATCCTACAGCAGTCTGGCGTTTGCCATTACGCGTCTCGTGGTCAGCCATCCATTCAAGAGCCTTCTTCAGAAAGTCCTGACGAATGGGTGTACCATTTACCAAGTCCTTACCCAAACGGTATGCACCACAGTTAGACTTCGAGAAGTGCTTCTTGGCATCCGTTACGAATGGCCCTGCATAGACGGCATTGTTTATCTCCTGTTCATTGAGTGGCTTGCCTGCAATGTTAATCGTCTGGAACCACTCCAGTTTTTCTGAAGCTTCACCCTCGCAGACATAGACTGTCAGTCTATAGTTGAGTATACGCTCCTGTATGTCTTTAGGCTGATTGAAGAAATTCTTGAAGTCGTATGAGAACTTGCCATCGACATACTCGCAGAGGGACAATGTGCGTTGCTGACCATCCATCACTTCGTAGGGACACTCCGCATCATCAGAGCGTTTTACCCAATACATCACATTGAGCGGATAGCCTTTCAGCACAGTTGTTATTACTGCCTGCTGCTCCTTCTCATTGTAGATAAACTCGCGTTGATATGGTGGGCGGATATCCAGTTGCCCATTATATCCACGCACTCCTTGTTCGTCGTTGTTCACATAACCCTTGACAATATCGCCAACGGTTACTTCTATCTGCTTAATTGTCATCATATCGTTTGAGGGTGTTTGTTGCGAATAATAATTCTGCTGTATGGTTTTTCAGGGAAACCATTTGTTAAATAAAACACTTGCCCGTCTCGAAGGCTCTTATTTAATTTCTTTAATTCTCTGTCAAATGGTCTTAATCCGAGTTCTTTTCCAAGTTCTCCTTCTGCCAAGCCGATAATTTCAAACTGTTCTGGATTATATTTGTCGAGGAATGTTGTGGGCACGCCCATGGCTCCGTCATAATCACAGGGTATATCTTGAACCTTGCTTACTTCAATTGCATTATAGTTCGCATAAATAGGATATTCATCTGAGGTATAGTGACATACTAAATCCATAGACTCATGACGTTTGTTATGGTCAAGATTGGTGTACCAACAAATACCTGGAACTTTTATACATTCATCAGGATCATAGCCTTTTTGTTTGACAAATTTCCTGTTGGCCTCAAGGATATTTTCGTATGGTGATTTATAAACAAGAGATAAATTAAACCCGAATCCTGTCCAAATTTTGTTCCCTTGTATTAAAGGAAATATCTCTTTATAATGGATTGCATTCATATGACCAATTATCAAGAACTTCTTTTCATATTTCATCAACTGCCCTACGTATTCTCGAAATAGCGAGAAAGGCGGATTCGTTACAACAACATCAGCCTGCTTCAACAACTCAATGCACTCTGAGTCTCTGAAATCACCTGTTTTCAACGTTCCAATGACATTCTTGTCGTTCTTCAGCAGGTATTGCACATCGCTGAGGTCTACGGCGCCGTCACCGTTCAGGTCTTTCACTTCCGTAATCTCCACCTTATACGCTACCTTCTTTGGTTCGTCTTCAAAGTCACCAAAATCAATCATCAGTTCGTTGCCCTGCACAGGGGAGCCATTATAACAGGTACAAATCAGCTTCTTCAACCCCAGTTGGTTAAACCTCAGAGCAAAGTATTTGAAGAAATTGCTCTCGTAAGGATCATCACAATTACACAACACTACCTTCCCTGCAAAATGCTTCCAGTAGTGCTGTAATTCCCGTTCTATATCCGTCATCTGCGTATAGAACTCATCCTTCTTCGCCGTTTTTGCGGCGTTAAGATTCTTGTTAGCCATTGCTCAATAGTCTTAGGAGCATAGCACTTATCGAACAATACAGATATCCCAACAACCTATGGACACGAAAAAAGCGCGGACGCTTATCCGTGCTTGAGGTTGTGAGAGATACCCGTCTACGTATAAGTGAATGTCCACGCCTATAAGCGCAGACATTAACATTAAACGTCGTAGACATTTGAAACTCTCACATTCCAAGCACGTCGTATAACTGCTAATGCTGTTATTTTACCCTCAATGTCATACCGGCACCCTGCACTCAGAGAATCAGCCTTAGCTTGCGTCGTTTACGACGATTTACCGATACTTGTGTGCAAAGATAATGAATATCTTTGAAATAAGAAAGAAAAACAAAAGAAAAAACAAAAATTTGACCCTTTGGGCGAATTTTCTCGCGACTCAGCAATAAAAATACAAGCATTCACCGTCGTAGTAGAGATCCATCTGAAAACGATTCTGGGGGAAACCTATCAGGTCGGCATCGGTAACTACCAAACCTTTTGTGGCTTTTGATGCTCTCATGCAGTGTTGTAACTGCTTGGCACTCATGTATAGTTCGTCGCTGGCAAGATTGATGACATTAACTTGGGCAAACAGCATCATTCGCTCCTCAACTTTACCGATGCTGAATGGTTGCAGAGAAGAATATCCTTTCTGGCGAAAAACTGATTATAAATGGAGAAAAAAGGTCGAAGTTGTGGATAATCCAAAGAAAAGTTGTAACTTTGTGGGCAAAAGAATAGATATTGTGTACTTTTGCAAATTATGGAAAAGGACAGCTATAAGAAACGGCAAGCCTTTGCCGGCAATAAGAAACCTTCGATGAAGCGGCGGTTTGTCGGTCATGACTACACCAGGCGCGGCATCTATATGGTGACCATGACTGTCGAAGGTCGCAGACCGCTGTTCGGGCGCATCTATGGCACCAGTGACGATCCCCGCATAGAATTGTCGGCTCTGGGCAGTGCTGTCCGGGATGAGTGGTGGAATATTCCGAGCCACCATCCCGAGGTCAAGGTCTATGAGCTTCAGATGATGCCCGATCACCTGCACGGCATCCTTTTCATCAGTGAACCGCTCAGCTGCGGGCTAAGTGGCATCATAAGGGGTTTTAAGACGGGCTGCGGGCGCGCCTATCGCCGGTTGGTCGCTCCACTGCCTGTTGCGACTGAGTCGCTACAAACCCTGAAGGGGAGCCACCCTGAGCACGGTCTGCTTTTTGAGCCGGGCTTCAACGACTTGGTGCTGCGGACCGATGATGAATACCAGCGATGGAAGCACTATCTGCGTGACAACCCTCGCCGCCTGTTGATGAAACGCGAACGTCCCGACCTGTTGCAGCCATTTTTCAATCTCAAGTTAGGCTCTTACACTTACAACGGTATAGGCAACCGCGCCCTACTCACCGCTCCTCAACGCATGGCGGTTCGCGTGTCGCGTCGCCTAACAGGTCAGCAACTGGAAGTTGAAATAGCCCGTTATCTTGATGCCGCCCGCAATGGTACGGTACTCATCTCGCCAGCCATTTCTCCCGGCGAGAAGATGGTCATGCGCCTGGCATTCGACCTTCATCTCCCCACTAT
Organism: Prevotella sp.; assembly: GCA_045112595.1. Taxonomy (GTDB): domain Bacteria; phylum Bacteroidota; class Bacteroidia; order Bacteroidales; family Bacteroidaceae; genus Prevotella. The sequence goes on along the minus strand of JBGUIA010000075.1, from coordinate 3,870 downwards.
TGTCGTGCTACGCAACGGCTTCACCCCCTTGTCGAAGCCCAAAGGCGAACAGTTTGATGCATGTGGCCAAGGCCGCCTGCTGATGCTCTCTACTTGGGAGCACAGTAATGAGCAGGTAAAGCTGTCTGCCACCGACTGTCAGCAAATGAACCTCATGGCGCTGGAGCTGAGCCAACTGACTGCCTTTTCCTCTAAGTGAACCGAGTCCTGACATTTCCAAAGTTATTCATTTTGGAAAACTTTTCCTTTTTGTAATCATGAAAAGTTGTCCAAAACGGGAGAAGTCATGCAAAGAAAAGGGAAACACGGTGTATTACACTTGATTTAAATCAAGTTCGCTCCGACGTTAGGATAAATATATGTCCAAAATTTTGCACAACAGGTACGAATTGAGTAATTTTGTGGATGAAAATTGTTGTTTAATTAAAAATTCAGGAAAATGCTATATTCAACAATTGTACAAAGAGACCAAACGGGTTTTAATCAGATATATGATGCAGCCCGTGAATTTGAAGAGCTGAATGCTCTGGAGGCTATTATTGCTTGTAAGTTTGACAAGAAAAAAGTTGAGCAAACACTAAACCTTGTCCGCATGTATCAGTTACGACTAAACAACGAGTCAATGGAACTAGTTGCCTTTTCGGAGAATTTTATCGAGGAATATGCCACAGATCATAATGAGTGTTTCCGATTGACGGAAAAACTCGTCCGACGTATTGGAACAACCATTACCGGCAGCATGAAAATATTCCGTAAGTTCTGTCCCGTAGTGCGCCGCAAGTTGGACGGTGCTGGCAATATTGTTCCGACGCTTGACTATTCCAGGCTTACATTCCGCCAGTTTCAAGGTCAATTGTTCGGAATTGAGGTTTACATTGATTTAGTTCAGACGCTGCTTCATGAGCTGGCAGCATTCTTCTATCAACTGGTTTTGGTACTGAAAGTCTGCAAGGACATGATTCGTCAAGAAGAGGAAGTTTTGGGCGACTATGAGCGCCTCAAGAAGATTTTCGAAAAGAGTTGTGATGAAGTGCTCCATTGCGTGAATGATGTTTTCGATACCTTTGGAGAGGTCAAGTTGATTTCTGAGGAAGAATTAGCTGAACGTCGTAAGAATGCTCGTCCCATGAAGGAATGGCTTCCGAAGGATTATCATGCTCATGACAAGAACTGGTTGAAGCGCGAAGCCTACATTTACAGGCTGGCGTCTGGTCGCCAATATGGGCTCGACGAAAAGGCTTCAGTACTTTGGGCTCACAACCCTGAATGGGGCAGGAAAGTCTGTGATTTGATTCCCCAACTTGATACGTTACATATTCCCTATAAGCACAGCAAGAAAGCGGATGATGCCGGCAAAATAGGAACGTATGATGCTCGTGAGATGGCCTATTTCGTTAAGTGGAGTGCTGTCAGCCATATGAGCATAGATGGTAAAACTGTCATTGACGAGAAAAATGAGAGACAGTTTTATGAGAATTACTTGAAGGTACATTACAAGGGTGATTATCTGTTGCCCTCATGGCAAGCGGTTTGTCGCGAGCGAAGGTTTTGCTACGGTAGAAAGATTCCGATGCAGGAGATGGCAAACAATTTTGCCGCATATTTATCGAAAGCAGAAGCAGCATAATCAGTTTTTATCCCAAATATCTTTTGACAGGTTTCCTCGGAAATCTGTCTTTTTTTTTACAGCAATCACGGCATTTTTATCATTTTTTTAACGAACTTTTTACAGAACGGACTACTTCTGTAAAAAGAGAATTAAGAATCAGCAAAAGTGTCAGCAATTATTGTAAAAACTGTTTTACAACGCAGTGTAAACATCTGTTTTTCAAGAATTTAACTATAAACCAATATTCTTAAAATATGCATCACAAACTGCTTGCTGTCCCACTAATTCTTCGTAATTTTGTACTCCGAGAGCAGTCCTTCTCGGAGTTTTTTATACTCGTTGTCGTAGTACGAGGAATTGACATTGAGGGGGCACTTTCATAAATTTATATGTACATATGTAGGGACTAAAACCTTGGCACGGGTTCCCGCCAGTCGCGGTAAACGAGCGTTCGCCTGATGGCTGGTAAGTGCTATGAACGCTCAACTTAATACTTACAGTTATGACTGAAGATATTAAGAAAGAGACTGAGAACGTTCAGCAGACCAATGGTCAGACTGGACTAGTAAACAACCAAGCCCAGATGGTGAATGACATCGTGGGTGAGGCTGTCAACCAACCGACTGCCGAAGAGAAGGAACGTGAGCGCTTAAGAAAGATTCTTGGCGACACGCGCATCCGTACCGATACGGTGGTGCCGGATTTAGAGTATGCGTTGGAGGTGGATGGCACGGGCTTTTTTGCTCGCCGCGACATCCATGCTGTCAAGGCAAAGGCAAAAGCTGGCAAGACCACCACGCTGAAGGTGTTCATCGCAGCACTGCTACAGGGCGAGATGTTCCGCGTGAAGTCACTATTGGAGAAACCACGCATCGTCTTCTTCGACACTGAGCAGAACAGAAAGGATACGAAGTCTATCCTTGACGATGTAGCCGCCATGACGGGACTTAGTCCAGAGGCCATCGACTCCCAAGTGGTGCTTCATTCGCTGCGCCGTGTCGATCGAGAAGACTTGCTGCCGTTGCTGTGCCAAGCCTTAATGGACGAGAAGCCCGACGTGGTGTTCGTCGACGGCATTGTAGAATTCGTTAGCAGTTTTAACGACGAATCTGAGTCCAAGCAGATTATCAAGGACCTGTTGGGGCTCAGTGAGGAGTATAACTGTGCCATCATCTGCGTGCTTCACACGAACAAGGCCGACGAAGACCATAACATGCGTGGTCACCTCGGTACGATGCTGGCCCAAAAGGCAGCCACGGTTCTGGAGTGCAAGAAGGAGCGCGGCAGCAGTGTCATCACTGTTTCGTGTTCGGAGTCACGCCATGAAGAGCCAACCGAGTGGAGCATTATGTTTGCCGAGGACGGGCGTATCGTCGATGCTACCGAACAGCGTAAACTTCAACTCGAGCAGCGTAAGGCGGAACAACAGCAGAAACGTCAGGAAGCCCTTGAAAAGGAAAAACAGGAACGCCTCCAAAAGTGCTTGACGATCCTGCGTGACAAGGGCGGGGCAGTCAGCCGTAAGCAACTGACGGAAATCCTTGTAAAGGTTTTCGTGCGTAAGCGTCCTACTGTGGCTTCGTACATCTCAGAATGGTTGAAAGAAGAAGCAATCTTTGAGGACAGTAATGGTTTGATTCAGGCCTCCAAGGAATTTGCACTGCCCTTCTGACCCGCGGAAAGATTTTTGTTTGTTGTCGGAGCCACCTATATATATAGTGGCTCCAACAACGAACGAGAATCCGCCAAAAAAACATTTAAATCATTCAAATCAGTGACACAATGAATAACGATTATCGATATCAATTAGAGACCCCGCGCGTGACAGGCCGTCGTCAGCAGAAGACCACCTGCCCACACTGCGGTAAGAAGAAATGTTTCGTACGCTATGTGGATACTCACAACGGCAACCAATATGTGGCTGATGAGGTAGGTAAGTGTGATCACCAGCATTCCTGCGGATATCATTACAAGCCCAGCGATTACTATCGAGACAACCAGTGGGTCACAAAGCCTGCATCCAACGACCATTGTACTCCAATCCCCCTTCCGCCCTTTCGTCCGCTGTCCATGGACTACGTCACACGCAGCCACTCACCTCAGAGCACCTTCTGGCAGTGGTTGTCCAATGACGTGGCACGGCGACTTTCCATCCCTCCTGAGCGACTCCGTCAGGTCTTCGACGACTACCAACTGGGAGCTACCCACCAGTCCGACGTCATCTTCTGGCAGATAGACCACCTCGGACAGGTACACGGCGG
>JBGUIA010000074.1:0-29743 GCA_045112595.1 Prevotella sp. | reverse complement strand
CTCTGTGATGCCGCGCTCTGTGCCAGCGAGCTTTGCTGTGAAGCCAGAGAGGAAGTAGTACTTGGTCTGCTCGGGAGTGAGGATGCTGACGGGAGGCAGTACGCCGAATGCGTCAGCTGACAGGAAGATAACGTTCTTAGCGTCAGGACCTGCACTCTTACCGTTCACCTTCTTAACAACCTTCTCGATGTGGTCGATAGGATAAGATACACGAGTGTTCTCAGTTACACTCTTATCAGCGAAGTCGATCTTACCAGCCTCGTCAACAGTTACGTTCTCGAGCAGAGCGTTGCGGCGGATAGCGTTGTAGATGTCGGGCTCGCTCTCCTTGTCGAGGTTGATAACCTTAGCGTAGCAACCACCTTCAAGGTTGAACACACCCTCGTCGTCCCATCCGTGCTCGTCGTCACCAATCAGCAGACGCTTAGGATCGGTTGACAGCGTGGTCTTACCAGTTCCAGAGAGACCAAAGAAGATAGCGGTGTTCTTACCCTCCATGTCGGTGTTGGCAGAGCAGTGCATAGAAGCGATACCCTGCAGGGGCAGATAGTAGTTCATCATTGAGAACATACCCTTCTTCATCTCACCACCGTACCAGGTGTTGATGATGCACTGCTCGCGAGAAGTCGTGTTGAAGGCTACGCAAGTCTCTGAGTTCAGACCCAGCTCCTTGTAGTTCTCAACCTTTGCCTTAGAAGCGTTGTAGATCACGAAGTTAGGCTCGAAGCTCTCCAGTTCCTCAGCAGTGGGCTGGATGAACATGTTCTTTACGAAGTGAGCCTGCCAAGCAACCTCCACGATGAAACGAACGCGCAGACGGGTAGCCTCGTTGGCACCGCAGAAAGCGTCCATCACATAAAGATTCTTGTTGCAGAGCTCCTTGATAGCGATGTCCTTAACAGTCTTCCAAACCTCCTCGCTCATGGGGTGGTTGTCGTTCTTGTATTCCTCAGAAGTCCACCATACCTTGTCCTGGCTCTGTGCATCCTTCACGATGTACTTGTCCTTAGGTGAACGGCCGGTGTAGATACCAGTCATAACATTAACAGCGTTGAGCTCGGTGTTTACGCCCTTGTCGAAACCCTCGAGACCAGCCTTTGTCTCCTCTGCGAAGAGGTACTCATACGATGGATTGTGAGCAATCACGGTTGAACCGGTGATGCCATACTGAGTCAAATCTAACTTTGCCATAATTGTTACTAAACTATTTTAAAATTGTGAATATTATCCTTGTTATTTTCAAATGCGCTGCAAAGATACGAAGATTTTGAGAATTATGCGCGCATAATTAAGATTTATTTGCACGCACACAATTGTTTTTAGGTTAAAGAATTTAAAAATCCGAACTTCACTTGCGATTTTGCCACATCGACTTGCCAAAAATCCAAAACATATTCGTACCTTTGTCGGCAAAACTTAAAGCAGTAATATGATGGAAGTCATTGATTTTAGCAAAAGCAACTCGATTATCAACCAGTATATGTCGGAGTTGCGTGACAAGAATACGCAGAAAAACCGTCTGCTGTTCCGTCACAACATCAAACGTATTGGCGAGATGATGGCCTACGAGCTGTCGAAGACGCTGGAGTATAAACCCAAGACCGTCACGACCCCTTTGGGCACTATCGACATTCCCCTGCCTAAGGAAGATATGGTCATTGCCACCGTGTTGCGTGCCGGACTGCCGTTCCACGAGGGGTTCCTCAACGTATTCGACAAGGCCGATAACGGTTTTGTTTCGGCTTTCCGTATGTATATCAATCGCGAACATACCGAGGTGGGCATTCACACTGAGTATATCGCCACGCAGAGTGTCAAGAACAAGACGTTAGTCATTGTCGACCCCATGCTGGCCACTGGCGGCAGTCTTGCTGCAGCTATCGAGTCGCTATTACAGACGGGCAAACCCAAGAAGATTCATCTCTGCTGCGTCATTGCCGCTCCAGAGGGTATTGAGGTGGTGAAGGAAGCATTGCCTGAGGGTTCCACCATCTGGTGCGCTGCCGTCGATCAGGGCATGAACGAACACAAGTATATCGTTCCAGGCTTCGGCGACTGCGGCGACCTTTGCTACGGCGAGAAACTGCAGAGTTTCCGCAAGATATCCGAGAAACATGGTAAATAAATAAAGAAGGCATCCAAAAATCGGATGCCTTTCTTTATGGTTGCGTCGGTCGTTTATTTCACTTCCCAAGTGTCGTTGGTCTCGAGGAGTTCAGTGAAGTTATGGTACTTCTTCTGAGCACTGACCTCTTCCAACTGGGCATGTACGGCGTCGTTGTACGTAGGAGCGTCTACGTCGCGGATGACACCGAGGGCAATGGGGAAACCGTCGCCGTTACCCATCAGCGCGAGCTTCAGCTGCAGGGTGTTGTCCTCACAGTGGGCGTCGTGAACGAGTACGTCGTCCAGCGTATAGCCGTCCTTGCCAATCTCGACGACCTTCAGGCCGAAGCCCTGCTGTACCAGTCCGAACTCATTGTTCTCGCCGAACACCAGCTTCTCGCCATGACGTACGTAGATGGCATTCTTCTTACGGCCCTCGTTGTTATAGACAGCCTCGTGACAGCCGTCGTTGAAGATGACGCAGTTCTGCAGCACCTCCGTCACTGAGGCACCCTTGTGCTGGTATGCGGCCTTCAGTACCTCGACAGTACCCTTTGCATCGGTTGCCACGCAACGGGCAAAGAAATGTCCGCGGGCACCGAAGCACAGCTCTGCAGGACGGAACGGGTCCTCTACCGTGCCGTAAGGACTCGACTTCGACACGAAGCCACGGGGTGAGGTGGGGGAGTATTGCCCCTTCGTCAGACCGTAGATGCGGTTGTTCAGCAGAATCATGTTCAGGTCGATGTTACGACGGTTGGCGTGAATGAAGTGGTTACCACCGATAGCCAGTCCGTCACCGTCGCCACTCACCTGCCATACGGTCAGGTTGGGGTTAGCCACCTTCGCACCAGTAGCAATAGCGGCTGCACGGCCGTGAATGGTGTTCATACCGTATGTTGCCATATAGTGGGGCAGACGGCTCGAACAGCCGATACCCGAAATCACTGCAATATCTTTGGGAGCTACACCAATTTCGGCCATAGCCTTATGGAGTGAGGCCAGAAAGAAGTGGTCGCCACAACCTGGGCACCAACGAGGCTGACCTTTCTTAAAATCTTGTGCTGTATATTCCATAACTCTTTACTTCTTTAAAATGTCCTCGAATGCGTTGACTAACTCTTCTACCACGAACGGCTGACCCTTGACCTGATTGAACTGGTAAGGTACGAAGCCGTCGACCTTCATGCGCAGGTAGGCAGCCAGCTGACCCATATTCTGTTCGGCCACCACCACCTTCTTATACTTCGACAGTACGGCGGCAGCATTCTTGGGCAGTGGGTTCAGATACTTGAACTGAGCCTGAGCCACCTTCTTGCCCTTGGCACGGAGCTCGTCCATTGCCGAGTGCAGATGACCGTAGGTAGAACCGAAACCAACGACGAGCAGCTCAGCATCGTCCACATCACCCTCTACCTCAAGGTCGGGTACTTGGATGTTGTCAATCTTCTGCTGACGTAAGCGCGTCATCAGGTCGTGGTTTTCAGGATTCGTGGAGATAGCACCCGTCACAGAGTCCTTCTCCAGTCCGCCGAGGATATGCTCGAAGCCCTCACGACCAGGTACTGCCCAGTAGCGGGTACCGTTCTCGGCACGCATATAGGGCGCCCACTTGCCTTTCAGTTCCTCGGGAACGTATGGGGGATTGATGGCGTCCAATTTGTTGATATCAGGCAGACGGAAAGCACCAGAACCATTGGCGACATAGGCATCCGTCAACAGAATGACGGGTGTCATGTGCTCCAAGGCTATCTTTGCAGCCTGATAGACGGCGTCGAAACAATCGGTAGGACTCAGAGCGGCCATTACTGGCATCGGACTCTCACCGTTTCTTCCGAACAATGCCTGCAGCAGGTCGGTCTGTTCTGACTTCGTGGGCAGACCCGTGGCAGGACCGCCGCGCTGAACGTCGATGACCACCAGCGGTAACTCCATGATAACAGCGAGGTTCATGGCCTCGCTCTTCAGACAGATGCCGGGACCTGATGTGGATGTTGCTGCCAGGGCACCTGCAAACGAGGCTCCGAGGGCTGAGGCACATCCGCTGATCTCGTCCTCACACTGTACGGTGATGACGCCGCACGACTTATGCTTCGAAAGCTCGTGCAGGATATCCGTAGCAGGAGTGATGGGGTAGCTGCCCAAATACAGGCGCAGGCCAGCCTTCTCGGCGGCAGCAATCAGACCATAGGCCGTTGCTTTGTTACCTGTGATATCCATATAACGTCCGGGCACCTTCTCCTTCGATTCGATGCGATAGACGTTCATTGCACTCGAGTGCGTGTTGTGACCATAGTCGTAACCGGCCTGCACCACCTTGATGTTGTTCTCGGCAATAGCGGGCTTCTTGGCAAATTTCTCACGCAGGAAGTTGTTCACCAGTTCCAGGTCGCGGTCGAACAGCCAGCACACCAGACCCAGTGCAAACATGTTTCGACACTTCAGCATCGCCTTGTTGTCCATACCGGTGTCGGCCAGACAGTCCTTCACCATCGTTGTCAGCGGACACTGGATCACGCGGTCGGGGTCAATACCCATCTCGCCCAGATAGTCCTCGCTCTTAAACTGTGCCTTCTCCAAGTCCTTCGGACCGAAAGAGTCGGTGTCGATGATAATCGTTGCCTGGGGCTTCGAATACTTCAGCTGTGTCTTCAGCGCAGCAGCATTCATTGCTACCAGCACGTCACACTTGTCGCCAGGGGTGTACACCTTGCCGGCGCCGATGTGTACTTGGAAACCGCTCACACCCGTCAGCGAACCTTGTGGGGCACGGATGTCGGCGGGATAGTCAGGGAATGTGGAAATGCCGTTACCAACGGTGGCACTAACCGTAGAAAAGATGTTTCCGGCCAACTGCATACCGTCGCCGGAGTCACCAGAGAAGCGGACAACCACTTGGTCCAGCTCTTTTACTTCTAATTCAGCCATAATAATATATAATGTATATGTATCTATTTCGCTAACATGCAAGGTTGCGTGAGCAGTCTCGCGCTAACAGCGTGCAAAGGTAGTATAAATTTGCGTAATAGCCAAACAAAATGCAATAAAAATGCAATAACAAGCGGATTTTCTGCCCATTATTGCATTTTTATACCATTTCTACTTATATTAATCTATCAGTACTCGAAGGATGAGCCGCCGAGGAATTCGCGGAGGAGTGAAGTGGGCGGAATCTGGTCCTCGGGGATGGGATGGATGTAAGCCAGGAATTTGCGCAGGCGGTAGGCCTCGGCATATTCGGGGCAGTTTTCGGGCACCTGTTCGAGCAGTGGTTCTGCCTGGCGCTTGATGACGGCGAGTTCGAAGAGCATGGCGCTGTTGAACATGGCGTCAGCATTCTCCTGGAAGGGGAAGATCCATTTGTTTTCACCGGCACGTACGGAGGGCCATCGGCGGATGGTTTCGCGGGCATTGACGCCACGGTATTTGTTGTCGCGGATGATGCGTCGCAACAGTCGGTTGTCGGTGGTGGGGATGTAGTTGTGGGAGTCGAGCAGGATGGTGGTCAGCGCGGAGGCATAGACGCGGAAGATCTGTTCGTCGGGAATCTGTGCGGTCAGCTCTGGATTGAGGGCGTGGATGCCTTCTACGACGAGCACCTCCTTACCTTTCAACTGCAGCTTCTTGCCGCTCCATTCGCTCTTGCCTTGCTGGAAGTTATAGCGCGGCAACTCTATCTCCTCACCGCGTAACAGGGCGTTCATCTGCTCGTTCAACAGCGGTATGTTCAGGGCGTGCAGGTGTTCGAAGTCGTAGTCGCCAGAGGCGTCGCGCGGCGTCTTGTCGCGGTCTAAGAAGTAGTCGTCCAGCGAGATGCCGATGGGTATGATGCCGTTGACGGCCAATTGTACGCTAAGACGCTTGCATGTCGTGGTCTTACCGCTGGACGATGGTCCGGCAATGAGCACCATCTTGATGCTTTTGTTTTTAGCTATTTCGTCGGCAATCTGTGCAATCTTCTTTTCCTGCAGGGCTTCCGACACCTGAATGAGGTGCGACGAGCGGCCTTTGTCGATGACTTCGTTCAGGTCGCCGACATTTCGCAGGTTCATGATGTCCTGCCACTGGTGGTGCTCTTTGAAGATACCGAACATCTTGTCCTGACGGATGAAGGCTCCGAGCTTGGTGGGGTCATTGCTGTCGGGGATGCGCAGCAACAGACCATCGAAGTAGTATTCCAGCCCGAAGAGGTAGATCTGCGACGTGTTGGTGAGCAGCGAGCCGTAATAGTAGTCCTGATAGCCGTCGATATCATAATAGGTAGTGTAGAGGCGACCGGTGCTCTTTAACAGTTTGACCTTCGACAGCGATTCTGACTTGGTGAACATCTCGATGGCCTCCTCGGTGGTGCACTCGAAACGGTGGATGGGAATGGCGGCGTCGATGATTTCCTGCATTCTCTGGCGCAGGGTGTTAGCATCGTCGGGCGTCACGGGACGACCCAGTTGGAGGTCGACATAATAGCCGTTGCTGATGGGAATGTCGATGCGGACCTTACAGGGTTTTCCGTCCGGCTCGTCGAACAGCTCGTGAGCTGCCTTGCAGAGAATGAAAAACAAGGTGCGCGTGTATGCTCGCAGTCCGGTGGCCGACGTGATGTCGAGGAATTCCACCTCCATCTGGCGGTAGACGCGGTAGTGCATGCCTTCCACCTTGTTATTTACCCGTGCGGAGATGGGTCCGTACGTCATTTTGAGACCAGACAGCCGGTAGGCTTCTTCGAGTTGTGACCCCATCGGCACCTCGATGGCGGTGTCGTTATTTCGGACAAGAATCTTAACAGTTTTTTCCATATTTACAGTCTTTGTTTTCATTAATGGTGCAAAAATAGAAAAAAAATCCGAAACATTGAGGGTTTTTAATAAATATTTTGTATTTTTGTACCCGAAATTAAAATAATACTTATGTCAATCTGGGTAATATTCACGCTTTTGGGCTCTCTCGCTCTGCTGATGTTCGGTATGAAGACCATGAGTGAGGCGCTGCAAAAAATGGCGGGTCCGCAGTTGCGACACGTCCTGGGAGCCATGACTACCAACCGCTTTACGGGTATGTTGACGGGAACGTTGGTGACGGCTTCGGTACAATCCTCAACAGCTACGACGGTGATGACCGTCTCGTTTGTAAACGCCGGACTGCTGACGCTGGCGCAGGCCATCTCGGTGATCATGGGTGCGAATATCGGTACGACGCTGACGGCATGGATTATGTCGGCAGGTATGTCGTTCGACGTAAGCAACCTGTCGTTTCCGGCATTCTTTGTGGGTATCATCCTGATTTACCAGAAAAAATACCGCTACATCGGAGACTTCCTGTTTGGTCTGGCATTCCTGATATTTGCCCTGGCTATTCTGCGTAAGACGGGACAAGACATGAACTTAGGCGAGAACCAGGCACTGCTGGATTTCTTTGCCTCGTTCGACCCGAATTCGTTCTTGACGACGCTGTTGTTCCTGTTGTTGGGCGGCATCCTGACATTCTGTGTGCAGTCGTCGGCAGCAGTGATGGCCATCACGATGATTCTGTGTTCCAGCGGCGCGCTGCCTATCTATCAGGGTATTGCGCTGGTGATGGGTGAGAATATCGGTACGACGGTGACGTCGAACTTAGCGGCCATGTCGGCGAATACGCAGGCACGACGGGCGGCTTTGGCGCACATGTTCTTCAATGTGTTCGGCGTTATCTGGATTCTGTTTGTATTCCGTCCCTTCATCGACATGGTATGCGGATGGGTAGGCTATGACGTGACGATGACAAAAGAGGTTGTCGGTGCTCAGGCTTTCTTAGCCAATGCTGCTAAGCTGAGCTTCGTGCTGGCAGCATTCCACACGTCGTTCAACGTGGTGAATACCTTTATCCTGATTTGGTTTATCCCGCAGATAGAGAAGTTTGTGTGCTGGGTCATCAAGCCCAAGAAGGTGGACGAGGAGGAGGATTTCCGTCTGCACTTCATTACTGCCGGATTCATGAAGACCCCGGAACTTTCGGTGCTCGAGGCCCAGAAGGAGATACAGTCGTTCTCCGAGCGTATGCAGCGTATGTTCGGCATGGTGAGAGAACTGCTGACGCTGTCGTCGAGCTCGAATAACAAGAAAGACAATCAAGCTGGCGACTTCAACAAGCTGTACACGCGTATTGAGAAATATGAAGGCATTTCGGACAATATGGAGCTGGAGATTGCCAATTACCTGAACAGCGTCAGTGATGCCCATCTCTCGGACGACACGAAGGGTAAGATTCGTGCCATGTTGCGTGAGGTCAGCGAATTGGAGTCTATCGGCGACGCCTGCTTCAATATGGCCCGTACCATCTCGCGTAAGTATAACGGTAAGGAAGACCACTTCATTGAGAAGCAGTACGACCACCTGCACCAGATGATGGAACTGACGGACCAGTCGTTGTCGCAGATGAACCGTCTGATGCAAGGGCGCAAGGAATCGTTCGACGTGAACCGCACGTTCAATATCGAGAACGAGATTAATAACTACCGCAACCAATTGAAGACGCAGAATATCACGGATGTGAACAACCGCGAATATACGTATGCCGTAGGTACCATCTATATGGACCTCATCAATGAGTGCGAGAAGTTGGGTGACTACGTGGTGAACGTCGTTGAGGCCCGTATGGGCTTGCGTCAAAAGGACGTCTGAGAAAAAAATCGGCAAAAGCGGAAAATATACGGCTAAAAAGCGTGATGTTTCAAAAAAAATGTTTAAATTTGCAGGCAAATAACAAACAAAGATGATCAATATGCGTAGAAAACTGTTTTTAACCGCCATGATGTTGACCTGTGTGTTGACAATGATGGCACAGATTACGAATTCTGCCCTAAGCGGAAAAGTAACCATGGAGGATACCAAGGAAGAGGTCATCGGCGCTACTATACAAGCCGTTCACGACCCCTCTGGTACCAAGTATGCAGCTATCACCAACATTGATGGCCGTTTTAACATCCAAGGTATGCGTAATGGTGGCCCGTACACCGTCACTGTTACTTACATCGGTTTCAATCCGAAGGTCTTCAAGGATATCTACCTCCAGTTGGGTGAAACCTACAGCCTCAATGTGTGGCTGTCGGAGAACTCTACGGAACTGGCTGAGGTAGTTGTCAGCGGAAAGGCTTCGAAGTTTGCTGGTGAGAAGACCGGTGCTACCACCAATATCAATAATCGTACTATTCAGGAATTGCCTACCATCAGCCGCAGCATCGGTGATATTGCCAAGCTGTCGCCGTATTATGGTGGCTCGAACAGTTTTGGTGGTATGAGTGGCCGCTCGGCTAACTTCACTCTGGACGGTGCCAACCTGAATAACAACTTTGGTCTGAACTCTAACCTACCGGGCGGTGGTAACCCCGTGTCAATGGATGCCATTGACGAAGTGCAGGTCGTGGTGACTCCTTTCGACGTCCGTCAATCGAACTTCATCGGCGGTGGTATCAATGCCGTCACGAAGTCGGGTACGAACACGTTCAAAGGCACTGCCTATTATTACTACACCAATGAAGACATGCACGGCAATCGCGTAGATGGCGTGCAGAATTCTGAGCCCAATCCCGACGAAGAGAAGACGTGGGGCTTCACGTTAGGCGGTCCGATTCTCAAGGACAAGTTGTTCTTCTTTGTCAACGTTGAGCGCACGGAAACGGAGAATATTCCTACTTACTGGCATCCCGATGCTACGGGTGAGGGTGCAAACCAGAAGACTTATACTTCACGTACTACGGTGAGCGACATGGAGATGATTTCGAAGTTCGTCAAGGATAAGTACGGCTATGACACTGGTTCTGCCACTGACTATCCTGGCGGCATTAAGAATAACAAGTATCTGGCTCGTATCGACTGGAACATCACTCAGAATCATCACTTGGCAGTACGCTTCAACCATACCAACAATACAAAATATAGTCCCCCCTCTGCTACCTCGCGTGGTGTCGGCGGACTGAGTCAGTCTTGTGTGGGTATCAGTTCGATGGCTTTTGCCAATTCGTTCTACAAGCAAGAGAACAAGGTGACGACCTTCTCGTTCGACCTGAACAGCCGTTTTGGCGAGAGGGCTTCGAACCAGTTGTTGGTGACCTATTCGGATATGGACGACCCTCGTGGTAGCAGTTCGTCGATGTTCCCCATGATTGATATTATGAAGGACGGTGACCCCTACATGACACTGGGTTACGAGCTCTTCACCTATAACAACCGCGTACGTAACGAGATTTTGACCGTGAACGACAACTTCACCTACTATCTGGGCAGTCACAAGCTGATGGCAGGTCTGAGTTTCGAGCATCAGATGGCCCTCAACAACTACATGAAGCAGGGTTCTGGTTACTATCGTTATGCCAGCATGCAGGACTTCATGGACGGTGCCGCTCCTATTGGCGCTGCCTTGGCTTACGGCTATGACGGCGATATGGAGCCTTCATCAAAGGTCCGCTTCAATCAGATTGGTCTCTATCTGCAGGATGACTGGAACGTGACAGACAGATTCAAATTGAACTATGGTGTCCGTTTCGATAACATCACGTTCAATGAGTCAGACTTGAAGTTCAACAAGGCACTTTACGACCTTGACTTCGGTGGCCGTCATCTGGATGTCGGTTCATGGCCAAAGGCTAATATTCAGATTTCGCCACGTTTAGGATTTACATATGATGTCTTCGGCGACAAGATCCTGAAGGTTCGTGGTGGTACAGGTCTCTTTGCAGGACGTTTGCCACTGGTATTCTTCACTAACATGCCCGCCAACTCCGGTATGTTCCAGAATCTGGTTATCGTCAAGGCCGGTGACTCACGTCTGGCTAATCTGACTGGCGGTGTTACCGCTGACAGAAACCAACTGCGCGAGTTGCTGAATGCTCCTTACAGCATGGATCCCAATGGTATTATCCCGTCGGAAGTTGCTGGTGTGGACAGAGATTTCAAGATGCCGCAGATTTGGAAGTCGTCGCTGGCCGTTGACTATCAGCTGCCTGTCAACTTCCCCCTGACAGTGACTGGTGAGTTCAACTATTCCAAGAACGTCAATGCCGTCCATTTGGACAACTGGAACCAGAAGAATCCTGACGAGACATGGGCAACACTGCCTGGTGCTGACAACCGCTATCTCTATCCTGCCAATAAAGCAGACTGGAACTATTATACCCAGTATAGTAATGTATGTGTGCTGACCAACAACCATAAGGGTTACGGATGGACAGCCAGCTTGCAGTTGAATGCCGAGCCGATTAAGGACCTCTACATTTCTGCAGCCTATACACATACCGTCAACAAGGAAGTAACGGGTATGCCTGGTTCTAATGCCGGTTCTGCATGGTCGTATATGCACACGGTCAACGGTCCTAACGTGTTTGATGTTAAGAATTCATCGTTCGTAACACCTGATCGTATCATTGCCAACATCAGCTACAAGTACGGCAAGGAGCACTTCTCGCTGTTCTATAGCGGCTATTCGCCAGCAGGATATAGCTATACCTACTCTAACGACATCAACGGCGATGGTCTGGCTTACGACCTGATGTATATCCCTCGTGATGATTCGGAAATCAAGTTCTCTTCTGAGGCTGACCGTATTGCTTTCTGGCAGTTCGTTGATCAGGATGACTATCTGAAGAACCATCGTGGTGAGTATGCCGATGCATATGGCGCCCGCGCTCCTTGGGTACATACTTTCGATTTCAAATATGCTCACGACTTTGATGTGAAGATTGGCAGTACCAAGCACAAGTTGCAGCTCATTGCAAACCTCGAGAACATTGGTAACCTGCTGAACTCGAAGTGGGGTGTTGCCAAGCAGATCCCTGGCACGAGCAACTATCAGTTCAAGTTGTTGAGCGTGGCCAATGCTGCTGATGTAAAGAAGGGAGCAGAGCCGATTTTCCGCATGAATACTGACCTGACGTCGACATGGGACTATAACCACAGTTATGGTCAGTGCTGGCGCTTGCAGCTTGGCGTGAAATACTACTTCAACTAAACTGCGGTAGAGTGTTTATTAATGATAATAAGGTGGCATTTCTCCAGAAGAAGTGCCACCTTAATAGTAAAAAAAACATAATTAACTGTGATTCTTACCCGTGATTGAGGAATATTTCTTAACTTTGCATCCGATTTTTCCACTTTTAAACCAAGGTAAAATGAAATTGAAGAAATTGTTGATGGCTGCGCTGATGTTGTTCAGCACGACAGCAATGGTGGCACAGGAGATGATGCAGATGCCGCCGATTCCCGTTGATCCAGACGTTCGTATGGGTAAATTGGACAATGGACTGACTTATTACATTCGTTACAACAACTGGCCTGAGAACCGTGCAGAGTTCTATATTGCACAGCGTGTGGGTTCCATTCAGGAGAACGACGACCAGCGTGGTCTGGCTCACTTCCTGGAGCACATGGCCTTCAACGGCTCAAAGCATTTCAAGGGCAACGAGCTGTTGCGCTGGTGTGAGAGTGTAGGTATCAAGTTTGGTACCGACCTGAACGCCTATACCAGTATTGACCAGACAGTATATAATATAAGTAATGTACCCACAACGCGCGAGGGTATCATCGATTCATGTATGCTTATCCTTTATGACTGGGCCGACGGTCTGACGTTGGAACAGGAGGAGATTGAGAAGGAGCGTGGCGTGATTCACGAGGAATGGCGTCTGCGCACCAGTGCCCAGATGCGTATGTTGGAGCGCGACCTGCCGAAGCTCTATCCCGGTTCGAAGTATGGTTATCGTATGCCTATCGGACTGATGGAGATTATCGACAATTTCGAGCGTCCCTTCCTGCAGGCTTACTATGAGAAGTGGTATCGTCCTGACAACCAGGGTATCATCATCGTTGGTGATGTGGATGTCGACAAGATTGAGCAGAAGATCAAGACGCTGTTCGGTCCCATCAAGTTGCCCGAGAATCGTGCATTGGTAACTGCCGAGCCCGTTCCCGACAACAATGAGCCTATTGTCGTTATCGATAAGGATAAGGAACAGCGAATCAATACGGTATGGGTGATGATGAAGCACGAGACCTTCCCCGACTCACTGAAGGGTTCGATGGCTTATCTGTTGGCCGACTATATGAAGGACGCTGCCATTACCATGCTGAACGACCGACTGAAGGAGTATGCCGAGAAGCCGGAGAGTCCGTTCCTGCAGGCTAATGTGGGAGATGGAACCTATCTGCTGTCACGTACGGTAGATGCTTTCGAACTGGATGTCGTTCCTAAGGACGGCCAGATGGAAGCTGCCCTCACAGCTGCTCTCACCGAAGCCCGTCGTGCTGCTGAGTTCGGTTTCACAGCTACAGAATACAATCGTTTTAAGGCTAACTACGAGAGTAATCTCGACAAGCAGTACTCTAATAAGGACAAGCGCTACAACAGTCAGTTTGTCAACCAGTATGTGCAGAACTTCCTGAACAACGAACCTATTCCCAGCATTGATTTCACCCACCAGACCATGAAGCAGCTGTTGCCGATGTTGCCACTGGAGGGTGTCAACATGGTGATGAAAGAGCTCTTTTTGGAAAACGACACCAATCTGGTGGTGCTGAACTTCAACAACGAGAAGGATGGTGCCGTATATCCCACGGAGGACGGTCTGAAGAAGGCCATCGCTACAGCCCGCGCTGCCCAGATTGAGGCTTACGTGGACAATGTGAAGGATGAGCCTCTGATGACAGAACTGCCCCAGAAGGGTTCTATCGTGAAGGAAACGAAGAACGACCTCTTTGGATATACTGAACTGACACTGTCGAACGGTGTGACTGTTGTGCTGAAGCAGACTGATTTGAAGAAGGACCAGGTGCTGTTGCGCGGCGAGGGATTCGGTGGCTCTGCACTTTATGGCGAGAAGGACTATGCCAATATCAAGATGTTCGACGATGTTATTGAGGCCAGTGGTCTGGGCAATTTCTCGCACACCGAGCTGGAGAAGGCTATGGCTGGTAAGATTGCCAGTGCATCACTCTCTATGGATGTCAACCGCCAGTATGTGAATGGTAGCTCTACGCCGAAGGACGTCGAAGCTATGCTGCAGTTGGTATATCTCTATTTCACCAATATTGCCAAGGACCAGAAGTCGTATGACAATATGATGCAGACTGTTGAGGTAGCATTGAAGAACCGCCTGTTGCAGCCCGAAACTGTGTTCAGCGATTCGCTGATTGCTACATTGACCTGCAATAATCCACGTTTCAAGAGCCTTGACGTTGCTGACCTTCCCAATGTGAACTACGACCGTATCCTCGAGATTGCCAAGGAGCGCACTGCCAATGCTGCAGCTTTCACCTTTACCATTATTGGTAACTATGACGAGGCTGCCATCCGTCCGCTCATCGAGCAGTATCTGGCTGCACTGCCTGCTAAGGGTGACGTGGTGAAGAGCAAGGATGTATCAACAGACTTCAAGGGTGTTGTCGTCAACAACTTCAAGCATAAGGCAGAGACGCCAAAGGCTATTGCTGTCATGGTTTGGCATTCAAAAAATATCCCTTACACCTTGGAGAATGCCGTCAAGGCTGATATGGTGGGACAAATCCTGAGCATGGAGTATCTGAAGAAGATTCGTGAGGATGCAAGCGCTGCTTATACTGTGGTGGCACAATCTGGTGTCAGCCGTAACGACTTCGAATCTGAGGCACAGGTGCTCGCCTACTGTCCCATGAAGCCTGAGAAGGCCGATACTGCCGTCCTGATTCTTCGCGATGAAGTCGAAGCAATGACCAAGACCTGCGATGCTGACAAGCTGGTGAAGGTGAAGGAGTATATGCTGAAGAACCACGGCGATCAGCTGAAACAGAATAACTATTGGCTGGGTCGCATCAATACCTGGCGTAAGTACGGACAGGACTTCCACACTGATTACGAGAAGGTGGTTAATGCCCAGACAGTGGAAAGCCTTGCAGCCTTTGTCAAGGAATTGTTGAAGGCAGGTAACCGTGCAGAGATTATTATGATGCCTGCAGAATAAAGGTAAAAGAGTAAAAAGTAAACTGAATGAGTTATTTGTTTTCATCAGAGTCTGTGTCTGAGGGCCATCCCGATAAAGTGGCCGACCAGATTTCTGACGCGATATTGGACCAGTTCCTGGCTTACGACCCATATGCCCGCGTGGCATGTGAGTCGTTTGTCACCACTGGTCAGGTGGTCATCATGGGTGAGGTGCGTAGTGAGGTGTATATCGACCTCCAGACCATTGCCCGTAATACGATAAAGAAAATTGGTTATACGAAGGCCGAATATCAGTTTGACGGTAACTCCTGTGGTATTCTGACCGCTATCCACGAACAGAGCGAAGACATCAATCGCGGTGTGGATAATGGCGACGAAGAAGAGCAGGGCGCTGGCGATCAGGGTATGATGTTCGGTTATGCCACCAACGAAACGGAGAGCCTGATGCCAGTCTCGCTCGATTTGGCACATCTCATTATGAGTACTTTGGCTGAAATTCGCAAGGAAGGCAAGGTGATGACCTATTTGCGTCCGGACGCGAAGAGTCAGGTGACTGTGCAGTATAGTGACGCGGGTATCCCCGAGCGTATAGACACTATCGTGGTATCTACCCAGCATGACGAGTTTGCCGCTGATGATGCGATGTTACAGACCATCCATGATGACGTGATAAACATCCTGATACCGCGTGTCAAGGCCAAGATTCACTCAGAAAAAGTGTTAGCCTTGTTCGGTGACGACATCAAATACTATGTTAATCCCACGGGTAAGTTCGTCATTGGCGGCCCTCATGGTGATACTGGACTGACGGGTCGTAAGATTATTGTCGATACTTATGGCGGCAAGGGAGCCCATGGTGGTGGCGCCTTCTCGGGTAAGGATTCCTCGAAGGTTGACCGTTCGGCAGCCTATGCTGCCCGCCACATTGCTAAGAATATGGTAGCCGCCGGCGTTGCCGACGAGATGTTGGTGCAGGTGAGCTATGCCATTGGTGTGGCTAAACCCATGAATATTTATGTGAATACTTATGGCCGTTCGCACGTACAGATGTCGGATGGTGAGATTGCGCAGAAGATAGAACAGCTTTTCGACCTTCGTCCAAAATCCATTGAGCGTACGTTGAAACTGCGTCAGCCGATGTATCTGGAGACTGCAGCCTATGGCCACATGGGTCGTAAGTGTGAGGTTGTGAAGAAAACATTCACCAGCCGTTATCACGAGACCAAGACCATTGATGTAGAGCTGTTTACATGGGAGAAACTAGATAGGGTTGACGATATAAAACGCGCATTTGGATTATGAACGACTCTGTCGTCCAGCATCATATTGTCCTAACGCCTGGCATGGTCATCAGTTGGCTGCCGCGTAATGCAACGCCCGCACAGCAGGATTCTGCTGTGCAGTCGCGTTTTAAGGCCTCTGAGATTCGTTGGAGCACACGTCCTGATACGCTCCATTTGCCAGGGCACGACAAAGGACATAACATGCTTGATGTACAGTTGCCACAATACTATCGTGAAGGATTCTTCTCGAAGGATTCCATGTTTCATCCGGAACTGCCGGGAGGGCGCTATGGCGTGGCGGGTAAGCCCGTACCCTATAACATTCATAATGACGATATCATCACATTCTTGTTGCTGGTGTTGTTCGTAATGGCTGTCATTGCCTTTTCCAATACGCGTCAGTTTGTTATCCGGCAGACAAAGAACTTCTTTAATACCCATCGGGAAGGGCTGACGGAGATCACTGAGACGGTCGTGGAGATTCGTTTCCAGACGTTCCTCGGTTTCCTAAACTGCCTGTTAATAGCGCTGTTGTTTTATTTTTATACGCTCAATACAATCAGCGATACATTTATCCTCGCGTCGCAATACACCCTGATAGCCATTTTTCTGGCTATTTCTACAGTTTATTTTCTATCCAAGATACTGCTATATTCCTTGGTTAATAGTGTATTCTTTGATGGTAAAAAGAACCGACAATGGCTAAAGTCGTTTCTGTACATCTATTCGATGGAAGGTGCGTTGTTTTTTCCTATCGTTATACTATGGGCTTATTTTGGTTTGTCCATTCAAAGTGCGGCAATTTATGTCGTAATTGTATTGATAATCGTTAAAATTCTAGTACTTTTTAAGTGTTTCCTCATCTTTTTTCGTCAAAGTGTCGTTAAATTGCAGATTATTTTGTACTTTTGCACCCTCGAAATCATTCCTTTGCTCCTTTTCTGGGTAGCGATGGTGTATACAGCAAATAGTTTGAAAATAAATTTTTAAGACAAAATGATAAAGAAGATTTTGGTCTCACAGCCCAAACCATCAAGCGAAAAGTCACCATACTTTGATATCGCTGAAAAATTTGACGTGGATCTTGTGTTCCGTCCTTTCATTAAGGTGGAGGGTATTTCTGCCAAGGAATTCCGTACGCAGAAAGTCAGTATTCTTGAACATACAGCCATTGTCTTTACCTCGCGTCATGCAATCGATCATTTCTTCACGTTGGCCAAGGAGATGCGCCTGGCCATTCCCGAGGATATGAAGTACTTCTGTGTTACCGAGACTATTTCGTTGTATATCCAGAAATATGTACAGTATCGCAAACGTAAGGTATTCTTTGGTACAACGGGCAAAATCGACGACCTTATTCCCACGATGGCTAAGCACAAGAATGAGAAGTATCTTGTTCCTATGAGCGATGTCCACAATGACATGATTGCCCAGATGCTTGATGCCAAGAAGCTGAACCATACTGAATGTGTGATGTATCGCACCGTCAGCAACGATTTCACCCCTGAGGAGGTCAAGTCGTTCGATTACGATATGCTTGTTTTCTTCAGTCCTGCTGGTATTGAGGCGTTGACTAAGAATTTCCCCAAATTCAAGCAGGGAGACATCGCCATTGCTACCTTCGGACCTGCCACTGCCAAAGCAGCGCGTGAGGCTGGTCTGCGTCTCGACCTTGAGGCACCTACCGAGAAGTATCCTTCAATGACAGGTGCCCTGCAGCATTATCTGCTCGAAACCCAAGATTAAGCAATAAGACGTTCATGACATCGATTGCTCCTAGTTTCCAGAAGCGGGAGCGCATGGTCAGTCGGAAACTGATAGATACGCTCTTTGGCGCCTGTCCAGCAAAGCAGGGTCTGGAGTCACGAGGGAGCCAGTCGATGGCTGCTTATCCGCTGAGAGCGGTTTATACGAGAAAGGTACGCGCGCGAGACGATGCTCCAGTCCAAGTACTTGTTAGCGTTCCTAAGAAACACTTCAAGCATGCGGTAGACCGTAATCGTATCAAGCGTCAGGTGCGTGAAGCCTTCCGTCAGCACAAACAGTTGCTGTATGAGGCATTGGCTGAGCAAGAACAGTTGCTGTTGGCTTTTATCTGGTTATCGGACGAACACTATCCTTCGCAACATGTCGAGTCGCGTGTGGTCAGTCTGATGCAACGAGTGGCAGAGAAATTATGAAGACCCTGTGGTATTACATATCGCGTCCATTGGTGTGGCTGTTGGTATTGCCCATTCGGTTTTATCAAATCTGCATCTCGCCATTGCTCGGTCCTTCGTGTCGCTTTACGCCCACCTGCTCAGAGTATGCCCGTCAGGCCATCATCAAGCACGGACCCTTTAAGGGACTATATCTGGCCATTTGGCGCATTTTGCGGTGTAATCCTTGGGGCGGCTCTGGCTACGATCCCGTTCCCTAAAAGGAAACGAAATACCGTAATAACGAAATAACGAAAAAAAGATAATATATGAAGAATTTTGTAGAAGAACTCCGCTGGCGCGGAATGCTGGCACAGATGATGCCAGGTACGGAAGAGTTACTCCAAAAGGAGATGGTGACAGCCTATCTGGGTACTGACCCCACGGCCGACTCATTGCACATCGGTCACCTTTGTGGTATTATGATGTTGCGCCACTTGCAGCGTTGTGGCCATAAGCCCATCATCCTCGTAGGTGGTGCTACGGGTATGATTGGCGACCCCAGTGGTAAGTCGCAGGAGCGTAATCTGCTGAACGAAGAAACCCTGCGTCACAACCAGGAGTGTATCAAACAGCAGGTGTCTAAGTTCCTTGATTTCGAGTCGAAGGATGAAAACGCTGCAGAGATGGTCAATAACTATGACTGGATGAAGGACTTCACCTTCTTGGACTTCGCCCGTGAGGTAGGTAAGCATATTACCGTCAACTATATGATGGCGAAGGATAGCGTGCAGCAGCGCCTGAATGGTACAGCCCGCGACGGTCTGTCGTTCACGGAGTTTACCTACCAACTGTTGCAGGGCTACGACTTCCTGTACCTCTACCAGCATAAGAACTGTAAGCTGCAGTTAGGTGGTAATGACCAATGGGGTAATATCACCACGGGTACTGAGCTCATCCGTCGTACGCTGGGTTACGAGAACGAGGCCTTTGCCCTGACGTGTCCGTTGATTACCAAGAGCGATGGTAAGAAGTTTGGTAAGACCGAGTCTGGCAACATCTGGCTCGACCCCAAGCGCACCACACCGTATAAGTTCTATCAGTTCTGGCTGAATGTCAGCGATGACGATGCCGAGAAGTATATCAAGATATTCACCTCTTTGGAAAAGGATGTGATTGACGCCCTCGTCGAAGAGCATAAGCAGGATCCTGGTCGTCGCGTGCTGCAGAAGCGTCTGGCTGAGGAGGTGACAGTGATGGTACACTCGCAGGAAGCCCTTGATGCTGCTATCGAGGCTTCAAACCTGCTGTTTGGTAAGTCTACCAAGGAGGGCCTTGAGAAACTCGACGAGCAGACCTTCCTGGATGTCTTCGACGGCGTACCTCAGTTTGAGATTTCCAAGGACCAGCTGGGTCAGCCTGCCATTGAGCTCTTTACTACCGTCGCTCCCGTCTTCCCCTCAAAGGGTGAGATGCGTAAGATGGTGCAGGGTGGTGGTGTCTCGCTGAACAAGGAGAAACTCACCGACCAGAATCGTCCTGTTACATCCGACGACCTCATCGACGGCAAGTATCTCCTGGCCCAAAAGGGTAAGAAAAACTACTATCTGTTGATAGTCAAATAATAAAAGGTGAAGAAATATTTGGTGGAATGCCAAATATTTCTTACCTTTGCACCCGCTTATAGCACGGATGTCCAATGGTGTAATGGTAGCACAACAGGTTTTGGTTCTGTTTGTGGTGGTTCGAATCCGCCTTGGACAACAAACAAACGACAACTACTAAAACATTACAATTATGACAAATTTATTTTCATTAGAAGGTAAAGTGGCGCTGGTGACCGGTGCTGCCTACGGTATTGGTTTCGCCATGGCTGAGGCACTGGCCAAGGCTGGTGCAGAGATTGCTTTCAACTGTCGCGGACAGGAGCACATGGACAAGGCGCTGGCTGACTATGAGGCCAAGGGTATCAAGGCTCACGGATATATCTGTGACGTTACCAACGAGGCCGACGTCCAGAAGATGGTTGCTGACATCCGCAAGGAATTGGGCCATATCGATATTCTCGTCAACAATGCCGGTATCATCAAGCGTATCCCCATGCACGAGATGACACGCGAGGAGTTCCAGCAGGTCATCGACATCGACTTGGTGGGTCCGTTCATCATGACCAAAGCCGTCATACCTGAGATGATAGAGCGTCGTGAGGGTAAGATTATCAACATCTGCTCGATGATGTCTGAGCTGGGACGTGAGACCGTCAGTGCCTATGCTGCCGCTAAGGGTGGTCTGAAGATGCTGACCCGCAACATCTGCTCAGAGTATGGTGAGTATAACATCCAATGCAATGCCATTGGCCCGGGCTACATCGCTACACCACAAACTGCTCCCCTCCGCGAGCGTCAGGCCGATGGCAGTCGTCACCCATTCGACTCGTTCATCTGTGCTAAGACTCCTGCTGGACGTTGGCTCGATCCAGAGGAACTGGGTGGCCCTGCTGTGTTCTTGGCTTCACATGCCTCGGATGCTGTCAATGGTCACGTGTTGTATGTAGATGGTGGTATCTTGGCTTATATAGGCAAACAGCCTAAGTAAGGGAAGGTAAAAAGGTAAAAAAGTAAAGAGGTAAAAAAAGAGGCTCCGTCAGATGATGGAGCCTCTTGATTTTTTATTTACAAGATTACTTGTTGACAGCCTCTGCGAACTCAGCACCAGCCTTGAACTTAGCAACCTTCTTAGCAGCGATCTTAATCTTCTGCTTGGTAGCGGGGTTGATACCTTCACGTGCGGGCTTCTTGCTGATAGCGAATGTGCCGAAACCTACGAGCTGAACTTTGTCACCTGCTACGAGAGCACCCTTGATAGCTTCTACTGTGGCCTCGAGAGCCTTCTTTGCGTCAACCTTGGTCAGACCAGCACCAGCTGCAATCTTGTCAATTAATTCTGTCTTGTTCATAATTTTGTAGTTTTAAAAGTTAAATTAATAATAAAAAAGTTGAATTCTGACGCAAATATAGGATAAAGAATTCATAAAACAAACAAAAAATCAAAAAAAATGAGTTTTTTCATGAAAAAAAGTGTGTATTGCCCCATTTTTGTGCAAAAAAACGGATATTTTTTGTAATTTTGCGCCCAAAATATAAAAATAGGGTCATTACGGCTCTAAGTGGTTAACAAACAGCATAGAAGCAAGATGAATAACATACCCACTATGACCAAGAATCTGCTTATCGTCAATTTTCTGGCGTTTGCAGCAACATGGGTTTTGGAGTTGCGCGGTATTGACCTGACGCAACTGCTAGGCCTTCATTTTTTTCTGGCCAGTGACTTCCAGATCTATCAGTTCTTTACTTACATGTTCCTGCATGGTGGTTTTACCCACATCTTCTTTAACATGTTTGCATTGTGGATGTTTGGATCGGTCATTGAAAGAGTTTGGGGACCGAAGAAGTTCATTTTTTATTACATTGTGTGCGGAATAGGAGCCGGCATTACCCAAGAGTTAGTGCAGTATGCCACCTATACGATAGAGGGAATTTCGGCCTATCAATATGTGAGTGCCGGTGGTGTTCAGATGACTACTGACGCCTATATCAATCTTTGGACGACAATAGGTGCTTCGGGTGCGGTGTATGGCATCCTGCTGGCCTTCGGTATGATTTTCCCTAACGAACGCTTGTTCATTATTCCCTTCCCTTTCCCCATTAAGGCCAAGTGGCTTATCGTGGGTTATATTGCCATCGAACTGTTCTCGGCTATGACCGGTCCTGGCGATGGCGTGGCTCACATGGCTCATCTGGGTGGTATGTTGTTCGGATTCCTGCTGATACGTTACTGGCAGAAGCATCCGGACTCCAGTCAGAGTTTCGGCCGCAGTCGCGGACAGGAGTTTTTCGAGAATATGAAACGCCGCTACGACCAGCGTCAGCAGCAGAACAACCGTATGAAGGCTGAACAAACCGACCCGCGTCGTGAGAGTGACGAGGAGTATAACGCCCGCAAGCGTAAGAATCAGGAAGAGGTGGATGCCATTCTCGACAAGATTCGCAAAAGCGGTTACGATAGCCTGACGAAGGAGGAGAAGAAGAAATTGTTTGACCAAAGCCGTGAGTCGTGATTAAACAGCTGAAAGCTTTTACTGTCCGCCTGATTGCTGGGGCGAATGTTGCTACTGTGCTGGTCATGCTACTGGTGGGTTATAGCGACCGCCTGAATCCGGCTGACCATCCGCTGCTCTCGACGCTGGGCATGACACTGCCCGTATTCCTGCTTATCAATCTGGCCTTTCTTTTCTTCTGGCTTGTTTTCAAGTGGCGTATGGTGTGGATTTCCGTCCTTGGCCTCGTGCTCGCGTATGTACCTATTAGTATCTATATGCCTCTGAACAGTTCACAGGATATTCCCGAAGGGGCGTTGAAGATTATTTCCTACAACGTTTGTGCCTATGGCGGAAATTATAAATACGAACAAGGTTTTGAAAAAGTACGCGATTATTTGGCTGAGGAGAAGCCGGACATAGTCTGCATACAGGAGGATATCGATACATGGCGCCGCTATGTCTTCCTCCATTATGAGAAGACCTTTGCCTACAACGACACGATGGTTATAGCCAATAACCCGCAGAGTTACAATGCATTAGGCATTCATTCGAAATATCCCATCATACGCCGTGAACGCATTGCTTATCCCTCAGCGGCCAATGGCAGCGTGGCTTGGTGGCTGAAGGTAGGAGACGACACGCTGATAGTTGTCAATAACCATTTTGAGAGTTGCCATTTGAACAAAGACGATCGTGCGCAGTATCTCCAGATGATCAAGGGAAAGATGCCTAGGGATTCGGTGCGCGAGGAGTCGAAACTATTGCTTGTCAAACTCGCTGAGGCCAATGCGAAGCGTTCCGGACAAATCAGGACCGTGCGTCAATATGCCTTGGATCATAGTCAGTACCCGGTGATTGTCTGTGGCGACTTCAACGATAGTCCCATTTCCTATTCTCGCCATGCCATGGCTGAGGTGTTGACAGACTGTTATGCGACGACTGGAAAAGGTATCGGTTTGTCATATAATCAGAAAGCCTTTTCTTTTCGCATTGACCACTTTTTTTGTAATGACAAGCTACAACCGTATCATTGCGAAATTGATGGAAAAATGGACGCAAGTGACCATAATCCGCTCATTTGTTGGGTAAAAATAGCCCCAAAGCATTAAAAAATGTACGAAAATTGCCGAATAATTTCGGTAAGTCAAGAAAAAAGCGTATATTTGCAGGCTAAAAAAGCAAAAATATAAATTATAATAATAAATTAACAACAATGCAAAACAAAGGAATTGTAAAATTTATCGCAATCGTTTTGATTCTCGTTTGCTGCTTCTACCTTTCCTTCTCGTTTGTGACTCGCTACCACGAAAACAAGGCAGCAGCCATGGGCGAAGAGGCTGGTCAGGAGTACCTCGACTCAATCATGAACGAGAAGGTGTACTGCGGAATTTATTCTTTCAAGCAGTGCCGTGAGATGGAGATTGGCCTGGGTCTTGACCTGAAGGGCGGTATGAACGTTATTCTTGAGGTATCAGTACCCGACGTTGTCGATGTGCTGGCTGACCACAAGCAGGACGCTGCCTACAAGAAGTCAATGGAGCAGGCAAAGAAGGAAGAGGAGACCAGTCAGGATGACTTTATCTCCCTGTTTATCAAGTATTGGAAGCAGAATTCTAATGGACGCCCCTTGGCAGCTATCTTTGCTACCCAGCAGATGAAGGGCAAGGTGAGCACCAGTTCTACCGATTCTGAGGTGGAGAGTGCTCTGCGTGCTGAGGTACAGTCTGCCGTTGACAACTCGTTCAACGTCGTCCGTAACCGTATCGATAAGTTCGGTGTCGTTCAGCCCAACATCCAGAAGCTCGAGGGCCAGTCTGGCCGTATCATGGTCGAGATGCCTGGTATCAAGGAGCCTGAGCGCGTTCGTAAGTTGCTGCAGGGAAGTGCTAACCTGGAGTTCTGGGAGACCTACAACTCACAGGAGATTTATCCTCTGCTGGCTCAGCTGAACCAGAAGTATGCCGCTATGGGTGGCGACGCTTCTGCTGTTGTTGACACTACTGCTACCGAGGCTGCTGCCGATACAACTGCTGTTGCTGAGGCTGCTGCCGACACTACGAAGGCTGCCGCTGCCGATTTGGCTGCCAAGCTGGCTAAGAAGGATGACAAGGTGAAGGACGCCAAGGCTAAGGCTGAGGCTCTGAAGCAGAATCCTCTGTTTGCTGTGTTCCAGCCCGTTCCTCAGGGCCTGGCTATCGTTGGTTACGCCAACGCACGCGACACAGCTGACGTCAACAAGGTTATCTATTCTCAGATTGCCGCTACCGTGCTGCCTGCAGAGTGCAAGCTGCGCTGGGGTGCCAAGGCTGAGGACTTCGGCGGTGAGAACACCAAGGGCGACATCTTCGCTCTGTATGCTCTGAAGGTCACCGAGCCTAACGGCCGTGCTCCGCTGGAGGGTGACGTGATTACCTCTTCTAAGGACGACTTCGACCAGATGGGTCATCCCTCTGTGTCTATGCAGATGAACTCTGACGGTGCTCGCCGTTGGAGCCAGATTACCAAGCAGAACATCGGTCGTGGCGTAGCTATCGTCCTCGACGACGCTGTTTACTCTGCTCCCCGTATCCTGACTCAGATTGACGGTGGTAACTCTCAGATTACTGGTAACTTCACCATCGAGGATACCAAGGACTTGGCTAACACACTGAACTCTGGTAAGATGCCGGCTCCGACCCGCATTGTACAGGAAGAAGTCGTTGGTCCTTCTCTGGGTGCTCAGTCTATCAAGCAGGGTGTCATCTCGTTCATCGTAGCTTTCGTGCTGCTGATGATCTACATGATCATGCTGTACGGCTTCATTCCTGGTATCATGGCCGATATCGCTCTGCTGTTCAACCTGTTCTTCACGCTGGGTATTCTTACCTCGTTCCAGGCTGCGTTGACTATGCCAGGTATCGCCGGTATCGTGCTGACGCTGGGTACTGCTGTGGATGCCAACGTGCTTATCTACGAGCGTATCAAGGAAGAGCTGCGTCGCGGCTTGGGCATGAAGGAGGCTGTGACGAAGGGTTACTCTAACGCCTTCAGTGCAATCTTCGACTCTAACGTGACCTCTCTGATCACCGGTTTCATCCTGTTGTTCTTCGGTACAGGTCCTGTCAAGGGCTTCGCTACCACTTGGATCATCGGTATCTTCTGCTCGTTCTTCACCGCTGTGTTCCTGACTCGTCTGGTTTACGAGAACCGTCTGAAGAAGGACAAGTGGCTCGACCTTACCTTCGTGACTGGTTACTCAAAGAACCTGATGCAGAACGCCAAGTACAACTTCATGGGTATGTACAAGAAGTCGTTCCTCATCTGGGGTGTTGCAGCTATCGTATTCATCGGTTCGTTCTTCGTTCGTGGCTTGAGCCAGAGCATCGACTTCACTGGTGGTCGTAACTATGTGGTGACACTCGACAAGGAGACTCACGTTGAGGATGTCCGCGCTGCTTTGGCAGGTGCCTTCATCAACAGCGTTGGCGAGAATGCCGGCAAGGAGGCTAACACCTCTGTTATCGCTCTGGGTACCGATGGCAAGACTATCCGTGTATCTACCAACTGGGATATCGAGTCGAACAATCCTGATGTTGACGACCAGGCAGAGACCATTCTGTACAACGCTCTGAAGCAGGGCGGCTTCGTCAGCCAGGCTAAGGTTGAGGACTTCAAGAATCCTGATGTCCGCGAGGGTGGTTCTATCATCAGCTCGGCAAAGGTAGGTCCCGCTGTGGCTAAGGATATCACTTACGGTGCTATTGTCAGCGTCATCATCGCTCTGATCGCCATCTTCCTCTACATCCTGATCCGCTTCCGCAATGTGGCATTCTCTACGGGTGCTACCATCGCACTGGCTCTCGATGCACTGGTTGTTATCGGTTTCTACAGCGTTCTGTGGGGTTGGGTACCCATGTCACTGGAGATCGATCAGGTGTTCATCGGTGCTATCCTGACGGTGATCGGTTACTCTATCAACGATAAGGTGGTGGTGTTCGACCGTATCCGTGAGAACTTCCAGCTCTATGGCAAGCGCGACCGTCAGCAACTGTTCAACGATTCGCTGAACCAGACGCTGGCTCGTACCATCAACACCTCTGTCACGACGTTGATCGTGTTGCTGTGTATCTTCATCCTCGGTGGTGACTCTATCCGCAGCTTCTCGTTCGCAATGATTCTGGGTGTTATCATCGGTACCCTGTCGTCGCTGTTCATCGCTGCTCCTACAGCCTTCCTCGTGATGGGTCGTACCATCCGTGAGGATGACGTAGATGCTGCAAAGGCATAAGGCTTACACCTTATTATATATATAAATCAGCCCGCTCACATCCGAGCGGGCTGATTTATTTTTCTAAAATTTCTAGAACTTCTAGAATATCTAGACAATCTAGATCCTCTGGAACATCTAGTTAAAATAATAAAGGAACGCTGCAATGCCTTCCAGGGCGGGCTTGCGCTGACCTTCAATCTCGATAGTGAACTTAATTTCTGCCTTGCAGATGCCGCGCAGGTCCTGAATATTGTGCAGTTTCGTCACTAGACGCACACGACTGCCTGTAATCACGGGCTGGCCGAAGCGCATGTCGTTCATGCCGTAGTTCACCAGCATCTTGATGTTGTTCACCTCGATAATCTGATCCCACAAGTAGGGCAGCAACGACAGCGTCAGATATCCGTGGGCAATAGTCGACTTATACGGACTTTCCTCCTTGGCACGCTCCACGTCAACATGAATCCACTGGTGGTCCAACGTAGCATCGGCAAACAGGTTGATGCGGTCCTGATCGACCTGCAGCCACTCACTCTTTCCTAACTCTTCGCCCAGGTGGGCAGCAAACTCGTCGTACGAGTTAATCACTAATTTTCCCATAATTTTTGCTTTTTAAGTTATTTTCTGCTGCAAAGGTAATCATTTTTCGCGGAAAATGATTACCTTTGCACACGAAAAAGCATGCCCTGATAGTTAAATGGATATAACAAGGTCCTCCTAAGACTTAGTTCCGCGTTCGATTCGCGGTCGGGGTACTGAGTGCGAAACCACCTTGGATTTCGCACTTTTTTTGTGTAATCTACCTTGGTAACGTAAACACAAAGCGCGCACCGTCAGTATATTCGGCATCTATGTCCAGACTGCCGCCAAGTCGGGTGGCAATGCTACGGGCCATGGTAAGTCCAATGCCCATACCTTCATTATAGCTGTCGAGCTGGACAAACTCCTCGAAGACATGCGACGACTCCTCCTTAGGAATACCGATGCCTGTATCTTCGACGACGAAACACACACATCCCTCACCTTGCTTTGCAGAAAGCGTCACCCGGCCCTGCTTGGTGAACTTAAACGCATTGTCAATCAGTTGCACCAACGCCCTTACTGCATAGTCGCGATTGGTCTGTAGTGGGAGGTTTCTGACGGTGTCGTCAATGACGGTTTCGAAAGCTATGTCGGCTGTCGATGCCGCACGAGCCGTCATCACGGCCTGCATCACTATCTCGTCCACCGTTGTCTGGTCGTTACATTCAAGTACATGCTGGCTATTCGACTCCGACAGCATCAGCAACTTGTTGATGAGGCTGGTAATGCGCTCCGTATTCTCGGTCACACGTCGGCACATATCGGCCTTTTCCGCTGGCAACAGTTGTTCTGCGTCTTTCGAGGTCAGGATCTGTGTGAAACCGTTCAGGATGTTCAGCGGTGTACGGATTTCGTGCGACATATTTTGGATGAATTCAGTTTTCATTCTCGACGAGGCTTCTGCCTTGTCGTTAGCCAGTGCCAGTGCTTTTACGTTCTCGGCCAGTTCACGGTTTTTCTCAGCCAGTTTCCGAGCCGACCGACGTATAACAATAATAAATATGATAAGGGCTATCAGCGTCAGTCCGACAATGATCATGGCGTAGCGGATCTTCGTCTCGCGTTGCGACCGCTGCAGTTCGTCCAGTTGGAAGAAAGTGTTAAGTTCGTCCAGCTGGGTTCTCATGTCGCGGGTAAACATAGAGTCTTTGTCGTTGTACAGCTTACGGTAGATTTCTGCCGAGGCAAGCCCCTGACCGTCATGAAGAAACGCCTCTGCACGGTATTCCTGCAACAAGACACCGTATTTCATGCCAGGCGACAGGGCGCTGTCGCTATAGGCTATGGCCTGATGATAATTGCCCTGTCTCAAGGCAAGCAACGCACGCACCTCGAAGATGTCGTAGCGCGTCAGAGCCGTCTTGGTGATGGCTTGGTACTCCTCCGCCTTTACCAGCGCCTTCTCTGCATCAGCATAACGCTGCAATCCGATGTATGCATTGGCATAGGCCAGATAGCAGGCCACAAAAGTCTGGCTGACCACCTCAAGCGACGTTTGCTTGGCCAGTTCGTCCAGATGCCGTCGCCACTCATCAGCCATCTGCAGCAGTTCCTGATATTTTTTCTGCTTATCCAACGCCTGCCCCAGTCCTTCGTACACACCACTTAGGATGCCGGTCATGTCGTTGTCTTCCTTCAACAGTTCCACAGCCCTGCGGAACGCATCCTCAGCCTGCGGCAACTGGCGGATGTCCGTATAGATGACGCCCATCTGCTTATAGGCCATTGCACGACCCGTATTGTTGTTGTGCGACTTCGCATCGTTGCCCATCGCTTCAGCCTCGCGCAGGGCGGTCTGCATGCGTCCCAGGTCATGATTGCCTGAACAGATGCGTTGCCAGCACTGGTAGTAGCGGCTCCAGTTGCCTTGACTGCCAAACCACTCGCGCTGCTTCTCAGCCTCCGCCACCAGTTCTTCATAACGAGCGCCGTTGTTCAGCACAGCCACCTTGTTCCAACGGGCCTTACCCTCGTTTTCCGTATTGCCCGTTTCTGCCTCCAGAGCTATCTGTTCGTCCAGAATCACCAACGCGCTGTCGAGATTCATCTGCGCATAGTACTGATGAAACCGTTTTATCAGCAGCTGTCTCCGCTGCTCCAAGTCCTCCGCATGGATGCTTGATACAGCGAAAAGCGCCAAACCAATCAGCAGAATATAGTGTTTACAGTATGTGAGCACGATGATGTTTAATGTTTATAATAACTGTTTTGCGGGAATACGTTCTATAGTCTTACCGTCAGAAGACACGATAATATCTTCGCCACGAAGTGCTTTCTCCTCAAGCATTCGCTTTTCTGCAATCTTCAAACCGTTTCTCAGTTTTTCAGAAAACTCTTTTACTTCTTT
>JBGUIA010000073.1:0-2835 GCA_045112595.1 Prevotella sp. | reverse complement strand
AGCATCTTCGCCTTTTCTTCCGTTTCCGAAAGCGGCAGCCTGCCCAACAAGGTGGCATCGCCCGTCTTGGCGAACTGCATCAGTTTCTGTATGAAGTCCTCCTGTTCCGGCGTGGGCGGTATATGGTGCAGTATCTCGTTCTTGGCAGGACGGTCAACGCCCACATCCTCCGCCGTGCGGTAGTCCGTGATTTCATTATAGAAGGCGGCAAGCTCCGGCACTTTGATGAAGTAGCGGAAACGCTCCTTCTGGACCACATTGTTCGTCACGTTAAATTCAAAATCCGTCGTCTTCTTGGCAAATATCGCCGCCCAAGCGTCGAAACACCTTATGTCCTGCCGTTCCAGCTCCTTCGGGCGCAGGTACTTGAACAGCAGGTACAATTCAGTCAGTGAGTTGCTGATAGTCGTGCCGGAGAGGAAGGTCGCACCCAAGTCTTTTCCTGTGCGCTCCTGTATGGTGCGTATGGCAAAGAGCATGTTAAGTGCCTTCTGGCTTCCCTCGCTGTTTCCCAATCCCGCCACACGGTCGTGGCGCGTGTTGAAAGTCAGATTCTTGAACTGGTGGCTCTCATCTATGAAGATGTGGTCGATGCCCATCTGCTTGAAATCCACCACGTCGTCCGTGCGTGACTTTATGGCGTGTTCCACCTTCTCCAGCTTCGCTTCAAGGTTGTGCTTGCGCTTCTCCAATCCTTTCAGCATCGCCCGCGACACGTTCTTTCCCTGCTGCCGTAGCACTTCGAGGTTTTCCTCCACCGTGTCAAGCTCTGCTTGCAGGATGCGCTGCTGCAATTCCGGCGACTGCGGTATCTTGCCGAACTGGTCGTGCGACATGATGACGCAATCGTAGTCGTTGTTCTTTATATTATTGAAGAAGCGCACACGGTTGGCGGTCGAAAAGTCCTTCTCCGAAGCGTACAGAATACGTGCGTTGGGATATGCCGCCTGATAGGTGGCTGCAATCTCCGCAACGTTGGCTTTCAGCCCGATAATCATCGGCTTGTGTGCCAAATTCAGACGCTTCATCTCATGCGCGGCGATGCACATTATCAGCGTCTTACCGGTTCCCACCTCGTGGTCGCAAATTCCGCCGCCGTTCTGTTTCAACATCCAGACGCAATCCATCTGTGAGGGATAGACGCTCTTGATACCCCGGCTTGCCAGCCCTTTCAGGTTGAGGTCGGGAAAGGTCTGATGGGAGCCGTCGTAGCGCGGGCGCACGAAACAGTTGAACTTGCGGTTATACATCGTCACAAGCCGCTCCTTGAACTGCGGCGACTGCTCTTCGAGCCATTCGGAGAAGCCGTTTCGTATCTCGTCAATCTTGGCGTTGGCGAGTTGTATTCCCTCGCTGTCGCGCATCTTGATGTCGTTGCCATGCTCGTCCTTGCCGATGGACTTCATCATGTCAGGGCAGGTGTTGTGCAGGGCGTGTTTTAGGAGGTGCATACCGTCATAGTTCCGGTAATACCCCTTCACCAGAAACTCGTCCGTGATTTTCATGGTGCGGTAGCCGCACACCACCGAAAACTCGTCCATGCTTGCGGAATAGGCGATTTTCACCTCCGTGTCGAACAGCCGGCTCATGTAGGCGGCATAGACACCCGTCGGAATCCAGCGTTCCCCGAAATTGAAGTCCAGATCCTCGAAGGCGATGCGCTGCGGCTCGGCATCTTTCAGAGCCTCCAACGCCTGCTTCACCTCCGGCATACGCTCATTTTCGGGATTGTCACCCATCCATGCCTCTATGCGTTCCGCTTTCTCTATGACATTTCCGGCGATGAAACGGTCTTTGATTTCGTAACCGGTCACGAGCGGATTGTAGTAGATGCGCCCTTGCCGAACACCTCAAAATATCCGTCTTTCTTCGTGATGCCAGGCACGTGGGTCAGCACGTCCTCGCCAGTGCCGAGTTTACTCAATATGGTATTCTCAACATTGGTTACCAAGCCCTCACTGCCCATCTGATATTGTGGCACATGGCCCTTCACCGTTACGCCTTTCAAAGCATAGTTATCCACTTGTAATCGAATGACTCCCACTTCAGACTGGCTGCAAATCTTATAGATGGTTTTGTAACCAACATAGGAGATGCGGGCAAGAACGGGATGTTGCTCGCATGGGATGACGAAGAGGCCGCTTTCATTAGAGACTCCACCGGTAATCAGCGTAGAGTCCTGAGGTGAGAGCAGGGCGATGTTGGCATAGGCTATGGGCTGGCCTTGCTCGTCAATGATAGTTCCTTTGTATCGAGGGGCTGTCTTCTGCGGGCATTCCACGATGATTTCCTTGTCATCAACGGTCATGCGGATGGGATAAAAGCCTATCATCTGACGGATGGCATCGGGTACGGACTTGCGATGAATAGAGGTAGTGATGCGGAAGTCCTCCCGTTCGTTGTAGAGGAAACTGATGGTGTAGTCCTCGGTCTGCTCGTTCAGTTGGCGCAGGGCCTCGCTGAGCGACACATTATTATATTCGCGTGTGACTCTTTGGGCTTTTACCGAAATAGCTACACTTATGAATAGCAGAAGTATTATGACTCTTTTCATCTTGTTTACATCTAATATCCCATTCGAGAGGTGTCCACTTCCTTCTTCTTCTTTTCCTTGAAATTGCCGATGCGGTAGATTGCGGTGAGCGAGGCACTGGCGTAGTTCATCCAGACACGCATGGCGTAGTCCTGGTTGGCGACGGTGGAACGGGTGTTGGCGTAGCAGTTGAAGATGTTGTTGGCTTTGGCTATGACGCTCCACTTGCCGTTGTCGGAGATCCAGCGCAGCGAGGCGTTCAGATAGAACAGCGGACTGATGTCGTAGACGCCTTGGATGGC
>JBGUIA010000072.1:0-2970 GCA_045112595.1 Prevotella sp. | reverse complement strand
GCGTTTCTAAGCCCAGAGTCAGACAGAATCATCATAAGCAAGGACTAAATCAGACAATCGAAAAATTATCTGCGGATTTTAGGTATTACAAAATGTTTTTCGGCAAAATGTCTTTCTACCGTTTACAGAGTCAATAGTTATAGAGTCACAAGCTGATGTAAAAGGAGGTTAAAAAACAAAAAGCACTCGGTCATTCGACATAAAATGACTACCTTTGTAGCCAAATCGTGTGAGACATGGAGTGGATAAACAATCTGCTTTTTAATCCATCGGCTATGCAGACCGTAGTGGTACTGTCGCTGATTTGTGCCTTGGGGCTTGCCTTGGGCAAGATTCGGGTCATGGGTATAAGCCTTGGCGTGGCATTCGTATTTTTTGTTGGTATCCTAGCAGGTCATTTCGGTTTTGAAGTAGATTCCAGGATGCTTGACTATGCCCAAAGTTTCGGTTTGATTCTGTTTGTCTATTGTCTCGGCCTGAGCGTGGGTCCCGGTTTCTTCGGTTCGCTGGCCCACGAGGGTGTTACACTCAACCTGTGGGGGCTGGCCGTCATTCTCATCGGCACGGCGATGGCAGTCTGTCTCTGTCCGCTTACAGGCATCAGTATGCCTGACATGGCGGGACTGCTCTGTGGAGCTACCACCAATACACCTGCACTGGGTGCTGCCCAGCAGACACTGTCACAGCTGGGCATCCCCCACAGTGGGACGGCCCTCGGTTGTGCCGTCACCTATCCGTTGGGTGTGGTAGGTGTCATCCTCGCCATCCTGTTTATGCGCAAATTTTTCGTACGCCCTGCCGACCTGATGCCCAGAAGTATCAGTGAAGAGAACGAGACCTACATTGCCCGGTTCAACGTGGTTAATCCCGCCATCGTTGGCAAGAGTCTGGAAGAGATTGCGACGATGACTCACTTGCGGTTTATCATCTCGCGTATCTGGCGCGGTGACGAAGTCATCGTGCCCAAGTCGACAACCCAACTACAGTTGGACGACCGCCTAATGGTAGTCACCAAAAAGGAAGATGCCTCAATGCTCGAAATCCTAATAGGCCTGCATGTGGAAGAGCCGGAAGACTGGAACAGCGAGAAGGTGGACTGGAATGCACTCGATAACAAGATGGAGAGCCGCGTGGTAGTGCTCACCAAACCGATACTCAACGGCAGGCGACTTGGCAGTCTGAAGATACGCCACACTTACCGTGTCAACATTAGCCGTATCACACGTGGTGACATCAAGTTGCTGGCCACGCCAGACCTGCGGTTGCAGTATGGTGACCGTCTTCACATCGTGGGTGACCCCAAGTCCGTCGATGCCGTTGAGGCTTTCTTCGGCAACAGCGTTCAGAGCCTAAACGAGCCCAACCTGGCCGCTATTTTCATTGGCATCATCCTCGGACTTGCCCTGGGCAGTCTCCCGCTCCAGTTGCCTGGCATGAGCATTCCGGTCAGGCTGGGCATCGCAGGAGGCCCCATCGTGGTAGGTATCATCGTGGGAGCTTTTGGGCCGCGGTTTCACCTCATCACCTACACTACCCGCAGTGCCTCGCTGATGCTCCGTAAGTTGGGGCTCTCGCTCTATCTGGCCTCTCTTGGTCTGGATAGTGGCGCACAGTTTTTCGAGACGGTCATAAGACCAGAAGGTATCCTCTGGATTTGCATAGGCTTTGCACTCACTGTTGTGCCTGTGCTATTGGTGGGCATGGCTGCCCTGCGGAGCCACAAGTTCGACTACGGCACCATCTGCGGCATCCTTAGCGGAAGTATGGCCAATCCGATGGCTTTGGCATATGTCAACGACACCATTGAGGGCGACAGTCCTTCCGTCAGTTATGCCACGGTCTATCCTTTGGGCATGTTCGCCAGAGTTATTCTCGTGCAGATGTTACTTATGATTGCGGGCGGCTGAATTAAAAGATAGACTCTTCGGTCTCAGAGGTCAGCAGTTCCAGTGCCTTCATGCCCATGACGGAGTTACCCTTTATGTTAAGCCGGGGGCTCCAGGTGGCTACGGCATAGTGCAGCGGATGGATGGCCGCTATGCCGCCTCCCACGCCGCTCTTGCCCGGCAAGCCTACGCGATAAGAGAATTCTCCGGCTTCGTCATAGAATCCGCAGGTCTGCATGATGGCATTTATGCGTTTCACCTGCGACGAGGTGAGCGACACGCCGCCATAGTTGAATGGTTGCCGATGGTTGGCAAAGGGCAGGAAGGCGTGGGCCAACTCGTGGCACGACATCTCTACGGAGCACATCAGGAAGTAGAATTCTAGTACACGGGTAATGTCACCCCGAATGTTGCCGTGGTATTTCAGCAGGTTGGCAATGGCTGCGTTCAGGTAGCCGCAACTTTGTTCACTCTGTGCCACACGGCGGTTGAACCCCACGGTGCTGCTGCCACTGAGGCTCCTGACAAAGGTCAGAAACTGTTCCTCGGGGCGGCTCAGCGTAGAGAGCAGCACGTCGGCCATGACGATAGCACCGGCGTTGATGAACGGATTGCGGGGAATGCCGTGTTCATATTCCAGCTGTACCAGCGAATTGAACGCATTACCGGAAGGCTCCTTACCCATGCGCTGCCACAGGCGGTCAGCCTCCTGGCTGAGGCACATGGCTAGGGCAAACACCTTGCTGATGCTCTGCAGCGAGAAGCGGGTGCGCGTGTTGCCTTGCTCGTAGACATTCCCGTCGAGCGTCAGCAGGCACAGGCCAAACTGATTGGCATCTACTTCTGCCAGCACGGGAATATAGTCAGCCTGCCTCCCTTCATTGGCGAAGGGCAGGCAGGCTGTGTACACCTTATCTATAATCTGTCCGTAGTCCATCACTTAATTTGTTTCACCTAAATTCCGCAGCACTTTAATTTAACTTTCTTTATAAGTACTTGAGCAACAAAAAGTTCTTCGACGCGCGAAGCGGCAAAGCCGAGCGGCTCAGGATTTTGCCATGTCAGATTTTTCACTTACCTTAGT
>JBGUIA010000071.1:0-15028 GCA_045112595.1 Prevotella sp. | reverse complement strand
AAAATTCAGCAATAAGCTAAATTTTCGAGCAAAAATCCCCTATATATAAATAAGGAACTCCGCCCTTATGCCGTTGGCTTTGGCATAAGGACGGAGCCTATTGTAAGGGTATCGCATTTTCAGTGCCCCGGGCGCTTGGATCAGTTTACTTACACTTGATGTACTTGAACTGCCAGGTGCTGGAAGGCACGATGAAGTCGAACTCCGTAGCATTGTCGGGCAGGGCTGGGAAAATCAGGGCGAAGCGCAGTTTCTGGAAGGGCCAGGGAATCTTGGTGGTTGCAGGGGCCACAGTGATATTCTCTACACCTGACAACTCCTGTTTGCCACCTTTATCTCCCTTGATATAAGCCTTTCCCTTGACATACCAGCCCTCATTCACGCCACTGGCCTCAACCTCCATCTCCAAGCGGGTTTCGGTGTCAGAGCAACATACGCGCAAAATCTTCGTGTTGGTGACTTTCTTGTTGACATACACGGGATTCTCGCGCACATATCTGTATTTGGAATAGTCGGCCAGCGTCACCTTGGCATTGTTCAGGATGCTCGGACCATCTTCCGTGCGGCCGGCCTTCACGTAAAGTTCGTTGATTTTACGGGTAATCTGCTGCTGGTCGGTATAACCGTAGTTGCAGTTCAGCTTGGCGGCCTCCTCATACTTGGAAAGGGCATCCCCCCAGTATTCGCCTCCTTCGTAGTCCTTGGCACTCTCCATAGCGTCCTTGAAGCTCTGTTCATACTCCACCTTCTCCTTGGCGTGGATTTCCATCGCCTTCTTGCGCTCGGCAGATTCGATACCATGATTGATTGCACCAAACACGCCACTAATGGTTGAAGAAGTGTTCCAACTGCTCCACTGTGCATTCGCTGGCATCACTGCGGCCAGTCCCAAGGCAAAAATAATCAGGTTCTTTTTCATTTCTATTGTTTTATTTATGTTAATAATCTATTTATACGTTAGGTCCTTCGCCCATTACTGCCTGCAAAGATACACATTATTTTTTAATTTCCGCACTTTCTAACTAAAATTAAATTAATAAAGCCTTAAATTATATATCCGTAAGATTAATTAGGGTTCTGCAACCGGCGTTATTCCAGCAAAAGCCTTATCTTTGCGGCGTCAACGGATAACACGATGGTAAAACTGCGCAAACTATTCATCTCACTTTTCCTGTTGCTCATGGCCGCAATGGCAGGGGCACAGGTTCATGATGATGTGGGGAAACAGACTCTGCCCGATTCCATTAGAAACGACTAC
The DNA here is from genome assembly GCA_045112595.1 of Prevotella sp. Lineage (GTDB taxonomy): Bacteria > Bacteroidota > Bacteroidia > Bacteroidales > Bacteroidaceae > Prevotella. The sequence goes on along the minus strand of JBGUIA010000071.1, from coordinate 13,770 downwards.
GAAGAATGGTTGCGCAACGAGCCACCGCGCCCGGCACCTCACGACAGCACGGCCCTGCGCCCCCTACCCCCTCGCATAGACATGCCTGAACCGAGAGAGCTGGGACCGAAAAAAGCGCCTGTCTCCGTCGTCATCATGACGCCAAAGCTACGCACCGATATGCAGCTGGCTTACCAAAGTCACTGGTTGGAGGAACAGCGCAAGGCACAGGTCGGCGGAGCCATGACTATCGGTGTGAACCCCCTCAGCCTGATAGCGTGGGCCGTCAAAAAAATCTTCCCCCGCAGAAAGTCCAAAAAGCAACGCCAGCGCGAAAAGCTCAAGCAAATCCTAGACAACTATTAATATTACATATATTTATATTGTTTATTCAAAAAAAGTTCGTATCTTTGCCACCAGAAACCAAACATAATAAGATTATGACAGCAACTATTTTGAGAAAGCCATCGTCCGCAAGTGCTATGTACATGGACATGTTGGAAGGTGCAAGTGACGAGGTGAAGCTGGAGATAGCTACGTATTTGCTGGCCTCGGTGACGAACAAGAAACTTGTAGCTGAGACGCCACCGCCACCACCATTGTCAGAGGAAGAACGTAAGGCTGGGCTGATGAGTCTGGCTGGTTGTTGGGCAGATGACCCAGAGGATGCCGCCCGCATGGAGGCAGCCATAAAAGAGTGTCGCGAGAATGACGTGCTTCGTGAGGTTAATCTGGATTGATGATTATGGACAAGTATATTGTTGACACGAATACGTGGATTGAGCATTTCCATCAACGTAACGGTGTTTCCCAACACATCATGGCACTGCAAACGACACAAATATTTGCATCTGAGGTAACGTTGGCTGAGCTTACTTTTGGTGCTCATTTCAGCGATGATTACGAGCGCCATATCCAAGAACCGGAATGGCTGCGGCGCTATATCACCGTACTCGACATCAGCGACGTTTTTGAAGAATACGCACAGATTCGCTGCGCCCTAAAAAAGCAAAAGCGTACGCTCGACAAGGAGATTGGCAATTTCGACATCCTTATAGGAGCCACGGCATTACACTATGGTTTGACGGTCGTGACCGACAACGTGAAGCACTTCGAACTGATGCCTGGCGTGAAAGTGGAGAATTGGGTAGAGCGCTAAATGAAGATAGGGCTTATGAAGTTTAATATTGAAAGAATGAAGAAAGTAATTATCAGTTTAGTGCTGGCTATGATGTCAGTAGTTGGCTATGCCCAGAACGTTACGGGCAAGTGGGTGACAGAAGGCGGTGACTCGCAGGTGGAGATTTACCAGAGTGGTGACAAGCTGTGTGGTAAGATTGTTTGGCTGAAGGCTGGCGACGGCAAGCTTGACAGCAAGAATCCGGACAAGAGCCTGCAGAGTCGCAAGCTTGTAGGCTGCAACATCCTCACTGGTCTGAAAAAAGGCAAGGAAAAATGGGAAGGCGGTAAGATTTACAACCCCAAGAACGGTAAGACATACAAGTGTGCCATTTGGCTCGACGGCAACGACCTGAAGGTTCGCGGCTACGTAGGCATGTTCTACGAAACCCAGACTTGGACAAGGAAATAAACCGCAGGCTGATATCAGAACCGTCTTCTGATTTGTCTCAATTATTAATGTCTTTTGTCACTGTTGCTTTCAAGACACGGACGTCTTCTAGGGGGCGGTCGTAGTCGTCGACAGCCATCTGCTGGATGCGGTCCACTACGTCAAGCCCTTCCACTACTTCGCCAAAGACGGTGTATTGGCCGTCCAGATGTGGTGTGCCACCGACAGTCTTGTAAGCCTCAATCATCTCGGGCGTCAGCTTTACCTGTCCCTGCGTGGCAGCGTCCAGACGCTCCTGAACCTTCGCCAGACGGGCATCACTGCACACCTGCCCCCAGACGATGTAGAACTGACATGCTGAACTGCGCCGCTCGGGATTGGTCCTGTCACCCTCTCGCGCCATAGCCACCATGCCGCGACGATGGTAGAGCTTGGGCACACGGAACTCAGCCTCAACGGTGTAGTTGTAGTCGCCTGTTCCCAACCGCTGTCCGGGCTGGGCGTTCTTGCTGTGCAGGTCGCCACATTGTACCATGAAATTCTTGATGACGCGGTGGAACAACAGCGAATCATAGACGTGCTCTTTGACAAGCTTCAGAAAGTTATCACGATGCTGCGGCGTCTCGTCAAACAGTGCAATACGGATATTGCCCGCCGTTGTCTCCAGCAGCACCTCTGTCGTTGAGGTCTGTGCCATCACGTGACACGCCATCACCGCTACCACCATACAAGCTATTACCTTTTTCATTGTCGTTGTTTGATATTTTCGTTTATTTAAAAAGCAGATTGCAAGCCGCTCGTGGCGGGCGTTGCAATCTGCCATGAAATTTAGATCGTTTGAACTTTATTCTATCACACCGTCTTCAGCGAAGTCGAGGACATTCTTGCGATTGGCCTGCATGCGCTCGTACTCCTCCTTGGAACCGACGATAATCTTATCGAACTCGCGGAGACCGGTACCGGCAGGAATGAGGTGACCGCTGATCACGTTCTCCTTCATACCCTCGAGGTTGTCGCTCTTACCGCGGATAGCAGCTTCGTTGAGCACCTTCGTAGTCTCCTGGAACGATGCAGCTGACATGAACGACTTCGTCTGGAGAGCGGCACGGGTGATACCCTGCAGAATCTGCGTAGAGGTAGCGGGCACTGCGTCGCGCACCTGAACGAGCTTCATATCGCGGCGCTTGAGTGAAGAGTTCTCGTCGCGCAACTTGCGGGCAGTGACAATCTGACCCTTCTGCATGTTCTCGGAATCGCCAGCGTCGATGACCACCTTCTTACCCCAGATGCGGTCGTTCTCCTCAGCGAAGTCGAGCTTGTCGACAATCTCCTGCTCGAGGAAGATGGTGTCGCCCGGATCGTTGATCTGAACCTTACGCATCATCTGACGGACGATGATCTCGAAGTGCTTGTCGTTGATCTTCACACCCTGCAGACGATACACATCCTGTACCTCATTAACGATGTACTCCTGCACAGCCGTGGGACCCTTGATGGCAAGGATGTCGGCAGGCGTGATGACACCGTCGGAGAGCGGCGTACCGGCACGCACAGCGTCGTGCTCCTGTACCAGGATCTGCTTCGACAGCGATACGAGGTACTTGCGCTGTTCGCCAGTCTTTGAGGTGACGATGATTTCGCGGTTACCACGCTTGACCTTACCCATGGTGACCTCACCGTCGATTTCGGATACGATGGCGGGGTTCGACGGGTTACGAGCCTCGAAGAGCTCGGTGACACGCGGAAGACCACCAGTGATATCACCACCCTTGGCAGCAGCACGAGGAATCTTGACGAGGGTCTCACCAGTCTTGACGGTCTGGCCGTCCTCAACGACTACGTGACCACCCACAGGGAAGTTATAGGTACCAACGACCTCACCGTTAGGAGCAACGATGTCGCAGGTAGGAACCTTCAGCTTATCACGCGACTCGGTGACAATCTTCTCGGTCAGACCAGTGGTATCGTCGGTCTCGGCACGGAAGGTAACACCCTCGATGACGTCGTGGAACTTCAACGTACCGGCATATTCGGTAACGATAACGGCATTGAAGGGGTCCCACTGAGCAATCTTGTCGCCCTTCTTAACGTTATCGCCATTCTTGAAATAGAGTGAAGAACCGTAAGGAACGTTGACGGTAGACAGCACGATATTGGTATGCGTATCGACGAAGCGGAGTTCACCCAGACGGCTGACAACCATCTCGCACTCGCGACCATCCTCGTCGAACGGTACGGTACGAACCTCCTCCAACTCAATCTTAGAGTCGTTCTTGGCAACAATGCTGGCGTTGGCAGCTGCGTTGGCAGCGACACCACCGGCGTGGAACGTACGCAGCGTCAGCTGAGTACCCGGCTCACCGATAGCCTGAGCGGCAATGACACCGACAGCCTCACCCTTCTGAACCATCTTACGGGTAGCGAGGTTACGACCGTAACACTTCATGCAGACGCCGTGCTTCGACTCACAGGTGAGCACCGAACGAATCTCGACGCTCTCGATAGGAGAGTCTTCGATGATCTGTGCGATAGGCTCGGTAATCTCCTCACCGGCAGCTACGATGAGCTCGCCAGTAGATGGATGGATGATATCGTGAACAGAGACACGACCGAGGATGCGCTCATACAGCGTTGAAATGACCTCGTCGCCGTTCTTCAGCGCGGTGCAGACGAGTCCGCGGAGCGTTCCGCAGTCTTCCTCATTGATAATCACGTCGTGAGATACGTCCACCAGACGACGGGTCAGATAACCAGCGTCGGCAGTCTTCATAGCGGTATCAGCCAGACCCTTACGGGCACCGTGAGTAGAGATGAAGTACTCCAGCACAGACATACCCTCCTTGAAGTTCGACAGAATGGGGTTCTCAATGATCTGAGCACCCTCGGCACCTGCCTTCTGGGGCTTGGCCATCAGACCACGCATACCGGAGAGCTGACGAATCTGGTCCTTACTACCACGGGCACCGGAGTCGAGCATCATGAATACGGCGTTGAAGCCCTGGTCGGCCTCGGTCATCTCCTTCATCAGAACGTTGCCAAGGTCGTTGTTGATATGTGTCCAGGTATCGATAACCTGGTTGTAACGCTCGTTGTCGGTGATGAAACCCATGTTGTAGTTCTCGGTAATCTGCTGAATCTCGGCATTACCCTTCTCCACCAGGTCTTTCTTCGACTCAGGGATAATGATATCGTCGAGGTTGAACGACAGACCAGCCTCATAAGCCATGCGGTAACCGAGGTTCTTGATACCATCGAGGAACTCGCAGGCCTCAGCGAAACCAACGTTCTTGATGACGTCGGCAATGATGTCGCGCAGAGACTTCTTAGAGATAATCTTGTTGACATAGCCCACCTGCTCGGGGATGATGCCGTTTACGATGACACGACCGACAGAGGTCTCCACCATATGACGGCAGGGCTTGCCATCAACGATATCGTCGACAACGACCTTCACCTGAGCGTGCAGGTCACACTTACCCTCGTTGTGGGCAATGATGGCCTCCTCAGGACCGTAGAAGGTCAGGCCCTCACCCTTGGCACCTGGACGAATCTTAGAGATATAGTACAGTCCGAGCACCATATCCTGTGAAGGAACGGTGATAGGAGCACCATTGGCAGGGTTCAGAATATTGTGGCTCTGAAGCATCAGAATCTGAGCTTCGAGGATAGCCTCGTTAGACAGTGGGAGGTGCACAGCCATCTGGTCACCGTCGAAGTCGGCGTTGAATGCGGTACAAGCCAGTGGGTGCAGCTGGATAGCCTTACCCTCGATGAGCTTGGGCTGGAAGGCCTGAATACCCAGACGGTGCAGTGTTGGTGCACGGTTGAGGAGCACAGGATGACCCTTCATCACATTCTCCAGAATATCCCAAATCACGGGCTCGCGACGGTCGACAATCTTCTTGGCCGACTTCACCGTCTTCACGATACCGCGCTCGATAAGCTTGCGGATAATGAACGGCTTGTAGAGCTCGGCAGCCATCAGCTTCGGCAGACCGCACTCACCCATCTTCAGCTCAGGACCGACGACGATAACCGAACGGGCTGAGTAGTCGACACGCTTACCGAGCAAGTTCTGACGGAAGCGGCCCTGCTTACCCTTCAGTGAGTCGGAGAGAGACTTCAACGGACGGTTGCTCTCGCTCTTGACAGCACTGGACTTACGGCTATTGTCGAACAACGAGTCGACAGCCTCCTGCAGCATACGCTTCTCGTTGCGCAGGATGACCTCAGGAGCATGAATCTCGATGAGGCGCTTCAGACGGTTGTTACGGATGATGACACGACGATAGAGGTCGTTCAGGTCGGAGGTAGCGAAACGGCCACCATCCAGGGGAACGAGGGGACGCAACTCAGGAGGAGTGACGGGAATGATCTTCATGATCATCCACTCCGGACGGTTGACACCCTTCTCGACACTTGAACGGAAAGCCTCAACAACCTGCAGGCGCTTCAGGGCTTCGTTCTTACGCTGAACGGAAGAATCGCTGTTAGCACGGTCGCGCAGCTCGTAAGACAAGGAGTCGAGGTCGAGCTTGACGAGCAGGTCGTAGATAGCCTCTGCACCCATCTTGGCAATGAACTTATTGGGATCACTGTCGTCCAGGTAGTAGTTGTCCTCAGAAAGCTGATTTTCAACAATATCGTTGTACTCCTCCTCTGAGAGCAGGTCATAGACCTGAGAACCCAGAGCGGGGTTGCCCTCACCATCCTTTTTATTTGCCATAGCACCGGGCTGGATGACGACATAGCGCTCGTAGTAAATAATGGCGTCGAGCTTCTTGGTGGGCAATCCCAGCAGATAGCCAATCTTGTTGGGCAGGCTGCGGAAATACCAGATATGAGCTACGGGCACCACCAGTTCGATGTGTCCGACACGCTCACGACGTACCTTCTTCTCAGTAACCTCAACACCGCAACGGTCGCAGACGATACCCTTGTAACGGATACGCTTGTACTTACCGCAGGCACACTCATAGTCCTTCGTAGGACCGAAGATGCGCTCGCAGAACAAACCGTCGCGCTCGGGCTTGTAGGTGCGGTAGTTGATGGTCTCAGGCTTGGTAACCTCACCAAATGAACTCTCGAGAATCTCCTCAGGAGAAGCCAGTCCGATGGTAATCTTGGTAAAGTTGCTCTTTACTTTTGTATCTTTCTTGAAAGCCATATATGTCTTTTACTTTTTTACCTTTTAACTTATTTACCTTTTCTCATTAGTCCATCTTGATACTGAGACCAAGTCCCTTCAACTCGTGCAACAGCACATTGAGAGATTCAGGAATACCAGGAGTAGGCATGGGCTCACCCTTGACGATAGCCTCGTAAGCCTTAGAACGACCAACAACATCGTCAGACTTGATGGTCAGGATCTCCTGCAGCACATGGCTGGCGCCAAAGGCCTCCAGTGCCCAGACCTCCATCTCACCGAAACGCTGACCACCGAACTGTGCCTTACCACCGAGGGGCTGCTGCGTGATGAGTGAGTACGGACCAATAGAACGAGCGTGCATCTTGTCTTCAACCATGTGGCCGAGTTTCAAGAAGTAAGTGATACCTACCGTTGCGGGCTGGTCGAACTTCTCACCCGTCTCACCATCATACAGGTGAGTAGAGCAGAGACGAGGCAGACCGGCCTTATCGGTCCATTCTGCGAGGTCTTCCAACTTAGCACCGTCGAAGATAGGCGTAGCAAACTTCACACCGAGACGCTTACCGGCAGCACCGAGGATAGCCTCGAAAATCTGACCGAGGTTCATTCGTGAAGGCACACCCAGCGGGTTGAGCACGAGGTCAACGGGACGACCATCCTCGAGGAACGGCATATCTTCCTGACGAACGACCTTCGAGACGATACCCTTGTTACCGTGACGACCAGCGAGCTTATCACCCACACCGATCTTACGTTTCTTGGCAACATATACCTTTGCCATTTGCAGGATGCCTGAAGGCAGCTCGTCACCAATCGTAATGGCAAACTTCTTACGCTTGTTCTCTGCGTCGAGCAGCTTGAATTTCTTCATATAGTTGATGATCAGCTTGGCAATGAGCTCATTCTTGTGCTCATCGTTGGTCCAGTTGCTGATCTGGATGTCACCATACTCGAGATTCTTCAGGGCAGTCACCGTGAACTTAGCACCCTTGGCGATAATCTCAGCACCGGTATAATCCTTCACACCCATGGAAGTCTTACCCTTTGTCAGAGCTACCAACTTCTCAATGAGGATATCCTTCAAGTCATCAATCTTTGCCTGATGCTCCTCGTCAATCTTTGCCAGCGTGACCTTATCCTGCTGCTTGGTCTGACGGGTCTTCACGGCACGGGTAAAGAGTTTCTTATCGATAATGACACCAGTCAGTGAGGGGTTAGCCTTCAGTGAAGAATCCTTTACGTCACCTGCCTTGTCGCCAAAGATGGCACGGAGCAGCTTCTCTTCTGGTGAAGGATCGCTCTCACCCTTCGGTGAAATCTTACCAATCAGGATGTCGCCGGGCTCCACACGGGCACCGACACGGATAACACCATTGTCGTCGAGGTCCTTGGTAGCTTCCTCGCTAACGTTAGGAATATCGGCAGTGAACTCCTCAGCACCACGCTTGGTCTCACGGACGTCAAGCGAATACTCATCAACGTGTACGGAGGTCAGGATATCCTCACGAACGATACGCTCGTTGAGCACGATGGCATCCTCGTAGTTGTAACCCTTCCAAGGCATGTAAGCTACAAGGAGGTTACGACCCAGAGCCAACTCACCATTCTCGGTGGCGTAACCCTCAGTCAGGATGTCGCCCTTCTTCACACGCTGACCCTTGTCGCAGATAGGACGCAGGTCGATGGTCATATTCTGGTTGGTACGACGGAACTTGGGAATACGATATTCCTTCAAGGCAGGCTCGAAGCTGACGAACTCCTCGTCGTCAGTACGGTCGTAGAGAATGCGGATGGTGGTAGCATCAACATAGTCGATAACACCATCGCCCTCGGCAGTAATCATCGTACGAGAATCCTCACATACCTGCTTCTCGATACCAGTACCCACGATAGGAGCCTCGTTGTGAAGCAGAGGAACGGCCTGACGCATCATGTTCGATCCCATCAGTGCACGGTGAGCATCGTCGTGCTCCAAGAACGGAATGAGCGAAGCAGCGATAGAGGCAATCTGCTGAGGCGATACGTCCATCAGGTCAACCTGTGCAGGAGGAACAACGGGGAAGTCGGCATCCTGACGACACTTAACGACCTTGCGGATGAAGGTACCATCGTCGTTCAGCGGGGCATTACCCTGGCCGATTACGTGATCCTCTTCCTCCTCGGCAGTCAGATAGACGATATCGTCGTTATTCAGGTTGGCAACACCATTCTCCACCTTACGGTAAGGAGTCTCGATGAAGCCGAGTTCATTAATCTTTGCATACACACAGAGCGAAGAAATCAGACCGATGTTAGGTCCTTCAGGGCTCTCGATAGGACACAGACGACCATAGTGTGTATAGTGTACGTCACGAACCTCGAAACCGGCACGCTCACGGCTCAGACCGCCAGGACCCAATGCAGAGAGACGACGCTTGTGGGTCACCTCGGCCAGCGGGTTCGTCTGGTCCATGAACTGTGACAGCGGGTTCGTTCCGAAGAACGAGTTGATAACGCTCGAGATAGTCTTGGCGTTAATCAGGTCTGTCGGGGTGAACACCTCATTATCGCGAACGTTCATGCGCTCACGGATAGTACGGCTCATACGTGCCAGACCGATAGAGAACTGGTTCGACAGCTGCTCTCCGACAGTGCGCACACGACGGTTTGACAGGTGGTCAATATCGTCCACGGTAGCCTTCGAGTTAATCAGCTGGATGAGATACTTGATAATCTCAATGATATCTTCCTTGGTCAGCACACGGACATCCATATCCGTGTTAAGACCTAATTTCTTGTTAATACGGTAACGACCTACATCACCCAGGTCGTAACGCTTGTCGGAGAAGAACAGGTTCTGAATAACCTCACGGGCTGAAGCATCATCGGCAGGGTCTGCATTACGCAACTGACGATAAATGTACAGCACGGCTTCCTTCTCTGAGTTCGACGGGTCTTTCTGCAGGGTGTTGAAGATGATAGAGAAATCCTGGGCAATAGCCTCGTTCTTGTGAACAAGGATGGTGGAAGCTCCGCTCTCGAGGATATCCATCATGTTGTCCTCGGTAATCTCCGTCTCGCGCTCCATGATGACCTCGTTACGCTCGATAGAAACAACCTCACCGGTATCCTCATCTACGAAGTCCTCGTTCCAGCTCTTCAGCACACGGGCAGCAAGCTTCATACCGATGACTTCCTTCAAAGCCTTCTTGTTGACCTTCACCTCTTCAGCAAGGTCGAAGATCTCCAGGATGTCCTTATCGGTCTCGAAACCGATGGCACGCAGCAAAGTAGTGACAGGCAGCTTCTTCTTACGGTCAATGTACGCATACATCACATTGTTAATATCAGTAGCAAACTCAATCCAGCTACCCTTGAAAGGAATGATACGGGCACTGTAGAGCAACGTACCGTTAGCATGGGTGTTCTGACCGAAGAACACACCAGGAGAACGGTGCAACTGAGATACGACTACGCGCTCAGCACCGTTGATGATAAACGTACCGTTGGCAGTCATATACGGAATAGGACCCAAGAATACGTCCTGGATGGCCATGTCAAAATCCTCATGATCGGGATCCGTGCAATAGAGCTTCAACTTAGCCTTCAAAGGTACGCTATAGGTCAGGCCGCGCTCCAAACACTCGTCGATGGTGTAACGGGGCGGGTCGATATAGTAATCCAGGAACTCAAGGACGAAGTTATTACGCGTGTCGGTAATAGGGAAGTTCTCAGAGAACACCTTATACAAGCCGTCGTTCTTGCGTTCCTCAGGCGGAGTGTCCAACTGCAGGAAGTCTTTAAAAGACTTTAATTGCACATCAAGAAAATCCGGAAATGGCATGGGATTCTTGACGCTGCCAAAGCTTACTCTGTTTTCTACTTTCTTTGTTGCCATAAATTGTAAAATATGATTTCTAGACTAATCTAGACCATCTAGAGCATCTAGACTATCTAGAATAAAAAGACAAAAAATGGTCGGGAACTCTCGACTGGAGAGCCCCCAACCACTTGATATTGTTGTTTCTGAATTACTTCAGCTCAACTACGGCACCAGCCTCTTCGATAGCCTTCTTCAGGTTCTCAGCCTCGTCCTTAGAGAGACCTTCCTTCAGAGTAGAAGGAGCACCGTCTACGAGATCCTTAGCTTCCTTCAGACCCAGACCGCAAGCTTCCTTAACGGCCTTTACAACCTGCAGCTTAGCAGCACCAGCCTCCTTCAGAACAACGTCGAAAGAAGACTTCTCCTCAGCAGCGGCCTCAGCGCCACCTGCAGCGGGACCAGCAGCAACAGCAACAGCTGCAGCGGCGGGCTCAATTCCATACTCGTCCTTCAGGACAGTTGCCAACTCTTGTACTTCTTTTACTGTGAGGTTAACCAACTCCTCAGCAATAGCTTTAATATCTGCCATTTTATTTAAAATTTTAATTGTTTTTTAATGTTAATGTTTGTTACTTCTCTTCGCTTATTTGTTACGCTCAGCGATAGCGTCAAGCAGCCCGTGGAGCTTGCCACCAGCATTCAGGCCAGAAACAACGTTCTTGACCGGAGACTGCAGCAGAGCCACAACGTCGGCAATAAGTTCGTTCTTACTCTTGATAGATACAAGCTCTTCGAGTTTGTCGGCACCTACGAAGAAACCCTCTTCTGCATAAGCAGCCTTCAGGGCGGGGATGCCTTCCTTCTTATACTCTTTGAGCAACTTAGCGGGAACGTTAGCAGTCTGTGTGAAGAACACTGCGGTGTTACCCTTCAAGCTATCATACAGGGGCGAGAAATCAATATCTGAAGCTTCGAAAGCCTTGTGGAGAAGCGTGTTCTTCACAACGACCATCTTAATCTCGTTCTTGAAGCACTTGCGACGGAGATTGCTTGTCTGCTCAGCATTCAGTCCAGTAGTGTCTACCAGATAGAAATGAGCATATTCCTTCAGCTTCTGTCCAAGTTCTACAACGATAGTATCTTTTAATTCCTTTTTCATTTTACTAAACTTTTACGAGTTATTCAACTGATTTAGGATCTACCTTGATACCAGCGCTCATAGTGCTGGAGATAAAGATACTCTTCATGTATGTACCCTTGGCAGCAGCCGGCTTCAGCTTGATAATAGTCTGCAGGAATTCCTTGGCATTTCCGTAGATCTGCTCAGGAGTGAAGGTAACCTTACCGATAGAGGCGTGGATGATACCTGCCTTGTCTACCTTGAAGTCAATCTTACCCTGCTTTACTTCCTTGACTGCCTTAGCAACGTCCATAGTTACAGTACCGCTCTTGGGGTTTGGCATCAAACCGCGGGGACCCAGGATACGTCCGAGAGGACCCAGCTTACCCATGCATGAGGGCATTGTAATAATTACATCAACATCGGTCCAACCTTGCTTGATCTTGTCGATATACTCGTCCAGACCAACATAGTCGGCACCAGCTTCCTTAGCAGCTTCTTCCTGATCAGGAGTACAGAGAGCGAGAACTCGTGTAACCTTACCTGTACCATTAGGCAGTGACACAACGCCACGAACCATCTGGTTGGCCTTACGAGGATCTACGCCCAAGCGTACGTCGATATCTACAGAAGCCTCAAACTTGGTGGTGGTAATTTCCTTCACCAGCGCAGCGGCTTCCTGTAAAGAGTATGCTTTCCCTGCTTCAACCTTATCAGCTACCAACTTTTGATTTTTTGTCAGTTTACTCATTTTTCTAATTGAAGTTATTTGTTATTTACCAGGGAAGTCCCCTTTTACAGTGATACCCATGCTACGTGCTGTACCGGCAATCAGTTTCATAGCCGACTCAACAGTGAAACAGTTCAAGTCGCTCATCTTATCCTCAGCGATGGCACGAACCTGATCCCAGGTTACGCTGGCCACCTTCTTACGGTTAGGCTGAGCTGATCCGCTCTTTACCTTGGCAGCCTCCAACAGCTGTACTGCTGCAGGGGGAGTCTTGATAATGAAGCTGAATGACTTGTCTGCATAGTAGGTAATAACGACAGGAAGAATCTTTCCTGCCTTATCCTGTGTTCTGGCGTTGAACTCTTTGCAGAATCCCATGATGTTAATACCCTTAGAACCCAGTGCAGGTCCAACGGGGGGTGAGGGATTTGCGGCGCCACCTTTAATCTGCAATTTGATTAATCCAGCAACTTCTTTAGCCATTTGTGATTATTATATTTATTGATTTTTTATATAAGCCCCAGGAGTGGAAGCCTCCTTAGACCGTATATAGAACGGACGCACCGTAACTTACGCCCTATTCTTTTTCAACTTGCGTAAAATTCAATTCCAATGGAGTCTTGCGACCGAAGATCTTAACCATCACCTTCAGCTTATGCTTGTCTGTATTCACCTCTTCGATGATACCAGAGAAACCGCTGAACGGGCCGTCGATGACCTTCACAGACTCGTCGACCTGATAAGGGATGTTCAACTCCACATTTTCAATAGTAGTCTCCTCGGCAGTACCCAGAATACGGTTAATCTCCGACTGCTTCACTACCTGAGGGTTATCCATACCGCCCAAAAAGCCTAACACGTTAGGAATGAAGCGCAACATGTGAGCAACCTCTCCCTGCAAAGTAGCCTGTACCAATACATAGCCCGGCAGGAAAAGCTTCTCCTTGACAACACGCTTGCCATTCTGCAGCACAGCGTACTTCTCTGTAGGAAGGAGCACCTCACCAACGTGAGTATCGAGCACATCGTTATGCTTCTTCGCATTCTCGATGAACTCTTTTACCTTGCCCTCTTTACCACTGACAGAGCGCAGTACGTACCACTTCATTCCTGTTGTATCCGACATCTTCCCAGATTAGTTAGGATAAATAGAACTCATGACGGCCTTGAACACTACGTCCATCAGCCATACTACAACAGCAATAATCAATGAAGCTGAAAGCACCACCACGGCGCTCTGCGTCAGCTCCTTATACGAAGGCCATGTCACCTTGTGAGCAAGCTCATCATAGCAGGCCTTGCAGTAATTGATGAATTTCTTAATCATAATTCTTTTCTTTTCTTAGCACGGGAAGGAGGACTCGAACCCACGACCCTCGGTTTTGGAGACCGATGCTCTACCAACTGAGCTATTCCCGTA
>JBGUIA010000070.1:0-4673 GCA_045112595.1 Prevotella sp. | reverse complement strand
CAGTGGTTCAGCCCTGACGATGCACGCAAGAACATCAAGGAGAATAGTCTGGCAGCAGCATTCCTTAATGCCTATCTTGATGAATAACTCGTATGAAACTTAATAAACACCCCGACCTGCAGTTGCAAGCCGGGGCTTATCCTATTTCTTGAACTCCTGTTCGACTTCGAGGATTAGGCTGTCAACATCGGCCTTTACGCGGTTGTAGTTCATATATAAGATACGCTCGCGGGCATCGACGGACTTGAAATCATAGGCGATGGGGAGCGGATAATTGGCGTAATCCTCTTCCTCGGCCTTGATTTCGGCCATGTCGAAGTTGGTCTTGCAATAGAATTTCGAGGTCTGGAACTCCTCTGATTTCTGGATGTTCATCGATCCGTGACGGCCAGTCTTGGTGGGGGTGAAGTCGCGGGCCACCTGTCCGCAGATCCAGCCAGAGGGCATATCCGAGATTTTCGAGGCAGGCACCATCGAGTCCATGTTCTCGTTGAGATTGATGCTGGTGCGGTCGCGGTCGATGGTGACACCCTTTTTGAGTTGTACCGTCTTGCCGAAGATGTCGTTGGAGAGCCATTCGAGCGTCTCTTTGTTACGGGCAGAGCCGGACACGACATTACCGATGGTAGTGATTATCTTCTGCATACCCACCTTGCCGTAGTCGGCCTCCAGCTGCGGCAGTTCCTGGAATCCGAGGATGACAGCCACCTTGTTGCTTCGTGCCGTACCAATCAGACGGTCTATCTTGTGGAAATAGAGCGTCGGCACCTCGTCCACACAGATGTCAACGGGGATATTTTTCCCTTGGCCACTGTTCACTCGCGTCACCAAACGGTTCAGGATCATGGCGTTCAAGGCACCAACAATCTGTTCCTTCTCAGGGTCGTTGGCAATGAGCAGGTACGACGGACTCTTGGGGTCGCTGACCTTTAGGTCGAAGTCGTCGCCATCTTTGTGGAATATCCAGTAGGCCTCCTTGGTGGCCAGCTTCGAGGTCTGCACACGCAGCGTACCAATCATACCCTCCAACTGTTCCATCGCCTTGCCGTCGAGAGCCGACTTGAACGGTGCAATCAGCGGGAATATCTCAGGGTCGGTCTGCAGAATCTCGAACATGGTCTTATAGTCGATGTTCAGGAACGACAGCACATGCGGCATGTCGCTGTACTTGCCCAACCAATAGGCTGGCGTGACGGTATTGCCTGCCTTGTCGAACACGCGACCCGTCAGTTTCCTGTGGTGCGTCTCTTTGTCCTCCGTATATTCCGGCACCAGCTCGTTGCCGTCCTTGTCGTAGGGCAGGCGCTTATAGTTCACGAAAAAATAGATGCAGGCGGCGAGGAAGTTCACTGCAGAGGTCTTGAAGAACTGGTCGGAGCCACCGCCACCCTCGTTCTTTCCCTTGTTCAGCGAATCGACCAACGTCTCAGCGGTCTCCTGGGCAGCGGCCAACGAGTCGATGTATTTATGCTGGATAGGGTTCACCCGGCGCGAATACTCCACATTCACGAAGTTGATGATGTTGAACTGACAGCCCGGCGGCGTCTTGCCCTTCGCCTTGTTGATGCGGTAGTGGTAGTAGAGCTTCTGGGCGAGGGTAGGGAACTTGTAATCGTAAACCACCATCGAAAAGCCCTTGGCCGAGTGTTGACGGATGAACGGCTCAATGACAGAAAAGGTCTTACCCGATCCAGGCGTACCCACCACGAACGTACCACGGAAGGGGTTATTGATGTTGATCCAGCCATGACGGAACTTGCCGTGATAGTAGTAGCGCATGGGGATGTTCACGCCGTACTTCGTATCGACGCGCTTCTCGTTCTGCTCGAAACTCTCGTTCTCAAAGTTGAAGCGGTCTTTCATCAGTCCCTCCTTCAGATACTTCGACACGTTGTCGAGCGCCACATGGACGCACACCGTGCCAACGATGGAGGCAACCATATAGAGCCAGATGCTCAGCGGGAATATCCACAGGCGGTAGTGCAGCCAGTCGGTGTAGTAGAGCCACACGGCCAACAGGACCAGCACGAATCCGATGACGATGGGCCAGAACACCATCTTACGGGCATCGAACTCAATCTGTTTCTTGTTGCGGGTGCCGATGCAGGTGATAATGACCAGCAGGAGCGTGGCAATCTTACTATAGGCGAGGTGTCCAGGCTGGTAAATCAGCCAGCGTCCCATGCGCTCATGCAGGTCGGTCAGCACACCGGCGAACGTGTCGAGCTGCTCAGGATTGCAGGCATACTCGAAAAACTCAACGACCAGCGAGACGTAGATGACGACTCGGAATATGCTGTAAATGCTTTGTATCTCTTTCGACTCTTCCATTTCTATCTTACCGATTTAGCGTTATTCCACCATTGGCGGCGGCAACGGGTGATGATGTCGTGCTTGGTGGCGGGATTCATGTAATAAGCCCGCTCCATCAGCTCGTTCCACACATCGAGAAACGACGTATAGCGGAGCGCGAGGGTGAGCTGGCGCAACTGTTTGTTGATGGTGCGTAGTTTGGGCCGGATAGTCGAGATCACCTTGTTCTTCTCCTGTTCCGTCATCTTGCTGCTCTCAAAGCACACCTTACGGATGTCCATGATGACGTCGAGCGTGGTACGCACGATGTTGCGATAGACCACATTGCGACGCGTGGAGAAAGCCACGGCCAGGGCGTTCTCAGGACTGTCAGCGAGGACATGACCCAAGTCCTTCACGCATTTCGAGGTCTGCGTCACCTCGTAGTAGATGCCGTAGATCTCAGCCGCTATCGACAGCACATCGTGGAACTTATCCAGGTAGTCGTTGAACTCGCGCTGGAAGTCGGTCGTGGCTTCCACCTCCTCCTTTATCCAGACGTGGCCGGTGGTCATCAGCAGCTGCGCCTTCTCCTGCGACTCGATGGTTTTCTTCGCCTGGTCGGAGGCCAGTTCAATGGCAGCCACACGTCCCGGGTCGATACCGGCCACCGACTTCAGCGGTACACACAACAGTATTAACAAGTATAGCTTCTTCATCATTCATTCAATATTTGACTTACGGTTGATGCCCTTCGCCAGCGTTCGTACGCCTCACTGGCTATCTCGGCATGGCTTTTGTCAACCATCCCAGCCGTGTACTGGTTCCAGACATCCGTCAGATTATGATATGCGATACTGATGGCGAGGGTGCGCAGCTTGGCATTCAGCCGGGCCAGTTCGTCGGACAGTTGCCAGAGCATTTCCGTCCGTTCGGCTCCCGTCAGCATATTGTCCGTGCCACCCTTGGCCACCGACACCTTCAACAGGCGATAGGTCTTGATGAACTCCGTCGCTGTTTCGAGATAGAGGTCGTTCATGGCCAACGTGGCACCGATGCCCACAGGATTAGCATTGATGGCCCGTTGTATCTCATAGAGATGTTGCAGGGTCTGAACACCATCGGCATAAAGTGAGCAACCAGCTTTGAGGGCATCGGCATAGCCACGAGCCGTTTTCAGGTAAGCATTATACTTACCCTCCCACTGTTTCATCTTCGTGAACTCTGCCGCGATGGTTCCCTGAAAAGCAGCGGTCTTCTGCATACCTTTCGTCTGACTGTTTATCGTGCTGTTCAGCAGGCTCGTTCCCTCGGCAATAGCGGCATATTGCAGCGGATTGGCCTCGCCAACCTGCCCAAAACTACTGGCAGGCACGGCCATCAGGACGGCCATTGCCAGTAGTCCGCGTCGATTATGAAAGAATAAAGATGGTATCATTCTTCTTTAATAAAGATAAATTGTTTACAAGCCACGTCTGATACCCTCGTCTGGTCCAGGAACACCAAGGTTGGCTTCCTCTGAACGGAAGTTGGCAGCAGCTACATCAGCCGGACTGACAACTCCTGCCTTATGATAGACGGGGCCGGTATGGGTTTCATAAATCTCAGGTCTCGCCTCATGGGGGACAGACAGGCCGTCGCGCATCACCTCACCACCAACGACCAATGCGGCCAAAAGAGCAGCACCGAGGTTATGGCCTTCGCCTGGACGGGTCTTGATATCGACCTCATTGAAGATCTTAGAGAAGAGCTGCATACGGTGATAGTCATCGACAGCGAGGAACTTGTCGTACTGTTTCTGGGTAATCTCATGCGAAATAGCCTGTCCATTGATGACAGCGGTCATCTTGTATTTGCCATTCGCTGTAGGGTCAACCTGAATATTCCCTACCTCGACCTCACGGCCATGTGCTCTCTCGCGGTAAAAGCCCTTGCGCTCATTAAACTCCAAAAGGGCTGCACCGTCCACCCTGTTGGAAGTGGCATTTTGGATGTCCACTTCCTTTTGGTGGACGATGCTTTGCCCGTCATGCGCAAGGTATAGGTCATCCTGATATAGGCTCTCCCCATGTGCCGACTTGATTTCGACCTCGTTGAAAACCTTATCGAACATCTTCAGGCGATGGGCATCGTCGAGGTCGAGGAACTTCTGATAGTCCTTGGCTGAGATGGAGTGGGCGAGGAGTCGGCCATTGACTTCTGCCTCCATGACGTATGTACCATTGAGCGTTTTATCAACTCGTATTTCGCCAACAACCATCTCACGGCCATTGGATACTGGCTGGAACCAACCCTTGTTGCCCAAGATGGTCTGAATCTCCCTGCCATTGATGGCATTAGGGTCGCGTTCAATACGCTCAGACTCTCTGCGCTGTTCGGCT
>JBGUIA010000069.1:0-15497 GCA_045112595.1 Prevotella sp. | reverse complement strand
AAGCTGGACCATTGGCGGGCAGAAGTTTTGGAACACGATGACCTACGACGATCCTCGTAGCGCCACAGGCAAGACGGATGTGACCTTTACTAAGCCCATCTTCTTCTTCGACCTGAACAACACCTTCCGCTTTAAGCACAGCTGGCAGTTGGAGGCCAATGCCAACATCCAGACCAAGGGTGATGTACTGAACTTCCGTATTCTCTCACCTTCGTATAATGTCAGTTTCGTGGTACAGAAGTGCTGGCTGAAGAATGATGCCCTGTGCCTGCGTGCCAGCATCAGCGATGTGTTCCAACGTAGCGTACAGGATATGGCTCATGACTGTGGTTTCTTCTACACTGTGCAGAAAACACGAAGCCGTAGCCACCGTCTGGACATCTCTATCCGCTACACCTTCAACGCCCAGAAGAGTAAGTATAAGGGAACAGGTGCTGGTAAAGCCGAGCAGCAGCGCATGAGCAACAGCAACTGATATTATTCGTCACATTTTTTTTGCAGCGCTCGACCTTTGGTCGCTTTGCTTGCAAAGAATATCCCAGAAATTTGGTAGTTTCGGTAATTATGTGTAATTTTGTGGTCGATATGAACAAAGTAAGAATCACAGCCATTCAGCTTCTATATTGAAGTGATAGAGTAAAACAATTAAGAACGATGTATATGAGAAAGATATTATTACTTGCCGTTCTAATGGCTGTCACAAGTGTTCAGGCACAGCGCAGAGGCTGTCTTCATAGTATTGCCATGACACGGAGTGATAATTCAGAATTGCTGCCTGAACCATACGAATTTGATTCACAGAAGACCTACCGGGTGCCTGTGGTGCTCTTCTCGTTCAGCGACCTGGACTTCTCGATGGACGATCCTGCGACGTACTACAATCGCATCTTTAATGAGTCGGGGTTCAACGAGGGCAAGGGGAAGGGCTGTGTGGCCGACTACTTCCGCGACCAGTCGGCAGGCCGTCTGAACCTGCAGTTCGATATCTACGGCCCTGTGAAAATTGATAAAGAAGTTCGCAGCCATTACTACAATGACCACGGCAATAAGGACATGGGAAAGGCTCTCAGCCTGTTGTCGGAAACTATTGATGCCGACTTTACCGTCTACGACTGGAACGGCGACGGGCAGGCCAATGAGGTAATATTCATTGCCGCCGGCCTTATGGGTAATTCGACGAACGGATTTTCTTACTTGGCACCATCCTCATCCTACCAAGTTCCGGACACGAAACTGCCAGGCGGCATAGATTACTACTTCTACAGTCTCAACTGCGAATGCTTGCAGAGCGGCATGCTCAGCGGCATCGGCACCATCGTCCACGAGTTCTGCCATTGCCTCGGACTGCCCGACCTCTATCCCTTCGGCTCAGGCACCGCCTTCTCTACCGTCGACGAGTGGGACTTGATGGATGGCGGCAACTTAACCAACTGTGGCTGGTGCCCGCCTAACCTCAGTGCGATGGAGCGGATGTTTTTAGGCTGGGCTGATCCCGAGGAACTGATAGCACCTAACACTATCAGTGACATGAAGCCTCTGGGCGAGGGCGGCAAAACCTACCTCGTGCGCAGCACATCCAACAGAGACGAGTACTATCTCTTGGAGAATCGCCGACAGGAGGGCTGGGACTACGGATGTCCAGGCAACGGGCTCCTCATCTTCCACGTTGATTTTGACAAGGATGCCTGGAGGGGCAATCTGGTGAATACCTCCGACGAGCATTATCGCTACGGTCTGTTCCACGCCTCGGGCAAGGACTTCCGCACCTGGTGTCCGCAGAATAATGGGAAGGATCTTACCCGATGGACCGAGGACAATTGGTTGCGCAGTCGCTACCTCAGCACCTCGCCCTATCCTTATACCGACCCCACGACGCTCGCCGTCAACAACAGTCTGACGGACGAGTCGTCGCCCGCAGCCACGCTCTTCACACCTGCTGCCGACGGCCGCAAGTTCATGGGTAAAGCCATCACCAACATCCTGCAGGCTGCCGACGGTACCATCTCCTTCGACTTCATGAAAGGTGAAGATACGGGCATCGAAACGATGTCTGATGTAAGATGTTTGATGTCTGATGTATGGTATACGATTGACGGGCGCCGCCTTCCGTCCAAACCGGCAGCGAAAGGCTTGTATATCCGACGTTCTGCCTCTGGTGGATTTGAAAAAATACGTTGCAATTAAAATAGGTTTGAAGGATATGTATAAAACCCGTAATTTACCCAACACTCGAATCGATGTGGCCGATGCGCTGAGAGGTATCGCCGTGGCTGGCATCATCCTGTATCACTCCGTAGAGCACTTCGACATCTTTACCAAGGAGCCGATAGTGCATACACTGGCATGCGACCAGATGGTGGCCGACGTGCTGGCGTGGCTGTTCTCAGGCAAGATGTACGGCATCTTCGCCATGCTGTTCGGATTGAGTTTCTTTATTATGAACGACAACCAGCAACAGAAAGGCAAATGCTTCTCGGGCCGCTTTGCCTGGCGCATGTGTCTGTTGTTTATGTTTGGTGTCATCAACGTGGCGTTCTACGATGGTGACATCCTGATGCTCTATGCGTGCTACGGCCTGCTGCTTATCCCCATCAGCTATCTGCCGTCGAAGTGGGTGTGGTGCATCATCGCTCTGTTGGCCATCCAGCCCGTGGAGCTATATTGTCTGTTGACGGGTACCACCATCGACCACACCAGACTTTGGGAAATTTACGGCCAGACCATTGCCCTGCACGAACATGGCACGTTTTGGGAGAATGTCGTGAATAACGTGCGATACGGTTTTGAGTTGAATCTGCGGTTCAATGTGTTTAGCGGCCGACTGACGCAGCTGCTCTGCCTGTTTATTCTCGGCATGCAGTTAGGACGCCAGCGACTGTTTTATAACGAGGGGCGCCACTTGCAGATATGGCATAATATCCTGATTTGCTCTGCCATTATCGTCATCGTGTTGAGTTTCGTGGATTTCGGTGAGCTGGAATCATGGCTTAAGCCTATCTACAACCTCATCATCCTGTTGATGATTGTCTCGGCTGTGGTCTCTGCTTGGTATGCTTTTGAGGGTGTGCGCCGCGTGCTTCATCATCTGTGCATCTTCGGCCGTATGAGTTTGACCAACTATCTGTTGCAGTCCATCATCGGCTGCTTTATCTTCTGCGGCTATGGTCTGGCCTGCTACCGTCTTTTGGGCATTACCTATGCCGTCATGGTCGGATGCGGAATGGTCGTCTGCCAGTATCTCTTTGCCTGCTATTGGTTCAGCAGCCATCCTCGCGGACCGCTGGAAGGAGTGTGGCGAAAACTAACGTGGATTTAATTTCTAACATAAAAATTATGAACAAGACTGTATTAATAACTGGAGCGACAAGTGGGATTGGACTCGCTTGTGCAAGGAAGTTCGCCGAAAATGGCGACAGACTGATTCTGACGGGAAGAAACGAACAACGTCTGAATGAAATCAGAAGTGAACTGACAGAAAAGGGTAGGGACGTGCTGACGCTGGCGTTCGACGTGAGAGACCGCGAAAAGGCGACGAAGTGCATCGAGGAGTTGCCGGCTGAATGGCAGGAGATAGACGTGCTGGTGAACAATGCCGGACTGGCGCTGGGGTTGGAACCGGAGTATGAGGGCAACCCAGACGACTGGGAAACGATGATCGACACGAACATCAAGGGCCTGCTCACGATGACGCGCCTCGTCGTGCCGGGTATGGTGGCGCGCAATCGCGGACACATCATCAACGTCGGTTCTGTGGCTGGCGATGCTGCCTACGCCGGTGGTAATGTCTATTGTGCTACGAAGGCTGCCGTGAAAGCACTCTCCGACGGTCTGCGCATCGACGTAGCCAATACCGCCATCCGTGTGACGAACCTGAAGCCCGGACTCGTAGAGACCAACTTCAGCAACATTCGTTTCCACGGTGACAACGACCGTGCCGCCACGGTATATAAAGGCATCAAGCCCCTGACGGGTGACGACATTGCCGACGTTGCCGTCTATGCTGCCAACGCTCCTGAGCACGTACAGATAGCCGAGGTGCTGATATTGGCAACACATCAGGCCAGCGGCAGTGTCATCGTCAGGAAATAAGAGCCATTACATGCCTGATGTTTTCCTTCGCCGTTGCGGATTGCATCGCGATTTCGAGGGGTAAGCCAGGAGGATTGATGCAGGTGACACGGGAGAAACCGGCAGCAAGGAGTAGTTGTTCGTCGGCTATACGTCCAGCTATCAGCATGACAGGCACGTTGTGTCGTTGTGCGCGTTGCAAGATGCCGAAGGGCAGCTTACCCATGAGGGTTTGGCAGTCAGCAGAGCCTTCGCCAGTGATTACGAGGTCAGCATCTTGTAGCAAGTTGTCAAAATGGATGGTATCTAACAGAAGGTCGATACCTGAGCGACACTCGGCATTCATATATTGCAGGAACGCATAGCCCAAACCGCCAGCAGCGCCCGCACCAGGCATGTTTTGACTATCACGGCCTAGATGCTTGGCAGATGCCTCCGCAAAGCGTTTGGCGCGAGCATCAAGGGCAAGAACCTGTTCGTGTATCGCCCCCTTGACCTGCGGTCGAGTTTGCTCACGCTCGGCAATCGAATCGAGCTCCGATTGCTCTCGCTTAATCGCAAACTTTTGTGGAGCGAACACATGTGCAGCGCCATTCTCGCCACAAAGCGGATTGGTGACATCGGTTGCTATCGTGAAATGAACGTCATCCAGTTCACGAACATTATCCCATGAGCCGTTTTGGGCAAAGGCGTCGATAATCGCCCGCAGCATACCTATTCCACAATCGCTGGTAGCACTTCCGCCAAGTCCTACGATGATGTGTTTGCAACCTCTACGAACGGCATCCACCACCAACTGGCCCGTGCCGTAACTCGTGGCTACCATTGGGTTGCGTTCTTCTGGGGAAAGTAGCGTCAGTCCGCTGGCCTTCGCGATTTCTATCACCGCCGTATCGCCCTGCACGAGATACTGCGCTACAATCGTTCGCATCAGCGGGTCTTTCACGTTGATCTCCACAATTTCGCCGCCTATCGCTGCAGAGAATGCTTCCAGCCATCCCTCGCCACCATCGCTCACAGGTATCTGCACCACCTGTACCTCAGGCTTTTTCGCAAGAATACCTTCACTTGCCGCCTGATTAGCCTCAGCCGACGTCAGACAACCCTTGAACGAATCAATCGCTACGATGGTCTTTTTCATACATCCATCTTACTTTAAAACTTTCTTCGCAGCAGCAATACCCGCCAAACGGCCATTGACCACGATATCTGCCACGCCATTGCCGCCCAGACGATTGGCACCATGCAGACCACCTGTTACCTCGCCAGCGGCATAGAGTCCAGAGATGGGTGTACCATCGGCTTTCAACACCTGTGTATCGGTATTCACACTTAGACCGCCCATCGTGTGATGGATGGCAGGGGTGACACAGACAGCATAGTACGGAGCGGTCTCTAAAGAGGCGGTCATTTGTGCAGCACTGCGCCCGAAGTCCTCATCGGCACCAGTTTTCTGCTGGGCGTTATAGCGATTCAGCGTGGCTTCAAGATCAGTGGCAGGGATGCCTGTGGCCTCAGCCAGTTCCGCAACGGTGTTACCCTCGCTGAGCAGATGCTGGTTGGCGTAGGTTTCGATAGAGGCCAATGACTTGCGCACACCTTGGTCGAAGATGAGGAAGGCCTCACCCTTCGTCTGTGCGAGGATAGCCGCAGAGACTACATCGCGCGTGTCCATCTCATTACAGAAGCGCTTGCTTTCGTGGTTCACCAGAATGGCACCGTTGCCGCGTACAGCCTCCGTTATCAGAATATGGTTTGTGGCCTCTGCTGTAGGATGAATCTGAATGTTCGCCATCTGGATAGTCGCACCACCGATGGCCGTCACCCAACCAAAGGCATCGCCCGTGGCTCCAGGATGGTTCAGCGTGGCAAAGCCTTTGAGCGAGGGTTGCAGACCGGTCACCATCTCCAGATTGGCACCAAAGCCTCCTGTGGCAATGATCACAGCCTTAGCCGTGAGCTGATACGTGCTGCCGTTAGCATTCTGCACCTTCACGCCAATCACACTGCCTTCTACAGCAGAGAGCAGGTCTAACACCTTGTTCGATGTGCGTATTTCGATATTCTTCTTGGATGAGGCATCATTGAGCACTTTCATCAGATGCGGACCAATGGCCGAGCCACCCTGAGGGCGATGTGTGCGCTTTACGCTACTGCCCCCCATCAGTCCCACGTCGCTCAGATCGGCGCCAAGTCCCGTCAACCACGAGATGGTCACAGGCGCGTGTTCCACGAAATTCTGAACCAGCGACGGGATGTTTTCATATTTGCCGCCTTTCATCGTATCGTCATAGAAAAGTTTCTTGCTGTCCTCGATGCCGAGTCCCTTCTGGATATCCGTCTCTGCCGCGTTGATGCCGCCCGTAGAGTTGTTGGTGTTGCCACCGATGATGCCCTGCTTTTCCAGCACAATAATCTTCAGACTGCCATCTGTTTCAGCTGCTGCCACAGCTGCAGAGAGTCCAGCACCGCCAGCACCAACGATGACGATATCGCATGAACCATCGTTATAAATCTTGCTCGGATCAACAGACTTACCCATCGCAGCCTCCAGTGCCATATTAATGGCATCGATGACACCCGTCGAGGTCAGCGTAGCACCTGTCACGCCATCCACCTCCACGCTCATCTCTGTCGTTCTGCCCACGGCACTTTCACAGATAGTGTTAATAGTTTCTTGCGCAAAGCTCGACTCCGACTGGCTCACAACGGTCACCTTCACTACCTGATGGTTCTCTACCGTCACCCTGACGATGATGCTTCCGCTGCGTCCCTCGCCGCTACCCGTCCACTCACCGTCCTGCAACTGTTCCGTAACAGGATCCACAACAGGATTGTCATCGTTCGTACATGCCACGAACACCCATAATCCGCAGATGAGCACCACACCCATCAACCATCGCAAATTCTTTTTCATAGCCCTATATTTTTACGATACCCCATGCCCGTCACGTGACAGATGAGCCGTCCGTCCTGATTGGTTACACGCACCTCCACGGCAGGAATCTTATGATGGTCGCATATGCCGACAGCCTCAGCCCGCAACACATCGCCCTCACGCGCACTCGAAACAAACATGATGCTGTTGTTGATGCCAAACGTGAGCTGACCGTTGTAGTTCATCCAAGCAGCAATGGCCAAGTCGGCCAACGTAAACAGCGCCCCTCCCTGACACACATTGCCGCCATTCAGGTGTATTGTCGCCACCGTCATCTCCGCCACAGCATGCTGCTCGTCCACCTCCGTAATCCTGCAACCTGCATTGGCTGCAAACCTATCTGTCCGATTCAATAGTCCCTTTATATCCATTATTGTCATTAATTTATAATTAGTTGTTCATAATTTACAGATAATGCCTGTGAAGATGCGGCCTGACTGAATGCCCAGTCGACGGGCGGAGAAGAAGGTGTCAGAATGCTTGACGGTGCAGATGTCGGCAACGGAGATGTGAGCCTCGGGCACGCCGGCAGCAATGAGTTGCCGGCGATTGCACTCAGGCAGGTCGATGTGCCACTTGGAAAGTTGAGAGTTGAGAGTTGAAAGTTGAGAGTTGCATGTTATGTATCGTTTAGCAATGGCAGTCATGTCGAAACCTGCTGTCGCGAAGGCGTCATAGACCTCGTCGCCCACCTCGAAGCTGTCGAGACTGATGCCTGGACCAATCTGAACGCGCAGGTCGGCCGGTTGCGAACCGTATGTCGCCACCATATCCGCAATGGTCTGCTGTGCGATGCGCTGGACGGTGCCGCGCCAGCCTGCATGAATGGCTGCCACAGCGTGCTGCGAAGCGTCGTAGATGAGCAACGGGATGCAGTCGGCTGTGCTGACTCCGATGCACACGTCTGCGAGATTGGTCATCACTGCATCAATGCCCTCCAAGCGCGTTTGTCGGTCTTCTTCCGACAACGCGAGAAACGTCTCGTCAATTTGTACGGACTGCGTGAGATGTACCTGATGGGGCATGATGAGACGGTTGTCGCTAATGCCCAGCTGCTGGCACAGCAAAGCGCGGTTCTTGCGGATGGCCTCGGCGTCGTCGCCGCAGTAGCGGTTGATGTTGAACTCGCCATACGCCCCCGTACTGAATCCACCGCATCGCGTCGTACTGAACGCAACAACATCCTTATGCAGGTCGTAAACAAGTAATTTGGGCTGTATCATATCATCAGCTGTATTCAGATAAGAAGTCACTTCTTTTTGGTTTTACGTTTGCGTTTGGGCTTTACGTCGTCCTCACCAAGGGCATCGAGCATCGACATCTGCTTCTCGTGCAGGTAGCCGTCGACGGTGTAGCCCTTCTCGGCCATCTTGACGAGCAGATAGCGGCGGGCGAGCCACGCCTGCTTGAGGTCGGGTAGGGCATTGTTGAGGCGGCGCGAGGCTTGTTTGTTGTTGGTTTCCACTTTAACGGAGAGTTCGATGGGTTTGGTGAGGATGTCGCGCAACTGGTTGGCAAAATATTCGGCACTACGTTTTACGCGGTCGAGGAAGTCAGCATCGCGCAGGGACTCTATCGGCATGGTCTGAATTTTCTGCTGCCACTTGACGGCCACCTCAAGGACGCGCTGGCGCAGGTCGAGCAGCGTCTGGTCGTGTAACTGCTTCAACGACGCGTGACTGTGGTAGAAGAACTCGGCGAAGATGCGCACCATCGACTCCTGCAAGTCAATGACAGCACGGAAATCGAATAGTTGCATCAGCAGATGGCGCTCGTATTCCTGCTTGAGCATAGGCAGTTGCTGGATGCTGCGCTCGGCTTGGTATTCCTGTTGAGAGATATATGAGTCCACACGCTCGTCGTTGATGACGGCACGAGGCTCCAAGGGTGAGGCAAGCACCAGTCCTTCGAGCGTGCGGCAGCGGCTTAGGGCGACATACACCTGCCCAGGCGCAAACGACTGGTTGGCGTCGATGATGGCGCGGTCGAACGTCAGGCCCTGACTTTTATGAATGGTGATGGCCCACGCCAGTCGCAGCGGCAGTTGCTTAAACGTGCCCTGCACCTCACTCTCTATCTCGCGTGTCTGTTCATTCAGCGTATAGCGCATGTTCTCCCACTCCAGTGGCTCTACCTCGATAGCCTCGGCGTCGCCCTCGCAATAGACGGTGAGACGATTCTCTGATGCCTCCATCACGCGCCCAATGCGACCATTATAATAATTGTGTTCACCGGAGGGGTCGTTCTTCACGAACATCACTTGGGCACCCTCTTTCAATACCAACGTCTCAGCCGTGGGATAAGAGTATTCAGGAAACGTACCCTTAACCTCGGCGCGATACTGGTATGAACGGCCAGGGAGTTTTTGCAGCTCCGACTCGTTGTAGAAGTTGGCGAGGTTGTTGTGCGTGGTCAGGCGGATGGCCAGTTGGCTATTGGCTTTTGGCTTTTGGCTATTAGCTACGCGGCTGTTCAGCTTCGACAGCGCCTCTGCCGACGGATGCCCTTCGCGTATCTCGTTCAGGAGTGCGATGAACGACTCATCCTGCTGGCGATAGACATGCGTGAGCTGGATGGTCACGTAGTCAATCTGCTGCAGCGCCTTTGAGCCGAAGAAGTACGGCGTGTCGTAGTAGGGCTTCAGCATGCGCTCGTCCTCGGGTGTGACGACGGGCGTCAGCTGTGCCAGGTCGCCAATCATCAGCAACTGCATGCCGCCGAAGGGCTGTCCGTGTTCACGAAAACGGCGCAACACGGCATCGATGGCGTCGAGCAGGTCGGCACGCACCATCGAAATCTCGTCGATGATGAGCAGGTCGGACGAGGCGATGATTTTCCGCTTCTCCTTGCCGAAGTCAAACTTGCTCTCGACCTTCGCGCCAGGCACGTAGGGCGAGAACGGCAACTGGAAGAACGAGTGAATGGTGACGCCACCGGCATTGATGGCCGCCACACCCGTCGGCGCCACCACGATAGGTCGCTTGCGCGAGTGCTCCATGATGGTTTTCAGAAACGTCGTCTTGCCCGTTCCCGCCTTGCCGGTCAGAAATATGCTGCGCCCCGTACTTTCGACGAAGTCCCACGCCGTGCGCAGCTCGTTGTTTTGTTCCATAGCCGTTTTTTACCTTGTTAGGTATAACTTTGTACAAAGGTAGTCATTTCTTGCGAAATAACGGCAGAAAATCACGATTATTAACATATACGAGCCGTTTCTGTTACAATCAGATTTTACATTCGTCATATAATAAAAAAAGGAACGATGAAAAAGATAGCTTTATTTGCACTGGGTTTGGTCATGAGTTTGGCTACCTTTGCACAGGACGAGGTGGAGGCAACAATCGGTGGCGACATCGTGAGTCAGTACATCTGGCGTGGTCAGGACCTGGGTAACGCCGCCATTCAGCCCACACTTGGCATAGCCTACAAAGGGCTGTCGCTCTCGGCTTGGGGTAGTTATGGCATTGCCAACTCCGACGACACAAAGGAGTTGGACCTGACGCTGACTTACACGATAGGTGGATTCAATATGGGTATTACCGACTATTGGACCAACGATGGTGGCGACCCGGATGCGCGCTATCTGAAGTACGAAGCCCACAGCACCAATCACGTCTTCGAAGCAAATGTCGGTTACGACTTCGGCTTCGCGAGCCTTCAATGGTACACAAACTTCGCGGGCGACGACGGACTGAATAAGAACGGAAAGCGCGCCTATAGCAGTTAT
Organism: Prevotella sp.; assembly: GCA_045112595.1. Taxonomy (GTDB): domain Bacteria; phylum Bacteroidota; class Bacteroidia; order Bacteroidales; family Bacteroidaceae; genus Prevotella. The sequence continues at coordinate 4,767 of JBGUIA010000069.1, read as the reverse complement.
TTCGAGGCTATTGTCCCATTCAAACTTGCCACAGTCGACTGGACTGCAATAGCGGGCGTCGTCCCTTATGCCACAGACTATTATAACGAGTGGACCAGCGGTTTCTCCGTCACCAACGTCGCACTGAAGGCGTCGAAGGATATCAAGATTACCGATACGTTCTCCGTTCCCATTTTCGCCGAGCTCTCCGCGAACCCTCGCACACAAAAGGCCTATCTCGTTTTGGGGTTAACGCTGCAGCCGTAATGCCCTTCCCGCTTATAGGTTCAGTCGCCAGGTGACGCCGTCCTTCGTATCCTTCACTTCGAAACCGGCAGCAGCCAGTTCGTCGCGAATCTTATCACTGGTGGCCCAGTCCTTATCGGCCTTCGCCTTGGCGCGCAGTTCGAGCACCATATCCATCACCTTACCGAAAGCTTCCTCACGGGCCTCTTGGCCATTAGCATTTAGCTGTTGGCTATTGGCTTTCAGGCCAAGGATATCCTCAGCGAAGAGATGCATCACCTCCTTCAGTTCAGCGAGACATTCGGCACAGATGGTGGCCTTGTGGTCAACGAGTTTGTTGATCACCGTGCAGGCCTCGAAGAGATTGCTGATAACCTGCGGTGTGGCGAAGTCGTCGTTCATGGCGTCGTAGCACTTCTGGCGCAGGCCCTTCACCACCTTTTCCGTTTCAGCGTCACACTGTGGCGACACGGTAATGCGCTCTAAGTCGCTGATGGCGTTCATCAGTTTCTCCAAGCCCTTCTCTGCGGCCACGAGTGCCTCGTTCGAGAAGTCCACGGTGCCGCGATAGTGCGCACTTAGGACAAAGAAACGGATGGTCATGGGCGAGTAGGCCTTCTCCAGCAACGGATGGTTGCCCGTAAAGAACTGCTCTAGCGTGATGAAGTTGTTATACGACTTACCCATCTTCTGGCCGTTGATGGTCAGCATGTTGTTGTGCATCCAGTATTTCACGGCAGGATGACCCATCGATGCCGTAGCCTGAGCTATCTCGCATTCGTGGTGGGGGAACACGAGGTCCATGCCACCACCGTGGATGTCGAACATCTCGCCCAGATACTTACGTCCCATCGCCGTACATTCACAGTGCCAGCCAGGGAAACCGTCGCTCCAAGGGCTTGGCCAGCGCATGATGTGCTCGGGCTGTGCCTTCTTCCACAGGGCGAAGTCGGCCTGGTTCTTCTTCTCGCCGATACCAGCCAGTTCACGGCTCTCGTCCTTGATATTCTCCAGCGAACGACCGCTCAGAATACCGTACTTATATTGCTTGTTATACGCCTCAATATCGAAATAAATCGAGCCGTTCGATTCATACGCAAAACCATTGTCCAGAATTTGCTGCACCAGCTGCTGCTGTTCGATGATATGACCCGTGGCATGCGGCTCAATAGACGGACGCAACACGTTCAGCGCATCCATCGCCTGATGGTAGCGGTTGGTGTAGTACTGCGCAATCTCCATCGGCTCCAGCTGTTCCAGACGAGCCTTTTTGGCAATCTTGTCCTCACCCTCGTCGGCATCATGTTCCAAATGACCCACGTCCGTGATGTTTCGCACATAGCGCACCTTATAGCCCAGATGCTTCAGATAGCGGAACACCAGGTCGAAGGTGATGGCAGGACGGGCGTGACCCAGATGGGGGTCGCCATACACCGTAGGACCACAGACATACATGCCCACATGGGGGGCGTTAATCGGCTCGAAACGCTCCTTTTGGCGCGTCAGCGTATTGTAAATTACCAGCTTTGATTCCATACTTTCCTATTTTTTGCCCGCAAAGGTACAAAAAAAACTCAATTCTCAATTCTTAATTCTCATTTTTTTATTACCTTTGCAGCCAAATTTCATAAATATTGCAATATTATGGCTTATACACGTATGACTGCCGCAGAGGCTGCGGCGCTGATTAAGAATGGCGACCACATCGCCATGAGTGGCTTCACACCTGCTGGTGTGGCCAAGGCAACAACCAAAGAGTTAGCAAAAATCGCTGTGGCTGAGCACGAGGCCGGCCGCGAGTTCAAGGTGGCTATTTTCACAGGTGCCTCCACAGGACAGAGCACCGATGGTGACCTGGCTAATGCTCAGGCCATCCTCTACCGTGCCCCCTACACCACGAACCCCGATTTCCGCAAGCACGTCAATCTGGGTGAGATTCCCTACAACGACCTGCACCTGAGTCACATGGCACAGGAGCTGCGCTACGGTTTCTATGGTCCGTTGGACTGGGCTATCCTGGAAGTCTGCGACATTGAGGAGGTTGGCAACGACTATCATGTCTTCCTGACCGCTGCCGGTGGTATCTCTCCCACGGCTGCCCGTCTGGCCAAGCACGTCATCCTCGAGCTCAACTCGTTCCACAATCCCAACGCCAAGTTCATCCACGACGTTTACGAGCCGCTGGATCCTCCTTACCGCAAGGCTATTCCCATCGAGCACGTCGGTGACCGCATCGGCCAGCCCTACGTCTCTATTCCTAAGGAGAAGGTGGCTGGTGTCGTAGAGTGTAACATCCCTGACGAGGCCCGTGCCTTCAAGGACAGCGACCCCGTTACCGATAAGATTGGTTACCTCACTGCAGAGTTCCTCGTCGAGGAGATGCACAAAGGCCGTATCCCCAAGGAGTTCCTGCCGCTGCAGAGCGGTGTGGGTTCAACGGCTAATGCCATCCTCGGTGCCCTGGGTCAGGACAAGCACGTACCCGACTTCAATATCTATACCGAAGTGCTGCAGGACAGCGTCGTCGGCATGATGCTCAGTGGACGTGTGAAGGATGCCTCAGCTTGTTCGCTCACCGTCTCGAACGAGTGCCTCATGCAGGTTTACGACAATATGGACTACTTCAAAAACCATCTGACGCTGCGCCAGAGCGAGATTTCCAACTCGCCTGAAATCATCCGCCGCTTAGGTGTCATCGCCATCAATACCGCCATCGAGGCCGACCTCTACGGCAACGTCAACTCTACCCACATCAGCGGTACGAAGATGATGAACGGTATCGGCGGTTCGGGCGACTTCATCCGCAACGCCTACCTCTCCATCTTCACCTGTCCGTCAGTGGCCAAGGGCGGTGTCATCTCGTCTATCGTTCCCTTCGTGTCTCATCAGGACAGCTCGGAGCACGATGTCAACATCATCGTCACCGAACAGGGTATCGCCGACCTGCGTGGCAAGGGCCCCATCCAGCGTGCTGAGTGCATCATCGAAAACTGTGCTCACCCCGACTACAAGCAGCTGTTGTGGGACTACCTGAAGATTGCGAAGATGGGTCAGACCCGTCACAATCTGCCTGCCGCCTTCGCCATGCACGACACGCTGGCACGCAAGGGCGACATGAAGCTTACCGACTTTGCTGAATACGTGAAGTAACAATTGACAATTGATAATTGACAATTGAACAAGATTCCAATACCACAGGGAGCGCACGAAGTGCTATTGCATGCCTGCTGCGCTCCCTGTTCGTCAGCTATCGTAGAGTGGATGTTGGCTCACGACGTCCGCCCTACCATATTTTATTATAACCCCAACATCTACCCACGCGAGGAATACGACATCCGCAAAAACGAAAGCAAGCGCCACGCCGACTCGCTGGGCATCCGCTGGATTGATGGCGACTACGACCACCAACAGTGGCTCGACAGCGTCCGCGGACTGGAGTGCGAACCGGAACGCGGCAGTCGTTGCAGTCTGTGCTTCCAGCTGCGCCTCACGGCGGCAGCCCACGAAGCTCGCCGTCAGGGCCTGCGTTTCTTTACCACCACGCTGGCATCGTCGCGCTGGAAGAGCATCGAGCAGATTACTGCCGCCGGCCTACAGGCCCAAGCCGCCGTACCCGATACGGAATTCTGGGCCCAGAACTGGCGCAAGGGTGGTCTCTACGAACGCCGCAACCAACTGCTCCGCGAATACGACTTCTACAACCAGCAATACTGCGGTTGCGAATTTTCTCTAAAGAGTACTTCCGACGAAGTCAAAGGCTGATTCGGGCTGCAAGTCTTTATATTCAGTAGCTACGTCGGGGATGCATGGACAGTCCTTCGCAGGGTTCAGATCGTGATGACCCACAATCAATGCGCGGGGGTATGCCTTGTGAAGCATGCTCAGTAGCCACCGCAATGCTGCTTTCTGCTCTGGTGTCCGCGTGTCGGCGGGTTGACCGCGGATGTCCAGGCCACCCTCGTAGCACACGCCGATGGAGTGGCTGTTGTGGTGCAAGCAGTGGGCCCCGACCATGTATTCCGGACGTCCGGGCTCTATCTCTCCGTTACGACGGACGACGTAGTGGTAGCCTATGCCGAGCTTCCAGTGGTTATCCTTCCTGTGCCACGAATCTATCTGAGCTGCGGAACTCTGCTGGTCCGGCCGCACCGCACTGCAATGAATGACGATGAATGTAATGGTTCTCATAACATCTTACATCTTACCTCTCACCTCTTACCCCTTACAGCTCTGTACGAGGATTGTTGAGCTGATAGCCGTCAGGATCGTAATGATGATCTGAACGATTTTGTTAATAGTCTCCTTTTTCATACCTCTTACCTCTTACTTCTTACTTCTTACATCTAACATCATCAGTCCTGTCCCATACCGTCGTCGTTGCCTCCATTGTTACCACCATTCGTGGGATTCGTGGGATTCGTGTTCGTACCACCACCATTTGTGTTCGAACCACCACCGTTGGCGGCCTTTGCCTGGGCAATCATCTCCTCGGCCTTGTCGGTCCAGTTCAGACGGCCGTCCTTGTTCAGCTCATCGCGGGTG
>JBGUIA010000068.1:0-39150 GCA_045112595.1 Prevotella sp. | reverse complement strand
GAAAGGTGAGAAGCCAATGGCCTGATGTTCGCCGAAGGCATAGAGAGCACGCACACCGCTATTCTCGCAGCATCGGCTCTCAGGGATAAAAAGTCGGTTATTAGGTAATGCATACTGCGCGCACCACGACTTGAAGCCTGTGTCATAGATGTCGGGGGCAAGCAGGTCGATGCTGGGTGCACCCTCGTGCCAGAAGTCGATGAGATGTGCCAACGGCCCTGCCGACGGATATTCGCCAGGACGACGCCCACGACTGTTCATCGCAGCATTCACATAAAGCGGCATGTCGTGCGTCTCGCGGGCAGCCTTAGCCAAGTGTTCCACGTAGCGGGCATAGCTCAGCGCCATAAACTTCTCGTCGGCATATTCATCCGTGCCGTAGCGTTCTGCCCAGCGCTCCTTTTTATATGCTTTTTCAGCCAATGGCGAGTGGTCGCGTGCCGACTCCAACATACCGATCTCATTCTCTATCTGCATCATGACGACCACCTCGCGCTGTGGGTCGCGCTCACGGATATGTCGCATCAGCGCGGAGAAGGCCTTCAGGTCGGCCTGCAGCACATTGTCGCTGAAGCACGAGGCTATCTCCATCTGTTTCCCTTCGGCAGTCATCGCCCGAGGAAACCGTTTCGTGTCCTGCTTGAACCATGCCGGCGCATAGCACGACATCGAGTTTTTCCACGCGCCAAACCAAAGGAACACGACATGCAACTGCTCACGTCGTGCCACGTCGATGGTGCGGTCGATGAGTGTGAAGTCGAACTGCCCCTCCACGGGCTCCATCAACTCCCAATAGGCCGGCACGAGCACGGTGTTCAGTCCCAATGCCCGCATCCGTGGCATCACCTCGTCAATGTCAGCCACTGATGTCGCCGCCGAATTGCTCAACTCACCGCCGAGGATAGGACACGGTAAACTCGATAGTCTGTCACCAGCAAAAGTACTCTGCATCGTGACCATTGCAATAAGGAAAACAATCAAAATCTTCTTCATATCACAAAACATATTAAATCTGTGCAAAATTTATTTGCAAAGTTACGAAAAAGTGAAGAATTATTGCTACCTTTGCAATAAAAATTGCATGTTTTTAAAATTATTAGGAAATGAAAAAGATTTTGACTTGCTTATTTGCTGCAATTGGGCTAACAACTGCCTGTGGCCAGGGAGATTATGAAACTGACGTGTTTAAGACCAAAAGTGGGAAGGAAGTGACGTTCCATGCCTTGACGCATGCCAGCATCCGCATTCAGTATGACGGCAAAGAGATTGAGGTTGACCCTGTGACGAAGTTGGGCAACAAAGTGATAGACTACGCCTCCATGCCAAAGGCCGACTATCTCTTGGTGACTCACGAGCACTTTGACCACTTTAACCAAGATGCCATCAAGCTGCTGTCTGGCGAAAAAACACGTTTCATTACCAACCAGCGATGTGCCGATATGTATGGCTCTGGCGAGGTGATGAAAAATGGTGATAACTTACAAATTGCCGAAGACTTCACCATTGAAGCCGTTCCTGCCTATAACTACACTGAGGGGCACACGCAATTCCATCCCAAAGGGCGTGACAACGGCTACATTTTAACTATCGATGGCCTGAGAATCTATATCGCTGGTGATACGGAGGACATCCCTGAAATGTCAGCCATTAAGGACATCGACGTTGCTTTCCTGCCTTGCAACCAGCCCTACACGATGACGCCAGACCAATTGGTTAAGGCTGCGAGAATCATCAAGCCCAAAGTGGTATTCCCATATCACTACGGCCAGACTGACGTGAGTGGTCTCCCTGGAATACTCAAAGGTGACGGCATCGATGTAAGAATCAGACATTACGAGTAGACTTCATCGCAAAAAAAGAGTTCAACGATGTTACTCATTGAACTCTTTGCGGAGAGAGAGGGATTCGAACCCCCGGTACCTCTCGGTACGGTACTTTTCAAGTCTACTGTAATCGACCACTCTACCATCTCTCCAGTGCTTCGATTTCTTGAAAGCGGGTGCAAAGGTACTAAGAATAATTGAAAATTGATAATTGAAAATTGAAAATTATAATATCGTTAAGCAATTTTAACATCAAAAGGGTTTAAAAACTCTTAACCCATGCCCTATAACTCCATTTTTCTTAGTAATTTTGCAGCATGATTTATCCGAGTAACTACGAACAGAAGATAGGATTCGACGAAATACGGCGCATGCTGAAGGGCCATTGCCAGAGCACGCTGGGTCAGGAGAAGGTGGACGAAATGGCCTTCTCGGACGATGCCAGTGTGGTGAACGAATGCCTGGAGCAGGTGAGGGAAATGCGCCGACTGATGCAGGCTCAGGAGAAGCCGGAAATGAACTATTTCTTCGATGTGCGCGAGTCTGTGGCACGCATCCGACTGGAGAACACGCATCTGGAGGAGAACGAGCTATGGGATCTGCGAAGGTCGCTGGAGACGATAGGAATCATTGTGACGTTCTTGAATCGAAACGATGGATCTACGGACTCACGGACTAACGTAACGGCGGAGAGAGAGGGATTCGAACCCTCGGAGTACCTCTACCCTGCCCTGCACCGCATGGCTGAGGACGTGCAGACATTCCCAGCAATGATTCGTAGGATAGACTCGATACTGGATAAATTCGGACGCATCAAGGATTCGGCAACGATGGTGCTGGCAGGCATCCGTCACGACATGGAACAGACGGCGGGAAGTATCTCGCGTACCTTATATACTATTTTGCACGCAGCACAAAGGGACGGACTGGTGAATCAGGACGCAGCCCCTACCCTGCGCGACGGACGACTGATGCTTCCTGTAGCACCTGGATTGAAGCGCAAGATCAATGGTATCGTGCATGACGAGAGTGCCACAGGTAAGACGGTGTTCATCGAGCCTGCCGAGGTGGTGGAGGCGAACAACAAAGTACGCGAACTGGAGGCTGCCGAGCGACGGGAGATTATCCGTATATTGACGGTATTCAGCGACGAGCTGCGCCCACACGTGCAAGAGGTGCTTGACTCGTATCGGTTCTTGGCCATGATAGACCTGGTGCACGCGAAGGCGGAGATGGCCGAACAAATAGGCGGCTTCGAGCCCGAGGTGAAAGCCGAACCCACGATGGACTGGATAAGGGCGATTCATCCGTTGCTGCAAAGGTCATTGGCAAAACAGGATAAGAAGGTAGTGCCACTGGAAATACGACTGGAAGGAGACAAGGAGACAAGGAGACAAGGAGACAAGACAATAGACAAAGGAGACAAGAAGAACATTGGGCGGTTGCTGATTATCAGCGGGCCGAATGCGGGCGGTAAGTCGGTATGTCTGAAGACGGTGGGACTGTTGCAGTATATGGTGCAATGCGGACTATCGATACCCATTGGCGACCGTTCGACGGTGGGCTTGTTCGAGAGCATCATGATAGACATCGGCGACGAGCAGTCGATAGCCGACGACCTCTCCACCTATTCTTCGCACCTGCTGAACATGAAGAACATGATGAAGCAGGCCAACGCGCGTACCTTATTACTGATAGATGAGTTCGGAGGTGGTACGGAGCCTACGATTGGCGGTGCCATTGCCGAGGCCGTGCTGAAGCAGTTCTGGAAGAAGGAGGCCTTCGGCGTCATCACCACCCACTATCAGAATCTGAAGCACTTTGCCGAGGATCATCCAGGCGTGGTAAATGGTGCGATGTTGTACGACCGCCATCAGATGCAGGCCCTGTTCCAGTTGTCGATTGGTCAGCCTGGTTCGTCGTTTGCCATCGAAATCGCTAGAAAGACAGGTATTCCTGAGGAAGTCATCAACGATGCTTCGGAGATTGTCGGCTCGGAGTATATCCAGAGCGACAAATACCTGCAGGATATCGTGCGCGACAAGCGATACTGGGAGGGCAAGCGTCAGACCATCCACCAGCACGAGAAGTCGTTGGAGGGTCATATCCAGCGCTACGAGACCAACTTGGAAGAGATAGAACGCGAGCGCAAAGCTATTCTGAATCGTGCCAAGCAGCAGGCTGAAGAATTGTTGGCAGAGGCAAACCGACGGATAGAGAATGCCATCAGAGACATCAAGGAGGCACAGGCTGAGAAGGAACAGACGCGACTGATTCGTGAGGAACTTCAAGAGTTCCGCGAGCAGGTGCAGAACGACGATACGCGCGGACTAATGAGCGAAGAGGACTTTGCCAAGCGTCTGCAGAAAATGGAGGAGCGCAAAGCCCGTAAGGAAAAGCGTAAGGCCGAGAAAGGCGAACAACAGCGGGCCACCAGCGAGAAGTTGGCAGCACGGGCCAAGGCCAATCTGAACGACGCAAACCGTCCGTTGGAAAAGGGCGACAGCGTGCGCATCAAAGGCACCAACAGCGTTGGCGAGATAGAAAGCATTCAGGGCAAGCAGGCTGCGGTGGTGTTTGGTGGACTGCGAAGCAAAGTGAAGCTGGAGCAGCTGGAGCGTGCAGCGAAAGCGAAGGAAACAGCGGCAAACCCTGCTGACAAGCACGCCCATCTGGCTATTCAGACCTCACATGTGACGCGCGCCACAATGGAAGACCGCCGTCAGAACTTCCATCAGGACTTGGACGTGAGAGGTATGCGTGGCGACGAGGCCATCGATACCGTCATGCACTTTATTGATGATGCCATCCTCATTGGACTGAGTCGTGTGCGCATCTTACACGGAACGGGAACGGGTGTGCTGCGACAGCTGATTCGCCAGTATCTGCATACGGTTCCCAACGTGAAAAGTGCCAAGGACGAGCATGTGCAGTTTGGCGGCGCAGGAATCACGGTAGTCGACCTTGATTGATGTCTGATGGTAGATGTAAGATGTTTTAGCGGCGGGAACGCTGAATCATCGTCTTCAACTTAGCATTGTATTTCGTAGCAGCAAGCAATTCCTCTATGGTGAGGTGCATGCGGTATTGCCAGCGGTTGTATGGGTCGCTGGGTACATTGATGCGCTCGTCCTGAGGATTCTTGCGACGCAGCTGGGAGTCCATTGCCAGCCAGTCCTGCAACGACAGCAGACACAGCATCGAGGGACAATACAAGTGGCGTGCGATGATTTCCTCTGCCAAGTGGGCAGGCAACTGTTCAGGTGCACGTCCCTCCTTCTGCAACATCGTCACATAGAAACGTTGACGACGCTCGGGACTCTCCTGCCACCAAAGGCGCAGGGGTGCCATATCGTGGGAGGAAATGGTGCAGACGCTACGGATGGGATTGGCGTCGAGATGGGCAAATTCGAAGCCCTGCTGTTTGGGCATCTGCTGGATTTCGAGTGTGAGGATGCGCAACTGGTCGAGCACGTTTTCCACACATTCAGGCAGCATACCCAAGTCCTCGCCACACACCAGCATACGCGATTCTGCCAATATGGCAGGCAGACGTTTCAGGGCCTGCTGTCCCCAGAAGAACGAATGGCGCTGGTAGAAATAGTTGTTGTAGAGCCGCAGGAAGGCATCCTTTTCTTCGTCGGACAGCACCTCGAAGACAGGTTCGTTGACGATGCCGATGCGCGGATGGTACATCTCTGCCTCGTAAGGGTCTTCGACGAAGAGCACATTGCAGATGAGGCGCATGAGACCATCACGAATCCACAGGCTGTTCTCGTCGCGACGTTCGGCAAAATAGGCCGACACCTTGCGCTGGTTAGCAAACTCGTCGCGCAGATCGTAGAGATTATAGGCCTTGCGGACAAGGAAATTGTCACGGACATACTGCGCATGGATGCCGAAGATTTTGTCGATGAGTCGGTCGTTGATGAACGGACGCGTATAGAGCTCCTTGCGGAACGACAGTCCGAAGTATTCTATCTCGGCAACGGTCAGCGGCAGCGAGGGCGAGAAATGGCCCAACACAGCAGAAACGGCATCGACGGGAATCTCCCAGATGCGGAAGAAACCCAGTATGTGATCGATGCGCAGGGCGTCGAAATATTGCTCCATGTGGCGCAGACGACGACGGAACCATTTGACGAGTTCAGGCCCCCAATGATAGGTAGGGAATCCCCAGTTCTGACCCAGATACGAGTACAATTCAGGTGGTGCCCCAGCTGAGGAATGCATGTTGAACAATTCCGGATGCTGGCGTGTCTCTACGCTGTCGCGATTGACGCCAATAGGCAGGTCGCCTTTGAGGACAATACCCTTCGAGCGAGCATAGTCGGCAGCAGCCTTCAACTGCGTATGAAGCAGGTATTGGACGTAGTAAATGAAGGCTGAAGTCAGATGGCTGAAGGAAGATGTGATAAACCCAGCATAGGGTTTGAGCCAATCCTCGTTATCGGCAATAAATTCCTTATAGCCAGATGTTTCCGTCGTTTTATTTCCTTGTTCCTCGAAGAGTTGCTGGAGGTATTCGAGCTTCACGCGACCTACGGCTTCATAGTCGCTGTAAGGTAGTGCGTTGAGTTCCTGACGACGACGTAGGAACTGCGTCATCTGCGTCTTGGAACGCAAAACACCTGCAGCCTCCAAATCGACATAATGCGGATGAAGTGCGCAGGTGCTAACGATGTTGTAAGGATAGGAATCGTGCCAATGGCCGTCAGTCGTCGTATCGTTGACAGGCAGCAGTTGGATGACCTTCATGCCCGTCTCCGCTGCCCAATCAACCATCCGGCGTAAATCGCCAAAATCGCCTACTCCATAGGAATGTTCGCTGCGAAGGGAGAATACAGGGATGACAACACCTGCCGCTCGCCACGTGTCCTCTGCCAGGCGCAGATGACCGCCATGCAGGACGAGGACGTGACCGTCAGGGAGTTCGCGGCTATTTCCGTCGACGGAATCGACGGACACATTTACGGAATCGACGGACACTCCTTGGTTATTGACGGAGACGATGCGGTTGTCGCCATCTTCCCATTTCAGCAATTCGTGTGTCTCGGTGTCTACCACTACATATTTATACTCTATCGGCAACAGCCAGCCCTGAGCATTGACGGTCAGGAGCCATTCGCCCTCACCAGCATAATCCATCTTCAGATAACGGCTGGGGCTCCACGAGCCGATGGCAGGATGACTGCCACAGACGGCTACGGCCTGCCCTTTCTTCAGCTGGGGTGCAGATACGCGGAACATCACCGTCCTGCGAAACAAAGGCAACGGCAGCGCTTTGGCACGTTCGCCGTGCGGACGTCCTATCGTGGTGAGATAGGCTGCGGAATAGAGGTGCATGGGTAGCGGACGGTCGCGCCACTGGTCAGGAAAGATGTAGTCCTTGGTGGCATCGAAATGATAGATACGTGGCACCATGTCCCATTCACGACGCAGCACATTGCCGTCGCCGTCTTCCACCTGATAAGCATAACTGATGAGCGACAGCGAGTGCTGTCTGCCCATCAGTGCTGCTGTTTCCAGTGTCCACAGTTCGCCATCGTCCGTTTGCATCAGCAAATTCTGGTGACGCACGGTACCATCCTGACGGTGGTAGTCAATGGCAACATGCAGACTTTCGCCCCATGCGGTATTATAATGTATGGTAAACTTGAGTTTCATATCGTTGTTTGACTAATCTTGCAGAGCCACAGCGAAGTAAGCCTTCTTGCCAGTAGGCATGATACCCTGTATGTAGAGTACGGGCTCCTTCGATGTAGACGCCTTCTTGACGGCATCCTGTAGGTCGCTGATGGTCTTCATCGGCTCTTCGTTGACACGCTGGATGATGAATCCCTGAGGTACACCACCCTCCTTCAACTTACCACCGCTGATCTTCGTTACCTGCAAACCGTAGGCAATCTGGAGTTCCTTCTTCTGCGACTCGGTAATCTCACGGAACTGTCCACCGAGCACGTCAAGGTCGGCATCCTTCACCACCTTAGTCGTACCCTGGGCATTCTTCAACGTCAGCGAGACGCTCTTCTCCTTCTTGTTACGCAGGTACTTGACGGTCACTTTATCACCAGGACGCTTCTGGGCAATGATTGCCTGCAGATCACCCATGGTCTTAACCTTCTTGCCGTCAACCTCGGTGATGACATCCTCTTTCTCCAGACCGCCATCAGCAGCGGCACCGTCCTCGATGACCTTGTCGATGCGCACACCTTCCATCGTGCCGTAGTCGTTGACTTCCTTGTCCTGATCCTTCATGGCGTCAACGTAGTCCTTCACGCTGCCACCCTGGATACCAATCATGGCACGCTGGTAAGAACCGTATTTCTTGAAGTCCTCGACGGCCTTGTTCATAATAGCCGTAGGAATGGCAAAGCCGTAACCAATATTAGAACCCGTCTGCGAATAAATCATGGCATTGATGCCAATGAGTTCACCACGCGTGTTGACCAGCGCACCACCAGAGTTACCCTGGTTGATGGCAGCATCGGTCTGAATCATCGAAGAAACGCCCTGTCCCATCGAACGCGCCTTAGCCGAAACAATACCAGCGGTGACGGTGTTGTTCAGTCCGAGAGGATTACCTACGGCCAGCACCCATTCACCCACCTTCACGTCGTCAGAATTAGCCACGACAATAGCCGGAAGATTCTTGGCGTCAATCTTGATGAGTGCCAAGTCGGTAGTGGCGTCGGCACCGATGATGCGTGCGGAATATTCCTTGGAATTCTCGTTGAGCGTTACTGTCAGTTCGTCGGCACCATCCACGACGTGGTTGTTGGTAACGATGTAACCATCAGATGAGATGATGACACCTGAGCCAGCTGCTGCGCGCTTTGGAGTTTGCACCTGACGCTGGCGACGACCACCATTGCCATTGCCCTGTCCGCGTCCGAAGAAACCTCCGAAGGGGTCGGAGAAGAAATCCTCAAAGGGATCGGAATATTCTACGGTTTGTGTCTTTGAATTAATCACCGACTTGATATACACTACTGAAGGCAGCGATTTCTCTGCTGCGTAAGTCAAGTCTACTGGTTGTCCTGGTGCTACAGCAGGAGCAGCAGGAGCTGCGGCCTGTGTCTTGTTGCACGAAGCTGCCGAGAATGCAATGACCATCAAGTACATTGCCGGCATCAAACTCTTTACAATCTTTTTCATAATCTTACCTATTTATAATAAATGTGTTAATAACTTGCGACTGCTTTTTGTGTTTCGCGATGCAAATATAAGGTCAAAAATTGAAATACTGACAATATGTCACGCTTTTTTGTCGCAATTTAACACTTCACCCCAAAGGGTTAACGGCTGTTAGAATTTAACGCTTGAAATGTGAAAAGACTGACAAAATTAACAATTCTGCCAGTCTTTAGTTTATATCATGCAACTATATCCATTTATCTTGCAGCTACATACTTGTGCAACGTGGCACGAACGGCACCATTGCCTGCGTACAACTCTTTTACCATCCCCTCAATCTGTTCGCCCAGACCAGCCTCATAGAGGTCAAGTCCGAAGACGTCCTTGCGGCTGTAGAGCTTCTTCAGCGGACTCCAGTCCTGATCGGGCTTGCCAATCTGCAGCGGAGCTACGATGGTCTGCAACTCTTCGAGCATGGGATCAGGCGAGCAGTCGAACGGTGTACCGTCGTCCTTGATACCCTTCAGATAACGGGCATAGCCAGCTAACGTCAAGGGAATCAGCACAAGATTGCTCTTATCCAGTCCGCGGGCGATATACTTCTTCAGCGTCTCACCAAAGCGGATGGGCAGTTTCTGCGACGTATCCATCGCGATACGCTGGGGAGCATCAGGCATGAACGGATTCGGCAGACGGCGGTTGATGACGGCACCGATGAACTCATAGGGATTCAGCACGCCTGGGTCAACGACTACGGGCATTGCCTCCATATAACCAATCTTCTGAATGAATGGGCGCAGGTCCTCATCGGCCATCTCAGCACTGATCAGCGTGTAACCCAGCATACAGCCATAGATACTCATGGCAGTATGCAGCGGATTGAGACACGTGGTCACCTTCATCGTCTCCACCTTATCTACGGTCTCACGTGTCGTATAGAGCGCACCACCCAAATCCAATGGCGGACGACCATTGGTATAGTTGTCCTCGATGACCAGATACTGCACCTCCTCAGCATTCACGAACGGTGCCGTAAAGGTGTGCTTCTCCGTCTCGATATAGTTGTTGTCCTCGAAACCGTCCGCAGCCAGCATTTCCTTCACCTTCTCGTGTGGGCGTGGGGTAATCTTATCAATCATCGACCAGGGGAAGGTAATCTTCGTCTCGTCCTTCAAATAAGCCAGGAACTCAGCAGGCACTAGTCCGTCCTTCACCCAGCGCTCAGCATAGGCAAATACACCAGCCTTCACCTTGTCGCCATTGTGCGAACAGTTGTCCATGCTCTGAACGGTGAGAGGCAGTTTACCTGCCTCGTATCTTTCAAACAGCAGCGCACAAACCTTACCCATAGCGAACAGGGGCTTCATGCCACGAGCCAAATCAGCCTCGTTGAACGTGTAGCCCTTCTCGGTGATGGTGAACGAAATCATCTGCAACGACGGATTCTTGAAAATCTCCACCAGACGCTTCCAGTCGTCAAACTGCGGATCGGCCTTCAGGGCTTCAGTCACGCTGGCAATCACCTTCTTCTCGATAGAACCATCCGAGCAGAGGTTCACGCAGAGCGACAGATTATTATAAGGTGCATACGCCTTGTCGATGACCTCGAAGTCAAAGGTTTCTGCCACAATGACGCCACGGTCGTACTTGCCCGTGTTCAGCGCGTCGTTCAGAATGGCTGCAGGGAACGCACGGAAGATGTTACCACCGCCAAAATGTACCCATGTGGGTTCCTTGGCAGTCTTCTCGCGCAGTTTCGCAATATCAAACTTCGGAAGCTCGTAACCCTTGGCTTCCCACTCTGCGGCATTCAGCTGGCCGCTCAGTATTTCGTTCAGTTTCATCATATTGAAAATTTGTTTTGGTTTTCTGTCGTGCAAAGGTACACAATAATTTTCGAACATACAAATTTTTGAGCCACAATTGTAACAAAGAAAATAAGATAAAAAGCGGTTCTTTTGTACACAATCTCTTAAAAAAGTGTAAAAAAGACACCGAGAAGCGATTTTCCTTCCATTTTTTATTGCCGAATCAAAAAATTGTTGTAATTTTACAACCAAAATCAATTAAGTGTAACTAAAAACGATTCATTACAATGAAAAAATCAACATTCTTTCTGGCTGGAATGGCAGCGGTAGCAGCCCTGCTGACAGCATGCAATTCTCCTATGCAGGAAACAACAACTTTATCTGGTCTGGACCCTGCACGTTTCGACACCATCATCAACGAGAAGCCCGTCAAGTTGTACACTTTGAAGAACGCTTCCGGAACGATGGAAGTATGCATCACCAACTACGGCGGACGTGTGGTCTCACTTGTCGTACCTGACAAGAACAACGTTCTTACCGACGTCGTATTAGGTTTCGACAACATTGCCCAGTATGCTGACACGTTGAATTCTCCTACGGACTACGGTTCCAGCGTCGGCCGCTATGCCAACCGCATCCAGGGCGGTAAGTTCACTTTGAACGACAGCACCTACCAGCTGAAGCAGAACGACGGTCCAAACTGTCTGCACGGTGGTGGTACCACAGGTTGGATGAATCAGGTGTACGACGCTGAGCAAATTGGCGACAGCATCCTGAAGCTGACCATCGTTGCTGAGGATGGCGAGAACGGATTCCCTGGCAAGGTGACGGCTGTTACGACCTACAAGGTAACTGCTGACAACACCCTCGACATCACTTGGGAGGCTGAGACCGACAAGCCCACCATCATCAATCAGACCAATCACAACTACTATAATCTGAACGGTGACTTCACGAAGCCCGGCTACGACATGGTGCTCTACGTGAATGCCGACAACTTCACTCCTTCTGACAAGCTGTACATCCCCACAGGCGAGATTAAGTCCGTCGAGGGTACTCCTATGGACTTCCGCACCGCTCACGCCATTGGCGACAGCATCAAGTCGGAGTTCGACCAGATTCAGAATGCTGGTGGTTACGACCACAACTGGTGTCTGAACACCTATAAGGACGGCAAGGGCGACGACACCGTCGTATGTGCCAGCCTCTACAGCCCCATAACGGGCATCTTCATGGAGATGTACACCAACGAACCTGGCGTTCAGGTCTATAGCGGCAATTTCCAGGGCATTGGCAACGAGCCGAACATCAAGCACAAGGGTGGCGTATATCCGCAGCACGTCAGCGTTTGTCTGGAGAGTCAGAAGTATCCTGACAGCCCCAACAAGAAGGACTGGGTACAGCCTGTGCTGAATCCTGGCGAGAAGTACTACAGCCACGCTGCCTACAAGTTTTCGACAAAGTAAAACATTAATAAAATAGTATTATGGCATTATTAGACTGGATTGTCATTGGCGTATTCTGTGCTGCGCTCATTGGCATTGTGATTTGGGTTGTATCACAGAAAAACGACAACTCGGCAGACTATTTCCTCGGCGGTAAAGATGCAACATGGATTGCCATCGGTGCATCTATCTTCGCTTCGAACATCGGTTCCGAACACCTCATCGGACTGGCTGGTGCCGGTGCTTCATCAGGTATGGCTATGGCCCACTGGGAGATTCAGGGATGGATGATTCTGATTCTGGGTTGGGTCTTCGTACCGTTCTACACCCGTTCGATGGTTTACACCATGCCTGAGTTCCTCGAGCGCCGCTTCAACAAGGAGTCGCGTACTATCCTTTCAGTCATCTCGCTGATTTCCTACGTGCTGACCAAGGTAGCCGTAACGGTTTATGCCGGTGGTCTCGTGTTCCAGCAGGTATTCGGCATTAAGGAACTCTGGGGTATCGACTTCTTCTGGATTGCTGCCATCGGACTGGTGGTTATCACCGCTCTCTACACCGTCTTCGGCGGTATGAAGTCGGTGCTCTACACCAGCGTGCTCCAGACACCTATCTTATTATTAGGCTCGCTCATCATCCTCGTGCTGGGTCTGAAGGCCCTCGGCGGATGGGATGAGATGATGGCTACCTGTTCTATCCAGACCGTCAACGAGTATGGCGACCACATGACCAACCTCATGCGTGACCTGCGCGATCCCGACTATCCTTGGCTTGGCGCACTCGTAGGCTCTGCCGTCATCGGTTTCTGGTACTGGTGTACCGACCAGTTCATCGTTCAGCGTGTATTGTCTGGTAAGGACGAGAAGGAGAGCCGTCGCGGTACTATCTTCGGTGCTTACCTGAAGCTCTGCCCTGTGTTCCTGTTCCTCATTCCAGGTATGATTGCCTACGCAATGGCTACCAAGGGCATCACGCTGCCTAATGGCGAGGTGTTCACACTGTCTACTCCCGACGCTGCCTTCCCCACCCTCGTGGCTAAGATTCTGCCTGCTGGTGTGAAGGGTCTCGTCGTTTGCGGTATCCTTGCCGCTCTGATGTCTTCATTGGCATCTTTGTTCAACTCTTCAGCTATGCTGTTCACCATCGACTTCTGGAAGCGTCTGCGTCCCGAGACTCCTGAGAAGCAGCTCGTTCGCATCGGTCAGATTGCTACAGTTGTTATTGTTGTTCTGGGTATTCTGTGGATTCCCATCATGCGTTCTGTCGGCGACGTGCTCTACAACTACCTGCAGGACGTTCAATCGGTGCTCGCTCCTGGTATTGCCTCTGCCTTCCTGCTGGGTATCTGCTGGAAGCGCGCTTCTGCCAAGGGCGGTATGTGGGGTCTGCTCTCAGGTATCATCATTGGTCTCACCCGTCTGGGTGCCAAGGTGTACTATAGCAACGCTACCGACGTCAGCGACAACTGGTTCAAGGCTGTGTTCTACGACTTCAACTGGCTTTACTTCTGCGGTGTCATGCTCATCGTCTGCTGTCTCATCGTCATCGTCGTTTCCCTCTGCACCGAGGCTCCCGACGAGAAGAAGATCCAGGGTCTCGTGTTCGGTACGTCTACTCCCGAGCAGATTGCCGCCACCCGCGCCAGCTGGGGTACTTGGGACATCATCCATACTGTTATCATCCTTGGTATTACTGTAGCATTCTATGCTTACTTCTGGTAAACGACAATGACTACGTATTATAAAGAATTCCAAAAGGTACTGCTGTCTGTCGACTGCATCATCTTTGGCTTCGACCAAAACAAGCTGAAGATTCTCATCGGCAAACGTAATATGGACCCAGGTCGTGGCGAATGGAGTCTCTACGGAGGCTTCGTTCGCAACGACGAGAGTCTCGACGCAGCAGCACAACGGACACTGCTCGAGCTGACAGGTCTGCGCAACATCTACATGAGTCAGGTAGGCGCTTTCGGCAATATCGACCGTGACCCGGGCGAACGTGTCGTATCAATAGCCTACTACGCGCTCATCAATGTCAAGGACTACAGCGAGCGCCTGCGCAAGCAGCACGGCGTGGAATGGGTCAACATCGAGGACATTCCCCAAATGTATTCCGACCACAACGCGATGATTGCCAAGGCCCGCAAGCTCATCCAACAGAAGATCAAAACCAATCCCGTTGGTTTCGAACTGCTGCCCGAACTGTTTACCTTAACCCAACTGCAGCGCCTCTACGAAGCTGTCAATGGCGAGCCACTCGACAAGCGCAACTTCCGCAAGCGCATCAAGGATATGGACTATATCGAAAAGACCGAGCTCATCGACAAAAAGACGTCGAAGCGCGGTGCATCGCTCTATCGTTTCAACAAAAAAGCATTTACAGAAGACAAAAGCTTTAAGCTATAAGCTTA
Organism: Prevotella sp.; assembly: GCA_045112595.1. Classification (GTDB taxonomy): domain Bacteria; phylum Bacteroidota; class Bacteroidia; order Bacteroidales; family Bacteroidaceae; genus Prevotella. The sequence goes on along the minus strand of JBGUIA010000068.1, from coordinate 24,527 downwards.
ATGGACAATTGAAAATTGATAATTGATAATTATGTTAGAAGAACTGAAAGCAAAAGTATTCAAGGCCAATTTGGACCTTGTGAAACAAGGACTGGTCATCTTCACCTGGGGCAACGTCAGCGGTATCGACCGCGAAAAGGGCCTCGTGGTCATCAAGCCCTCAGGCGTCAGCTACGACGAGATGAAGGCTGAGGACATGGTGGTTGTCGATTTGGAAAGCGGCAAAGTGGTCGAAGGCGACCTCAACCCCTCCAGCGACACCCCCACACACCTTGTTTTATATAAGGCATTCCCCAATATCCAAGGCGTCGTCCACACCCACTCCACCTACGCTACGGCTTTCGCCCAGGCTGGTCGCGACATCCCCAACATCGGCACCACCCACGCCGACTATTTCTATAAGGATATCCCGTGCACGCGCGATATGACTAAGGAGGAGGTCGAGGGACAGTACGAGCTGGAGACTGGCAACGTCATCGTCGACGAAATCCTGAACATCCGCAAGATTAATCCTGACCACACGCCCGCCGTGCTCGTCAAGAACCACGGTCCGTTCTCGTGGGGAACCTCTCCCGACAATGCCGTTTACAACGCCAAAGTCATGGAGCAGTGCGCTAAGATGGCCTTCGTTTCGTTCATGGTCAATCCCGCCACGACGATGAACCCGCTGCTCGTCGAGAAACACTACATGCGCAAGCACGGTCCCAACGCTTACTACGGCCAGAAGGGTCAGAAACACTAATCGAACAACAAAACAAAAACATTTATGAAAGCATTTGAGAATTTAGAAATATGGTGGGTGACTGGTGCACAGTTGCTCTATGGTGGTGACGCAGTCGTAGCTGTTGACGGTCACTCAAAGGAGATGGTCGACGGTCTGAACAAGAGCGGCAACATCCCCGTGAAGATTGTTTATAAAGGTACGGCAAACAGCAGCAAGGAGGTTGAAGCTATCATGCTCGCCGCCAACAACGACGAGAAGTGCGTGGGTATCATCACCTGGATGCACACCTTCTCGCCCGCCAAGATGTGGATCAAGGGTCTGCAGCAGTTACAGAAGCCTTTGTGCCACTTCCACACCCAGTACAACGCCGAGATTCCCTGGGCCGACATTGACATGGACTTCATGAACCTGAATCAGAGCGCCCACGGCGACATCGAGTTCGGACACATCTGCACCCGCATGCGTGTGGCTCGCAAGGTGGTTTGCGGCTACTGGAAGGACGAGAAGGCTCAGAAGCAGATTGCCGTATGGGCCCGCGTGGCAGCAGGTGTTGCTGATGCCCACAACGTACGCTGCTTGATGTTCGGCATGAACATGAACAACGTAGCCGTAACCGATGGCGACCGTGTGGAGTTCGAGCAGCGCCTCGGCTATCATGTGGACTACTATCCCGTCTCGTCGCTCATGGAGTACTTCAAGAAGATCACCGACAAGGAGGCCGACGACCTCGTCGAGGAATACAAGAAACTCTACACCATCAAGATTGACGAGAGCGGCGAAGAGGTCTATTGGGAGAAGGTGAAGAATGCCGCCAAGGCCGAGATTGCCCTGCGCCGTGTGTTGAAGGATGAGGGCGCTACAGCCTTCACCACCAACTTCGACGACCTTGGCGACGCCGACATCAACGATCCCAACTTCGTTGGCTTCGACCAGATTCCAGGTCTCGCCAGTCAGCGTCTGATGGCTGAGGGTATCGGATTCGGTGCCGAGGGCGACTGGAAAACCGCTTGCCTCTATCGCACGCTTTACGTCATCCAGCAGGGCATGCCTACAGGCTGCTCGTTCCTCGAGGACTACACGCTGAACTTTGCTGGCGACCGCTCGTCGTGCCTGCAGAGCCACATGCTCGAAATCTGTCCGCTCATCGCCAGCGACAAGCCCAAGCTCGAGGTACACTTCCTTGGCATCGGCATCCGCAAGCAGCAAACCGCCCGCCTCGTCTTCACCTCGAAGACTGGTGCTGGCATCAAGGCCACCGTTGTTGACCTCGGCAACCGCTTCCGCCTCATCTCTCAGGAGGTAGAGTGCATCGAGCCGAAGCCCATGCCAAAGCTCCCCGTTGCCTCTGCCCTGTGGATTCCGCAGCCCACGTTCGAGATTGGTGCTGCTGCATGGATTCTCGCCGGAGGTACCCACCACTCAGCTTTCTCCTACGACATCAACGAGGAGTACTGGGAGGACTTCGCCGAGATGCTCGGCATCGAGTATGTCCGCATCAACAAGCAGACCAACATTGCCGACTTCAAGCAGACCCTCCGCAACAACGAGGTCTACTTCATGCTCAACAAAGCATTACGATAACCCTCCGCGTCGCTTCCAAAAGACAAACCGGCAGGCTCCCACAGGGAAGTTGAAGGGGGAGAGTGCCGTGCAAACTGGGAGAAAGTGCCTAGGAAAAAGGGAGCGAATGCCTAAGTAAGCAGATTCGGGCGGCCGTGCGCATCAATGTGCACGGCCGTGCTTATTATTGTGGGCGGGCGTGCTTATTATTGCGACCGCCCGCCCACAACCGAGTTTTAAACCTTATGAAGCGTCACCTTGCCTGAAGAGGTGGGTGAAGTGTTTGTTGTATAGTTCGGAGAGGCCTGCGCGGTTGTCGATAGCCTCACCAACCACGAGCATCGTGGTGAGAGTCAGATTGTTATCGTGAACTATCTTTGCGAGATCTTTTAATACGCCGCGATAGATGCGTTGGTCGGGCCACGTCAAGTGGTAGCAGGCGGCGACGGGCGTGTCCTCGGGATACTCCTCAAGGAGTTCGCGCTGGACATCATCAACAATGGCAGCAGAGAGGAAGATGCACATGGTGCTCTGACTGCGGGCCAGCAGGCGCAGCTGTTCCTTTTCGGGCATAGGCGTCCTACCCTCGCCTCGCGTCAGGATGATGGTCTGTGTGCGCTCAGGGATAGTAAACTGAGAGCGCAGTTCAGCAGCAGCAGCGAGGAACGACGAAATGCCTGGCGTGATGTGATAGGACATGTCGTTGGCGTCAAAGAAGGCCATCTGTTCCTGAATGGCACCAAAGATGCAAGGGTCGCCAGTATGCAGACGGACGATGAAATGGCCCTTGTCGTAGTGCTCCTTCATCAGGGCGCATTGCTCTTCGAGATTCATGTCAGCAGAGCTTCGGACGACGGCGCCAGGCTTATGGCATTCGGTCAAAGCTTTAGGAACGAGAGAGCCGGCATACAGAATAAGGTCGGCCTTCTCCAGCATCTTTCTGCCACGAACGGAGACAAGGTCGGGGTCGCCAGGGCCAGCACCAACGATTTCGATGTGACCTGTGTGCTCAGCGGTTTGCCCGCTGAGGGTAGCGGCGGACTCGGCGGCAGAACCGCCGAGCACACGACCTTCGTCAAGCACACGACTTTCGCGGAGATGGCGGCGGTCGATGGCAAGGGCTGCGGTCCAGTTTTTGCCTTTGATTTTGGGGATGATGAGTTTGCCGTTGTTTGAGCCAAGGATGGCGGCAGCTTCACAGACGCTGGGTGTGCCGACATGTTTGGCAACAGTGTCGCTGGGATTGGGAACGTCGACGACGGCTAGTTCTTCAGCGGTATAGAAAACGACCTCTTCGTCGTATTCATCTTCGAGCATCGCACAGAACTCCTCGTCTTCTTTCACGTCGATGGTGCAATAACGATGGGCGCAAGGCAGAATGCCGCGTTCGGCAAAGGCCTCATCTATCTGGTCGTAAATAGCATAATAGTCGTCAGGATGATGAGCCAAACCAAAGCCAACGGTTCCCACCATTGGCACGAAATGCAACTCCAACATGCCATAGGGCGCAGAGAGATTGTAGGGCGAGACGATAATCAGCAACTTATATTTACGGGGGTCGGCTTCGCTGATGTCGTTGATGATGGTGACATGGTCGGGCTTCGTCGCCTCTAAGTAGTCGGTACCCTCGTCACGGGCCTCCAACAGCAGGGCTGTGGGTTTACGATTGACGAACGCAAAGATGCAGTCGTTCATGTCCTCGATATCGCTGGCGACGGGCCAGTCGAAGCGTTGTTCAAAGGTATCAAGCGCCCAAAGTCCGGCATTGTCGCTTTGTGTGGTAATGACCTCATGGGCATCAAGGAGGGCGGCAATCTCGCGCGTCAGGTCGTTGGCACCACCGATGTGTCCGCTGAGCACGGAAATGACGTTCTTGCCCAACGAGTCGATACAGACCACGGCAGGATCTTCGTGCTTGTCCTTGATATATGGCGCAATGGTTCGCACGCAAATGCCCATAGCGCCGATGAAAACGAAGGCATCGAACTTCTTCCAGTTAGTCGCGATGGTATCGCGGCCCACTGGACGAGCGGCAAGGGCTTTTATGAGGCAATCAGCGATAGGCTTGCCTGCCTCGCTGATTTGTATGATGGCAATCTTCATTTTTTCTTAGCATTAAAGGCATCCAACTGCTTGAAACAATGGCGGTTGATGATTTCTTCGAGTGGACGGTCTGGATTGTGGCGGATGCGACAGTTGTAGTCGAACACCATCAGTTCGCCATTCTCTGCGGTATAGGGTTGCCAGGCAGGAAGCGCGTCGATGTTGGGATTGCCGTTATGGGCAAACTGCGACCAAACGCTACTCATCTTATCTGCCAACAGCAGGTCGTCGGCAGTGGGATTGGGCAGGTCGTTCTTGGCACGATGAAGAGTGTTGAAGCAGAACTTCAACTCGTGGCCATGAATGGAACCATTGTTCAAGGGCGAACGCCAAGTGAACATATACATATAGGTAGGCGCCTGACGTTTCTTCGTAATCGCATCGGCAGTGATGATGGTCTTGGGACGAAAGAGCCAGTCGATGCTCAACAGGTCTTGGGGTAAGCGTTCAACGGTGCCATCCGAATAGGCCTCAACGAATGCGCTGATGTAGGCATCGGTCTCATCGCCAAAGGTTCGCTGCAGTTCGGTACGTGCCTCAGCAAGCGTCAGTTTCTGATTGTAACGCAGTCGTTGCAGCTCGTTGAACGTGGTACCAATCATGAGGGGAATATCGTCGCTGATGCTCGCAAAGTCAGGCTGGAAGGGCTGTTGCAGCAATGTCTCACCATCGGGCGTAGGACCGAAGCCCCACATCATCGGAGTGCCTGGACGGCGTGTGCCGATACTGGCAGCCATTGCCCGTTGACCAGCAGCGTAGAGGTCGTTGTAGGGCACATTCTTGATTTTATCAACGTTCTTCTTGCTGATACCCAGTTCTTTGAGCACAGCCTCGCCCAACTCCTCGGTCATCGCTTTGGTATTGACGTTGAGGATGGTGCCGCTCATGATGATAGCCTTGTGGAAGAGACCCTTGGCCTTAGGCATACACATCAGCGTGCCGACCTTGCCGCCACCACCAGACTCACCGAAGATGGTGACGTTGTTGGGGTCGCCACCGAAGCGTTCGATATTGTCGCGCACCCATTCGAGCGCAGCCACAGCATCGAGCATACCCACATTGCCGCTATACTTATACTTCTTGCCACACGTGGAGAGGTCGAGGAAGCCGAGGATGTTCAAACGATGGTTGATGCCCACGACGACGACATCCTTCTTGGCCAGTTGCATTCCTGGATCCCATTCGGACGTACCGCTGTCGAAACCGCCTCCGTGGAGCCAGAACATGACGGGCTTCTTGGCCTTTACATCGGTAGTCCAGACATTGAGCACGCAACACTGTTCCGACATCTGCTCTTCCGTCATTGGACGGTTGGTGGGTTGCATGGTCATCGGGCCCCAGTGGTCGCAGGCTCTTACGCCCTTCCACTTCTTGACGGGCTTCGGTGGCATAAACCGTTCGACTTTGGCATAGGGGATGCCGAGGAAGGCCATCGTGCCTTCTTGCATGATGCCACTTACCTTTCCGGAAGTAGTACTGACGATTTCTTTGTTGTCACCCTGCGCATAGGCTGCAGTGAAGGATAATAGCAATAATGCTAAAAGTAATAAGTTTTTTTTCATTGTTATGATAGTTTTTGTTGTTATCGATGGGCTTTAAGTATCTCGATGGGATTGTAGTCGTTGAGTTGAATACGTAGCGGTTCCTCTTGTTGTAAGCCCAACTCTTCGCAAGCCTCGTCCCATAGCAGACGACTGTTGGTTGGTACTTTAGGCGATGTGACGCTATTGAAGACGATGACGCCATCGGGGGCAAGGACGGTGAGCACTTTCGCCATGATTTCCTTGAGGTGGCCGCCGTGTCCGCCGATGAAGACAGCGTCGGGGGTTGAGTTCGTTGCGATAGCATCGCAACAAACAAGGAAGTCGCCCATATGGATGTTGATGCTAGGAGCACCAAAGCGGCGGGCGTTTTCATTGATGATGGCCTCGCACTCAGGACGGATTTCGAAAGCCTCTATCTGTAGATGCGGGAATTGCAGGCGCGCCTCGATAGAGATGCTACCCGTGCAGAAACCGATGTCCCAAAAGACGCGACGTTTAGACAGGTCGAGGGCTTGAAGCGTCAAGAGCCTGATGGGCATTTTGGTAATCATCTTTTCGCGACCATCAAGGAGCGCAAAGGCGCTGTCAGGGATGCCGAAGGGGCACGCGTGCTCTGCGGTTCCCCCGCAGAGAATGACGCAGTTGGGCATGAAAAAGTCGCGATGAGCGGCTTCTTCAAGGGAAAGCGTGGTTATCTTTTCCTGTTCGGGATTACCTAGGTGTTCACCAACATACATATTATAATAGGTATAACCATAATCAAGCATTCGCCGGGCAATGGTGGCAGGGGTATGCTCTTTGTCGGTGAGGATACCTATCATCCCTACCCTTTCTATCAAAGCGCGGTCGAACTCCTGCCAAGGACGGCCTGTCAACGAGACGATACGCATATCGTGATAAGGCATCACCAAGCGCTGTGCCAACATTTGCAGGGAGTTAAAAGTCGGATAAACCACGATGTCGGCCTCTGGCAACTTGCGTTTGATAGTGTTAGCAAAACCGAAGAACAACGGGTCACCGCTGGCAAAGACAGTAACACATTGAACATTGAACATTGAACATTGAACATTGTATTGTTCAAAAACGGCATCGAGGGGGACGGTAATGTCAATCCATTCCGCACCTTCTGGCAGCAACGACGCCACAATCTTATGATGGCGCTTGCCCCCTGAGAACACCTTGCCATTCCTGATGATTTCCAATACTTCGGGTGGAAACCAAGGTTTCGGATTGTCCGTAATTCCTATAACGATGAACCGTTGCATAATATTCGTTTAATCCGTTAAATCCGTGTTCGTTTTATAGGTCGCGACCTGGTTTGAGTTGTTCGGCATCGTCGAAAGTAAGTATCGCATTACACAGCGTAGCTGCAAGATTGCTGCCACCTTTTCTGCCCTCAACAATTATCTTGGGAATCTGCTTCAACGTCTTAACGGCATGTTTACTTTCGCAAACGTGCACAAAACCGACCGGAGCGGCAATGATACCCACAGGATGCATCTTACCCTTACGCACCAAGTCACAAATCTCGAAAAGTGCTGTTGGCGCATTGCCCACCACATAGAGCGCCTCGGGATATTCCTCCGCCGCCAGTTGCATGCAAGCCTGACTGCGGGTGATGCCTTTCTCGTCGGCCATCTGCTTGGAGCGCGAATCATTGATGTAGCAATGCACCTCGATGCCCAGTCGCTCCAAAGCACCTTTGCGAATACCGCTGGCAGCCATCGTGACGTCGGTGACGATATGTTTCAGACTGCCGTCGACCACCTTATTATATAGTATCTCCGTAGCACAATCGTCCATCCAGAGGCACTCTTCCATGCTGAAGTCAACCGTCGTATGAATGGCATGCAACAACGGCCACAGGCGCCACGTCGGCACATCGGGATGTTGCATCTCTGAGCGAATCGTGCGGAAGCTTTCCATCATAATAGACTGGCCGGGCTTCACGTCCCCGCGCTTCTCCTCACGATAATATCCACGAGGCGTAATCATCTTGCCATCAGCGATATAAGATTGGGAATTGCCAATGAGAATAACGGTAAACATATCCACGTCCTCAGGGTCGAACGCACCCAACGTCGTGACTTTTACCTCTTCTTCCTCACGACCTGCCTGACGGACATAACCCACAGGAGTGTCGGCAGAACGTTCCTGAAGAAAAAGTTCCTGCAAGCGATAGAGTTGCCAATAGCGACCGTGCGACTTCGGATTATAAACCGCCGTCACAAAGTCGCCCACAGCAGCAGCTTTGATGCGTCGTTCTATAACAGCCCAAGGCGTCATCAAGTCTGAAAGGGATATCAGACACACGTCATGTCCGATGGGGGCTCCCAGCAATGAGGCCGCCTTTTGGAAAGCAGAGATGCCTGAGAGGGTCACGACCTCGATATCCGATTGTTTCTCTCGTTTCATCTCGTATATCAACGGAGCCATACCGTAGAGGCCGGCATCACCACTCGATATGACGCAGACGGTCTTACCCTGCTCTGCCAAACGGAATGCCTGTTCGGCACGCTCACGCTCCTTCTTCATACCCGTGTCGATACATTCACAGCCCGGCTTCACATATGCCTCAATGAACTGGAAGTAGTAATTATACCCTACGACAGCATCAGCCTCCCGTACTGCTTCGAGCACCGCAGGTGTGATGTCTTCCTTACTGCCAGGTCCAATGCCTGCTACAATGATTTTTCCCATATCTGCTGCAAAGATACACAAAAAAAGCGGACTGACCAACCATCAGCACAGCTTTTTTACAATGTAACCACTATATAACAAAAAATGGGCTCATCGTTTGGTGGGCTCACATTTTATTTGTAACTTTGCACCAATGTTTAATCCTAAAGCGAAAGAAATGATGGAAACAAAGATTATCGGACTGGCTAGCGACCATGCAGGCTTTGCACTGAAACAATTCGTGAAGAAGTATCTGGAAGAGAAAGGATACGAGTATAAGGACTATGGCACGTATACTGAGGATTCGTGTGACTACAGCGACTTCGGGCATGCGTTGGCCGAGGGTATCGAGAAAGGCGAGGTATTCCCAGGTATTGCCATCTGCGGCAGTGGTGAGGGCATCAACATGACGCTCAACAAGCATCAGTCGATTCGTGCCGGTCTCTGCTGGATTCCCGAGATTGCCCATCTGATTCGTCAGCACAACAATGCCAACGTATTGGTTATGCCCGGACGTTTCATCGATGAAGATACAGCCCGCAAGATTATGGACGAGTACTTTACTACGGAGTTCGAAGGCGGTCGCCATCAGAAGCGTATTGATAAAATACCTGTGCAAAAGTAATGCTGGAATACAACAAGAGGGGATGTCATGACGGCATCCCCTCTTATTTGTTGCTTAACTGTAAACTCTTACTTAACCTTAGCTACGATAGCCTTGAAAGCCTCGGGGTTGTTGAGTGCGAGGTCAGCGAGCACCTTACGGTTGATCTCGATACCAGCCTTGGCCAACTTACCCATGAGTACAGAATAGCTCATACCCTCCTGGCGAGCGGCAGCGTTGATACGCTGAATCCAAAGAGCACGGAATGTGCGCTTCTTGTTCTTACGGTCGCGGTAAGCGTAGGTAAGACCCTTCTCCCAAGTGTTCTTGGCTACTGTCCAAACATTCTTGCGGGCACCGAAGTAACCGCGAGTGAGCTTAAGAATTCTCTTACGTTTTGCACGTGATGCTACGTGATTTACTGATCTTGGCATAGTTTTCTTTTACTTTAAATGTTTGACAATAGGTGAATTAACGGAGACACAACAGGTCGCGAACCTGCTTCATGTTTGTTACATCAACGAGTGTTGAACCCTGCAGATTACGCTTCTGCTTCTTAGTCTTTTTCGTCAGAATGTGACTGTGGTAAGCGTGGTGTCTCTTAACCTTACCTGTACCGGTGAACGCGAATCTTTTCTTCGCTCCGGAGTTTGTCTTTACTTTTGGCATTGTTTTTAAAAATTTAAATTGTTATTAATAAATCGGCGACTACGCATATACCGGGCGCGACGCCTTCTCTTTTTCTTTTTATTCGTCTTCGGCCTCCTCGGTCAGCTTTTTCAGCGCATCGGCACTGATTTTCGCATTGGCCAAGAGTCCGCCGTTCGAAGGTTTCTCCTCAACGGCCTGTGGACGGGGAGCATCCTTGGTTTCGGCATTTGATGCCTCACGGTCGCGAGCCTGTTGGCTCTTCTTGGCGACACCAGCTTTCTTAGGAGCCAGATAGAGGAACATCTTCTTGCCTTCGAGTGATGGCATTCCTTCGACCTTACCATATTCTTCGAGGTCGTTAGCAAAACGGAGCAACAGCACCTCGCCTTGTTCCTTGAACAGGATGGAACGACCACGGAAGAACACATACGCACGTACCTTATTTCCTTCTTCGAGGAACTCCTTGGCATGCTTCAGCTTGAACTGATAGTCGTGCTCATCGGTTTGAGGTCCGAAACGTATCTCCTTGACTTCAACCTTCACCTGCTTAGCCTTCATTTCCTTCTGGCGCTTCTTCTGCTGGTAGAGGAACTTGGAATAATCGATAAGACGACAAACGGGAGGATTGGCGTTCGGCGAAATCTCGACGAGATCAACGCCCTGATCGCGTGCCATATCCAACGCTTCACGCGTCGGCAGAACGGTGCTTCCACCATCGCCAACGATTCGCACTTCACGTACACGTATCTGCTCATTGATACGGTACTGATTCTTCATGTTGTCGTTCTTCATTAACCAATTTTTCGAAATCGGCTGCAAAATTACTACAATTTACGCAAAATACAAAATAAATTCGCAATTATTTTTATTTTTCACCTTAAACTGCAAAAAACTGCACAAAAATTTTGCGAATGTGCAAAAAAGATATTACCTTTGCACAAAAATTTGAAAATTGTGCAATGAACGATATACCAAGTTTTAATTCCTACATCGAAAAATCGATTAAGGAAAACTGGCTACTAGACGCTCTGACGGACTACAAAGGTGCTACGTTGCAGTATCACGACGTAGCCCGAAAGATAGAGAAGCTGCACATTATGATGCATGCTGCCGGAATAGAAAAAGGAGACCGCATAGCCGTATGTGGCCGAAATTCGGCCCACTGGGCAGTAGCGTTTTTGGCCACGCTGACTTATGGAGCGGTGATAGTACCCATCCTGCATGAATTCAACGGCGAACAAATCCACAATATCGTGAATCATTCGGAAAGCCGACTGTTGTTTGTAGGTGACTACGTAGTAAACATGATAGACGAGAAGCAGATGCCTGGTTTGGAGGGAATCTTCAACCTGCCTGACTTCTCGCTTTACGTTTCTCACAACGAAGCACTGACGGACGCACGCGAACGACTGAACGAGCTGTTCGGACGGAAGTACCCGAACGCCTTCCGCAGAGATGATGTACATTGGTATATGGGTGATTCCGAGGAGCTATGCATGATTAACTACACGTCGGGAACGACAGGATTCTCGAAGGGAGTGATGCTGCCCTATCGTGCATTGTGGGGAAACGTGGATTTCTGCCAGAAGCAACTGGGCATCCACATGCCTAAGTTCAGCAATACGCTGAGCATTCTGCCAATGGCGCATATGTACGGTATGGCCATCGAGTTCCTATTCCCGTTCTGTTCGGGCTATCACCTGCACTTCCTGACTCGTCTTCCCTCGCCTGCCGTCATTGCTGAGGCCTTCAAAGAAGTGTGTCCCGACGTAGTGGTTGCCGTACCGCTGATTATTGAGAAGATTATCCGCAAGCGTGTATTCCCAAAAATCCAGAACAACGCTATGAAACTGCTGTTGCAGATGCCCGTCGTCCAGAAAAAGGTGAAGGAGCGTATCTGTCAGGAGGTGTATAAAGCCTTTGGCGGACGGGCCTACGAGGTCATCGTGGGCGGTGCTCCGTTGAATCAGGAGATTGAGCAGTTTATGAAGAGCATCGATTTCCCGTTGACCGTCGGTTACGGTACGACTGAGTGTGCACCGCTTATTTCATATAGCGACTACCACAACTTCGTGCCGGCTTCGTGTGGCACTCCCCTGCCCTGCATGGAGGTGAAGATACTGAGCAGCGACCCACAGAACGTTGCGGGCGAGATAGTGACACGCGGTACCAATCTGATGTTGGGCTACTACAAAAACGAGGAAGCCACGAAGACGGCTATCGACGAAGACGGCTGGTATCACACTGGTGACCTGGCTACGATGTCGGCAGACGGACACATTTTCATCCGCGGACGTCTAAAGAATATGCTGCTGGGTGCCAACGGACAGAACGTTTATCCGGAAGAGATTGAGGACAAACTGAACTCGATGGCAATGGTCAGCGAATGTATCATCGTGCAGCGTGGTGACAAACTGGTGGCATTGGTCTATCCCGACATGGAGGAGGCCAAGGCAATGGAATTCACCGAGGAAGACCTGCAGAATGTGATGGAGCAAAACCGTCAGGAACTGAACAACCAGCTTCCCGTGTACAGCAAGATTTCGGCCTTCGAACTGCAAAAGCAGGAGTTTATGAAGACCCCGAAAAAGAGTATTAAACGTTATCTATATAAATAAGGTATTATGGAAACATACCCAAGTTTTAACAAACTGATAGAGCAGAGCATCATCAATAACTGGGACCTAGACGCTCTGACTGACTACAAGGGTGCAACACTACAGTTCCACGACGTAGCCAGGAAAATAGAGAAACTGCATATCCTGTTTGAGAACTGCGGTGTAGAGAAGGGCGACAAGATAGCCCTCTGCGGACGTAACAGCAGCCAGTGGGCAGTAGCATTTATTGCTACGCTGACCTACGGAGCCGTAGCCGTACCCATCTTACATGAGTTTATGGCCGAGCAGATTCACAATATCGTGAACCATTCTGATGCCAAGCTGCTATTCGTGGGTGACCACGTAGCGACGCAGATAGACCCCATGCAGATGCCCAATCTGGAAGGTATCATCAACAATCCTGACTACTCACTGATGGTATCGCGAACAGACAAGCTAACCTATGCCCGCGAGCACTTGAACGAGCTGTACGGAAAGAAATTTCCCAAGTATTTCCGTAAGGAACACGTACATTATTATATTGAAGAGAACGGCGACGAACTGGCACTCATCAACTACACCTCAGGAACGACGGGTTTTTCGAAGGGAGTCATGATTCCCTACCGCGCATTGTGGTCGAACTACGACTTTGCCGACCACGTGTTGGGAAAGATTATTGGTCGCAGCGACCGCATCATCTCCATCCTGCCAATGGCTCACATGTATGGTATGGCCTTCGAATTCATCTTCGAATTCATCCACGGCTGTCACGTCTACTATCTGAACCGCATCCCGTCACCGGCCATCATCGCTCAGGCTTTTGCCGACATCAAACCGAAGATTATCATTGCAGTGCCGCTGGTAATAGAAAAAATTATCCGTAAAAAAGTATTCCCCAAGATACAAAACAACCGTATGCGTCTGTTGCTGGCCATGCCAGTCATCTCAAAGAAGGTTCGCGAAACTATCTGCAAAGAAGTTGTCAAGGCCTTTGGTGGCGAACTATATGAAGTCATCATTGGTGGTGCAGCATTCAATCAGGAGGTGGAGGCATTCTTGAAGCGCATAGAATTCCCCTACACCGTTGGCTATGGTGCCACAGAGTGTGCACCGATTATCTGCTACCGCGACTGGCACACGTTTGTGCAGGGCTCATGCGGACAAGAGGCTTACCACATGAAGGTGAAGATCAATTCCACCAATCCCGCAGAGATTCCAGGCGAGATTCTGGCCAAAGGTCCGAACGTGATGTTGGGTTACTACAAGAACGAAGAGGCTACGCGTGAGACATTAGACAAAGATGGCTGGTACCACACCGGCGACCTAGGCACGATGGACTACGATGGTAACGTCTTTATCAATGGTCGAAGCAAGAACATGCTACTCGGCCCCAGCGGACAAAATATCTATCCGGAAGAAATCGAGGACAAGCTGAACTCGATGACAATGGTAGTCGAGAGCATCGTCGTGCAGCGCGACAACAAACTCGTCGGACTGGTTTATCCCGACTACGACGAGGCCCAGAATATGCGATTCAACGATGAGGATATCCGTAACATTATGGAGCAGAACCGCAACCAATTGAACGAAATGCTGCCTGCATACGAGAAGATTACGGAGATTGAAATCCGCAAGACAGAGTTCGAAAAAACACCGAAACGCAGCATCAAACGATACTTGTACACTTAAAATCATAAAGAAGGCGAGGATTTTTCCTCGCTTTTTTTTTGTGGAATGAAAAAAAAGCATTACTTTTGCAACGCCGTTGGAGAATTCCCCCCATTGTAAGTAGGGGTACCGGCGACAAGATAAATTGCATAGAAATATGAAAGTAATGAAATTCGGCGGAACGTCCGTAGGTTCCGTGAAAAGCATTTTGAGCTTAAAAGAGATTGTGGAGGCAGAAGCCGGACGGGGGCCTGTCGTAGTAGTAGTTAGCGCCCTGAACGGCATCACCGACAAACTGATTGCAACGTCAGAATTGGCGAAAAATGGCGACAGCCACTATCGCGAGGAGTTTGAAGCGATGGTGACGCGCCACCACCAGATGATTGACGCCATCATTCAGGACGACAAAAAGCGCATCGACTTATTCAACAACGTAGATCAGCTCTTCGACCAGTTGAGGAGTATCTATTATGGTGTGTTCTTGATTCACGACCTGAGCGAGAAGACGCAGGACACCATCATCTCGTATGGTGAGCGTCTGTCGTCGCACATCGTGGCCGCAATGATCAAGAATGGTATGCGCATGAACAGCCGCGACTTTATCCGCACAGAGAACAAGGAAGGCAAGCATGTGCTCGACACCGAACTGACCAACAAACTTGTGAAGGAAGCCTTTGCAACCTTCCATAATAACAATACCAACGCCAGCAAGACGGTTGCCGTTGTGCCAGGCTTCATTGCCCGCGACCGTGACAGCCACGAGACCACGAATCTCGGACGTGGCGGTAGCGACTATACTGCAGCCATCATCGCAGCAGCCCTCGATGCTGAAATTCTGGAGATTTGGACGGATGTGGATGGTTTCATGACTGCCGACCCGAAAGTCATCAAGAGTGCATACACCATCAACGAGCTTTCTTACGTGGAGGCTATGGAACTCTGTAACTTCGGTGCAAAGGTCATCTATCCTCCGACGATTTATCCCGTTTGTGTCAAGAACATACCTATCAAGGTCAAGAATACATTCAACCCTGAACACCCGGGAACGCTCATCAAGGCCACGATTGACAACGACCAGAAACCCATCAAGGGTATCTCGTCAATCAAGGGCACTTCACTGATTACCGTTACCGGTCTGTCAATGGTGGGTGTCATCGGTGTCAACCGTCGAATATTCACTACGCTGGCCAACAAGGGCATCAGCGTCTTTATGGTATCGCAAGCTTCTTCTGAGAACTCTACCTCTATCGGTGTGCGCGACGAGGATGCCGAGGCTGCAGCAGAAGTGCTGAACGCTGAGTTCGCCAAGGAGATTGCGACGGGTGCTATGTTCCCCATGCAGGTGGAGAGCGGTTTGGCCACCATCGCTATCGTGGGTGAGAACATGAAGCAGACACCAGGTATTGCTGGTAAACTGTTTGGTACGCTCGGACGCTCTGGTATCTCTGTCATTGCCTGTGCCCAAGGTGCTTCTGAGACCAACATCTCGTTCGTGGTCGACGGCAAATTCCTGCGCAAGTCGCTCAACGTGCTGCACGACTCGTTCTTCCTGTCAGAATACAAGGTGCTCAACATCTTCATCTGCGGTATCGGTACTGTGGGTGGTATGCTACTGGAGCAGATTCGTACACAGCAGCAGTTCCTCATGCAGTCACGTCGACTAAAGCTCAATGTGGTCGGTATTTCTGATGTCGACAACTTCGTATTGGACCGTGATGGCATCGACCTCGACAACTATGAAAAGATTCTGCGCGCAGGTTTCAAGGCCGACACCGACCACATGCGCGAGGAAATCATCAAGATGAACATCTTCAATTCTGTCTTCGTTGACTGTACCGCCAGCAAGCAGATTGCAACATTATATCAGACATTCCTGGAGCACAATATCTCTGTTGTTGCTGCCAACAAGATTGCCGCTTCGAGCGACTACGACAGCTATGTAAAGCTTCGTCAGACGGCTCGCGACCGCGGTGTATGGTTCCGTTATGAGACCAACGTTGGTGCTGGTCTGCCGATTATCGGTACCATCAACGACCTGTGTAACTCAGGTGATAAGATCCTGAAGATTGAGGCTATCCTCTCTGGAACCCTGAACTTCATCTTCAACGAGATTGCAGCCGACGTACCCTTCTCAGAGACCGTTCGTCGTGCCAAGGAGCAGCGCTACTCAGAGCCTGACCCACGTATTGACCTCAGCGGTACAGATGTCATCCGCAAACTGGTCATCCTGACCCGTGAGGCTGGTTATAAGGTTGAGCAGGACGACGTAGAGAAACATCTCTTTGTGCCTGACAGCTACTTCGAGGGCTCTATCGATGACTTCTGGAAGCGTCTACCCGAACTTGATGCCGACTTCGAGGCTCGCCGTAAGGTGCTCGAGGCAGAAAACAAGCGTTGGCGCTTCGTGGCAACGATGGAGGCCGACGAGAACGACCCCACAAACTTCAAGACCAGCGTAGCCTTGAAAGAAGTGCCCTACGGACATCCGTTCTATGGACTCGAAGGCTCTAATAATATCGTGCTGTTGACCACCGAGCGCTACAAGGAATATCCTATGCTCATCCAGGGCTATGGTGCCGGTGCTGCCGTCACAGCTGCAGGTGTCTTCGCAAACATCATGTCAATCGCTAATATTTAGTTTTATGAAGCGTATCATCATTCTTGGTGATGGCATGGCAGATCTTCCCGTCGAGCGGCTCGGTGGGAAGACCCTGCTGCAATATGCCCATAAGCCCATGATGGACCAGCTGGCGCGTGAAGGCCGTTGTGGTCGACTGGTGACTGTGCCCGAAGGTTTTCCCCCAGGCTCAGAGGTTGCCAACACCGCCATTCTCGGTTACGATTTGAACAAGGTGTACGAAGGTCGCGGACCATTGGAGGCTGCCTCTATCGGTTACGAGATGGCCGATGACGATTTCGCCATCCGTTGCAATATCATCACGCTGGAGGACGGCAAGATTATCACTCACAACGGCGGTAATCTGGAAACCAACGATGCCCGCGTGCTCATCGACTATCTGAACGAAAACCTCGCCAAGCCCATCAACGAACGCGAGGGTTGCGAGCGCGTGAAGTTCATTACAGGCATACAGTACCGCCATCTGTTGGTCATCAAAGGTGGCAACAAACATATTGTCTGTGCCCCACCCCATGATCATCCCAACGAGCCGTGGCGCCCCCTGCTGGTGAAACCGGATAGTGTGGTCAGCGATTCCGTCGCTGACACCCGCCTATCTGCCCAGCAGACCGCCGACCTCATCAACGAGATGATTCTGAAATCGCAAGAACTGCTAGCTCAACATCCTTTTAACATCGAACGTGCTAAGAAGGGTGAACGCCAGGCTAACAGCATCTGGCTTTGGAGCGGTGGCTATCGTCCGTCAATGGAGACACTGATGCAACAGTACCCAAAGATTAAGAGCGGTACGGTTATCTCTGCCGTCGACCTCATTCAGGGCATTGGCAAATACGCTGGTCTGCGTATCGTCAAAGTGCCTGGCGCTACAGGACTGGCCAACACCAACTACGAGGGCAAGGCACAGGCCGCCATCGACGCATTGGAGCATGACGACTTCGTCTTCGTCCACGTGGAAGCCAGCGACGAAGCTGGTCACGATGGTGACTTGGAACTGAAACTGAAGACTATCGAGTATCTCGACCAACGACTCATCGCGCCTATATATAATAAGGTAATTGCGCACCACACTCTGACATCTGAGTCAGAGAAGGACAAAGATGTTTGCATCGCCGTACTGCCCGACCACCTCACGCCCGTCGAACAGCGCATTCACGTCGGACAGCCCGTGCCATTTCTTATTTGGCACAAAGGGATTACGCCCGACAGCGTCCAGCAGTACGACGAGGTTTCTTGCGTCAGCGGTGCCTACGGTCTGCTGAAACTCGATGAATTTATGAAAACATTTATGAGCTTATGAAATACTACAGCACAAACGGAAATGCGCCGATTGCTGATTTGCAAAAGGCGGTAGTGAAGGGACTGGCAGAGGACCGCGGTCTATATATGCCCGAAGAGATTTATACGTTGCCGAAGGCATTCATCAACGATATGCCTGGCATGAAGTTCCAGGACATCGCCTACAACGTAGCGCAGAACTTCTTTGGCGACGATGTGGACGGCGACGCCTTGCAGGACATCGTTTACGACACGCTGTCGTTCGACTGTCCGGTGGTAAAAGTCACGGAAAACATCTATGCACTGGAGTTGTTCCACGGCCCGACGCTGGCATTCAAGGACGTCGGTGCACGCTTCATGGCCCGCCTGCTGGGGTATTTCTTGCGCATGGGTAGTCGCGGGGATACCGCGACCAACGGGACCGTGAACGTCCTCGTAGCTACCAGCGGCGACACAGGAAGTGCGGTGGCTAACGGTTTCCTCGGTGTTGAGGGCATCCATGTTTACGTCTTATATCCCAAAGGCAAGGTAAGTCCCATTCAGGAGTGCCAGTTCACAACGCTGGGTAAAAATATCACAGCTATCGAGGTCGACGGTGTCTTCGACGACTGCCAGGCACTGGTGAAGTCGGCATTCATGGACGAGGAGTTGAACAAGCACATGAAGCTGACGTCAGCCAACTCCATCAACGTAGCCCGATTCCTCCCGCAGGCGTTCTATTATTTTAATGCGTATGCACGCATGCAGGAGTTATTAGCTAAAGGCCAACTGCCAATAGCCCTCGCAACGCCACACTCTCAAAGAGAGAATAGCCAAATTGTCATGTGCGTGCCCAGCGGTAACTTCGGTAACATCTGCTCGGCACTGTTCGGCCACGAGATGGGACTGCCCATCAAGCGTTTTATTGCCGCTAACAATGCCAACGACGTCTTCTACAACTATCTGCAGACTGGCAAGTACGAGCCGAAGGCCTCGGTACAGACATTAGCCAATGCTATGGACGTCGGCGACCCCTCGAACTTCGCACGCATTCTGAACCTCTATTCCAAGAACAATGCGCTGACTCCCGAGGCTACGCACCATCGCATCACCAACCTCATTAGCGGTGCTACGTATAGCGATGAACAGATTAAGGAAACCATGCGCCAATGCTACAGCGAGACGGGCTATATCCTTGATCCTCATGGTGCTTGCGGATTCCGTGCTCTACAAGAGAACTTGAAGCCAGGCGAGATTGGCGTATTCTGCGAGACGGCACATCCTGCTAAGTTCAAGGAGAAGGTAGACGACATTCTGGGCATCGACATCGAGATACCCGCCCGTCTGCGTGCATTCATGGAAGGCGAGAAGCAGAGCGTGGAACTGTCAAAGGACTTCGCTGATTTCAAGGCCTACCTGATGAATCAGTAATAAATAGTCCCATCCATCCCATCAGTGTCAAAAGAAAAACAAGTGGCTGCAAACGTTAACGTAATAAATTACGTAAAAATGATACGTTATTCGGAAAATATTCACTATCTTTGCACTGAAATAAAACAAACTATTTATAAAATATAACGAATTATGTTGAAACCGTTAAACAAAAAGTTCGCTCCGAAGAGCGTGATGCCCGAGAAGGTCATTCAGTTTGGTGAGGGTAATTTCCTCCGTGCATTCGTTGATTGGATTATCTGGAACATGGACCAGAAAACCAACTTCAATGGTAGTGTTGTCGTCGTGCAGCCCATCGACCGCGGTATGGTAGACTGGCTCAACGGCCAGGATTGTCTGTATCACGTCAACCTGCAGGGTCGCGAGAACGGTAAGCCCGTCAACACCCTGGAGCGCATCGACGTCATCAGCCGTGCGCTGAACCCCTACTCTCAGAATGACGCATTTATGGCATTGGCTGATCAGCCCGAGATTCGTTTCGTGATTTCTAACACCACTGAGGCTGGTATCGCTTTCGATCCCGCTTGTAAGCTGGAGGACAAGCCTGCTTCAAGCTATCCTGGCAAACTGGTGCAGTTGCTGTATCGTCGTTATCAGACTTTCAATGGCGATCCCACGAAGGGTCTGATCATCTTCCCCTGCGAGCTCATCTTCCTGAACGGCCACGTGCTGAAGGATTGCATCAATAAGTACATCGAACTGTGGAAGTTGCCCGCAGACTTCAAGAAGTGGTTCGACGAGTGCTGTGGCGTTTACGCTACCCTCGTTGACCGTATCGTGCCAGGCTTCCCCCGCAAGGAGATTGCCGAGATTCAGGAGAAGGTCGGTTATCGCGACAACCTCGTCGTACAGGCCGAAAACTTCCACCTCTGGGTCATCGAGGCTCCAAAGGAGGTTGCTCAGGAGTTCCCTGCTGACAAGGCTGGTCTGCACGTGCTGTTCGTTCCTTCAGAGGAGCCTTACCACAAGCGCAAGGTGACCCTGCTGAATGGCCCGCACACCGTACTCTCACCCGTTGCCTTCCTGAGCGGTGTCAACATCGTTCGTGACGCCTGCAACCACGAGGTGATTTCTAAGTACATCCACAAGGTACAGTTTGAGGAACTGATGCAGACCCTCGACCTGCCGATGGAGGAACTTGAGAAGTTTGCCGGCGACGTACTCGAGCGTTTCGACAATCCGTTCGTTGACCATCAGGTAACCAGCATCATGCTGAACTCATTCCCCAAGTTCCAGGCTCGCGACCTGCCCGGCGTGAAGACTTACTTGGAGCGCAAGGGCGAGCTGCCTAAGGGTTTGGTATTCGGTCTGGCTGCTATCATTACATATTATAAAGGCGGCAAGCGCGCCGACGGTGTGGAGATCATCCCCAACGACGACGAGAAAATCATGGGCCTGCTGAAGGATCTCTGGGCTACTGGCGACACGCAGAAGGTGGCTGACGGTGTACTCGGTGCCGAGTTCATCTGGCAGGAGGACCTCAACAAGGTTGCCGGCCTGAACGCAATGGTGAAGCTGTTCCTCGACCTGATTCAGGAGAAGGGCATGCTGGAAGCCGTAAAGACTATTCTGTAATTGAGCGATTCGATTGAAATAAAGGGGGCGAGAGTCAATAATCTGAAGAATATTGACGTCACCATTCCCCGCAACAAATTGGTGGTGATTGCCGGAGTCAGTGGCTCCGGCAAATCATCTTTGGCCTTCGACACACTGTATGCCGAGGGCCAGAGACGTTATGTGGAGAGCCTGTCGGCATATGCACGCCAGTTCTTAGGTCGTATGAACAAGCCCGAATGCGACTACATTCGTGGCATTCCGCCCGCCATCGCCATCGAGCAAAAGGTCATCTCACGCAATCCGCGAAGCACTGTTGGCACGACGACGGAAATCTACGAGTATCTGCGCCTGCTCTATGCCCGCATCGGACGGACCTACTCGCCCATTAGCGGACAGGAGGTGAAGAAACACTCCACCGAGGATATCGTCCGACAGGTGCAGCAGTTCCAGCCTGGCACGAAGTTCATCATCCTGGCACCCATCATTCCCGTTGAGGGTCGCACGCTGGAACGCCAACTGCAGATGTACGTCCAGAATGGCTACGCCCGCATGTCCGTCAGCGGCAATATTGCCCGCATTGACGACTGGCTGGAGGAACACACCGCCACCGCCTCGTCGTCATCCAGTGTGTCTGGCGGTTCCCCCGCCAGTAGTGTGCCCGGCGGTTCGGCCGACGGGATGTACCTTGTCATCGACCGCCTCTCCGTCGACAATTCCAAAGACTCTATCTCCCGTCTCGTCGACTCCGCTGAGACTGCTTTCTACGAGGGGCACGGCGAACTGCGCCTAATGGTTTCTCCATCCGGTCTGACCTACGACTTCTCCCAACGTTTCGAGGCCGACGGCATGACATTCGAGGAACCCAACGACCAGATGTTCTCTTTCAATTCCCCCGCTGGTGCCTGCCCCGAGTGTCAGGGTTTCGGCAAGATTATCGGCATCGACGAACACCTCGTCATTCCAAATACCACACTGTCGGTCTACGACGGTTGTGTGCAACCTTGGCACGGCGATAAGATGAAAATGTGGCAGGAAGAATTCTGCCGTCGGGCTGCCCAAGACGACTTCCCCATTTTCGAGCCGTATTATAACCTGACACAGCAACAGAAGGATATGTTGTGGCACGGACTGCCTAGCGATAAGACTCGCGACAAGAACGACCGTGTATCCATCGACAATTTCTTCCAGATGCTGCAGGAGAATCAGTATAAGATTCAGTATCGAGTCATGCTGGCGCGTTACCGCGGAAAGACGACGTGTCACAAATGTCACAGCACACGACTGAAGCCCGAGGCGGAATACGTCAAGATTGGTGGTCGCAGCATTACCGACCTCGTACAACTGCCTGTCGTACGTCTGAAGCAATGGTTCGACCAGCTGGAACTGACGCCACAGGAACAGGAGATTGGCCGTCGCTTGCTGACGGAAATCAATTCGCGCCTGCAATTCCTGCTCGATGTCGGGCTGGGCTATCTGACGCTCAACCGAATGTCGAATTCGCTATCCGGTGGCGAGAGTCAGCGCATCAATCTGACGACGTCACTAGGATCTTCGCTCGTAGGTTCGCTTTACATCCTCGACGAACCCAGCATCGGACTGCACTCGCGCGATACAGATCGCCTTATCAAGGTGCTCAAGGAGTTGCGCGACCTCGGCAATACCGTCGTCATTGTCGAACACGACGAGGAAATCATGCGAGCTGCCGACTACCTCATCGACGTCGGCCCCGATGCCGGACGCCTCGGTGGCGAAATCGTCTACACTGGCCCACTGACTGTGCCCGACGGTTCGGCCGTCGGGAATAGCTACACCCTCCGCTACCTCTCACATACCGACGAAATCCCCGTCCCCACAAGCCGTCGCCCCTGGAACCAGCGCATCACCATCAAGGGTGCCCGCATGAACAATCTGAAGGGCATTGACATCGACTTCCCGCTAAACATCATGACCGTTGTCACGGGTGTCTCCGGATCGGGCAAATCGTCGCTTGTCAAAGGCATCCTCTACCCTGCCCTCAAGCGCCGAATGGGTGATGTATGCGACGCACCGGGAGAATACATCGGTCTGGAGGGCGACTACGAGAGCATCAAACACATTGAGTTCGTCGACCAGAATCCCATCGGCAAATCCACTCGTTCCAACCCTGCCACATACGTCAAAGCCTACGACGCCATCCGCGACCTCTTTGCTGAACAGCCGCTGGCCAAGCAGATGGGTTTCACGCCTCAGTATTTCTCATTCAATGCCGACGGCGGACGTTGCGACGAGTGTAAGGGTGCGGGTGTCATTACCGTCGAGATGCAGTTCATGGCCGACCTCGTCCTCGAGTGTGAAGCCTGTCACGGTCACCGCTTCAAACACGATATCCTCGACGTCCGCTACAAGGACAAGAATATCTATGACGTGCTCAATATGACCATCGGCGAGGCCATCACTTTCTTTAGCGCAGATGGCCAAGAGCCAAAAGCTAAAAGCCAACCGCTAAACACTATCGTCTCCCGCCTGAAGCCGCTCGAAGAAGTCGGTCTCGGATACATCAAGCTCGGTCAGAACTCCTCCACGCTCTCCGGTGGTGAGAACCAGCGCGTAAAGCTGGCCTACTTCATCGGACAGGAGAAACAAGAGCCTACCCTCTTCATTTTCGACGAGCCGACGACGGGCCTGCACTTCCACGACATCCAGCGACTGCTGCACGCCTTCGACGCACTCATAGAACGCGGCCACAGCATCCTCATCATCGAGCACAATATGGAGATTATCAAATGCGCCGACCACATCATCGACATTGGTCCTGATGGTGGCGACCGCGGAGGTCAGCTTGTGGCCTGCGGAACACCCGAACAGATAGCCGCCTGCGAGGAAAGTATCACAGGAAAATATCTGAAAGAGAAACTGAACGGGTAAAAATACTGCAACCTGCAAAACTTTCACGGAAAATATTTTGCAGTTACAGAAAAAAGTATTACCTTTGCACTCGCTTTCGGAAAATGTACGGTCTCAAAGCCAACAAATATGGAAGCAAAGAGTTCTTTGAAAGGCTGCCGATATGGCTCAGTTGGTAGAGCAACGCATTCGTAATGCGTGGGTCGCCGGTTCGAGTCCGGCTATCGGCTCACTTTTCCACAAAGAGTCAGTCATCTTCCCAACAAGGTACTGACTCTTTTTTCATGACGTTTTGTCGTGTCCGGCGGAATTAGCTCAGTTGGTAGAGCATTGGCTTCCCAAGCCGAGGGTCGCGGGTTCGAGTCCCGTATTCCGCTCAAAAACATCCATTCATTTGCGACAAAACTGAAAAATAAAAGGAAAAGTGAAAAAAGTCGCTTAAAAATTTGCAGGGTTCAAATAAATGTAGTACCTTTGCACCCGCAATCAAGGAGATAACCCCACGGTTGAAGCTTAAAACCTCCTTTTGGAAGGATGGGTGAGTGGCTGAAACCAGCAGTTTGCTAAACTGCCGTACGGGTTCCCGTACCGGGGGTTCGAATCCCCCTCCTTC
>JBGUIA010000067.1:0-39843 GCA_045112595.1 Prevotella sp. | reverse complement strand
AGAAAGTATTGCCATCATCATCGTAATTACTAAAGCCTGCCAAAGCACCAGTACTTGTAGTAGCTTGAACACCCAATACAAAGGAATAAGCAGCAGGAAATGATGGTCCCACAAGTTTACAAGGAATAGGATAGTGGTTTGTGTTAATACACCTTCCGTCATTACCCGCTGAAGCAACAATTACTGCTGACTGGTAAGCCTTCTCCAATGCCTGACGTAAAGCACGACTGTTGGCATAGGTACCTAATGAGAGGTTCAGCACATCGGCTCCCATTTTGACAGCATAGTCTATTCCTTTTACAATTGTTGCAACATCACCTGTACCATCACTTTGCATTACAGATATTGGCATAATTAATGCCATCGGGTTGGCACCAATAATTCCTATCCCATTGTTTGCTGCAGCTGCAATACCTGCCACATGGGTTCCATGCATATTAAAGTCACGAACATTCGGTGTATTGTTGATAAAGTCCCAACCATGAACATCACCAGCAAAACCGTTGCCGTCATTATCATAACCACTTTCACCTTCTGCTTCAGCAGTATTGGTCCAAAGATTATCCTTCAAATCTGGATGCGTCATATCTACGCCAGTATCGATAATTGCAATAACTGGACGTTTGGGATTAATAATGGGTTTATTCCACAATTGCTTAACTCCATATTCGTCCAAATACCATTGTTGGGTAGTATAAGGATTGCCGCCAAAATTACCAGCAATTTCTGCATCAGTCAAATATACTTTATAGTTTGGCTCTGCAAATTCCACTTCGTCGAGGGCGTTCAGCTTTTCCACCATTTGCATGGTCTCATGCATTTTTTCTTCGCTGAGTGTCACCTTATAGAGCTGTGTCAGGTCGTGCTCAACGATGGCCTCACCATTATAGGCTTTGGCACGACGGGGAGTGCCAGTTACTTTGGCATTTGGCAACAACTGTTCCATTTCCTCCACAGCAAATTCCTTGAGTACAGCATCCAATGCGCTGATGCCTGCCTGAAGTGCACCACCTGCACGACGAACATTAGCCTGTTGGCCATCCTTCAGTTTAAATAGCACTTGACCAGGCACATAGTCTTTCTGTTGGTGCTTCTGTAATTTGTAAACACCATCCTCATTGTCATTGCTCACCTGAGCACTAGCGTTGGTGGCAATCCCTGCCATCAACAACATTCCTAACAAATAATGAATCTTTTTCATAAGCTCTATTGTTTTAGTTAATACCTTATTATAATGTCTTTATCATCACCACGGCTTTACAGTTGCTACAGAGTAGTCAAGTACCAGTTGTGCGTTGACCTCCAAGGCCGATGGGAACAATTTTTCCATTTCCTCAACGCTAAACTCCTGTAGCACATTATCTACAGGCTGCTTGTCTACAGATTTGAATTGACCTGCTGCACGACGCACATTCACAGGACTTTCATCCTTAAACTTCACCAACACCTGCCCAGGCACAAAATCATTCCGTCCAGCCTGAGCATTGATTTTGTAAACTTCGTCCTCGTTGTCGTTCGACACTTGCGAGAATGCCGGCATAGTCCCTACCACCAGCAAGGCCAAGCCCAAAAGGTAACGATTTGTTTTCATATGTCTTAGGTTATGTTTTCTTATCATTAGCCTCCCAAACACCCCAGAGTCGGCAGTTAAACATATTGTTTCAGGTTAGCTTATGATACAAAAAAGGCGTAGGTGTCTGCTTCTCTGCCCATCCCGGAGACACAGGCCTTCGCATTGCCCAAACCACACAGGATAGACAACGCTTATCAGCCCACGCCAGAACGGACTATATAAATATATGTATATAGAAACGCTCTACGTGACGCTTCGGTTGTCATCTGTCTGTTGTGGTTTTACGGATTTGCGAAGTTCGTGTCTCACAACGACAGACGTTCGAAAACGTCTTTCTCATAAAATAAGACCGCCCGCTTTGCCCCTAAGGACTAACAAGCGATGCTGCAAAGATAAGAAATATTTTTGAAAGTTCCAAATAATTCGACTAAAATTTGCTTTTTTGAGCCCAACTTACGGAAAAAAGCAGCATAAATCACTCTGCCCTGTCACCTTACGGGCTGAACGGCGCTTTGCTCCCTGATGTCCGGCCGACAGCAGGGAAGTGTCAAGCCGACAGCAGGGAGCAGAGTGGCAGTTAGCAGAGAGCAGAGTAAAGGTTAGAAAAAAATATTGTAAATTCTCTTCCATCTTCCACTAAAATGCTCGTATCGCCTGTATTTACAGGCTATTCGGAAGATGGAAGAGAAAATTTCTCTTCCACATATCTTCCATCTTTTCGAGTATCTCTAATGAATGAACAAGTGCCACTTCTCGGAAAATAAGTGGCTCTTATTCAGAAATAAGCGTGCCTTATTCACGAATAACCAAGGGTTATTGACAAACTATTTGACATTGACTCGTCACCTTACGGGCTGAACGGCGTTCTGCTCCCTGATGTGCGGCCGAGAGCAGGGAAGTGTCAAGCTGACAGCAGGGAGGAGAGTGACGGTTATCAGGGAAGGTGTTGGAGTCAATACTTTCGGAGTAATCGAAAATACTCTTGGACTATTCAAAATTTCTTTCGGAGTATTTGAAATTACTTTTGGAGTAATAAACCTAACAGGCATCAACAATGATTTTATTCCCAGGCTGGGAATGGTTTCTTCCCAAGGTGGGAATAAATGGTTCCCAGTAAGGGAACAATTAGCGCAAATAAGGTAAGGTTTAGCGCAAATAAGGCAGCATTATCGAGAAATAGGCATGCCTTATTCACAAATGACCAAAAGTTATTAATGAAAATGGCTCCATCTCTCCCGTCGGACGGCGAAAAGCCCTTTAAATAAAGGGATTTTGCCATTTTCATCCCTCCCGTCATCTCTCCCAAATCTCTCCCATATCTCTCCTATATCCCCCCATCGACTCTCCGAATATGAGTATGGTGAAGGGAGAGATGAAGGAGAGAAATGGGAGAGATAAAAATAATCTCCACCGTGCCGGAATGCCTTTCTATAAAGGGAATTCCAACGATGACGGGAGAGATGGAGACAAAATTGTTCGAGGCGTCGTTACCTTACCCCATGGACAAGCATTTTCAGGGTATAAACGGATTTTGAGGCGGTAACAAACAGGATGTTACGCTCTTTTCCTATTGTTAGGCTGGTCGGTGAAGTAGACGTTACCCCTTGCGTCTGCCGCAGGCCCTTCGGTAAAGCTGTATGAATCAGCGACCTTTACAGGGCCTTCTCCTTCTGCAACGATATCATTTGAGTGAGCTGTCGCACATGCAGTTAGGCTAAGCAGAATGGCGAGGATGAAGAAATAGCTTTTGTAAATCATCGTTTCTATCGTGTTCATATCATCTTCTTTGCCTGCTCTTGCGCCTCAATGACCTTGTCGCACCATTGGTCGAACTCTGGGTCTTCCACTTGTAGCTCGGGGTGCACGAGGATGTAGTTGACACAGCGGCGAACACCCTCGTCGAAGCGGGTCGTGGTCTGGAAACCGGGAACGGCACGCTTCAGCTTCGTGCAGTCAAAGATGACCGTTGCCGCCTTGTCGCCGATGAGGTTTCCCTCCAGGTCATAATCTGCAGGGCAGACGGCAGCCAGGAAGTCGGAGGCGACGTGATAGAGCCTCGGCGTGACCTTCAATGCCTGGGCGACGCACTCATAGATCTGGTCCCAGGTGAGCGATTCATCGCTCATAATCTGGAATGCCTCGCCGATAGCTTTCGGATTGCCTAACAGGCCAATGAAGCCGCGTGCGAAGTCCTCATTCCACGTCAGCGTCCATAGCGAGGAGCCGTCGCCATGCACCAGCACAGGCTTGCCCTCCAGCATACGCTTCAGCACCGGCCAGCTACCTTTCGGTCCGTGGATGCTCACGGGTACGCCGCGCTCGCAGTAGGTGTGCGAGGGACGGACGATGGTCACGGGGAATCCGTTGTCGCGATACTCCCGCATCAGCAGTTCCTCACAGGCAATCTTGTTGCGCGAATATTGCCAGTGGGGATTCGCCAGTGCGGTTCCTTCGGTGATATACGGACTACGCACCGGCTTTGCATACGCCGAGGCCGACGAGATATAGACGTACTGCCGCGTGCGACCGCGGAACAGCCGGATGTCGCGCTCCACCTGCTCCGGTACGAAGCCGATGAACTCGCAGACGGCATCGAACTGCGCGTCGCCCAAACCGGCGAGCACGGCTTCCGTGTCGTCGATGTCGGCAATCACCTGTTTCACACCTGCGGGCACCTCCTGCTTGCGCGTGCCTCGGTTCAGCAGCCACAGCTCGTGGCCGCTCTCTGCTAACTGTTGGGTAATGGCACTGCTGATCGTGCCCGTACCACCAATCATGAGAATCTTTAATCTTTCCATAAGTCTAGTTATTAAATAGTTTCACAAATGACGCTCGAAGCAAGAGCAGAGTCAAGCTCGCTTGGACTATGCCTTGCAAGAAGGAATTGCAATAAAAATGAATTATTCTTAATTTTTTTGGCAAAAATACACATTTTTTCCGAATTATCACTATATTTGCAGTTAAAAGATGCAAATCCTAAAAACAACACAAAGATGAAACAGAGAAAAATTAATGTATTTATCAAGTTTGTATTATTGAGCTTGAGCATGGTGGCGACTTTTGCCTCGGCCCAGACATTCCAATTGAACAGCGACGGCTACTTTAATGCTGGCGGGACGGACGTGATGGCGTTTAGCGACTTCTACCCCGAAGGGCACCAGGGCGGTGTCTGCGTGATTATGAACGGCCACCGCATTGCCACTAATGGCGACATCCGACTGGAAGCGACGCCCGGTCAGTGGCAGCCCGTGCCAAAGCAACTGACTCGCCGCGTGGAGGGCGGACGGATTGTCACCACGCTGTGTTATCCCGACTCCTCTCGCCACATGACGGGCTTCAATCCGATGGTCTATCCCGACTGGCACGTCAACTATACCGTCACCGTAGAGCCACAGGGCAAGAGCATCCTCGTGACCGTCGATCTCGACACGCCTGTGCCCGACTTCCTGCTAGGGAAGGCAGGCTTCAACCTTGAGTTCTTCCCAGGCGAACTCTTCGGCAAGCCCTGGCTGATGGATGGCCAGAGCGGCATCTATCCACAACAGCCGAACACACCGCTACTTCAAGTGCCCACAAACCGAGGCCACGACGGCAACTACTTCGCCGGCCGTGGCCAGCAGGCAGACCTCGCACAGTTGGACGGCCTGCGTGTGTCCGACGGTTCCGCCGTAGGAAACCCTTACAGCCCCCTACGTGCCGACGACATCATCGCTGCACCTTACGCTGTTGGCCGTAAGTTCACCTCCCGCCCCGACGACCTTAGCCAGCGGCTGACGGTGGAGTCGCTGACTGGAGACCTGAAGCTCTTCGACGGTCGTATGAACCACAATAACGGATGGTTTGTGCTTCGCAGCGAGATAGCGCCAGGGGCCACGAAGGGCGCCGTCCGCTGGCTCATCACACCCGCCGTCGACGAGGCGTGGCGCTATCCTGCCGTCATCCAG
Organism: Prevotella sp.; assembly: GCA_045112595.1. Classification (GTDB taxonomy): domain Bacteria; phylum Bacteroidota; class Bacteroidia; order Bacteroidales; family Bacteroidaceae; genus Prevotella. Next base: position 34,326 of record JBGUIA010000067.1, on the reverse strand, counting down.
ACCTCGCAGGTGGGCTACCTGCCACAACAGCCGAAGCGTGTCGTCATCGAGACCGACAAGCGCGAAACTACGATGGGCAATGTCCAACTTGTCCGCATCGGTGCCGACGGAGAGACCGTCGTCCGCGAGACAGCGGCGAAGGTCTGGGGACAGTTCCTGCGTTACCGCTACCTCACGGCCGACTTCAGCGACGTGACGGAGCCCGGGCTCTATCAGGTACGCTACGGCAACAGCCGGTCGAGCGTGTTCCGCATTGCCAGTGATGTCTATGATCGTGGTGTCTGGCAACCTGTCGTCGAGTACTTCCTGCCCGTTCAGATGTGCCATGTGCGAGTGGCTGATAAATACCGCGTCTGGCATGATGCCTGCCATTTGGACGATGCATTGATGGCGCGTGTCGGCAACCACATCGACGGCTACGACCAGCGGCCTGGTCTCAGTAAATATAAGGAGGGCGAGCGCGTACCGGGTGTCAACATCGGCGGCTGGCACGATGCCGGCGATTTCGACCTGCGCGTGGAGTCGCAGGCTGGCGAGGCCTACATCCTAGCATTGGCCTACGAGCAGTTCCATCCCGACATCGACGTGACGGCCATAGACCAAGCTCGTCATCGCGTGGAAATCCATGAGCCAGACGGCAGGAATGACATCCTGCAACAGGTGGAAAATGGTGCGCTGACCGTCGTGCGCAGCTATCAGGCCTTGGGCCGACTCTATCGCGGCATCATCTGTAGCACGCTCCGCCAGTATGCCATGCTGGGTGATGCTGCTGCGATGACTGATGGCGTGGCGGGTAATGACGACCGCTGGATTTTTACGGAAGACAATCCTATGCGTGCCCTCTCTACAGCTGCCCAGTTGGCTGGAGCCGCCCGCACCCTGCGTGGCTTCAATGCCCCACTGGCACAAGAGTGTCTTGACATCGCCGCCGAACTCTATCACCAGACACAAGTGAACGACCGCATGGCGGGCATGAAGCTTCAGGCCGCTGTCGAGCTGTATCTGACGACGAATGAGGGCGAATACCTTGACTTTATCCTCGCTCGGCAGGACGCCATCATAAAAAATATTGCCCGCACAGGCTGGTTCACTGCTCGCATTGCCAAACAGCTTGAGGCGAAGAGTCAGGCCAAGGGCATTAGCAGCCGCGACCGCAAGACCTACCGCGCCTTCGCCACCGCCTTCCGCACCGCCCTCGCCGACTACAAGGTTCAGCTCGAACGACAGTCCGCCGAGACCCCATACGGTGTGCCCTACCGTCCCAGCATTTGGGGGGCCGGATGGGACATCCAGCGCTTCGGCTTTGAGTACTACTTCCTGACCAATGCCTATCCCGACATCTTCCCCAAGGAGACCGTCTATAACGCCTTGAACTTCGTACTCGGCTGTCATCCCGGCAGCAACACTGCCTCGTTTGCCTCAGGCGTGGGAGCCCGTAGCGCGACTGTGGCCTACGGACTGAACCGTGCCGATTGGAGCTATATCCCCGGCGGTGTGGTCAGCGGTACCGCCCTCATCCGACCGGACTTCCCAGAACTGCTGGAATTTCCCTTCCTCTGGCAGCAGACCGAATATGTCCTCGGCGGCGGCTCCTCCCACTATATGTTCCTGGTATTGGCAGCCAACTCTAATTAAAAATCAGTTGGGTTTGTTTATAAGCAATCGTAGCTGTCTCAATATAAGCAATTGAATACCAGAAAATTGTGATTCCTGATTGAAGAAATAGATTTCAACGCAACTTGAACGTGATGGGCACCGTGTACAGCACGCGCACCAGCTCGCCACGACGCATGGCTGGTTCCCAGCCGGACAATAATTTGACAACGCGCACGGCCTCGTCCCTCAGCAGTCCTTCAGCCTTCTCACGCATGGCGTACTTGTCTATCTCGGAGTATTTGCTGAACTTCTTGTCTGACAGGCGGTTCTTGAACTCGGTCTTCGCCACCTTGACGTCCGACACCGTTCCGTCTTTCTCGACAAAGAAACTCACCGTGGCAGTCCCCTCGACACCACAATGCTCCGCGTCAAAAGGATAATTCGTGATGGTCGCCAATTTCTTCAACAGTGCAGTGTTACCACCAGGATACTGCGGAAGCCGGTCCTGACCAGCCAGTTCAGGAGCCACCAGCTTCTTCATCCTTTGCAGCTCCTTCAGTTTTGCCTTCAGCTTGTCTATTTCCACCGTGGCCAGTATGACACGCCCCTCGGTATCCAGCAGATACATGGTCGGAATCCATTTGATGTGGTAGTCCTTTGCCATCTTCGAATCCTTCATTTCCTCCAGCTCGCTGATCACGCGCCAGCGTATCTGCTCCTTGTCCATGAAGTTCTGCAGCGTTTCACTCCTAGTATCAAACGAGACGCCGATAAACTCCACCCCCTGGGGATCATACAGCGCGTGCAGCCTCTTCATCTCGGGCAAATCCTTGCGACAGTCGCCACACCATGTTGCCCAGAAGTCGAGTACCACGCAGCGGCCATGGAAGTCGTCTATCGGATGTGCTATGTGCTCGGGGTCTATCAGGTCAGGCGCCTTTGTTCCTACGGGCAGCAGGTCGGCAGCATACTTCGCATCCAGGTCCTGCGCCGTCATCGTGCCAGCCATGCCTATCAGCATGCCAGCCAATACGAAAAACTTTCTCATTATCTACGAATGGTGCGTTAGAACTTATAGCGCAGACCGAGGGTGAACACGCCGCGCTCGCCGAAGCCAAGTTCTGCAAAGCCGCGAAGCTGTCCGCCAAACTCAGCACCCAGGCCGGTGAGTTGACCCATGAAGTTGACCTTCGAATCGCTGTCGCCATTTTTGCTACCACTTATACTGGCAACCATCAAACCAGCAGCCAATGATGAATACATGCCGAAATGTTCTTTGCGCAGCCAGTTGAACTTGACAGCGGGCATCACCGTATAGTATTTCGTCTTTTCTTCACCATTGTTACCCCATTTACATCCGGCAATAGATGCCATCGCACCGATAGCCACACCGGGTGTCACGTGATAGTAATACTCAATACCGATAGGTCCCCAGAAACCGTTTTGGTCGCTGCTGCTATAGGATGTCAAAGCCGTAGCAATGGTTGACACAAGGTCGGAAGCGGCTCCGAAGCCATAATACACACCAATCTCGTTCTTCAGTTCGTCGTCTTGAGCACTAACGCCCAGCGAAGCTACCAACATGGCAGCAATCATCATCATTTTTTTCATCATCGTTTGTGACTTTATAATAAGTTATTTCAAAATTTCGCTGCAAAGGTATAAAGTTTTTTTGACACTAGAAAGTAATAGGGCTGAAATTTTGACGTCTCGCCCCCATTTTCTTGACTTACACTACCTTGGGCACTGGAGGGCCTGATAGGGAAAGAGTAAGTTAACCAATGGCCAACGGTGTGACAGTTACAGTTGTGACAATTAGAAATCGAGGTCACAACACGCCTTATAATACTTTATAACTAATTGATATATAGATAGTTATATATAATATAGGGAGAATTGACACCCCTCAAAAACTAACTGTCACAACTGTAACTGTCACACTCAGGCATTATTAATTCTTCTAAAAAGCTGATATTCAATAAAATACGAAATTAGCAAAGCGACTGCGCCCGCTATGCCGAACCTCGGAAAGGTACAAAAAAAGTAAAATTACCCCTCACACAGGCCTCAAAAGACATGCAATATCCCTTGGTTAACCACCAATAACCCACCGTTATCGTGCAATAATGGTGGGTTATTTTACGCGGGATTTGTGTTACTTAACCAGTATTTTGAGCTTTGCTCGAGCTCGTTTCCGCTCGGAAGAACTCGAGCAAGCTCAGTTCTTCTCTCACTTAACCACGACCTTCTTTCCTTTGTTGATATAGATACCCCTTTGCGTGGGTCGGGCGTTCAACTTACGACCGTCAAGCGTGTACCAGCCGTCGTTGGTCCTCCAGTCTGCCGTCTTGCTTTCTACGGCGATGATGTCCGTCGAGCCGCTTTCGTCGAGCCACTGGAAGTACTCGCCGTAAGTACCGGTGGTGGTGAGGGCGAGGTAGAAGGACGTTCCCACGGCAATATGGTCGTCGGTCAGGCTGTCGTCAATCCTGTAGATGGTGCCTTCGCTGTCGGGATGGGCATCGTGGAACGAGAGGTAGTTGCCGTAGGGCACCACCATGTCGCCCTTCGAGTGGACGAACTGTATGCGGTGTTTGGGTTCCCAGCCCGTAGTGACGCTGTTGTCAACCAGCGCACGGTGCAGGTCCTTGAAGGCATTGCCCTTCTCCGTGGGCACGGCGTTGAAGTTGGAGGCATTGGTCAGATAGTCGAAGAAGCCGGGCGTGAAGAGTTTGTTGAGGTGGGCCCAGACGCGGTACTCCTTGGGCGATTCAAACAATTCTGCCATCTGCTCCTTGGTGTATTGGCGGTCGCCGGCGTCAAGTCCTTCCTGCAGCTGGTCGTACCACAGCTCATGGATGTCGTTGATCTTGTACTTCTTGCTGGCCAGCCAGTCCATGATGCCCGTGTCGAGGAACTGCTGTGAGAGGTACTCCGTCAGCTGATGGCCCTTCATGTCGGGGTGCGTGTCGATCATGCCCTGGATAATCATGGGTATCACCATCGGCATGGTGTTGATTCCCTTGCGATGCTCGGTTTCCACACCATAGCTGTTGCCATCGTCCTCTATGTAGTAGCGCATGGTGGCAATGAGGTCGTAAGGGCCGTCGCCGCAGATGGTGCCACGATAGCGCAACGCCTCGTCCAGCCCGTTCTGCTCGATGTATCGCTGATAGGCCACGGCCACGGCGCCTCCCTGTGAATAGCCGAAGCCGAACGACCGCCAGTCGTCCTTGAAGGGCAGCGCGCGCTTGTCGTTGACGTGTTTCTGGTAAAGTTTCAGTCCGTAGTTCACAGCATCCATCACCTGCTGGGCGGTCAGTTCCTGCGCCAGATAAGGGTGCCGCACGTCTTTGGTGACGCCATAGCCCTCATAGTCGGGGGCAATGATGATGGCGTGGCTGATAAAGTCCTGAGTCGGGTCCAGTTCCATCGCGTATTTCTCCTTCAGCAGAATGCCAAAGAGCGCCAGTTCCTTCAGGTTGAGATTCGATGAAGGACACTCATCGTCAGAGGTAATGGTGAAGTGGCTGTAGATGTGGAGCGACTCGATGGCGTCGGTCTCCTTGGGTTCTTTAGGGGTCCAGGCGACGAGCGCCGACGAGAGCACTATGTCCTCGCCCGCAGCGTTCTTCGACGGGTAGTTGAAGACGTAAGTCGTGGCTTCGTTGAGGACTTTCAGATATTTCAGACTGTCGGAAATCTCGGCAGCCCACGCGCCACTGGCAAAAGTGCTCAGGAGGGCAATCATCAAGTAAAAGTTTCTTTTCATACGCAATATTTTGTTTGTCAGTTATCAATGATGCCCGCAAAGATACGAATTAATTCCCGTACCGCCAAGCGATATGTGATTTTTTTTGCTCATCGTTTGGTGGGCTCGTTTTTTATTATTAAATTTGCACCGCGATGAAGAAGATGAAGAATAAACTCAATAAAACAGAAGGATTATGGATTGGTTACACATTGCAGCAGTAGTGGTATTAATCGTTATCGGCGTCGTGATTTATCTGAAAAAACGAAACGAGAAGAATTATGAATAAGACCGTACTGGTTGTTCTGTTTCTGCTGACAATAGCGCTCGCGGGGCATGCCGATACCGACCAGGAGACGGCTATACGCGTGAAATACAAGGGGACGCCCGGGTTTATCTACCGACTCTATCTGACGGACAAGCAGGAGTCGGCACACCTGTTGGCACACCCTACCCGATTTCTGTCGCGACGCAGCGTGGAACGGCGCAGACGGCAAGGGCTGGCGGTAGATTCCACCGACCTGCCCGTCAGTCGCCGGTATGTCCGCCTCATCGAAAGCAAGGACGTCAGCATCGTCGGTGAGAGCCGTTGGCAGAACACCGTGCTGGTGCGCGTCAAAGACTCGACGCTGATTCAGCGCCTCCGCCAGCTGCCCTGCGTCAAGGGGAGCCGGCTGGTGTGGCAGTCGCCCGACTCAGTACCCGCCGGGACGCTGAAGGTGAAGGTGCACGAGCGTTTCGAGGAACGCGACAGCATGCCTGGCAACGTCTATGGCACAGCTGCTGGTCAGATTACGACGGTGAAGGGTGAACGCCTGCACAACATCAGTCTGCGCGGCGAAGGAATGATGATTGCCGTCATCGACGGAGGATTCAAGAACGTGGACAAGATTCCCGCCTTCCAGCGTGTGGACATCCGCGGCAGTCGCGACTTCGTCAATCCCGAGGCGCCCAACCTGTTCAACGGCATCGACCACGGGACGAAGGTGCTGTCGGCAATGGCCGTCAACGTACCTTATTATTATATTGGCACGGCTCCCAAGGCCAGCTACTGGCTCCTGCGCTCGGAAGACCAGCAGACGGAGCAGGAGGTGGAGGAAGACTACTGGACGATGGCCGCCGAATTTGCCGACTCCGTGGGTTGCGACCTCATCAATTCGTCGCTGGGATACAACGAATACGACCACCCGTGGATGACATACCGGCTGTGGCAGCTCGACGGCAGGACGGCATTCGTCAGCCGCTCGGCATCGATGCTGGCCGCGAAAGGTATCATACTGGTCAATTCGGCAGGTAATTCGGGCATGGGAACATGGAAGAAAATCGGTGTGCCGGCCGATGCCGACCACATTATGAGCGTCGGAGCCGTCATGGATAGCGAGCCCCACAAGATAGCCCCTTTCAGCAGCGTCGGTCCTACGCAGGACCAGCGCATCAAGCCCGACGTCGTAGCCATCGGAGCCCCCACACGGCTGGTGAACGGTCGGGGCGTCATCATGAGCGATATGGGCACGTCGTTTGCAGCCCCCATCATCTGCGGACTCATGGCGTGTCTGTGGCAAGCAATGCCCGACAAGAGCGCCGAGGAAATCATCAACCTCGTCCGACAGTCGGGCGAAAACAGCGAACATCCTGACAACATCTATGGCTACGGCATGCCCAACTTCTGGCGGGCGTATATGATAGGGAAAGCAGAGGTGAGTAATGAGAGGTAAGTGGTGAGAGATATGAATAGTGAAACGCGACTGACACTGGTTGAACTCAACGGCCTCGTGCGCGACGCCATCGAGAATGCCCTGCCCGAGGAATATTGGGTAGAGGCGGAACTGTCGGAGTGTCGCGAGCACGGAGGGCATTGCTACATGGAGCTGATAGAGAAGGACGAACGCTCCGCCACCCCCGTAGCACGAGCATCAGCCAAATGTTGGCGACAGACGTGGGTGATGGTCAAGCCCAATTTCGAGCGCACCACAGGACAACAGCTGCGCGCTGGCATGAAGGTGCTGTTGCGCGTCTATGCCCAGTTCCACGAAGCTTACGGATTCTCGTGGATTGTCAGCGACATCGACCCCACCTATACCCTTGGCGATATGGCCCGCAAGCGCCAGGAGATTATCCGCCAGCTGAAGGAAGAGGGCGTGTTCGACCTGCAACGCGAACTGCGCATCCCCACCTTCGCCAAACGCATAGCCGTCATCTCTGCAGAGCATGCCGCAGGCTATGGCGACTTCTGCCAACAGCTGGAGGGCAACGACTACGGCTTTCAGTTTGACGTGACGCTATTCCCCGCCATCATGCAAGGCGAGCAGGTGGAAGCGTCCGTCGTGGATGCTTTGAACGAGATATACCAACGCATCAGCGATTTTGATGTGGTGTGTATTCTGCGAGGGGGTGGTGCAGCGGCCGACCTGAGCGGTTTCGACACGTTGGCGTTGGCCGAGAACGTCGCACAATTCCCGTTGCCCATCATTACGGGTATCGGTCATGAACGCGACGAGAGCATCCTTGACATGATTAGCAATACCCGCGTAAAAACGCCCACAGCCGCTGCGGCCTTGCTGACAGACAACCTCCTGCGCGTGCTGGAGCGGTTGGACGATGCCGGCCAGCGCCTGAGCTATGCTGTCAACCAACGAATAAACAGTCAAAAGGCAAGGATGGCTACGCTGACGACACTCATCCCTACTCTCGCCCTGCGAATGGTAAGCGACCAGCGCCATCGCATCGAAACAACGAAAAGCCGTCTGCCCATAGCCATCGAGCGACGACTGACCAATCAGAAGCACCTGTTGGAAAGCCTCAGCCTGAAGTTGCAGGGTTTCGACCCGCAACTATTGCTGAGTCGCGGCTATAGCATCACGCTAAAGGACGGACGGGCCGTGCGCGACCCGCAACAGTTGAAACCCGGCGACGAGATAGAGACAAGAGTGGAAAAGGGAACGATACGATCAGTAGTGAAGAGTTAAGAGATAATAGATAAGAGTTATGGAAGAAAACATCAAATACGAACAGGCGCTGGCACAGTTGGAAACCATCGTGCGCAAGATGGAAACCAACGAGTACGACATAGACGAACTCGCTGCGCAGTTGAAAACCGCGCAGCGATTGATTGCGTTCTGCAAGGACAAACTGACCAAGACAGAAGCCGAACTCCTGAAGATTCAGCAGTTAGAAGAAAAGACCGACTGAAACAGAACGGAACTGAGGGCCCTTATCGCTCTCCAGCACGCTCATGGGTGAATACTTGCAGAAGACGCTCAGTTGACGCCAGCTTACCATAGCCATAATGTCGAGCGTAACAGGACGATACTGGAAGCCCTTGGTGCTGATGTTGAACTCGTTGTCCCCAATGGTGTAGTCATTATAGATACGTCCATAGACGTTGAAATTCACGACAGGACCGAGCGTAAAGCGGAAATCGCTGATGCGACCGAAACGCTGGGTAAAGAAGAACGGAACAGACAGGCTGAATATCCTCATTGCCGAATATTTGTCGCTGGCATTGGCAGGGAATGCACCTGGAACCACGACATCGTTGGCATCCTTGGCAAATGCGTAGTCCGACTTGAGAGCATACGAGCTCCAGTTACACCATAAACCTGTAGAATAAGTCTGCAACGCCTTCTTGGGCGTGTACTTATAGCGCAAACCAACCATTATCTCCCACGACTTGGCAGAAAAGCCCCAGCCGTCAGGAACGTTGGTAGCAATGGGGATACCAACGCCAAAGTCCAAGTCCAGACCATTATTCTCCCAGTCGTCTTCACGCTCACATTTCTTAACGTTAGGATCCGTGATCTTGATAGAATTCTCGTAATAGTATTCACGACTTCCCTCCTTGCCGTTAACCTTGACAATCTGCACAGAATCGCCGGTAATAACCGTCACCTTCTTGGCATTCTCAATAATCGTTGTGTCATTTTTCTCACTGGCAAGGGCTGTCATACCGACTGCCATCAATGCCATCATCATCATTTTTCTCATATTTATACCTATTAAAATATTACCTGAATTGCTCCTTTTTTAATTTCGGGGTGCAAAATTAGCAAGAAAAAAGGGAAAATAGACATTTTTCACTAAAAAATGTTGCATAAGAGCGATATTTTGATTACTTTTGCGCACAAATAGTAAACAATTAGCATAAAAACATAAACATTATGAAGAATTTAGACTGGGGTAGTCTGTCGTTCGGCTACATGAAGACCGACTACAACGTACGTTGTTACTACCGTGATGGTAAATGGGGCGAGATTGAGGTCTGCTCCGACGAGTATCTGAACCTGCACATGGCTGCTACATGCCTGCACTACGGTCAGGAGGCATTCGAGGGCTTGAAGGCCTATCGTTGTCCCGACGGCAAGGTGCGCATCTTCCGCGTTGACGAGAATGCCGCCCGCCTGCAGAGCACTTGCCGCGGCATTATGATGCCCGAGGTGAGCACAGAGTTGTTCACGGAGATGGTAAAGAAAGTGGTTCGCCTGAATCAGGAGTGGATTCCCACCTACGAAAGTGGTGCCACCCTGTATATCCGTCCGCTGCTCATCGGTACCAGCGCACAGGTGGGTGTACATCCCGCAAAGGAGTATTGCTTCCTGATTTTCGTCACACCCGTAGGTCCGTACTTCAAGGGTGGTTTCGCTGCCAATCCTTACGTGATTATCCGAGACTACGACCGTTCGGCTCCCCTCGGCACAGGTAAGTATAAGGTAGGTGGTAACTATGCCGCTTCTTTGTTCGCCAACAATCTGGCTCACGAGAAGGGCTACGCTTGCGAGTTCTATCTGGACGCCAAGGAGAAGAAATATATGGACGAGTGTGGTGCCGCCAACTTCTTCGGCATCAAAGACAACACTTATATCACTCCGAAGTCAACGTCTATCCTGCCCTCTATCACGAATAAGTCGTTGATGCAGGTGGCCGAGGACCTGGGTATGAAGGTTGAGCGTCGTCCCATCCCCGAGGAAGAACTGGAGACCTTCGAGGAGGCAGGTGCTTGCGGAACAGCCGCTGTTATTTCACCTATTTCTTATATTGACGACCTCGACACCGGCAAGCGCTACTCGTTTGGCGACAAGCCCGGTCCTATGTCGAAGAAACTGTTTGACACCCTGCGCGGCATCCAGTACGGCGAAATCGAAGACAAGCACGGCTGGACGACAGTTGTCATTGAGTAAACTGCTGTTGGCTATTGGCTGTTAGCGATTAGCCAGCCAAAAGCTAAAAGCAAAAAGCTAAAAGCAAAACATGGGCAAAGGCAAACTGGCTAAATTCGCCGATATGGCGACCTACAACAACGTCTTTCAGTACCCTTACGGGGCGCTGAAAGACATTGCTTTTCCCCTGACGGGCCGTTGGCGCGAGGACTATTTCCATAACGATAATCCTATCATACTGGAATTGGGTTGTGGCAAAGGGGAATATACTGTCGGGCTGGCAAAGATGTTTCCTGACGTGAACTTCATCGGTGTGGACATCAAGGGCGCCCGCATGTGGACGGGAGCTACTGAGGCGCTGAACGAAGGTCTGAAGAATGTCGCTTTCCTGCGCACGAACATCGAAATCATCGACCGCTTCTTTGCCGAAGGCGAAGTACAGGAGATTTGGCTGACGTTCTGCGACCCGCAGATGAAGAATCCGAGGAAGAGACTGACGTCGACGTGGTTTCTGGAGCGCTATCGCAAATTCCTGTCGGACGGCGGTTTCGTACACCTGAAGACGGACTCGAACTTCCTGTTTACCTACACGTCTTTGTTGGTAGAGAAAAATCACCTGCCCATATTGGTAAAGACCACCGACTTGTATGCTGACGCGTGCAAGGATTCGGTTGCCGACAGCATCCAGACGTACTACGAAGGGATGTGGATAGCCCGCGGACTGAATATCAAATACATGAAATTCTGCCTGCCTCGCGACGGAGAACTGACAGAGCCCGACGTAGAGATAGAGTTGGACGACTACCGCTCGTACCACCGCGACAAGCGCAGTAGTAAGGACAAAGCAAAATAGAAACATAAATAACAAACCTAAAAAAGAAGTGTTATGAAAAGAATTATCTGTATCCTATTGGCCGCCATGCCACTGCTGGCTATGGCTCAGGGCCGTACAAGTGTTAAGTTGGACGAAGCAGGTCAGCTGGCTTCTAAAATCTTAGAAGACGACAGGTTTAAGATTACAGAGCTGAAGGTGAGCGGACCGATGAACGGTGCCGACATCAAACTGATGCAACAGATTGTGAACCGCACCAAGGCGAAGGAGAAGAATGGTGAATGTCTGGTGAAGAGTGTCGATCTGTCGGAAGCCACTATCGTCGAAGGCAAGGATGGCATGAAGACCAAGGCCAACGAGTTGCCTAACGGGCTCTTCACTGGAGCTAAAGAGCTGACTACGGTCATATTGCCACAGAACATCATCAACATCAGCAAAAGCTGTTTCGAGGACTGCAAGGCACTGGTAACGATGACTATCCCCGAGACCGTCACCACCATCGAGAATGCCGCATTCAAGAACTGCGAGAGCCTGTCGGCCATCAGCATTCCCGGCTACGTGACCAGCATCGGCAGCGAGGCCTTCGAGGATTGCAAGACGCTGGCCGTCATTGAGATTCCCGCCAATATCAAGGAGATGGGTACACAGGTCTTCAAAGACTGTAAGGCACTCACCACCGCCAACATCCTTGCTCCGCTGAAGAAGCTGGATAACGAGACATTCCGTAACTGCGAGAATCTGGCCAACCTACAACTGCCCGAGACGCTGCAGGAGATTGACAACAACGTATTCCAGGGCTGCAAGAGCCTGACTACCGTTGTACTGCCTGACGCCACCAATGAACTTGGCAGTTCAGCTTTCGAGAATTGTAAGAGCCTCAATTCCATCCGTATGCAGGGTGTGAGAAAGATTGGCAGCTACACATTCCAGGACTGCACATCGTTGCAGGAAGTAGGTTTCGAGAACCTGTCGAAGATGGGTAGCTCGGCTTTCCAGAACTGTAACAGCCTGACCACCGTTGTGCTGCAGGGTTCGTTGGACGATATCAGCAGCGATGCCTTCAAAGGCTGTTCGAACCTCAGCAATATCAATATCCCCGGAACCGTAAAGGCTATCAAGAACAACGCCTTTGACGGTTGCCGCTCGCTGACCGCCATTGAACTGCCCAGCGGACTGACAAAAATTGAGAGCGAAGCTTTCGAGGGTAGCGGTCTGACCAGCATCAACATCCCCACGATGGTGAAGAGCATTGGCAACTCCGCCTTCGAGAAATGCAGTCAGTTGACAAACGCCAACATCAGCGGATTCATTGAGGAAGTTTCCAACGGTCTGTTCAATGGTTGCTCAAGCCTGACCAGTGTCTCGCTGCCCAATACCGTGAGGAAGATCGGCACGAAAGCCTTCCAGGGCTGCATCGCCATGAACAGCATCAGTCTGCCCGCCGCCCTGCTCACGATTGGCGACGACGCTTTCGAGAAGTGCACATCACTGGCTGAGATTAAGATTCCCGTTGCCGTAACAAGCATCGGCAGCGACGCATTCTACGAGTGCTCCATGCTGTCACGCGTGGAACTGTCGGCAGCACTGAAGAAAATCGGCGGCTCTGCATTCCAGAAATGCCCGATGCTGCACGAGGTTGTACTGAACAGCCCGACGCCGCCATCTATCTCGAAGAGCACGTTCAAGGACGTGGCAGCCACATTCCTGATTCCTGTTGGCAGCAAGCCCCTGTATAATAACGACAAGGACTGGCAGAAGCTTCCCACCAAGGAAAAGACAGCTTTTTAAACCGCATGACATTATACCCTAAGATAATTATGGATGCGCTGGCGACGGTGACGTACGCCGGCACGAAGAAGAACCTCGTGGAGAGCGGGATGGTGGCTGACCAGCCAGCCGTCAGCGCTCCGGAGAACGAGGGCGATCCGTGGCGCGTGACGGTGGTATTGGAGTTTCCGCGCGAGACCGACCCCTTCCTGAAGTCGACGGTCAAGGCCGCGGAAGCCGCCATCAAGTACCACTGCGGCAAGGATGTCGAAGTGGAAATCCAGACCGAGTTCAAGTCGAAGCCGCGGCCAACGGGCGACCAACTGTTGAGCGGCGTGAAGAACATCATCGCCGTGAGCAGCGGCAAGGGCGGTGTGGGCAAGAGCACCGTTTCGGCCAACCTCGCCATCGCCCTGGCACGCCTGGGTTACAAGGTTGGGCTGCTGGACTGCGACATCTTCGGCCCTTCAATGCCCAAGATGTTCCACGTCGAGGACGAACGGCCGTATGCCGTCAAGGTGGACGGGCGCGACTTGATTTGTCCCATTGAGGCGTACGGTGTGAAGATGCTGTCAATAGGTTTCTTTGTCTCGCCCGATACCGCTACGCTGTGGCGCGGCGGCATGGCGACGAGCGCACTGAAGCAATTGATTGCCGACGCCGACTGGGGCGAATTGGATTACTTCATCCTTGACACGCCGCCGGGCACGAGCGACATCCATCTGACACTACTGCAAACGCTGGCCATCACCGGCGCCGTCATCGTTTCGACGCCGCAGCAGGTGGCACTGGCCGATGCGCGCAAGGGCATTGACATGTATCGCAACGAGAAAGTGAACGTGCCCATCCTCGGTTTGGTGGAGAACATGGCGTGGTTTACGCCTGCCGAACTGCCAGAGAACCGCTACTACATTTTCGGCAAAGAGGGCTGTAAGCAACTTGCCGAAGAGATGGACGTTCCGTTACTAGCCCAAATCCCGCTGGTGCAGAGCATCTGCGAGAGCGGTGATGCCGGTGAGCCCGCCGCAACGAGCAGTGACACGGCAACGGGTCTGGCATTCATCAACTTGGCGCAGGCCGTTGTCACCGTGGTGAACCGCCGTAACCGCGAGTTGCCGAAGACCAACATCGTCGGTGTGAAAAAGACTTAAATATTCGACGGCCGTAGCGCAATTCTCAATTAAAAATAGTATCTTTGCAAACGTTTCAAACGAGATTCATTACACATTATTTTAAATACAACGCATTATGACAATTAACGAATTCAACTTTGCCGGTAAGAAGGCAATCGTACGTGTAGACTTCAACGTACCCCTGGACGAGAATGGTAAGATTACTGACGACACCCGTATTCGCGGTGCTCTGCCCACTTTGAAGAAGATTCTGGCTGACGGTGGTGCTACGATCATCATGTCGCACATGGGTAAGCCCAAGGGTAAGGTAGACAAGAAGAAGTCGCTGGGTCAGATTCGCGAGGCCGTAGAAAAGGCACTCGGCGTTCCCGTGGCTTTCGCTCCCGACTGCGCTAAGGCTCAGGCTGAAGCTGCTGCTCTGAAGATGGGTGAGGCGCTGCTGCTTGAGAACCTGCGTTTCTATCCTGAGGAAGAAGGTAAGCCCGTTGGAATCGATAAGGCCGATCCCGCTTACGACGAGGCTAAGAAGGCTATGAAGGCTAGTCAGAAGGAGTTCGCCAAGACGCTGGCTTCTTACGCTGACTGCTACGTGATGGATGCCTTCGGTACTGCTCACCGCAAGCACGCTTCTACGGCTGTCATCGCTGACTACTTCGATGCCAACAACAAGATGCTGGGTCTGCTGATGGAGAAGGAAGTTCAGGCTGTTGACAACGTGCTGTCGAACATCAAGCGCCCGTTCGTGGCCATCATGGGTGGTTCTAAGGTTTCTTCGAAGATCGGTATCATCGAGAACCTGCTCGGTAAGGTGGATAAGCTCATTCTCTGCGGTGGTATGACCTATACCTTCGCAAAGGCTCACAATGGTGAGATTGGTGATTCTATCGTAGAGCTCGACAAACTGGATGTCGCTCTGGGTGTTGAGGAACTGGCCAAGAAGAATGGCGTAGAACTCGTGCTCGGCTCAGACTGTACCGCTACCAATGGTCTCGATTTCGACACGATGACCGTGAAGCCCGGTGCTGAGATCATCACTTGCCCTGCTAACAAGGTTCCCGCTGGTTTCGAGGGTGTCGATGCTGGTCCTGAGAGCCAGAAGGCATTCGCCGATGCTATCAAGGGTGCTAAGACCATTCTGTGGAACGGTCCTGCCGGTGTGTTCGAATGTGACGCTTTCACCGCTGGTTCACGTGCCATTGGTGACGCTATTGCCAAGGCTACCGCTGAAGGTGCTTTCTCACTCATCGGTGGTGGTGACTCTGTGGCTTGCGTCAACAAGTTCGGTCTGGCCGACCAGGTGAGCTACATCTCTACCGGCGGCGGTGCTCTGCTCGAGGCTATCGAGGGTAAGATTTTGCCAGGCGTAGCAGCTATCAAGGGCGAGTAAATGAAACGGACATTCTTCTATATCATGATGGCCGCGGCGCTCAGCGCTTGCGGCCATCGTGCTTCTACGGCGGATGATGCGGCAACGGATAGCGCAGACTTCGTGATGACAGAATTGCCGTACACAGAATCAGTGGATTCGACCACAGCAAAGCCTGCGCTCACAATCGACACTATCCGCATCGAGCGCACGGATTCGATGGCCGAAGTGGCGCTGAACATCCAATGGCCCACGGGCGGCGACGTGGCGCTGACGAAGAGCGTCCGTCAGTTCATCCGCGACGTCTGCGGCATCAAGGACGAGGCGTTCATAGGCACGAAGGCGGACTGGCGTGACGTGGTAGACACGGAGTACAACGGTCTGGTGGAGGGCTGGAACGGCACGTACGGCGACAGCGATGAGGGCGGTCCGTCGTTCACCTCAACGACCGAGGTCGTGCAATTGGTCGAGACTCCGAAATTCGTCACTTTCTATGGCGAGCATTCCAGCTACACGGGCGGTGCTCACGGTATGGCCGGACACATCGGCCGAACATTCCGGAAGAGCGATGGCCGCGCCATAGGCTACGAGACGGACTACGACGAGAAATTCAACATCGTACACAAGGGCGACAACCTGCTGAAGGACACGAAATCTCCTGCGCTCTATGCGCTCATCAAGGCTGGTGTGATGGAATATTTCAAGGCGTGCGGACAGGCGATGGCTGATGAGGCGGAGCTGGCCGACTTCCTGCAGGTAGACGACGTGAACCGCATCCCCTTGCCCGCCAATGCGCCGTACCTGACGAAGACGGGCGTCGTGTTCTGCTACACGCAGTACGAGATTGCGCCGTACGCGGCGGGCATGATTACGTTCGAGATTCCGTTTGCCAAGATCAGTCCCTTCTTGACCGACGAGGCGAAGGCGCTGATTAAATAGTAAAAGTTTACCGGCACTAAACTCCGACTTTACCGGTATTAAACTCCGACTTTACCGGCACTAAACTCCGACTTTACCGGCACTAAACTTTGGCGCTGTCGTACTGCTTCGAACATCAGTATGGCGGCGCTAACGCTTACGTTCAGTGAGTCGATGCAGCCGAGCATAGGGATGCGGATGTGGGCGTCGGCGACCTGCCGCCACTGGTCAGTTAGCCCGTCGTGCTCGGTGCCCATGACGATGGCCGTCGGCACGGTCATGTCGGTGTCGTAGTAAAGGTGGGAGTCCTGTAGCTGTGCGGTCAGAATCTGGATGCCGCGTGCTTTCAGAAAGCGAATACACTCGTCGGACGAACAGGCCACGCACGGCACGGTGAACGCGGCACCGACAGACGAGCGAATCAGATTGGGGTTGTAGAGGTCGGTCAACGGGTCGCACACCACGACGGCATCAACGCCGGAGGCATCGGCCGAACGCAGGACGGCACCCAGATTACCAGGCTTTTCGACACTCTCCAACACGACAATCAGTGGTCGTTCGCTGAGTTTAAGGTCGTCCAGCCGCAGGTTCCGCGTCCGCACCTCAGCGATCAGGCCCTCCGTCGAGCCACGATAGGCAATCTTTTCGTAGACAGCCTTCGTGACGGCAAAAGAACGGATGTCGGCGGGCGGTTCGGCCCCGAGTTCAGAACAATAGAAAACGGTATCTATCTGGTACTCCGCCACGATGCAATGCTCGAGTTCCTGCCGGCCCTCGACCACGAAGAGTCCGGCCTTGCGACGCTCGCTGGACTTTTGCTGCAGAGCCGTGAGGAGCTTGATTTTCGGATTCTGAATGCTTGTAATCTGTTCCATCATGCCGCGAAGGTACGAAAAAAAATTGAGAAATGAGAATGGACAATTGAAAATTACAACGATTACGTGAAAAAAAACGTCATTCGCAAGCCATAATTCGCAATTATGTTGTATCTTTGCACCACAATACAAATAAAACAACCGACTATGCATTACAGGAAGTTAGGAAATACAGGAATGGAGGTGTCGGAGCTGGGCTTCGGCGCCTCGTCGTTGGGTGGCGTGTTCCACTCGTTCAACGAGAATCGCGGCATCGACGCCGTCTTCGCAGCGGTCGATGCCGGCATCAACATCATCGACGTGTCGCCCTACTACGGCTACTACAAGGCCGAAATCGTGCTGGGCAAGGCGCTGAAAGATATTCCCCGAGACAAGTTTTACCTCTCGACGAAGGTCGGCCGCTACGGTGAGGACGGCCACAACACGTGGGATTACTCCGCCCGCCGCGCCAAGGAGAGCGTGTACGAGAGCTTGGAGCGACTGCATATCGACTATATTGATATTATTAATGTACACGATATTGAGTTCCAGGGACGTATGGAGGGCGGCTTACAAAAAGTGGTCGACGAGACGCTGCCTGCACTGCACGAACTGAAACGCGAGGGCGTCGTGCGCCACGTGGGCATCACCGACCTGCAGTTGGAGAACCTGCGCTGGGTCATCGAACACGTCGAGCCCGGCATGGTAGAGAGCGTCATGAACTTCTGCCACTACTGCCTGTGCGACGACAAGCTCACGGACTTCATGGACTTCTTCGACGAGCGCGGCATCGGCGTACTCTCAGCGTCGCCGTTCAGTATGGGACTGTTGACCGAGCGCGGCGTGCCCGACTGGCATCCCGCACCGAAACCGCTGGTAGAGGCGTGCCGCCGAGCCGCAGAGCATTGCAAGACGAAGGGATACCCCATCGAGAAACTCGCCATGCAGTTCTCGTGCTCCAATCCGCGCATTGCCTCCACGGTGTTCAGCACCACGCGCCCCGAGGCCATCAAGACCAACATCGCCTACATCGAGGAGCCCATGGACGACGCCCTCGTGGCCGAAGTCCGCGCCATCATCGGCGACCAGCAGCGCGTCAGTTGGGCGAATACATAATTCGTTATCACGGAATTACAACATGACGACAATGAAGATTATCGATTCCCACGCTCATTTATGGCTGAACGTTGACACGGTGGTGAATGGTTCGCCCATTCACGCCCTCGAGCCGAACCGCAGTCGCTCGCTGTTCTTCGGTGAGGATCGCCAAATGCTGCCGCCGTACATGACCGACGGCCAGAACACCGCCGAGCGTTTCCTGTCGAACATGGATTACGCACAAGTCTCCGCGGCCGTCATCACGCAGGAATTCATCGACGGCCTGCAGAACGACTACCTGTTTGACGTCCAACAACGCTACCCTGACCGTTTTTTCTGTTTCAGCATGCCAGAAACGCGCCAGCCAGGGTTCCTTGCGCAGGCCGAGGCTCTGATAGCACAAGGCTTCCGTGGCATTAAAATTCCCGCCGCTCGTCTGCCGCAGCAGTTCCTGAACGACGAGATGATGCAGATGTTCCGAATGATGTCGCAGCTCGGCGTCATTCTCGGCATCGAACTCACTGATGGCGACGCACAGGTCGGTCAGATGGAGGAAGTCATCCAGGAGTGTCCGACGCTGAAAATTGCCATCGGCCACTTCGGCATGGTGACGCGCCCGAACTGGCTCGCCCAAATCCGACTGGCCCGCCATGAGAACGTCTACGTAGAGAGCGGGGGCATCACGTGGTTGTTCAACGACGAGTTCTACCCCTACCCGTCCGCCGTCCGTGCTATCCGCGAGGCCGCCGACGCCGTGGGCTGGCACAAGCTGATGTGGGGCTCGGACTATCCGCGCACCATCACCGCCATCACCTACAAGATGTCGTATGACTTCGTCACGAAGAGCAACGAGCTGACGGACGACGAGAAACGACTTTTCCTCTCGGACAACGCCAAGCAGTTCTTCGGCTTCGGTAAACTCGTCGACCTACCCTATATTAAAAATATGAGCGAATAATTAAGGTAAAAAGATATGAAAGCATTACAGATTACAGAACCTTCGGTGATGAAGGTTGTAGACATGGAGAAACCCCAGTGCGGAGCAGACGAGGTGCTGCTGAAGATTCATTACGTCGGATTCTGCGGCAGCGACCTCAATACCTATCGCGGTCTGAACCCGATGGTCCGGATGCCCGTCATCCCTGGCCATGAAATCGGCGCCGAAATAGTCGAGGTCGGCCGTGCAGTTCCCGCGCATTTTTGCGTGGGCATGCCCGTCACTGTCAATCCCTACACCAACTGCGGTCACTGCCCGTCGTGCCGAAACCGCCGCTACAACGCCTGCCAGCACAACGAGACGCTCGGCGTTCAGCGTGATGGTGCCATGCGCGAGTTTATCGCCGTGCCCTGGCAAAAAGTCATACCTATCGGCTCCATTTCCGTCGAGCACGCCGCACTCATCGAGCCGATGAGCGTCGGTTTCCACGCCGTTAGCCGCGCGCAGGTCGTCGATACCGACACCGTCATGGTCATCGGTTGCGGCATGGTGGGCGTAGGCGCCGTCGTTCGTGCCATTATGCGCGGCGCCAAGGTCATCGCCTGCGACATGGACGACGAGAAACTGGAAATCGTTCGCGGCCTAGGTGCAGAATACACGATTAACAGCGCAAAGGAAAACGTCCACGAACGGCTGCAGGAAATTACCGCAGGCGCAGGCCCCGATGTTGTCATTGAGGCCGTCGGCGCGCCCGTTACTTACCAGATGGCCGTCAACGAGGTTGCCTTCACCGGCCGCGTCGTTTGCATTGGCTATGCTAAGCAGGACGTTTCGTTTACCACCAAGCTCTTCGTACAGAAAGAGCTGGACATCCGCGGTTCGCGCAATGCCCAGCCCGAAGATTTCGAGGGTGTCATCCGTTATCTCGAGAAGAATAATCCTCCGTACAATATTCTTATTTCGAACGAGGTACTGCCCGAGCAAGCTGAGGAAGCCATGCAACAATGGATGCAGGCTCCGGCGAAAGTGTTCCGTATATTGGTTAAATTCGCATAATGAATTCGGGGAGCCTACGCGGCTCCCCGAATTGTTTCGTTAAATCGGTAGTTTAGATTTGTAAAATAGTGTCACGGCCAGCCTCGATGCGGAGTTGCTGGTCACCGAAATAGAGCGTGCCACTGCCTGCCGTAGTACGCACTTTTATTTCGTGGCGCGACATCTCGACATGAATCAGGCCATTGGGCGTGGGGACGTCGCCCGCTATCCATTCCAGGTCGCCGAGGCTAGGACGGACTTCGAACTCCTCGTAGCCGGGCTTCGTGGGACGCACGCCGAGGTAGTACTTACCTATTAAATATATAGGCGAGGCTCCCCAGGCGTGACACAGCGACTTGCCGTACGGACGGCCGTACATGGCCAAATGTTCCGCACCTGATTCTGATGGGACGTATTTCTCCCAGAACGACGTGGCGCCCTCGCGCAGCATGCCGCCCCAGTAGTCGCGGATTTCTTTCAGCACCTGTTCGTGGCGGCCGTCCAACAGCAGCGTCTCGAGTTCGTAGAAGCGCATGTAGGGCGTGGTAATAGCGGGAATGTCGGGGTTAAGCATGACGCCCTGCATGATGTCGCGGCGCTCCTCCTCGCCGGCAAGTCCGTAAAGAATGGCGAACATGTTGGGGAACTTGGTAATCTGGCGGTTCAATGTCCCGTCCTCAATGGCGTGGAAGAAGGCCTTCAGTTCGTCGCTCCAGAAAGTTTCCCTGATTTTCTTACGAAGCGCCGCGGCCTTACCACGGTACCCCGCCGCTTGCCCGCCACCGACGAGCTCAGCGCAGAGCGCCATCGTCTCCATCGCCTTCATCAGCAGAATTTGCTCAAAGCAGAGCGTGCCGCGTTTGTGCATGGGGAAGTCCACCCAGTCGACGAAAATCCAGTCGTCGGGCTGACCTTCAGCCATACCTTGACTGTTCAGACGCCCTTCGACGTAATACATAAGCGACACCATGCGGGACCACATCTCGCGGACGAACGCGACGTCGCCAGTATATTCGTAATAGTCGTGTATGGACTTGAACCAATAAAAGGTGTAGTCCATGATGGTGTTGACGTGGGCGGTGACGGGGTCTTTCCCGCGGAGCTGGCGGATGGTGCGCTTGACGCACTCCGCGTCGAAGCGTAGGTAGTAGTTCATGAGGTACGACTGGATGGCGTCGCCCGACCACGTCCAGCGATCGCGCTTAATACCGTCCATAAAGAACTCGCGGGTGGTGAGGTCCATCGTGTAGGCGGCAACGTCCCAGATGCGGTTGAGTTCGTCGTCGGAACAATGGAAGGAACCGGAACGCTGCGTGTCGAAAGGAGCGTATTCGTAGTCCATCAGCACTTCGTCGTAGCTGGCGCCGTCCTCTTTTTCAATATAGACAAAGCGGAAA
The DNA here is from genome assembly GCA_045112595.1 of Prevotella sp. Taxonomy (GTDB): domain Bacteria; phylum Bacteroidota; class Bacteroidia; order Bacteroidales; family Bacteroidaceae; genus Prevotella. The sequence continues at coordinate 12,489 of JBGUIA010000067.1, read as the reverse complement.
GCCTTCGAACCAGCGACGGTAAATCCGTTGCCCGCAGAACCGGAGAGTACGTCGCCCGCAGAACCAGAGAGCACGTCGAGCGTTTCGCAATGGTCGCGGTCGAGGGCTTCCTCGCGGCTCTCGCCGTAATAGACGCGGACGGTGCCTCGGAGCCCGCTAACTTTCAGGTAGCCGAAAGTCTCCCGACCGAAGTCGTAGAGTATGCCCGCCGCTGCCACCGTTCCCGACGATTTTCCGTCGGGCATTGCAGTGGCGGAAACAGGCCGGAGCTCCGTGCGCTCGAGCCTGAACTGCGAGGGGGGCGTATCAATAGCGTCGAAGTTCCACGAGGCAGCGGGGACATAGATGCCGGAGCCGTGGGCGACGCCGTTCTCGTCAATCCAAAGTTTATCCTCGTAGGTGGCGAGCCAAGTGGCGTCGGTCTTGATAGTCTTGCCGTCGACGAAGAGTGCTGGCGGCGTGGCTTGGTTCCAGACTTTGACGTTGAGTTTGTGCTTGCCAGCGGGGATGGCGTATTCCTTTGCAGGGAACTGAAGTTTGCCGTCGAGGGCAAAGTTGAACTGTCCTTCGGCAGCGACGGTGATTGTCTCCTCGTGGTCGAGCGTAAAAGTCTTCGAGAACTCGACGGTGACGTAGTGCGAGTCCTGTTTCCAAAAAGGGGGAAACATGGCGCCGCGCTCGGTACGACGGTTGTTGAAGATGTTGCCGAGCCAGATTTCGAAGTCGCCCGGATACCAGATCCAAGTGGGAGCCTCACCCCCTACCCCTCTCCGATTGGCGAGCGGCGTAGTATACTTTGTATTCATTTATCGTTTGCCTGCTTTTAGTTTAATGCGGTCGCTGACGTTCGGCCCGTTGTTTTCCCACACGTTGCCGGGACCATTGGCGTTCTGGAGGAATTTTTCCTCGGGCGTCCAGTTGTCGCGGATAGTGATGTTGCTGGAGCCTTCGTCGGTGTAGAGATAGAACCAGTGGTTGGGGTCGTGGACATACGACGGTTTGGCGATGTCGCGGATGACGTTCTCGCTAATGACGGTGCCGGGCTGGTTGCCGAGAGTATAAATGCCGGCGCAGTCGTACATGTGCTGCGCGTAATTATAGATAAGGTTGGCGTGGACGCGGTTGTCACGCATGCAGACAGAGTCACGGTTCCATCCCCAACCAAGGCTGATACCGGTGTACGATACGTCGTGAATGGTATTATGGTCAATGGTTATGCCATTGACATATCCCGCAGCGATGGCTACACAACCCCAGTCCTCGTTGGTGACGTCGTAAAATTCGCAGTCGCTGACGGTCTGGCCGGTACAAACCTCGCGGAAGTCAATGGGTGCGTAAGGCAGATGGGTCTCAAGTCCTTCGGGCGAGAAGGAGCCGCAGACGTAACCATTCATAGCAACATCAGTAAACGTACAGTGTGTCGCGGTTCCGCCGTGACAGCCAACAACATAGTCAAGACCAGAACCGCCGAGGTGTTCGAAGCGGCAGCCGTCAAAGTTGACATCCTCAGTGTAGCGTAGTTCGACAGCGGCATCGGCACGACCGAGCCAGCCCTGATTGTCTAATTTGTGGTTGTTGGGGCGGTCAATCTGCGGGCGAAGCTTGTAGGCTTCAGTGAGATACATGCCAGCCTGCAAAGGGACGTGGCCTCTTTCTGAAGGACGCATCCATGTGGTGTGAGCAAAAGTGATGCCTTTCATCGTGATATTGCGAACAGGACGTTCAGCACTTCCGATGATATCAACCAGCGTTTCCAGAACAGGCACAATGGTCTCGCGGACGGTTTCGTCCTGACGAGGCATATAGTAGAGCTTGTGGGTGCGGATGTCGTGATACCATTCGCCGGGTTCGTCAAGGAGTTCCTTGGCGTTGACGAGGTAGAAAGGCGAGGGATGACCAGTGTTGGGTGTCATAGGCGAGGGCCAGGGATGTTCGAACTGAATCTTCGACTCTGGGTTGTGGAAACGCACGCCAGCGGAATCACCCTGAATATCAATGCTCTTGATGCGAAGATTGCTGGTGCACCACATTTCGTGCAGTATCATTTCTGCATAAGGTGCGTTCAGTATTTTCGCTACAGCAGTTTTGGGGACCCAGAGGACATGATTCTTCTTGTCGTAGGTGCGGATGCGGGACATCTGTTCGAAGGGATCATTCACGTCGGCAAAACCGACGGACACATTACGGGCGCGGACGGCTTTGCTACCGTTAACCCACAGTTGGCGGAAGTCGATGGGGCGACCGTTGAAATCGGGAACATCGGCAACCATCAGTGTCCCTTGTTTCTTCCAATTCGAAATTTTCAGCCCACCACTGATAACTGCGTTGTTGCCGGCAATGGTGAGGCCACTATCCTCGGGGCGGAGGCGGAGGGGTTCGTAGAGGAAATAGGTGCCAGGGGCAAGGTGGATGGTGACATCAGTAGCTTGACCCAAACGACGGAGTTCACGAGCGTGGCGGACTGCGTCGGCAAGGGAGGAGTCGGGAGTAATATGGATGTCGGCAGCATGAATGCTCACACCGCAGACGAGGAGAATGATTATAATGACCTTTCTCATGATGTTAACGTGCTAAAGGGAGCCATAGGCTCATGTCGTCAATACCGCGGTTGTCCCATGCGTAATAAGGGATAAGGCGAATCTTTACTTTCTGCTTGCCGGCGGGACGTAGTTCGCGGTAGAGGGTGTTGTTGTCCCAAGCATCTTGACCAGTGAGAAGGGCGTCGGTTTCGAGGGCAATCATCTTGGTGCCGGCGATAGTGACGGGAACTTCGATGAAGTGGGCATCGGCAGGGATGGCGATATCGTTGATGCGATGACCACCTTCGATATCCTGACCTTCCAGACAATATACGATGGGGCCGCGCACGACAGCAATCTGGTTCTTAGCTTCCTCAACCAGGGGATTGGCCTCAATAAGTCGGGCGGGCATGGGCAGGTCAAGTTCAATGATGTCACCCTTCTTCCACTGACGAGGCTGGCGCAGGTCTTCCACGAGGATAGGCTCGCCATTTAACTTCAACGACAGGTCGGTACTCCAACTAGGGATGTGCATACGGATGCTCTTGAGGTTCTTGGCCTTCTTAATAGTGAGGCGAATATGGCCGTCCCAAGGGAAATTGGTCTGCTGCTCTATCTCAAGGTCCTTGGTTTTCAGGTTGTTCTGGCCGTAGAGGTTGACCCACAGCGTGTCCTTGTTGATGCTGTAGGCATACTCCTGAGCCTGACAGAGCGTGCGGAGAGTGTTCGGCGGACAGCAGAAGCAGGAGATGTAACGCTGACGATGCTTGGGCCAGCGCATCGTGTAGGGGAACTCCTTGGTGCGGCGCAGGGCCTCGGTATAGAAGAAGTCGCGGCCGTCGAGCGAGATGCCCGAGAGGATGCCGTTGTAGAGCTCGTTTTCGATGTTGTCGATGTACTTGCCATCGCCTGTAGTCTGGAACAAGCGCCATGAGAAGAGCATCATGCCGATTTGGGCACATATCTCGTTATGGGCAGCCTCCTGAGGCAATTGAAACTGACGACCATAAGCCTGATGAATCTGTTGGATACTCGGTTGATCATAAGTGGTACCGTCAGGACTGACACCGTCATAGAGGGCTCCACAGCCACCCATGATGTAAATCTTGTGATTGACGATATCGTCCCAAATGGCGCTAAGGTTCTTCAGTAGCTGCGCCTCGCCGGTCTCGGCGTAGAGGTCGGCAACACCGGCATAGAGGTAGTTGGCACGGACAGCGTGGCCCATAGCTTCGTACTGGTCGCGAAACTTATGACGGTCTTGATTATGATCCTCGCCATTGGTGACGCTATCGCGGATGGCAATGAGGCCCTTCGCCAGCTCCAAATATTTCGGATCGCCTGTCTCGCGATACATCTCGGCGGCACCCATGTAGTGAGAGGGACAGATGGCGTTACGCGAGAGCTCAGCAGCGTCGTTGGTGAGGAAGTTATACAAAAAGTCGGCAGCCTTCTTTCCGCATTCGAAGAGGGTTGTCTTGCCCGTGGCGCGCTTGTGGACGATGCCAGCGGTCATGAGGTGACCAAGGTTGTAGGTCTCGAAATTCAAGCGCGAGGCAAAGGCGTGGGTCTGGTCCTTGCCAATGGTGATACCGGCGGCATTTTCCGTATTTGCATGACTATCAATGCCAGCATTACGCTCGCTGATAACTACGGGCGTATGGATGTATCCGTCGGCGCGTTGAGCCAGAGCAACCTGCTCAATGAAGCGATCCATGAGGGCGTCAAGCTCACCATCCTTCGTTACAGCATAGACAGCGGCGCAGGCCTCGAGCCATTTATACATGTCGCCGTCGTGGAAGGGAGGCCCGTGGTGCTTGCCCTTGACGGTGCCGGCAGCCACTTCAAAATTGCGGAAACCATGTGAGCCGTGCTTACCGTCGGCATCGAGCGTTTCCCACGGTGTGTTCCATGTGTTCCACATCTCCCACACACCAGTGCCGTGCATCGTGTCGAAGACGTCGCCCCAGAAACCACCCGTCCAGCGCACAGCACCCATGGGGAGGTTGTGCATCTTAGCTTGGGAACTGCGGCTCATGTCAGTCAGACCTTGAGCCGTTATGTTTATTGCTGTGACACAGCAATTTACGAAACATATTAAGAGAAATCTTTTCATATCTTTGGGTTAGTTAAAGTAGACATAAAGGGAAATCATTACGACCGCCAGTGCTATCCATAGACTCACGGCCAGCTTCGACCAACCTTCGTGGATAGGCTCGGGGATAGCATATTGCGTCTTGTCGTTATCGGTCAACGAGATGATAACCATCGAGACAACAAGAATGGTAAACAGTTCGAACGACAACATCATGAAGTGCGGCCAAGGAAACTGGAGCCACTCGGGTGGCCAAAGGTAGAGCACACCCACGATAAGACAAAAAGCCGTACCTATAGTCAGCGCAAAATTAGCAGCACGTGTTGTAGCCCGTTTCCAGAAGATGCCAAGCACGAAGACGGCAGCCATCGGCGGAGCGATGAAGCCAAGTACCGACTGGAAGACGTTAAACAGGTTGAGACCCTTGATGGCATCGATGGCCACAGTCATGGCAATGGCAATAACGGCACCAATGACGGTAACTAGTCGGCCAACATAGTTAATGCGGCGCTGTGAGGCGTTTGGACGGAATCGTTTTACATAGATGTCCATCGTGAAGACAGTGCTTAGGGCATTGAGTGCTGAGCCAATGGTCGATACCAAACAGGCGGTCAGTACGGCAAAAACGAGGCCAACCATACCTACAGGGAATAGATTCTCAACCATTGTAAGATAAGCCTCATCAGGATTTTCAAGCGTAGGGAATAGGGCGAAGCAGAGAATACCTGGAAGGATGTAGAGGGCTACATCGAGTATCTTCAGCCAACCGGTAAAATTAGTACCGAGTTGTCCTTCTCGCAGGTCTTTTGCGGCCAGCACAGGCTGAACCATCGATTGATCGGTACACCAGAACCAGACACCCATCACAGGATAGCCAAGGACGATAGGCAGCCATGGGAAGGCTTCGTCGCTATTTGGCTTGAACATCACCCAGTAGTCTGCAGGAACTTTGTCAACCAATGCTTGTATGCCACCGACACGGTCGAGTCCGACAATTACCAATACCAGCGACACGACTATGAGCAGTATCATCTGATAGACGTTGGTATATGCAACGGCCTTCAGTCCTCCGAGCATGGTAAAGAAGGCTGAAATGACGAGCAGCACCATTGCCGACATCCACATTGGAATGTCAAAAACCTGACGAATGAGGATGCCACCAGCGAAGAGTGTTAGTGCCAGCCATGAGATGACAATTGTCACAATAGTATACCAAGCAAGAATATTACGTGTTGACTGTCCAAAACGCAGTCCCATGAACTCTGGCAAAGTATGCACTTTCGCTCCGAGATAGCGTGGGGCAAAGACAAAGGCCAACAGAGCGATAAATACGAATGCATACCAGGCATAATTACCTGATACAATACCTGTTGTGAAGCCTGCTGAAGCGCTGGCGATGAGCATCGACGGACCGACATTGGTGCCCCACATCGAGAAACCGATATGGTGCCATCTAAGACTGTGTTCGGCCAAAAACAGCGAGCCACCCTTCTTACGTTTACTACTTGCCCAAAGCCCGATGGCGATGAGCACAGCGAAATAGATTCCAAGAATGACCCAGTCAAGGCCCTGCATATAGTGACTTTCCATTTATATTCCTTTGTAGTCTTTAGTTATTCCAATAGTTATTGCTTTCGTAAGATCTATGTCATCGGTAGAGTCCACGTCATCTGGATAAATCTTAATATGTGCTCCAGGGCGTACGAAAACGGGCATCTGGTCGAGTGGTACTTCGACGTCATAGTACCAACGCCCACCATCAAGTCTTTCACCCGTAAAAAAGTTCACCCACAAGCCTTCGGGCAGATAGATGTCACGACGGTTATCGCTGTTCATTACGGGGGCAACAAGGAATTCCGAACCGAAATAGTACTCGTCATCTATATGCCACACCTGTTTGTCGTATGGATGATGCATCAACAAAGCACGAATCATCGGCCAACCAGTCTTAGTACACTCCTCAGCTTGTTCTATAATATAAGGTAATAGCTTATAGCGCAACTTCCACCACTTTTTGACGATGGGCGCAATATTAGGATAGTGCCACGGCTCGCGTTTACAGGTACCGTGGTAACGCATGTGACTGGAAAAAACACCAAACTGCGTCCACCGAACATACACGTTCTCATCAAGCACGGAGTTCATAAAATCTGGTGTGGAATGGAAGCCCGGAACATCGTGACTCCAGAAAGCAAATCCGCTGAGTCCGAAATGCAGACCGCCCTTCAGACTTCCAGCCATACCTGTCCAAGATGATTCGCTGTCGCCACCCCAATGTAGCGGGTAGCGCTGGCAACCGACCCATGCGGCACGGGCCCAAACAATACCGTCGCCCGTAACCTCCTTCGTTATCTCATATGCCGCTTTCTGATACAGCAGTGCGTAGATATTGTTGAGTCGCTCTGGCGTCATACCATAATAGAGGGCATCCATATGAATATTTTCACCGAAATCGGTCTTGATACACTTTACACCCATATCAAGCAGTGGCTTCAGCAACGCATTCTTATACCAATCGACGGCCTTGTCAAAGGTAAAATCGATGGTTCCCGCGTAATCGAGTGCGGAGAAATTGGAACCTTCCGAAGCTTGTTCTTTCAGCAAAGGACCGATATACTTATTCTTCTTGGCCTCCTCCAGTTGTTCTGCACCCTTGGCGACGTATGGTAACTGCCACAAACTCACCTTGAATCCCTTATCAGTGAGTCCTTTAATAAATCCCTTGGGGTCAGGGAACCGCTCAGGATTGAACTTCCATTCGCATAGCCAATCGGTACGAAACCAACCAGTATCAAGGTGGATAACATCACAGGGATAGTGCTCACTGCGCAGGCGGTCGCAGATACCCTCTACCTCGTCGGCAGAGAAGTAGGTCATACGACTCATCCAAATACCGAAAGACCACAATGGCGGCATGGCGGGGAATCCCGTCAACATACGATAGCCGCGAAGGATTTCTTCTGGCGTCTGTCCTCCAATGAGGAACACATCGAGTGTCGCACGATCACACATAAATTGCACAGAGCGCGTGCTGTGGTCGGCCAGCGACAGCTTGCAGTAGTCACTTGTATGATAGAAACAACCATACATTCTACTACTCATATAGAACGGGATGTTCTTGTAGCAACGGCGATTGTTTACGCCCTGTCCGTCCTGATTCTTTAGCTGAAACGTCTGTCCGCTCAGGTCCATCTTACGGAACCGCTCACCGGTACCGACGAAGCACTCGTCAGGCTCGCACTTAAAGCTAATGGTAGCACGTTCTGTCTTGTTTGTTGCGATGGAATCGCAACTTACGAAACCAAGGGGGAGAGCGTCATAGCGTGGGGGAGAGAAGTGATCGTCACTCAAAGCTATACCTTTCCGTTCGTCACCATCCGGATAAAACGTGATAAAAGGTGCACTCTGTGGCGGGGGAAGGAGGTCACTCCAGTGATCGATGGGCGATGCGCTAAGGTCTATCGTCGCCATCTTCTTTCCATCGTTGGCGATGACATCGCCACAAACATAACGAAGGGGCAGGCGCTTGATGTCGGGGCTGAACTGCAGCATGTCGTCGGCCTCCATCATCGCATCGTCCGCCATTGTCGTAAACACCCGCACAATGTTGGGTTCGTAAGCGCGGATGACTAGCTCATAGCTTTGCTGCGGTGCGTTATTGTCAGGCGCCATGTCTTCTTGATGCAATTGCTTCTGATAAGGTATCGTGACGACGATGTCGCCCTTGCGCTCTTCTATCTTCGACGGGGCATAAGCCTTCCATAAGGCCTCGTCTTTCTGCAAGGACGGGTCAAAGTCCATGAAGTCAAATAGATGGTAGTTTGTTTGTTTCATTGCTTGAATATGAGGTTGGGACCTGGGTGGTTGTCGCCGATTTCATCACGACGAATGAGACGGGTATCAGTGTCAGAACCGCCGACCACTCGGTTGTTTTCTATTGTAAAGCCATCTGTACGGGCATCGAGATAGATGCAGAACCCGCGGTCGTTGGTAGCGTATGGAGCCTCAGTGGGTGACGAGATGATATTGCCCTTGATGCTCGAGCCTGGCTGATTCGACAGTGTATAAATGCCGCCGGCGTCGTACAGTTGCCGGGCATAGTCACTCACCTTATTATTTATAATATGGTTGTTCCGCATGCCGGTGTCGTGTGGTGTCCAACCCCAGCCGACACAGATGCCGGAGTAGTTCATCTTGTCTAACCAATTGTTACTGATGGTACAGTCGCGTACATACCCCAGACTGATGGCGACGGCGCCCCAGTCTTCGGTGCTGATGTTGTGGATGAGGTTTTTGTCAATGGTGAGTCGCTGGCAGCGCTCAGCCAGGTCGGTATAGGGACGGTGTACCTCGCGTGGACTCTCGGCAAAAGAACCGCCCATAATGGCTGTACCACCGATATCCTCAAAACAGCAGGCTGACACCGTACATTCGCTGATGTTGTCGATATAGTCCAGTGCGGTGGCTCCAAGGTGCTGGAAGAGGCAGTCAATAAAGTCAACATGTTGGGCATTCCTAACGCTGACAGCACTGACGGGGCGCTCTATCCAAGCCTGGTTCTCCAGTCCTGAATCCCACGGAAGGCCCTCTTTCTCCTTCAGTTTATAAGCGTCTACCAAGGGGAAACCGCCTTGCAGGGTGACGTGGCCTTTATGCAACGGACGGTTCCAGCCAGTATTCTCAAAGGTGAGTCCTTCAAACGTCACGTAGTCAGCCCCGTCAACGACGACCAACTGTTCTATGCGGTCACGCTGCACGGTGGTTCTTAACAGGAACGAGCTATTGCCTTTTTCGCCGCCGATGACGGGCTGCGGCCAAGGGTGTTCAAACTCCAGACGACTCTCTGGCTCTTTGAACGAAACAACAATTGTACCATCATTTTGCTTTGCCATCTTGACACGCAGAATGGCAATGGCCCAGCGCTGGTGGACTACCATTTCCAAGTTAGGAGGTGGTAACCATAGAGAATCAAAAGCGGGGATGGTGATTGTACGTGTTTTCGTGTCGAAGGCAAGCATTCGTTCCATGCCTTCCTTCGGCCATATCTGCGTATGTTTTTGGCGAGGGTCGCCACAGATAACGGCACCTTCCTCGCTCTTGATCACGAGCGGTGACTCCTTCGTACCGCTGTCCTCAGGACGCAGGAACAACGGCTCGTTCATATAGTAACGGCCTGCCTGGAGGGTGATAGTGATTCCACCCTTGCAGCGAGGGTCGTTGGTACGGCGCCACTCGCGAGCTTGTCGCAGAGCGTCATGCAGGCTCTCGCCTTCGCGTACGACTATTTCGCCGCCGTAAGCATAGCCGGTCATCAATACAAAGATGATGGTTAGCAGATGTTTTATCATATCACCTTTTTATATATATAGACGCGCGCGATAGTGTTTTGTCATCATCCTACACCAGCATGAGCTCGCTCATTACCATATTGCTGACGAAAAGGCCGCGGCGGGTAAGGCGAAGGTTATTGTCAACGATTTCGAGCAGACCGTCAGCAATGAATCGCTGCGCCTCGGTAAGACAATACTGACGGTGACGCTCATCTAACTCGCCCAAGCTAAGACCATCGCGAGTGCGGAGAGCGGTGGCGATGCGATCGTTGTATTTGGTGTCAGCGTCAAGTTCCTCACATTCACTGGGAAGTTCGCCACGCTCGATGGCAGCGATGTAGGCTCGGATGTCAGCTATATTCCAACTCCGGCAATGTCCGTCGTACGAGTGTGCAGCGGCGCCAAGGCCGATGTAAGGAACGTCGTTCCAATAGCTGGAGTTATGTCGTGAACGAAAACCCTTACGCGCGAAATTGCTGATTTCATAATGCTCATAACCAGCCGCTGTCAGACAATCGATAAGCATTTCATACATCGTGCGTTCCGTCTCCTCATCTGCAGGTTCTACACCCATCCGATGGAGAGTCGTCCCCTCCTCTATCATCAGACAATACGCGGAGATATGCTCCACGTCAAGAGCCAAGGCAGCATCAATATCACGGCGGAAGTCGTCGAGCGTCTCGTTAGGAAAGCCATACATCAAATCGATGCTGATGTTACGAACACCTGCTTCTCGCAATAAACGCACGGCATCATACACTTGAGATGATGAATGGCGACGACGGAGGAAATGCAGACGCTCATCATTGAAGGTCTGCGCACCCATTGATACACGATTCACGTCGAGTTGCGACAAAATCGCAGCATATTCTGGTGTGACGTCGTCTGGGTTCATTTCGATTGTCACCTCCTTCGCACAAGGGGCATACACCTTATTAATATATAAGAAGAGCTGCCGTAACTGTTCGGGGGAGAGTTGACTGGGGGTTCCGCCACCGAGATAGATGGTTTCGATGGGGTCAGAAACCTCCCTCATCGACATTTCTTTGCACACCGCATCAACATATTTCTGACGCAACTCCAAAACGGTCGTGGAGTAGAAGCCGCAATAGATACATCGGCTCGCGCAAAACGGAATATGTATATAAATTCCAGACATATTGACTGCAAAAGTACTAATTTTGCTTAATATTTGAAACTATTTCTTGGATAATTCGCAAAATATGTATACCTTAGCGACGTTTTTTGAAAATAAACACCTAAAATATTAGTAAATATGAAAGTTTATCAAACTAACGAAATCAAAAACATTGCCTTGATTGGCAGTGCGGGTAGCGGCAAGACTACTCTTGCCGAAAGTATGGTCTACGAAGCTGGCATCATCAAGCGCCGCGGTACCGTAGAGGGTAAGAACACCATGAGCGATTATTTCCCTGTTGAACAGGAATATGGCTACTCGGTGTTCTCAACTGTTTTTCATGTGGAGTGGAACAACAAGAAGCTGAACATCATCGACTGTCCGGGTTCTGACGACTTCGTAGGTGGTTCTATCACCGCCATGAACGTCACCGATCAGGCTGTCATCCTTATCAATGGCCAATATGGTCCTGAGGTGGGAACGATGAACGCTTTCCGCAACACAGAGAAGTTGAAGAAACCCGTTATCTTCTTGGTGAACCAGCTCGACCGCGACAATTGCGACTTCGACCAGATTCTGAACAATCTGAAGGAAGTCTATGGTCCTAACTGCGTTCCCGTTCAGTATCCTATCCAGACAGGTGCAGGTTTCAACAGCGTCATCGACGTACTGCTGATGAAGAAGTACTCTTGGAAACCCGAGGGTGGTGCTCCCATCATTGAGGATATTCCTGCCGACCAGTTGGAGAAGGCTAAGGAATGGAAGGCTGCCCTCGTAGAGGCTGCTGCCGCTGGTGATGACACATTGATGGAGAAGTTCTTCGAGAGCGAGGACCTCAGCGAGGACGAGATGCGTGAGGGTATCCGCAAGGGCTTGGTAACGCGCTCTATCTTCCCCGTCTTCTGCGTTTGCGCAGGTCGCGACATGGGTGTCCGCCGTCTGATGGAGTTCCTCGGCAACGTGGTTCCCTTCGTCAGCGAGATGCCTGTTATCAAGAATGCTGCCGGCAAGGATGTTCCTGCCGACGCCAATGGCCCTGAGTCACTCTATTTCTTCAAGACTGGTGTTGAGCCCCATATCGGTGAGGTTCAGTACTTCAAGGTGATGAGTGGCGTGGTGAAGAGCGGCGACGACCTGACCAATGCCGACCGCGGCTCAAAGGAGCGCATGGGTACGCTCTATGCTTGTGCCGGTGCCAACCGTATTCAGGTTGACGAGCTGCGTGCCGGTGACATCGGCTGTACCGTGAAGCTGAAGGACGTAAAGACTGGTAACACCCTGAATGGCAAGGATGTCGACAACAAGTTCGACTTCATCAAGTATCCTAACTCTAAGTTCTCTCGTGCCATCAAGGCCGTCAACGAGGCTGAGACCGAGAAGATGATGGCTGCCCTGCAGAAGATGCGC
>JBGUIA010000066.1:0-38851 GCA_045112595.1 Prevotella sp. | reverse complement strand
CATCTCAAGACCAGATACTGATACACCACCAGCGTTAGAAGCCTTACCAGGAGCATAGAGGATCTTGGCATCCTGGAAGATCTTGATAGCCTCAGGCAGTGAAGGCATGTTAGCACCCTCAGCAACAGCGATTACACCATTGTCGATCAGAGCCTGAGCCTGCTCACCGTTGATCTCGTTCTGAGTAGCGCAAGGCAGAGCGATATCAGCCTTCTCATGCCAAGGACGCTCACCAGCGTGATATACAGCGTTAGGATACTCTTCAGCATATTCCTTAATACGTCCGCGCTCAACGTTCTTCAGCTCCTTAACATACTCGAGCTTCTCGAATGTGATACCGTCTGGATCGTAGATGTAACCGTCTGAGTCAGAAAGCGTCAAGGGAATAGCACCCAGCTGCAGACACTTCTCGGTAGCATACTGAGCCACGTTACCAGAACCAGAAATCAGCACCTTCTTACCTTTCAGCTCGATGCCGCGAGTAGCGAGCATAGAGGTCAGGAAATATACACAACCGTAACCAGTAGCCTCAGGACGAATCAGTGAACCACCGAATGAGAGACCCTTACCGGTCAGCACACCCTGGAACTGGTGAGTGAGCTTCTTGTACTGTCCGAAGAGGTAACCAACCTCACGACCACCTACACCGATATCACCAGCGGGAACGTCCTCATCAGGACCGATTACGCGATACAGTTCATTCATGAATGCCTGGCAGAAACGCATTACCTCAGCGTCGCTCTTACCACGGGGAGAGAAGTCTGAACCACCCTTAGCACCACCCATAGGAAGTGTTGTCAGAGAGTTCTTGAAGGTCTGCTCGAAAGCAAGGAACTTCAGGATACCCAAGTTTACACTTTTGTGATAACGAAGACCGCCTTTGTACGGGCCAATGGCGTTGTTGTGCTGAATACGATAACCCATGTTGGTCTGTACCTTACCCTGGTCGTCAGTCCATGTGATGCGGAATTCGCAAACACGATCGGGGATGCAAAGGCGCTCAATCAGATTGGCCTTTTCAAACTCGGGGTGCTTGTTGTACTCTTCCTCGATGGTGGGAAGTACCTGACTTACGGCCTGGATGTACTCCGGCTCATTGGGAAATCTCTGTTTCAGTTCCTCTACAACTTTTGCTGCATTCATAATGTTTAATTTTAATGTAATTATACTAATGATTGAAGTTATTTCTCATTTGCGGTTGCAAAATTACATCAAAAGTAGGTAAAAACCAAACATTTCGTCACTTTTTTTACGAAAACGCTTACGTTTTGATACTTAATTGATATATATCAAGGCAGCGTGCCTAAAAAATGGTAGTGTTTTGTGCGCGGATACAAAAAAAGATGTGCACGAAGAAAATTCTTCGCGCACATACATTATTATTTTAATGGAGTAGGGGAATTACTCGCCTTTCTCCATCTTAGCCTTCAGCTCAGCCAGTACGTCAATGTCGCCCAGCGTAGTGCTTGCAGCTACGTTCTCAATCTTTGGTGCGTCGTCCTTCTTAGGAGCACGAGCCTTCTTGGCAGCAGCCTTCTCTTCACGCTTCGGATCCTCGAAAGTGCGGCTGTGAGAGAGAATGATACGCTTGCTGTCCTTGTTGAACTCAATCACCTTGAAGGGCAGAGTCTCGCCCTGAGCAGCCTGTGAACCATCCTCCTTGACGAGGTGCTTAGGAGTAGCGAAGCCCTCAACGTTCTCGTCGAGCTGTACAACGGCACCCTTCTCGAGCAGTTCGATAATCTTACCATCGTGGATAGAACCTACGGTGTACTTAGCCTCGAATACATCCCAAGGATTCTCCTCGAGCTGCTTGTGGCCAAGGCTGAGACGACGGTTCTCCTTGTCGATATCGAGAACGACAACGTCGATCTGTGCACCAACCTGAGTGAACTCAGAAGGATGCTTAACCTTCTTGGTCCAGCTGAGGTCGCTGATGTGAATCAGACCATCAACACCCTCTTCAAGCTCTACGAATACACCGAAGTTAGTGAAGTTGCGAACCTTAGCGGTGTGCTTGCTGCCAACAGGATACTTCACTTCGATAGCCTCCCAAGGATCTTCCTTCAGCTGCTTGATACCCAGTGACATCTTGCGCTCGTCGCGGTCGAGAGTGATGATAACAGCCTCTACCTCGTCGCCTACCTTCAAGAATTCCTGAGCGCTGCGCAGGTGCTGGCTCCAAGACATCTCGCTGACGTGGATCAGACCCTCAACACCAGGCTGAATCTCAACGAATGCACCGTAGTCGGCAATCACGACTACCTTACCCTTCACGTGGTCACCCACCTTGAGGTCAGCATCCAAAGCATCCCAAGGATGAGGAGTGAGCTGCTTCAGACCAAGGGCAATGCGCTTCTTCTCTTCGTCGAAGTCGAGGATAACGACATTGATCTTCTGGTCGAGCTCAACAACCTTATGAGGATCGTCAACACGACCCCAACTCAAGTCTGTGATGTGGATCAGTCCGTCAACACCACCCAGGTCTACGAGTACACCATAGCTGGTAATGTTCTTGACAACACCTTCCAGAATCTGGCCCTTCTCGAGCTTCGACATGATTTCCTGCTTCTGAGCCTCGAGCTCGGCCTCAATGAGAGCCTTGTGAGAAACAACAACATTGCGGAACTCCTGGTTGATCTTCACGATCTTGAACTCCATCGTCTTGTCTACGAACTGGTCGTAGTCGCGTATGGGATGAACGTCGATCTGTGAGCCGGGCAGGAAGGCCTCGATGCCGAATACGTCGACAATCATACCACCCTTCGTGCGGCACTTGATGTAACCATTGACAACCTCCTGAGCCTCCAGGGCTGCATTGACGCGGTCCCAAGACTTCGACAGGCGAGCCTTCTTGTGAGACAGAACGAGCTGACCTTTCTTGTCCTCAGCGTTCTCTACATAAACCTCAACAACGTCTCCGGCTTTCAGGTCAGGATTGTAACGGAATTCAGAAGCGGGGATGATACCGTCGCTCTTGTAGCCGATGTTAACGACTACTTCTTTCTTGTCTACGCTGATAACCTTACCGTCAACGACTTGATGTTCGCTAACCTTGTTGAGGGTTTCGTCGTACGCCTTGTCAAGCTCTTCTTTGCTGACATTAGCTGCCAGACCATTCTCAAACTGTTCCCAATCGAAATCCTGTAATGGCTGGACGTTCTTTGTTAATTCTGACATAAATATAAATTTGTTGCCCAATCTCTCGATGGGCTAAGATCTGAACAGACGTTTATCAGACCATCTTTTAAAGGGTTAATTATTACTAGGAGTCAGCGCCTGTTCCGGCTCCTATTTCCCCCTTTGGGGAAAATCGGAGTGCAAAGGTACAACTATTAATTGAGAATCGAGAGTTGAGAATTGATAAACGCTATAATATTTACGTTTTTTTAACGTTTTTCACCATCGGCTGCCTTTGTTTCCCGTTTTTTCAGGTTAAACAGGTCGCTCCATCCGTTGAAATCTTTCTTCAGGATGATACCGATTCCTTGTGTGTTGAGCGACGAACGGGTGAAATATCGGTCGTTGGTCTGGTTGTACACTTTCAGCGCCAGATTGCCGCTAGGGAATAACAAGTAGCGGATATCAAAATCGCCAATAAACGAAGGTGTCGCAGTCCTGACATTATCGCGATATCCGAACTGTCCATTAATCAGCAGACGGTTGTTAAGCAGGCGTCCGTTGATGATGCCTTCGTATTCAGCATTGTTCCAGCCCTCGTCGCCTGTCGAGATATTCGCGCCGAAGTTCCAATTGTTGCTCTTGATGACTTGCCCCAGCATGGAGTTGAGCTGTCCGCTAAGGGTTCCTGATAGCAGACTTTGCATAGCCAGCGATGTGCTGCTACGAGCCGACTCACTCTCAGCAGCATTGTTGGCACCCTGTGGATAGAAACGACCGATAGCCAACAGATAGACAACCTGCTGTCGCATCTCGTCTTGATTGTTGATGAGGCTTCGCACCATCTGTTTTTCGTCGCTGTTGACATTCATGATGTCGAGGTCAAAGTCGACGATGGGTGCTCTCGGCTGCCCTGTGATATTCATCAGACAGTTGACGCGCACGGTGTTTGAGAACGACTGTCCGATATTGAGGTCTGACAAGCTCACTCCGTTGACAATATGCTGCGCCTGTAAATCCAGTCGTGCGTCGTAGGGATCGCCTCCGAATACTATTGTTCCGCCTTCACGGAAAGTAAAGTCTTTCTTGATGACGTTTTGAATAGTGATGTTGTATGTCCCTTCCGTCACTTCGTAGTTACCAAACATATTGAAGCCACCCTTGTTATAGTAGGTTGCCTGCAAATCGCCACGCCCTCTAAGTGTAACATAATCGCCTGTGCGCGCATCCATCAGCAAACGTATCTGTGCATCTGGTGTCGCATTGATTTTCAGTCGCATGGTGAGGTCACTGCGGTAGTTGTCGTTAATGATGGCAGCATTGCTTGTTTCAGCAGGTTTGTCCGCTGTTCCCCATTCTATGAATTCCTGACTGGTAACAACCTCCGGACTGGAGGCGTTATAGACGTAGAAGGAATTCTTCTGTGGTGTGATGTCTGCCTCGATGATTGTCTCATTCTCCCGACCGTGAATAGCCGCTTTGCCTTGTGCGAATACTGTGCCGTAGAACGTGTCTTCACCAAAATCCGGAAAATCGTATGCCAGCAGATTCTGGGCGTCTACATAGATGTCGAATGTCAGGTTGGTCAGTTCCTGATGGTGAATGCCGCCCGTCATCATGCCATGATTACCGTATATGTCGTAAACGGAGCAGTTGACGAACTCTATCTCGTTGGGTATCATGCGGATAGTGTCATTACGCATTTCATAGGTACACCCTAGGGCGGTCACGTGTGCATTACCGTTGAGCACCAGTTCACCAGTGAGGTTGATGGCGTCCAGTGGTCCTATGAGTCTCACCTGGCCGTTAGCATGTCCACTGACATCGCTGCAGAAACTGCTGGTAAACGACTTGGCAAAGTCAAGATATGTCCCTTCTGCACGGATACCTAAATCGATGTAGTTGCGCTCTGGCGATACATAGCCGTTGATGAAGGTTTTGGCTTTAGGTCCGTCGTCGGCAATGGCGCGTATGTCTATCTGCTTTTCCTCAACATTCCAGTTTACTTTGGCGTCGAGTGTTCCCATGCGGCCACCTTCAAACTTAAACTGTTCCACTTTCAGTGCTCCGTTGGCCTGTAGATTTCCTAGGATGCCGTTCGCACTTCCGCTTCCCGTTGCCAGTCCGCTGAAGGATACGGCATGGAAGTTGACGAGATTCAAGACATAACTAATATCGATTTCCTTGAGGTTGAATTTCAACGAGTCAAGACTGTTGTCAGATGCTGTGCCATCCACCATGAGGTATTGCTGGTCGTGACGGATAGCGAAATTGTTGATATCTAATCGCTTGTCGTAATAAGTGATATGACAAGGCATTACATCCCATTCGGCATCGTGTACTGTCATCTTCGACGAAGCAATGTCTACATTGGTTATCTGTTTGCCCTCTAACGTAGTGCCAAAACTGGTCATAGCTGTAATTTTACCTTTCATAGGCTCTGGGTTGTGATTGTCCCAAAGCAACGATGTGGTCAGCTTGTTGTCATAGGCGCTGCCTGTTACCTGTAGGTCCCATTTCTCACCGTCGTCCATCATTTTTGTGACACTCAGGTCGCAAAGCAGCGTATTCATGGGCGACACAATATTCAGATGGCATTTATCATATTGACTGTCGTAATAGAACAGCTGTGGGATGTCACATTCGATGTTCAGCTGGCGTGTTATGTCGTTTACGGTTCCATGTAGGGTTAGAGGTTTTGTCAACTTAACGGGAACCTGTAACAGATGCTCCATCCAGTCCGACTTCCGAATGGTGGCGTCAATGGCAAAGTTGTTATGAGTATTAGGATTCAACTTTGGCAGACCGGGCAGTGTTGGTAGTTTGGAAGCCACGAAATTTGTGATACTCTGCACGAGCGTCCTGTAGTCAAAGTCCCCTTTGATGCTCGCATCACAGAAATCGCTGTTCACGAGAATTTGGTGGATGTCGTTCTCGTAGCCGGATGCAATATGTAATGAATCCATTTTGTAGTTTTCTTTCTCCGAGGTCATCGTCAAATCTGTCACATCAATACTGCCAATGATATCGTTGGTGCCGCTGCCTTTGAAGTCGGCCTTCACATTGGCAGCAAAACGGGCATTTCCCCATTGGTCGGAAAGTCGGATGGCTTGAGGTGAAAACTGGCTGACGGAGGCTTCTACCTGAATATTATCTACTCCTCCTGCCCGTTTCATCATGCCTTCTACGGTCAGTTTCAGGTGAGGGTCGTCAATACTCAACAGCCCATGGATGTCGTTAGGACTGTAGAGCCCGTTCACAGCGATGTTCTGGTATTGATAACCGTTGTAGTCAAACTGATTGATGGTTCCTTCTGCCTCGATGGAAATGTCGCCTTTTTCGGGAAGTTTTCCGTTGAGGCTGATTTTCGTGGCCAACGTGCCGAATTTGTCGTCGGCTAGCAATTGTCGCAGGTTGATACCGTCCGTATTGATGTTTCCGCTGAATGTCCGCTGTCTGTCTAGCGTCAGGCTGAGTGCCACGCTGCCGGCATCTGTTGCCAGTCGGCTGTTGGTGGTCACCTCGCTGACACCTGTTCCTTTGACAAAACCTTTCATGTGGATATTTCCCAGGCGGGTTACGACGGCAGGAACCTCCACCTCTTGACCCTTCAGGTTTTCGGAAATGAAGCTGATGGTCTTGTCGGAAAGTCTGAGATCTTTGATGTCTGCAAGCCAAGTGGGTTCCGGCAGCGTGAGATTCCTGACCCATCCGTCGATGTTGACGTCGATATCGCCAGTCGTTGAACTCACCAAAAGGTCGGAAACGTCAATATCCTCGCCGCGTCCTCGGAAGAATGCCGAGAGCTCGAGTGTGCTGTTGAATGTCTTGAACGACGGTAGCAGACATGCCAGATCCGATAACGTAATGGTCGATGGTTCAATGCTTCCCTTGTAGTTTAGCGACGGGATAATAAAGTGCTCATCCCTGAATTGGTATTTCGCTTCTATGTCACCCAATGCGACGTCTGTGCCGGGCATCTTCAGCTCGAAATCCTGTAACAGGCTATAGCTCCTTCCGCCTTCGTATCTGAATGCCAGACGGTCAATCTGCAGTCCGGATTTTTCCTTCAGAGCCAGACGCTTGAGGTTGATGCAAAGTGAATCCTCAGTCAGCGTCTTGATAATAGCATGAATGCTGATATCGCTGATATTCAAATGATTAGGATTCAGTATGTCAGGCGTCTCGGGCTTATCAAAACGGTCGAACTTGATGCTGGAGTGTCGCATGATAAGCGAATTGCAGCGCAGGTCGAGTGGCGATGTGTTGGTGGTGTCTTTCGAGGCCAAAGAGTCAAGGACAAATTGGAAATTAGGCTTGCTTAGTGAGTCGCGTTGGTAAAAGACGCCATGCACACCAAACATCTGGCCTGTGGCAATCGATATCTTACCTTCAGTTAAGGGTATTATGTCAACGGTAGCCGATAGTCGTCGGGCTAACAGCATATCGTTGCCTTTCTGGTCGCGTATCACCACTCCGTAAAGTGTTAGACGATTGGGTATTCCGATATCTGCTCTGTTGATGGTGACGCTGGTGCCCAGTTTTTTTGCGGCCATTGCTGCCAGTTTGCCACCTAGCCATTCCTGCATGGCAGGTATTTTGAACGTCAGAATGAACAAGAGGTACAGTCCCAAAACGGTCCATACGACGATGCTGATTATGTACTTCAATAACTTCAAAACTGACAAATTGGGATAGCAAAACGCAATGTCTGCCACGAATTTTGGTACAAAATTACAAGAAAAAGTTGTGATTCGGTTTATTTTTGCACTTTTTTTCTTTATAATATACCATTTTTTTAGTAATTTTGCACCATTCATTAAGAAAACTATTCAAATTCATTTTAATAATGGCAAATGTAATCAAGTTACACAAAGGCTTGGACATTCACCTTCAAGGACGAGCTGAGGAGAAACTGATTCAGTTGAAGTCGAACGGCAAGTACGCACTTGTTCCCGACGATTTCGAGGGAGTTACTCCGAAGGTTGTAGTCAAAGAGGGCGATAAGGTCAAAGCCGGGGATGCCTTGTTTGTCAACAAACAATATCCCGAAGTGAGGTTTGCCTCACCAGTGAGCGGAACGGTCCGCGAAGTGGTGCGTGGCGAACGCAGAAAAGTGCTCTGCATCAAGGTGGATGCCGACGCGCAGCAGGAGTTCGTGGACTTCGGCAAGAAAGACGTCAGCAGCCTGACAGGCGAGCAAGTAATTAACGCGTTGTTGGAAGCTGGTCTCTTCGGCTACATCAATCAGTTGCCTTATGCTGTTTCGACGAATCCTAGCGCGCAGCCTAAGGCGATTTTTGTCTCTGCCCTGAGAGATAAACCGCTGGCTGGTGACTTCGATTTCGAGGTAAAGGGTCAGGAGGCTGATTTCCAAGCTGGTCTGACGGCTTTGTCAAAGATTGCCAAGACCTATTTGGGCTGTGGCGTTCATTCCAGCTTCGAGAATTACAAGGACGTCGAGGTGAATATCTTCGACGGCAAGTGCCCTGCTGGCAATGTTGGCGTTCAGGTGAACAACATCGATCCAGTCAACAAGGGCGAAGTGGTTTGGACTATCGGTGATCCTACCGTGGTACTGTTCATCGGTCGTTTGTTCAATTCGGGCAAGGTGAACCTGACCCGTCGCGTAGCGCTCTGCGGAAGCGAGATTGCCAATCCGGCTTATGTGGATATGCTGGTGGGCGAAGAGCTCTCGACGCTGCTCAGCAACAGCTATGACGCTTCGAAGAGCGTCCGCATCATCAATGGTAATGTGCTGACAGGCCGTCCAACTACCAAGGACGGATTCCTGGGTGCTCACACCTCTGAGATTACCGTTATCCCCGAGGGTAACGATGCCGACGAGATGCTGGGTTGGATTCTGCCACGTTTCAAACAGTTCTCTGTTAACCGCAGCTATTTCTCTTGGTTGTGTGGCAAGAAGAGCTATGCGCTCGATGCCCGCGTGAAGGGTGGCGAGCGCCACATGATTATGAGCGGCGAGTACGACAAGGTGCTGCCGATGGACATTTATGGTGAATACCTCATCAAGGCCATCATCTCTGGCGATATTGACCGTCAGGAGGCGCTGGGTATCTACGAAGTATCGCCTGAGGACTTTGCTCTTGCAGAATTCGTGGATTCTTCTAAACTTGAGTTGCAGCGCATTGTGCGTGAAGGTCTGAACATTTTACGTAAAGAAAACGCATAAGACTATGAGCTTTTTAAGAAATTATCTCAATAAGATCAAGCCGAACTTCGAAGAGGGTGGCAAGCTTCATGCCTTCCGCTCGGTGTTTGACGGCTTTGAGACCTTCCTCTATGTGCCTAATGACACAGCGAAGGCTGGTGGCGTGAATATTCACGACGCCATCGACTCGAAGCGCATTATGAGTATGGTGGTAATCGCCCTGATGCCCGCTATGCTGTTCGGAATGTACAATATCGGCTATCAGAACTATGCTGCTGCCGGCACACTGGCCAGCGCATCGTTCTTCGAAATCTTCATCTACGGTTTCCTCGCTGTGCTGCCGAAGATTCTGGTGAGCTACATCGTTGGTCTGGGCATCGAGTTTGCCTGGGCACAGTGGAAGGGTGAGGAAATCCAGGAGGGTTACCTCGTTTCGGGTATCATCATCCCGCTGATTATTCCTATCGGCTGCCCGCTGTGGATGCTGGCGCTGGCCTGCGCATTCTCAGTCATCTTCTGTAAGGAGATATTCGGTGGTACAGGTATGAACATCTTCAACCCTGCTGTTGCAGCTCGTATGTTCCTGTTCTTTGCTTATCCATCAAAGATGACTGGTGATACCGTTTGGGTGGCTCAGAACTCAATCTTCGGTCTGGGTAACGACCTGCCTGACGGCTTCACCGCTGCTACACCACTCGGTCAGTTGGCACAGAACATCACGCCCGATGCCTCTATCCTCGATATGGCTCTCGGATTCATCCCTGGCTCTATCGGTGAGACCAGCCTGATTGCGATTGCCATTGGTGCTTTCATCCTGCTGTGGACGGGTATCGCCTCTTGGCGCACTATGATTAGTGTGTTCGTAGGCGGTATCGCCTTCGCTCTGCTGTTCGAACAGACTGGTCAGGGCATGACTTGGTGGCATCACTTCGTCATGGGTGGCTTCGCTTTCGGTGCTGTGTTTATGGCTACCGATCCTGTTACCTCGTGCCGCACCACTACCGGTCAGTACATCTACGGTTTCCTCATTGGCGCGATGGCCATCATCATCCGTGTGATGAATGCCGGCTATCCTGAGGGTATGATGCTTGCCATCTTCTTTGGTAATATGTTTGCTCCGACGATTGATCACTTCATCGTTGAGCGCAATATCTCGAAACGTTTAAAGAGAGGAGGTACCAAATGAGTAAGTTAAATACAAATAGTAACGCGTACATTATTATATATAGCGCGATACTCGTAGTCATCGTGGCCTTCTTGCTGGCTTTCGTCTATCAGGCCTTGAAGCCCATGCAGGATGCTAACGTGGCTCTCGACGTGAAGAAACAGATTCTCTATTCGCTCAACATCCGCGACCTGGACGGCGCTGAGGCTGAGGCCAAGTATGCCGAGGTAGTGAAGGACGAGAAGGAAATTGACGGTCAGAAGTACTACTCTTGCGAAATCAATGGCGAGAATATCCTCGTTGTTTCCCTGAAAGGTATGGGTCTTTGGGGCGGCATCAGCGGCTATATCTCCATTCATGGTGACGATGTGCCTGTTGTCTATGGCGCTTATTTCAACCACGAAGGCGAGACGGCTGGTCTGGGTGCTGAAATCAAGGATTCTCAGGAGTGGCAGGAGAAGTTCATTGGCAAGAAGGTCTTCGTTGACCCCGCTGACGGTAGCAAAGTGGCCCTTGGCGTAGTGAAGAATGTGGATGATCCTGAGACGCAGGTTGACTGCGTGACGGGTGCCACGCTGACCTCTAATGGTGTGAACGATATGATTAAGGCAGGTCTGAAGGATGCTGGCAAGCGCTTTGTTCAGCTTTTCATGAAGATGGAATGCTACAAAGACGCGCCTGCCGATTCAACTGCTGTTGAAGAACCTAAAGTAGAGGAGGAATAAACTATGGCATTATTCAGTAAACAAAATAAGGAGGTTTTCACCAATCCGTTGAACCTCGACCATCCCATTCTCGGACAGGTGCTCGGCATCTGCTCGGCGCTGGCTGTGACTTCTCAACTGAAGCCGGCCATCGTGATGGGTCTCGCTGTGACGGTCATCACCGCCTTTGCGAATGTGATTATCTCAATCATCCGCAACACCATCCCTAACCGCATCCGCATCGTGGTGCAGCTGGTGGTTGTGGCTGCGCTTGTGACCATCGTTTCTCAGATACTGAAGGCTTTCGCCTACGACGTCAGCGTTCAGCTCTCTGTGTATGTCGGTCTGATCATCACCAACTGTATCTTGATGGGTCGCCTCGAGGCGTTCGCCATGCAGAATAAGCCTTGGCCTTCGTTCCTCGATGGTGTGGGTAACGGTTTGGGCTACGCTATGATTCTGGTCATCGTGGGTGCCGTTCGTGAGTTGCTCGGACGTGGTTCACTCTTAGGTTTCCAGCTCATTCCCGATGCCTGCTACGACTTCGGTTATGTGAACAACGGTATGATGACGATGCCTGCTATGGCGTTGATTCTCGTGGGATGTGTGATTTGGGTTCATCGTGCTTACTTTTATAAGGAGAAATAAGATATGGAACACGCAATATCATTACTGTTCAGGTCGATTTTTGTCGACAATATGATCTTCGCCTTCTTCCTCGGCATGTGCTCTTATCTGGCTGTGTCGAAGACCGTGAAGACTTCGCTGGGACTCGGTCTCGCCGTGACTTTCGTGCTCACCGTGACCGTTCCCGTCAACTATCTGTTGCAGACCAAGGTGCTGGGCCCCGACTGCCTCGTTGAGGGTGTCGACCTCAGCTACCTGTCGTTCATCCTCTTCATCGCCGTGATTGCAGGTATGGTGCAGTTGGTGGAGATGACGGTCGAGAAGTACTCGCCATCGCTCTATGCAGCGCTGGGTATCTTCCTGCCGCTGATTGCCGTAAACTGCGCTATTATGGGTGCCTCGCTGTTCATGCAGCAGCGCATACTGATGGACCCCACTAACTCGCAGGCCATCACCAGCGTTTGGGATGCCATCGTCTATGGCTTCGGCTCTGGTATCGGTTGGGCGCTGGCCATCGTGGCTATGGGTGCCATCCGCGAAAAGATGCAGTATAGCGACGTGCCCAAGCCTCTGCAGGGCCTCGGCATCGTGTTTATCACCGTGGGCCTCATGGCTATGGCGATGATGTGTTTCTCTGGACTAAATATATAATAAGGTATGGCACAGTTTATAGCATATAGTATAGGGGTTTTCCTCGCGGTAATCATCCTGCTGGTGATTATCCTGTTGGTGGCTAAGAAGTATCTCAGCCCCAGCGGTAATGTGAATATTACAGTTAACGGCGATAAGGTGCTCAACGTACCTCAGGGCAACAACCTGATGGCTACCCTCAACCAGAACGGCATTTTCCTGCCCTCAGCTTGTGGTGGTAAAGCCTCCTGCGGACAGTGTAAGGTGCAGGTCTTGGAGGGTGGGGGAGAAATCCTCGATTCAGAGAAGCCTCACTTCACCCGTAAGCAGATCAAGGACCACTGGCGTCTGGGTTGCCAATGCAAGGTGAAGGGCGACCTGAAGATTCACGTAGATGAGTCTATCCTGGGTGTTAAGGAGTACGAGTGTACCGTTATCTCTAACAAGAACGTGGCTACGTTCATCAAGGAGTTCAAGGTGCAACTGCCTGCTGGCGAGCACATGGACTTCCTGCCTGGATCGTATGCACAGATTAAGATTCCTAAGTTCGATTGCATCGACTACGATAAGGACATCGACAAGAGCCTCATTGGCGACGAGTATCTGCCCAGCTGGGAGAAGTTCGGTCTGTTCCCGTTGAAGTGTAAGAACCCCGAGGACACCATCCGTGCATACTCTATGGCCAACTATCCTGCCGAGGGTGACGTCTTCATGCTTACCGTACGTATTGCTACGCCGCCGTTCAAGGCCGACAAGAGCGGATTCATGGATGTCAACCCGGGTATCGCTTCGTCGTACATCTTCTCGCTGAAACCTAGCGACAAGGTAATCATGAGCGGACCTTTCGGCGACTTCCACCCACACTTCGACTCGAAGAAGGAGATGATTTGGGTTGGTGGTGGTGCCGGTATGGCTCCTCTGCGTGCTCAGATCATGCACATGACCAAGACGCTACACACCACCGATCGCGAGATGCACTACTTCTATGGTGCACGCGCGCTGAACGAGGTGTTCTATCTCGACGACTTCCTCGGACTGGAGAAGGAGTACTCCAACTTCCACTTCCATCTGGCTCTGGACCGTCCAGACCCTGCAGCCGATGCCGCTGGCGTCAAGTACACTCCGGGCTTTGTTCATCAGGTCATGCTCAACACCTATCTGAAGGACCACGAGGCTCCCGAGGATATCGAGTACTACATGTGCGGCCCTGGCCCCATGTCGAAGGCTGTCGTTTCTATGCTTGACTCGCTCGGCGTAGATCCCGAAAGCATCATGTACGATAACTTCGGTGGATAATTTATCATGTTCAACGTTTAACGTTCAATGTTCTATGGCTAAGACTCCAACTCCCCACATCGGGGCTCAGTACGGCGAAATTGCCGAGACTGTCATCATGGCGGGCGACCCGCTGCGTGTGAAACTCATGGCCGAGAAATATCTCGACGATGCAGTATGTTTTAATCAAGTGCGTGGCATGCTGGGCTTCACCGGCACCTACAAGGGCAAGCGCGTCAGCGTGATGGGTCACGGCATGGGTATGGCCTCTATTGGTATCTACACCTACGAGCTGTATAACTTCTACGATGTCAAGACCATCATCCGCGTGGGTTCTGCAGGCTCTATCAGCAACGACCTGCACATCGGTGATTTGGCCATTGCCATGGGCGCCTGCACCAACAGCAACTATGCTGCTCAGTACGAGCTGCCAGGTGACTTTGCACCCATCGGCGACTTCGACCTCATTCGCAAGGCCGTCGAGTCGTGTGAGAAGTTCGGCTACCACTACAAGGTGGGCAACGTCCTGTCGTCATCCATGTTCTACCACGAGAATCCACACACTGAAAAGTGGATTAACATGAATGTCATGGCCGTCGAGATGGAGATTGCCGCCCTCTACATGAACGCCGCCCGTTCGGGCAAGCGCGCCCTCGGCATCTGCACCATCTCCGACCACATCCTGACGGGTGAGGAGACGACAGCTGAGGAGCGTCAGAACAACTTTACGCACATGATGGACGTTGCATTCTCGCTCGTCTGAGAATGTCTCATGTGACCGCAACCGTCCCACTGCCCTTTTCGAAAAGACAGTGGGGCGGTTTTATTTGTCGTAAAAAAATTAAGGATGTCATCACGACATCCTTAATCCTTTTTCTAACTAACTTATTATCAACTATTCATTACTCATTCTGTTTTCTGGTGCAAAGTTACAGACTATTTTACGTAAAACAATCAAAAAAGGATAAAAAAAAGACGTAAACGTTTGCGAGTTTGCAGGATTTTACGTAACTTTGCAGACAAAACCCGAAAACGTAAAATAACTGCTATGGCTAATAATAAACAACATCGGACCTCGTTGAAGGATTTGGCACGCGAGCTGGGTGTCAGTATAGCAACTGTCAGTCGTGCGTTGCGCAGTTCTCCGGAAATCGGCAAAGAGATGCAACAGCGCGTGAAAGATCTGGCCAAGAAGCTGAACTATCGTCCGAATCCCTTTGCCCAGAGTCTGCGTAAGGAGGCTCCGAAAATGATTGGCGTCGTCGTGCCCAACCTTGTGACGCATTATTATGCTGCCGTGTTGGATGGTATAGAGGATGAGGCGCGTAAGGCAGGGTATAGCGTACTGTGTGTTAACAGTCACGAAAGAGTGGAGGACGAAGCGATGGCGGTGGACAACTTCATCGGACTACATGTGGAGGGCATCATTGCCTGTCTGGCGCAGACGACGCGGGACTATCACCATTTTGAGGAGATTGCCGAGATGGGCATCCCCTTGGTGTTCTTCGGTCGTACGTGTCTGACGGAGCGCTTCTCGAGCGTGACGGCCAATGGTGACGAGGCGGCATATATGGCCACGCAGCACCTGATAGAGACGGGCAGTCGGAAGATAGCGTTTGTCGGTGGTCCGAACCATCTTGATATGGTGGTGAGGCGCAAGCACGGCTATCTGGAGGCGTTGCGCGACAACAAGATTGCGATAGACCGTAATTTGGTGGTGTGTGACAAGATAGACTACCAGACGGCTTTGAGTAATACAGAAC
This sequence comes from Prevotella sp., assembly GCA_045112595.1. Lineage (GTDB taxonomy): Bacteria > Bacteroidota > Bacteroidia > Bacteroidales > Bacteroidaceae > Prevotella. The sequence goes on along the minus strand of JBGUIA010000066.1, from coordinate 23,395 downwards.
AGCTGTTGGATAGCGACCACCGTCCGGACGCTATCCTAGCATTCAACGACATCATAACCTTTGCGGCCTTTACGGCTATCAAAAACTGTGGACTGCGTATTCCTCAGGATGTGGCGCTGATAGGGTTTACGGACGATGTCCATGCAAACTATGTCACACCGCGTCTGTCGGCCATCGAGGACCAGTCGCACCAGATGGGTGTCCGTGCCTGTCAGCTGTTGCTAAAGAATATCCAGGGCGACACGAAGGTATATAAGGAGAAGGTGCCTCAGCGGCTGGTCATCCGCGAGACTTCGTCGAAGTCGCTGCTGAAGAAGATGTTGATGGTGTTGGCTTTCCTGCTGATGATTCCGATGGCCATTCAGGCAGCCATTCCCGATATGAAGTTCCGCAGACTGGACACGCGTAATGGACTGTCGAACTCGCAGGTGAACTGTACGTTCCGCGACTCGAAGGGTTACGTGTGGATCGGCACGATGTACGGTTTGAACCGCTATGATGGCTATCGCGTGAAGACCTATTATGCCAATACGCGCGATACCACTACTATGCGCGACAACAACACGTCGGAGATTATGGAGAGCTTCGACGGTAAACTCTGGCTGCATCAGGGTATGCATTACAGTATCTATGACCCCGTGACGGAGAAGTTTGAACGTAACACCTCGAAGGAACTCGAGAAATATTTCGGGTTCAACAAGGGTGTCGAGCAGTTGTATATCGATGCGAAGAAGAATTTCTGGGTGAAGTTCTACGACGAGGGATTGTACTACTATAACCCCAATACTAAGAAGGTCACCCACTTTAACCTCGGCTACGGCGACAACGAGTTGAACCCCACGTATAACTTCACAGCCTATTCCACCTGTGACGACGGTGTGATGATGGTTACGTCGAACGGTGAACTGGTTTGTTTCGACGGTGAGAAGGGTAAGAAGATGTATGACGACAAGTGGATGCGTGATCACGGCTCGCCTGAGAACAAGGAATACCACCTGTGTGTGGACAACGACCGTAACATCTGGGTGTCTGCAGAAAACTACAGCTATGTGCGCGTAGACAAGGACGGCAAGTGGCGTATCGGCTATTCGACGCTGTTCCGCGAATACCAGATAGAGAATGTGCCTGACGATTTGCAGGTATGGGACCTGAAGGTGGACGCGAAGGGACATATCTGGTTGGCTACCGACCATGAGGGACTGTTGATATTCGATCTGAAGAACCATGAGATGCGTCAGTTCCTGAACAACAAGTTCGACGAATCGTCGCTCAGCGAAAATACCCTGCGTTATATCTATATGGACCCCCAGGGACTGGTGTGGATAGGCACCTACAAGAACGGCGTGAATATGTATAAGGAGGCTTCGGCCAGCATGATGAATCTGGAGCTGGGTGACATCAATGCCGTCAGCGAGGACCGTTTCGGTAATTACTGGCTGGGTTCGAACGACCGTGGTATCTTCGTCTATAATCCGAAGACGCAGGAAACCGTAGCCCACTATACAAAGGAGAACAGTCCGATGTTTGGCAATATCATGGTGGGCACCTACACCGCGAGCGACGGTAGCGTTTGGTTTGGCGGCTACAACAGCGGTCTGACGCGCTGTATCCCCAAGAACGACAACGGTGAGGCGACCATCATCAACTATCACTATACGGGTGAGCCTGGCGGTATTGCCACTGATAATGTGTGGAGCGTCACTGAGGACAAGTGGCACCGCATTTGGATCGGTACGCTGGGTTCCGGTATCCAGATGCTCGACCTGAAGACGGGTAAGTTCCGTACGTGGGATACCAGTAACACCAAGATTAATGCCAACTACGTTACTTCTGCCTGGTGGATTAAGAAGGGTTGGCTGATGATGGGTACCAGCTGGTATTGGTGTTTCGTAAATCCTGTAACGGGTCAGCTGTGTCCACGCGAAATACCGGACTATGAGCGTTTCCCGTCGCAGTCGGGTAATACCGTTTCGGTGATAGAGGACTCGCGTGGCATCATCTGGCAGGGCTCGTTCTGTGGTGTCCTCGCCTTCGACCAGAAGCGCAAGACTGTCCGTCTGATTGATATGCAGGACGGACTGTTCGGTTCCAGTGTCTGTTCGATTCTTGAAGACCAGCAGCACAACATCTGGATAGTCACCGACCACGGTGTCTCGAAGGTCGTGCCCCAATTGCAGGAGGACGGTACGTGGCAGTTTAACATCAGCAGCTATAACAACCGTGACGGCCTGCAGCAAGCGGTGTATAACCAGCGTTCGACGTGTCTGACGCACGACGGTAAGATACTGATTGGCGGTCAGGGTGGTCTTGACATTATCAATCCAAAGGCGATGACCGACACGAAGAGCAAGGAGCGTCCAATCTTCAGCGGCCTGCAGCTGTTTGATGCTGATGTGCCCGTGGGTCGTGAGATAGACGGACGACTTATCCTTGACGAAGCCTTGGACGAGTGTCGCGAAATAACGTTGAATTACGACGACCAGTTTACCATCCAGTTGGCCAGCGATGCTGGTATCGTGAACAATGGCAAGCGTTTCGTCTATCGTCTGGAGGGCTTCAACGAAAACTGGGTAAGGACGTCGGAACTGAATCCGAACATCACCTATAACTCGCTGCGTGCGGGCAGTTACACCCTCCACGTACGTATGTTGAACGACGACGGTACGATGGGTGAGGAAGAAGCTACGCTCGACATCACCATCCGTCCGGCATTGTGGCGTACGCGTTGGATGATACTGCTTTATATGCTGATTATCGCTGCTGTCGCCTTCCTGTGGCGCAAGAGATTCCTGAAGCGTCACGAGCGTCGTGTGCAGGTAGAGACTGCCGCGCGTGACCTGGAACAGCAGCAGTGGATGAACGATATGCGCATGAAGATGGCTACGCAGCAGGATGATAAGACGTCAGAACTTGAACGTGAGGCCATCACGCTGAATCCTGCTGCTGGCGACCTGATATTCTTCATCCGTCACCTCTGCGAAAATTATAAGTCGCCAGATCCGAACAAGAAGGTGAAGATAAGCTTCCTGTCGGCTGTGGATGAATTGACGGCAGACTTTGACGAAGCGAAACTGACGGAGGTGTTTGAAATCCTGTTCCGCAATTCCGTGAAGTTTACGGCTCATCCGCCTGTGGCTATCAGCGTTGGTGTGGCTCGTGCCGGTAATGATAAGGCAGAGATTCAGGTGGCTGACAACGGTATCGGTATCAAGGATGAATATAAGGCAACGGCCTTTGACCCCATAGTTAATGATGGTGGTATCGGCCTCGATGTCGTAAAGGACATCGTTGTGGCCCATGGCGGCAGTATTCGTCTGGAAGACAATCCTGGCGGTGGTACCATCTTCTTCATCACACTCCCCGTTCAACCGGAGATAGAGGTGGTAGAGGCTGAGGTAATTGAGTAAAACAACTAAAAAAAAATACTACGAAATGAAATTTATTAGAACAATCACGACGGGAGTGCTGGCATGTATGGCTGTAGCTGTGATGGCTGCAGACTACACGACCGAGGGTCAGTATGTGACCATTCCCGTAAAGAATGTAAAGGCAGGTGGTGCACAGGTGGTACGTCTGCAGGTAGTGAACGACAACATCATCCGTGTGCAGGCGACATCCGAGGCACAGTTGCCTGAGAAGCAGAGCCTGATCATCGTCCCACAGACAGCGAAACCGAAGTTCACGGTGACGGATGGCGACAAGGTCAGCGTGAAGGCTGCCAATGTCGAGGCCCGCGTGGATAAGGAGACGGGAGCTGTCACTTTCTACGATGCCAATGGCAAGCAGTTGCTGAAGGAGGCCGAGGACGGCAAGTCTTTCAAGCCGTTCCGCGTGCCCGACCGTGAGATTGGTGTTGATGTGGCGAAGGTTCCCGAGGCCCAGCGTAACGGTCTGACGTGGCACCTGTTGTTCGACAGCCACAGCAATCCGCGCGAAGAGTCGTTCTACGGTCTGGGCCAGCACCAATCGGAGGAGTTGAATATGAAGGGCCTGAACGAGGACCTGTTCCAGTATAACACCAAGGTCAGCGTGCCTTTCGTGCTGTCCACTAAGAACTATGGTCTGTTGTGGGATTCGTACAGCTACTGCCGTTTCGGTAATCTTGAGGACTACCAGCAGCTGGGCCGTGCTTTCAAGATCTACGACAAGCAGGGTAGGGAAGGACACCTGACGGGAACCTATACCGATAAGGACGGTAAGACGCTGGTGCGCCAGGAGGATTCCATCTATTTCGAGTTCGACTGTCCGGTAACGTCGGAGATTGCCAACCGCACGGAGCCTGGTGGTATCAAGAATCTGCCGAAGGACATTCGTCTCAATGGTGCCAACGTGGTTTACGAGGGCTTTATCGAGGCGCCCGAAGACCGTCAGTATCACTTCATTCTCTATTATGCGGGATATATTAAGGTATATATAGGCGGTAAAGAGGTGGTGCCCGAGCGTTGGCGTACGGCCTGGAACCCCAATACATATAAGTTCCGCCAGCTGATGCGTAAGGGTCAGCGCCAGCAACTCCGCATAGAATGGCGTCCCGATGGCGACGTGAGCTATTGCGGTCTGCGTGCCGTCAAGGCGCATAAGGACCAGCGCAAGCTCTCCATCTGGAGTGAGATGGCAAAGGATATGGACTATTACTTCATTGCGGGCAAGAATGCCGACGAGGTCATCTCGGGCTATCGTACGCTGACGGGCAAGGCTCCCGTCTATCCGAAGTGGGTGCTGGGTTTCTGGCAGAGTCGCGAACGTTACAAGACTGCCGATGAGATAGTCGGCACGCTCAATGAGTTCCGCCAGCGCCAGATCCCGTGCGACAATATCGTGCAGGACTGGAACTACTGGGTGGAGGACCAGTGGGGCTCTCATCAGTTTGAGGCGTCGCGCTATCTCGATCCGCAGGCAATGCTCGACAGTGTTCATGCCAAGGGTGGCCGCTTTATGATCAGCGTATGGCCGAAATTCTACTGCAATACCGCCAACTACAAGGAACTTGATGCCAAAGGCTGGATGTACCATCAGGCCGTTGTCGACGATATCCACGACTGGGTGGGTCCAGGTTATGTGGGTTCGTTCTATGATGCCTATGATGCTGGAGCGCGTAAGATGTTCTGGCGTCAGATGGACGAAAACCTGTTCTCTAAATATAAATATGGTATAGACGCGTGGTGGATGGATGCTTCTGAGCCGAATGTCCGCGACTGCACGCCCATGTGGTATCGCAAGGCTCTTAGTGGTCCTACGGCATTGGGTACGACGACGGAATACTTTAATGCCTATAGCATTGTCAATGCCGACGCCATCTACAATGGTCAGCGTTCGGTACGTCCCAACCAGCGTGTGTTCCTGCTGACGCGTAGTGGCTTTGCCGGCGAGCAGCGTTACTCTACAGCGACATGGAGTGGCGATATCGGTACACGCTGGGAGGATATGCGTGCACAGATGACGGCTGGTTTGAACTACTGTATGTCAGGACTGCCCTTCTGGGGTATGGACCAGGGTGGTTTCTGTGTGGAGAACCGCTATGTTGCCGCCCAGCAGTTGTACGACCGTACGAAGGTGGAGAACGAAGACCTGAAGGAGTGGCGTGAACTGCAGGCCCGCTGGAGTCAGTTCGGCACCTTTATCCCTTTGTTCCGCGTGCATGGTCAGTGGCCTACGCGTGAAATTTGGAATATCGCACCAGAGAATCATCCCTGTTACCAGTCGTTCGTCTATTACGACCGTCTGCGCTATCGCCTCATGCCCTATCTCTACTCGATGGCAGGTTGGGTTCACACGAAGGACTACACCATGATGCGTGGCCTCGTGATGGACTTCAACGGTGACCGCGAGGTGTTGAATATCAAGGACCAGTGGATGTTCGGACCTGCACTGATGGCCTGCCCCGTAGGCTATTACAAGGCGCGCAACCGCAGTGTCTATTTCCCCCAGCAGGCAGGTTGGTACGACCTGTATTCGGGTGAATTCATCGCTGGTGGTCAGCGGCTCATCGTTGAGGCTCCCTACGAGCGCATTCCTGTTTATGTCCGCGAAGGCTCCATTATTCCTTTCGGTCCGGAGATGCAGTATTGCGACGAGAAGCCCGCAGAACTCATCAACCTCTATGTCTATGCAGGTCAGAACGGTTCGTTCCAACTCTACGAGGACGAAGGCACGAACTACAACTACGAGAAGGGCAAGTTTGCTACTATCGACATTACCTACGACGATGCCTCCCGTACTGTTTCCTTCGGTGCCCGCAAGGGTCAGTTCCCAGGCATGTTGAAGAATCGCCGTTTCAATGTCGTCCTGATTACGAAGGATGCTCCTAAGGCCTTGAATTTCGACAATCCCGAGGGCACAATGGTACAGTATAACGGCAAAGCAGTTAGTGTAAATCTATAAACTATGAACATCAGAATCACCATCCTGACCGTATTGCTGCTGGCTTCGGGCGTCACGACGCTCAGGGCCGCTGATGACTATAAGTCGTCGAAGGAGTATCTCACCCTCCGCGACTCTATGCATCATGCCTTCAACGATGGCGACAGCGCGCGCTTCTACCCCGCCGTACATGCCTTGCAGAACTATCTGCTGGCTCAGGGTGACCAGCATGCCTACTATACGCAGCGTTGCAACGAAGTTATCTTCGAGTTGAACCACATGAACATCTTCGAGGCCTACAGACTGGGCAAGCAACTCTCTCGCGAACTAGCTGAGAAGAAGCTTGACAAGGAGATGTATATGGCTGTCAACATGATGGGGCATATCTATAACTACAGTGGTAACAAGGAGGCTGCCAAGCAGTGTTTCTGGGATGTCATCCACCGCATGGAGAAGGAAGGCTATAAAGAGAGTATGCCACCTATCTACATGAATCTCGTCAACATCACCATGAACGAAGACCCTCAGGAGGCCATGAAGCTCATCGACAAAGCCCTCGAACTGGCAGGTGAGAGTTCTCCGGATCGCGTATTCGACATAGAGACGCGTCGCACGCTGGCCTACCTCACGTTGGGCGATACGGCCAATTTCGTGAAGGGTTATAAGGCGTATAAAGAGGGCGTGGCCAAGGGCTTCAACTCTGTTCACGGACGACAGCTCGAAATCCAGTGGCTTGCTTCCCATGGGCAGGCTGACGAAGCCGTCAAACTTGCCACAGATGCTATCGATAATCCTTACGAAACTCAGGCCGAGGTTTACGCCCAGGCCGGTCGTTGGAAGGAGGCTTTCGACGCCTTGAAGAAGGGTACTGAACAAAGTGATTCTATCAACAGCTTCATCCTCAAGAGTTCGATGGAAGGCATCGAGAGCGAGTTGCAGATGTACGAAGTGCGTCGTCAGCAGAGTCGCGTCATGTTCTATAGCATGGTCATCGTCATCAGCCTGCTCTTGCTGCTCATTGCCGCCCTGATATATATCGTCCAGAGCCGCCGCCGTCATTGGCGTCAGATGGAGTCCGCCTACCAGCATGTCATCGAGGCCGAGAAGGTGAAGACGGACTTCATTCAAAACGTAAGTCATGAGGTGCGCACACCGCTGAACATTATCAGTGGTTTTGCACAGGTGCTGGCCTCTTCCGGCAACGATATCACTCCCGAAGAGCGTAACCACATCTCCGAGACGATGTTACACAACACGCGACTCATCACGACGATGGTCAACGAGGTGTTGGAGATATCGCGCGGCGATGCACTCGACAAGGAAATCGAACTGAAGCCCTTCCAGTGCAACGAACTGATACGCCGTGCGCTGAATTATTTCTGCACCAATTTCTTCCGTCCGCAGGAGGTGCTCCACTATGAAAGTGCCTTATCCGACGACGTCGTGGTTCATTCCCACGAGGTGCTCTTGCAGCGCATCCTCAATCCGTTGCTTGACAATGCCTACAAGAATATTCCCGCAGAGGGTGGGGCCATTGTCGTGCGCACCGCAATGACCGACAGCCAACTTGAAATCTACATCGAGGACAACGGTTCCGGCATTCCTGCCAGTGAAGCAGACCACGTCTTCGAGCGCTTCGTCAAGCTCGATTCCTTCAAGGAGGGCTTGGGTCTTGGACTCACCTTCGGTCGTACAATGGCTCGCCGTATGGGTGGTGACGTGGTGCTCGATACGACGTTTGCCGGACCGGGAGCCCGTTTCAAAGTTACATTGCCATTAGGCGAAAGAAGTTAAGAAGTAAAAGTAGTTAATAATGAATATAATCAAGACAGCCATCGACGGCCTATATATTATCGAACCACGCGTCTTTGCCGATGCCAGAGGCTATTTCTTTGAGTCGTTCTCACAACGTGACTTCGACGCGCAACTCGCACCGATTACCTTCGTACAGGATAACGAGAGCATGTCCTCCTATGGTGTCATGCGAGGACTTCATTTCCAACGTCCGCCGTTCACCCAGAGCAAACTCGTGCGCTGTGTGCGCGGGTCCGTACTCGACGTTGCCGTCGACATCCGCAAGGGCAGCCCCACCTACGGACAGCATGTCGCCGTGGAACTCACTGAGGACAACCACCGCCAATTCTTCATCTCCAAGGGTTTTGCCCATGGTTTTGCTGTGCTGTCGCCCACGGCCGTGTTCCAGTATAAGTGTGACGAGTTCTACCATCCTGAGGCCGATGCGGGCATCAGTATTCTCGACGATTCGCTGGGCATCGACTGGCGCATCCCTACCGACAAGGCCATCTTGTCGGAGAAGGATACGCGTCATGCTTTATTGCGCGATTTCGACAGTCCGTTTACCTATTAATGATAAAGCCCACCAGTCGGTGGGCTTTATCATTAGTTAATCAGGTATATTTTTTCGATTCCCTTGTACGTAGCTTTCACCACCGAACGTCCGTTGGTGATGGCGCCTACCGTGCACTTTACTGCAGGATCACTGGCCGTCGCCTTGATGACGCTGTTGTCCTTCAGCGGACCATATACCTGATAGTGACACAGGTCGGTATATCCGTTCAGGTTCGTGCTGCGAATAGGTGTCGTAGGCATAATCAGCTGTTTGCCGTCAACCGTAATGGTTACCTGCGGAACGACAGGAGCCTCACACTTTTGACTACCCTTGCTGAAGGCGATGCCGTGCAGGTCGAACAATCCCTGCGGACGCTGAGGACCCTGCGGACGACGACCCCACTGGGGCTGTTGTGGAGCCTGTACCTCAGGACCTTCGGCCACCAGATAGATGGCATGCTTGCCGCTCAGTCCCTCGACGGCAGCAACGGGAGCCTGATACATCAGTCCCATCTTCGGTGCATCGGCAGGGATGTCGAACGTTGCAATCTCATGACCCTTCCAGGGGTTGTCCAGCATTACGTGAATCTTAAAGGCACCATGTCCGCCCGACGACAGGTTCAGGTTCAGCATCGTGCCGTCGCCGACCTTCGTACCCTCGAAGGCCTTCACACCCTTCGTGTCCTGAGCCAGACCACCGAAACCGAAGTACTTAAAGCCTACGATACCGCCGTTGGTGATACCTGCCAGATCCATCGAATTGCACCATACGTCGAAGTTGTCCTGCATCCATTCGTTGCTGTTCGTACCGCCTGTCATGAAGCAGGCAATACCGGCAGAATAATACTGATAGGGGGGCAGACCGAAAATTTGGAAGCCCTCCGAGGTTACCTCGGCACCAGTATATTCGTTGCCGTCGGTGGCTTTTGCCGTCCATGCGTTATCCTTCGTATAGGGGTCGTAGGCCGTAATCTTCACCACGCCGCCCTTTGCTACGGGTTTCTTGTCCCACGTAATCTTCACGGGAGCAACCATTGCCTGACGGGCAAATCCAAAGCCGCGTGGCGGACGATGGTAGAACACATACCACTGGCCGTTGATTTCCTGTATCGAACCGTGGGTGTTATGTCCGGCATTGGTGGTGATGAGTTTCGAACCGTCCTCGTTCAGCACCACACCGCGCGAATCCACCAGCACACCACCAGCGCGCCAAGGGCCGAGGGGGCTGTCGCCGAAGGCATAGCGCAGGGCCGAGTTGGTATTGCCCAGTCCGTATTCCTTGCCGCTATAGCCAGAGAACACCATCACGTATTTGTTGCCAACCTGACGAATCGAAGAAGCCTCGAAGAAGTTGAAGTCCAGCGGGTTCTGACCTTCGTACAGAGCCTTATACTCGCTGCCCGGCTTGTCCAACAGTCTGCCGTCGGCACTGCTGGCAGGAATAAACGGGTCGATGAGTTCCGTACCCTCGCGCTTCGAGTACATCGTCTGCTGGTCGAGCTCGCAGGCCGTAGAGTGCTGGAAACCATAGAACACGTAGGCGCGGAAGCCCTTGTCGAAGTCCTTATCCTTCTTGTTTGTGATGTTCTCGATGAATACCGACGGGTCGAAGTCGATGAGCGAGCCGGGCAGACACTGCGTGCCGTCCTCCGTCAGGTTCACGGGCACGAACGGGCCGTCGGGCCTGTCGCTCTTGCATACCGTTGCCACGCGGCGCCATCCGCGAGAGTGCGGATACAGCCAATAGGTCTTCTTGCCCGTAGCCTTGTCCTTTACTTCTACCAGGTCAGGGGCAAACATCGTGTCCCACTGGCCGTTGACGAACCATGTGAAGATGGGACCCTCGTCGCGCCACTGCGTCAGGTCCTCCACGGGAGCCGACCACATGCGGATGTCGGGACCGCAATAGGCCGTGTACGTCAGGTCGTGCGAACCGATGATATACGCACGCAACTTACCGGGGTTGTCGGGGTCTTCAAACACGCGGGGCTCACCGTCGGGCAAATGCTCCCACAAGGGCAGATAAGGGTTCTGGGCCGAAAGGCCACACGCTGCAAGGCAGCAGGTCAGGAAAATGAATAATCGTTTCATAAGTTTACGAGGTTTATGTTACTGGTTGCAAAGATAGTGAAAAAAAACGAACCCACCAAACGATGAACCTGATTTTTTTGGCGTTTGCTGAAGAAATCGGGCTGTTCGCTGAAAGTATTACGACAGGCATTAAACCATTTGGGGCAGTCCGACGTCAAAGAAGCGTATTTTGACAGATACATTTTGATTCATAATTATTAATTTCTAAAAAGACAAAAAGGTATGAAAAAGATTGTTTTGACTTTGGTAGCCCTGATGGCACTGACAGTTGCCCAGGCACAGGATGAGAATGGTGAGCGTCGTGGTCCCCGTCGTATGGATCCGCAGCAGATGATGCAAAACATGGAGAAGGAGCTGAACCTCACAGCCGAACAGAAGACGAAGTTTGCCGACGTCATGAAGGAACAACAGGCCGAGATGCAGCGTCACCAGGAGGAACTGAAGAAGACGGACGACAAGATGAAGAAGGTGCTGACGGACGAGCAGTATCAGAAGTGGCAGCAGATGAGCGGTCGTCGCTTCGGTATGGGCGGCATGCGTGGTGGAAACCGCGGTCCGCGTCCCGGAGGTCCGCGCCCCGGTGGACAACCATCTCCGCAGCAATAATATAATAATAAGGTATATTTTTAGGATAACAAATCAGGGCTGACCTTCACGGGTCAGCTCTTTACTTAGTACACTATAAAACTCGGTTGTGGGCGGGCGGTCGCAATAATAAGCACGCCTGCCCGCAATAATAAGCACGGCCGCGCTTATTAATGTGCACGGCCGCCCGAATCCGCTTACCTAGGCATTCGCTCCCTTTTCCCTAGGCACTTTCTCCCTGTTTGCACGGCATTCTTTCCCTTCATCCCGGCACTAAAAATCAATACTCCGAAAGAAATTTTGAATAGTCCAAGAGTATTTTCAATTACTCCGAAAGTATTGACTCCGACTCCTTCCGGCTGAGAGCCATCTGCCGTTTGTTCGTCAATAACCCTTGGTTATTTGTGAATAAGGCACGCTTATTTCTGAATAAGAGCCACTTATTTTCCGAGAAGTGGCACTTGTCGAAAAGATGGAAGACATGTGGAAGAGAAAATTTTCTCTTCCATACTCTGAATACTTAATAAATACAGGCAATACGAGCATTTTTGTGGAAGTGGAAGAGACTTCGCAACTTTTTTGTAAACAGTGACTCTGCTCCCTGCTAACCGTCACTCTGCTCCCTGCTGTCGGCCGCACAGCAGGGAGCAGAGTGCCGTTCAGCCCGTAGGGTGATGGAATAGACTTCGTTCGATTCCTCGTTTTTCCAAAATTTAACCTTCTTTTTTGGTCATTTTCCAAGAATTTTCACTATCTTTGCAAAAAATATAGCTCACAATGAACGTCGTTTAAGAAAAAATGCTTATCTTTGCATGCGTAATAAATCAATTGGTCATGAAGTACGATGAATTGGAAAACAATGTTGTTTCAGTGATAGATGCAGAAACAATGGATTTGGAAACGGCACGTAAGCTTCTCCATCAGATGGTAAAGGAGGTTTACGCTCAGCCATGATAGCATATAAATACGAAATTAGCCGTCAGTGCTATGAGGAGATATATGCATTCTATTACCATGTGGCGTTAAAGTATAGGCATACCTATTCCGAAGAATTAATGCACAAGAATATCGATGATGCCATCGATTCTATGTATCAGATTGAACGTACACTGTTGAGACGACAACCCACCATCAAACGATGGTTAGGACTGAATATGGCCAATACAGATTCTTGGTATTTTGCATACACTATAGAAGATGATACCATTATCATTGTTGATGCGTGTCATGCACAGAACATGCACGACGAATAGAATAAAGTAAACAAAAGGGAGTCCACGCGGACTTCTTTTTTTTGCTGTGATATCCTTTTCGTTCGCCCTTTGATTCGCTTTTGACTGAAAGAAACGCTGGACTAGGACTTTGTCAATATCTGATGGAGTTGTCTGGTTGGGTGTTGGGGTTAGTGTCGGGTGGAGTGTCGGGGTAAGTGTTACGGCAACACTCACCCTTTCGCTTTCCCTTTGTTTAAAGGATTTCTGGGCAATTGGGTTGACTGTTGGCTCTCAGTAAGCAAACTGCCAATGGGCAGTAAGCAAACCACCAACGAGCAGTAAGTAAACCACGCGTCCTTGGGAAGTAAACCGCCAACCCTTGGGAAGCGGGCAAACGTCAACACCTTCCCTGCTAACTGCCACTCTCCTACCGGCTGTCGGCTTGACACTTCCCTGCTCTCGGCCGCACAGCAGGGAGCAGAGCGCCGTTCAGCCCGTAAGGTAACGAGACGCAGGCTGTATTTAATGATCGACTACAAAAACTGAGGCTATTGTTTGGTAGGCTCAATTATTATTTATACCTTTGCATGCTGTTAGCGTGCGAAGCTACTCAAGCTTAGCCTATTCGAGCAAGTTCGATGGCCTTTGCTTAACGCAGCTTTAGCAGGCCGAAATTATAAAATAATTGTATGATGAAGAACAGAATTCTTGTCTTGTTGAGCTTTTGTGTGCTTGTCTGCAGACCAGCACTGGCTCAGGAATTTGAGTATGAAGGCATCAAATACTCTTGCCTGACGGACACCACGGCCCAGGTGGGTTATAATTATGGAAACACGAAGGTGAAGGGTGACTTGGTGATTCCCGAATCTGTGACTTACGAAGGCCGGCAGCTGAAGGTGACGGCCATAACTGAATATGCGTTCGGCTTCTGTGATTCGCTGGAACGTGTCAGGCTACCCGAGACGATGACGGAGTTGTCGAACGCGTGTTTCGAATGGTGTAAGAATCTGAAAGAGATTGTACTTCCCAAGACGATGACGACTATGGGTTACACTAATTTCCTGAACTGTACGGCATTGGAGAGTTTCACGCTGCCCGATAGTCTGAGGACGCTTGGGGATGGTAATTTCGAAGGCTGCACGAAGTTGAAGGAATTCCATTGGAATGACGTGATTGAGTCGGTGGGCAACTACGAGTTTAACCGCTGCGAACGGTTTGAGGAGATGACTGTGCCGGCAACGGTTACCACGATAGGCAAAGGATGTTTCAAACAATGTACAGGTCTGCGTAGTGTGACTGTTCCGGCAACACTGAAAACGCTTGGCGAGGAGGTCTTTAGTGGGTGTACGGCGTTGGAAACGGTTAACTGGGAAGGCATCGCCCTTGCGGTCATTCCCGAAAGGGCGTTTGAAGGCTGTAAGAACCTGAAACAGCTGGATTTGCCGGAAACGGTGATTAGAATCGGTGCCAATGCCTTTGAGAGCAGCGGGTTGCAGTCGGTAGTGCTGGGTGCGAAGATGGAACGGCTGGGCTACGAGGCTTTCAAGAACTGCCGCAGTCTCGAGCGTGTCTATTTGCGCACTGACAAGCTGGACGAGCTAAACCGGTGGAACAACTATTTCTCTCCCCTTTCTTTCTATTTTGGAACATTGTACGTGCCTGAGGGTCAGAAGAACAAGTATCTGCACTTGGATTATTGGCAGCAGTTCTGCAATATAGCAGAGGAGAACACCAGCGGCACGGAATATTGTCTGATAGACGTCAAGACGAATGGTTACAATACCTTTGTGAACGATGAGGAAATCCTGTTCGAAAAGCACTTGGAACAGTCCAAGGGCAGTAAGGTGGCCATCCGCTTTACATTCAATAAGAACATGTTTGCCGATGGTACTACCCGTTACCTGAGAGGAATGACGGTCAACGGCGTCGAACGTCTGCAGGACTGCAAGGACGGCACGCTGGTCATTGACGTCACAGAAGACCTTGACATCAGGGTAGATATCGGTTTCTACACCGCCTCGCTGGCCGTCTATCAGGATGAGCAGGGCGGATTGGAGTTTCTCTGCGAACGTGACAATGAGACCAACGTCACCATCATGCCCGCTGAAGGCTATCGCGCCACGATTTCGTATGGTCCCTGGATGAAGACCTACCCTTATGGCAATCCGTGGAAGGAGACCTATACGGCCACCGATAGCCAGCCGAAGACCATTCAGATGTGGCCGAGAGAAGATGTGGAAATCAAAGTTAAATACCAGAAGAAATGAGAACGAAGATACTATTGCTTTGTCTGCTCGTCGCTAGCAGCACTTTTGGAGCCGACTTCAAACAAGGATACATCAGCTATTCGATTACCTCGCCGACGACTGTCAGCGTGGTGGAAGTGAACATCGGAGAGCAAGGCGAGTGGGGATTCTCGCCCCGCGACACTACGCGTTTCGAGATACCTGAAACCGTTGAGTATAATGGTCGCCAACTGACGGTGACAGCCATTGGAAATACCGAATCCGGCTGGCAACAGGTATTTCTGACGCGGGTAGATAACATCATACTGCCTAAGTCCATTACGACGATAGGCGACAATGCCTTCCGCTATTCCGGCGTGAAAAGCATCAACCTGCCAGACGGTATCAGGGTATTGGGCGACGCTTGTTTCAAGGACTGCCGACTGGAGGAAATCCACCTGCCCGACAGTCTGAAGGAGATAGGTGCAGAGGCCTTTGAAGGACTTCCACTGAAAGAGATTCACTTCCCCCAGGGGCTGACTTCCATAGGGAGTCACGCTTTCATGAATTGTAAGAACCTGACGGAGATCGACCTGCCCGAAAGTCTGCAAACTCTTGAGGACTATGCGTTTTGTGGTTGCAAGAACCTCCACAAAGTCACTACGCACGGTGACCTGAAATACATCAAAAGCGAATGCTTCTCATTTTGTAGTAAGCTGAAGACGGTCGTTTTTGGCGGAACTGTTCTGGTGTTAAGCGGATTCAACGGCTGTAGCGCCTTGGAGAGTTTCATCGTCCCAGAAGGTACACTAAAGGTCCTTTCCGAAGCCTTTGCCGGCTGTACATCGCTGAAAGAAATTGTGCTGCCCAACAGCGTTTACGAAATGGGTCAGCGTGTGTTCAGCAACTGTGCCAGTCTGATGGAAGTGACGCTGCCCAGGGCGGTAAACTTCATTCAGATGGGTATGTTCAGCTATTGTACGAGTCTGAAGGCTCTGACCATTGGCGAGAATGTAAAGAATATCGCAGGTGATGCCTTCGAGGGCTGTAAAAGCCTCAGACAACTGACAGTTCGTGGCCGTAAGCCGAGTTCGTATGGTTCGTCAACGTTCTCGCAGGACATCCTCGACCTGTTCAACGAGGCAGAACTCAAAGTTCCCACAGGTAGCAAGGATACTTACGCCAAGGCTGACTTCTGGAAGAATTTCAGACAAGTGACGGAGTACGACCCGGGAACGCTCTATCAGGCTGTTCCGCTAACTATTTGGCAGGGAGGCGGGCGTGTCAGTTACAATGGGCAGCAATTCTCTGAAGGCGAGTCCTCGCTGCTCGTGCCGGAGGGAGAGCCGTTTACCCTTACCTTCCTGCCTGACGAAGGCAAGAGAGTGCGCGAAGTGGAGCAAAGGTATTCGGGTGGCTCAGACTATCTGGGTAAAAACGTGAAAGACAACCAGCTGACCATCAGCACAATCAAGCCCGAGGGTGGAATTTGGGTGTTTTTCGACGTGGCCCAAGCCAATCTCGACATCGTACAGAATGAGATGGGGCGTGTTCGCATTCTGGTAGATATCGACAAAACCTATGGCTGTCGTATCATTGAGGAAGAAGGCTGGCGGGTGCACAGCATTACTTATAATGGTGAGGACATTACCAACAAGGGCGGTAGGGAGAACTATATCCAGACACCCGTCGTCAAAGGTGACGCCGTTGTCCGCATTGCCTTAGAACAAAGCCAAACGGGCATCACGAAACCAGAACAAAACGGTGTGAGGGTATTGGGCGATGCAGAAGGCATTGTCGTTGAAAATGCCAAAGCGGGTGAACTCATCAACATCTATCGCCTGAACGGTCAACTGATCAAGAGTATCAGGAGTAAGGGTAATAATGTGCACATCGCATTGCCATCTGGTGAGATATACCTTATCAAGACAGCAACAAAAACAATTAAGATATTAATGACAAAATAATAGTGTTAAAGTGAGCATAAATCAAGAATAATTCATATATTTGATTAAATTAAGCCGGTGAGGTCCTGCGACTTCTGATTATAGAGCTAATCCCAATGCTTTGGCAGCGGCATTTGTTAAAATGCCAGTGCTGCTGTTGAGAGTTGCTTGCTTATGTCCTGAAGGGCTTCACGGAATTGCTTGCGTTCCGCATCTGTAAAGGCAGCTTGTTTGCCATTAACCGTGTTTCCATTCACGGATGCCATAGGGACAGGTGAGTGACAGTAACGATGGCTGAGGGAAGCGTTATTTGTGCTTGTGAATCCAGTTCCTTAGTTGTACCGCTATGATTAAAACTGCCGCTATGATAAATAGTGGTATATAACTTTTCAGGTCGAGAAGGCACTACGCTCGAAAAAACTCAAATTTATTTGGCTTTTTGCTCACTTAATCGTAACTTTGCAAACGAATATGGCTGGAAGATGTCAGATGTATGAAGTCTGATGGCTGATGTGAAATAAAATGTGTAACTTTGCAAACAAAATATGAATATGGCAGAAGAAAAGAATATAAAACAGGATAATCTCGTACCGATACAAGACGAGATAGTGCTTTACCAGTCGGAAGATGGTAATATAAAAGTAGACGTGTTGTTTCAAGACGAAACGGTTTGGTTGACTATTGACCAGATGTGTCTGCTCTTTGGAAAATCGCGTTCTACAATTAATGAACACATACTTAATATATACCAAGAAGGAGAGCTGACGGAAGAGAAGAGCATAAGAAAAATCGGAATTTCCGATTTTTCTACCAAACCAACGAATTTCTATAACCTTGATGTAATCATCTCAGTAGGTTATCGTGTGAAGTCACGCCAGGGTACAATGTTCCGTATTTGGGCCACGCAGGCCATTTCCTACAACAACGGCTCTTCCGTTACCATTGCCCAGTACGGCTACAACGATCTGGGCCAATTGACAACGCTCCAGCGAGGCGGCAATGGCGGCAGCGTGACCTACACCTACAACCAGCGCGGATGGACGAGCACTATCAATGGAACGGGTTTCAAGGAATGGCTGCATTATACTGACGGCGTCGGAACGGCCTGCTATAATGGCAATGTCAGCAGCCAGTTGTGGCGGGGTGGCAGTGAGAGCTTCACGCGCGGATACAAATTCAGCTACGACAACCTATCCCGTATGACACTTGCTGATTATGGTGAAGGCGACAATCTGACCATCCATCCGGGACGCTATACAGAAGCGATACCTGAATACACCCATAACAGCAGCATCCGGAAGATTGAGCGTTACGGAAAGAAGAGCAATGGTGTTTACGGTAAGATTGACAACCTGCGTATGTACTACCACGGCATGCAGGTCGACAGTGTCAAGGAGGATGCCCTGCCGCTGACCTACACGGGTGCCTTTGATTTCGTGTCGAAGACTATTCCGACCACTGGTGTGCAGTATGCCTACTATGATGATGGGTCGCTGAAGTGGGATGCCAACAAGGGAATCTGCCTTATCGAATATGACCGTCATGGTTATCCCCAGCGTGTACAGTTCTATAATGGCAACGTCACGGAATATGCCTATGCAGCAGACGGTGAAAAGCTCCGTACAATATATCGAACTGCCGTGCCTAACATCACCGTTCCTTTGGGAACGACAATCAGCCTGAACAGTTCAAACACGTTGTCCGTCGACAGCATCAACTATGTCGGGGACTTCATCTACGAAAACGGGCAACTCAAAAATTATCTGTTTGATGGAGGATATGCCACTATATCAAACGGACTACCCACATATCATTATTATGCAAAAGATCATTTAGGCAATAATCGTGCCGTCATCAACCATAGCACGGGAGAAATAGAACAGGTAACCCACTACTATCCCTTCGGTGCTGTCTATGGTGATGCAGGTACTAACGATGCCCTGCAACGGTACAAGTACAATGGCAAGGAACTGGACCGAATGCATGGTCTGAACTTCTACGACTATGGTGCTCGTCAATACGACCCATTGTTAGGAATGTTCACCCAAATGGATCCTATGGCGGAGAAATACTATGGCATCAGTCCGTATGCATATTGTGCGAATAATCCGGTAATGTTAGTGGACCCCGATGGGAATTCACCTCTTTCTGCCTTAATTAAAGTTGCTGCTAAACAAGGTGTAAAATCCGGCATAAAAACATATATCAAGAAGAATATTGAGCACCGACTAAAAAAATATATGTCAAAAGACATGCTTAAGCAATTTGCCAAAGATGCAGATGATGTTATGGGAGCACTTGACAACAGTTGGTGGGAAACGGCATTGGAATTAGTTCCTGTTGCAGGCGACATCTATGGTGGCTCAAAATTTGCAAAACAGATGACAACAGTATATAACAAGCTACAAGACCTTGAAAATAAATATGTCGGGAAAATAGCTAAATCTCTTCCTGATAAAGAACGCAAAAAGTTTATTAAAAATATGAGATCTAAGGGCGTTGCTGATGCGCGAAAAGACCAAGCAAAAGGTCTTGATGTTGGAGGAGAAGTCAAATACAAAAAAGGTGAGAAAATAGATGGACATCATACTGAAAAAGTATCTAAAAATCCCGACAAAATGACAGATCCAAGAACTATTGAATTCATGGAACAATCAGATCACATTAAATATCATCAACAAAATGGATACTAATAAAAATATAGTAATTGGCGAATGGTTTTGTGCCTATGAAGGTATAGCTATTGCTGAAAGAATTCATGATTTCTACTATGAAGAGTATAATCATATTCCTGAAGGGAAGAAAGTTGGAGATTATAACTTTTCTATGTTGGAGTACAAGCTGTTCTGCGATTATGATGGCAAGCCTATAAAACGCAACCGGTTTAAGGAATTCAATAAAGACTATTGTAGCACCCTCAATAAAAAATGGGAAAAGGTTCTAAACAATAGCATCAAGAAACATCCGAAGGAGTATGAGTCTTTTGTGAAATTTCTGAAAGAGCCTAAGCGGACGTATAGTGATGTAATGGTCTTTTATGAAGTTCCTGAGGACAAGAAGCTTCAAGTAGCTCAGGATATGGAAAGAATACAGAAGTCTCTTCCCGAGAAATTTACATTTGAAGATTTTATAAAAAAGGGAGAAGAATTCCAATGTGCCATTAATCTGAAAACGCATTTAGGATATGGAGAACATTCTCCCATATATCTTCGCATAATGATGGGGTACACATATGGAGATTTTGCTGGGAAAAGAGTTTTGTTTGACAGATTTATATATAAGATATGCGATATGCAGAAGTGACGGATATGAAAAGGGATCACGGGGTCGGTCCTGTCCCCAATAAATTATTCCAAGATACGAAAAAATAAAGGACACGAAAACTATTGTTGATCCGAATGGTAAAGAAAAAAATAGTTTCGTCGAATATTAGACAACTTTTTATGAAACATTTATTATTCATCATAATTGTTCTTTGTGGAATAGCTATTACTTCTTCTTGTAAAAGGGAATCGTTTACCGAGTATCGTTTGGAAGAGGTCGACTCAATTCACATCTCACATTATAAAAATCGCTTAAAATATTATGTATGCATTAGAAACCCCAAAGATATAAATCATGTTTGTGACATTTTGTATAATTCGACTACAATATGCCCGACTCATTTCTATCCTAATATGGAAATTTCCTTATATAGTGGTAACAAAAAACAAGTGTTTGGAGTTTCTGGGAAATATATAAAAGGGAACATTGGAGGGGAAAGTAGATACAATTTAGAAGAAATTCTTAAAAACATTTATGAGAATTACCGAGAGAATAGGGATCACGGGATCGATTCTGAGTGATCCACTTTTAAGTAGAATAATTTTGTTTTGTTGAAAAGAATGTATGGATCACGGGGTCGGTTCTAATGATCATTTTTCAAGATAGACAAAGTATAAATGGAAATGTAAATGAAACAAGTAATGAATTACAATAAAGATAACGGACTTCTGAATATGATCAGAAGAACCGACCCCATGATCATGTAATCCACAGGATCCCGCTTACCTATCGACATCCCCGACATATATTGGTCCCAAAATGAAATAAAAATGAAACTGACAAAAGCAAAACTAATTAAAGCCTTAAAGTCTGAAATGGAGAATTTAGGCTATTGCTGGTTTAAAGATTCTATAAGTGGAGCACAAGGACTCTTTGGAAAGAAAGTAGAAAATTCTCTCTATTTGACAATTGGATTAAACATACATAGATATTATGATGATGCATTTACTGCGGATTTGTATTTATCAAAAACAACGAATATTTATTGTACGTGGGGCGACATTCCTAAAGATAGCATAGAAAGACCAGGATTTCTCATGAACGATAAAGAACTTGCAAAATATAAAGTAGGTAATAATCTTATTAAAGATATTTGGTGGAGTTGTGAAAAGACTTTGGATGATTTCCTTCTATCAATTCACTTATCGGAACTACGTATGAGTCATAACGATGACTTAATTAGAAGAATAAAAAGCAGTAAGGATGTAGCTATTTTATGCAATATTTCATCAAAGATAAAAAAGAATATCAACAATATACCAGATACTGGTTATTCTTTTGTACCTGAAAAAGAAATAGACAATATACCTATAAATTGGTTTAAAGCAACAGAATGGACACTACGTGAGATGAGAGAAAATATTAATCTAAAGATTGTTAATTTCCATGCAAGTGACGCATATCGGCAATCTGTATTAGACCGTCAGTGGGAATTATAGCTGCTATCCTAACAATCACAGGGCCAGGTTTTTGATTGACTGAAGAATAGTAAACTATGAACGATACAAGGCTACGACATATCATATTGTTTCTTCTGATGTTAGCGATAAATGCTTCTGCCAGGGCTGGCGGTCTGATATTGCGAGATGACAAGCCGCTGTTGTGGCAGTTCGACGGAGGCTATGTTTCACTGAACGAAAACGGCACTCCCACCAGTTGGAACTACTACGTCACCGACCACCTGGGCAGTACGCGGAAGGTGGTGGACAGCAACAACAACGTCAAAGAGACCATCAACTACTATCCTTTTGGCAGTGAGATGAAGATGCAGGATCCTGCACAGATGGCTGGCGACACTTGGCAGCCCTACCGCTTCACAAGCAAGGAGCTGGACAATCAGAACGGCTCAGATCACGGGGTCGGTTCTAGTGATCATTTTTCAAGATAGAAAATGTATAAATGGAAATGTAAATGAAACAAGTAATGAATTACAATAAAGATAACGGACTTCTGAATATGATCAGGACAAACTGTCCCTGTGATTCGCTAAAGGATTCGAATACTAACAAAAACTTTATATTCTCATGAAAGCTTCTCGTCTAAAAAAAATATTATTGTTAGTTGCCTCTATATTCTTTATAGCGGTATGTTTACTATGTTATTTGCCTTTTGTTCAACTAAGGAACATAGATCTGTCAGAATATTTTAGCGGTCATTTTAACATAGATACTCATGATAAAATTTTCGGATTAAAAGTACGTATTCAACGTTATCCAGATTGTTGGTTTATACACAAGGGAGACACGTATACAGATATACCATTTCATGACGAAGATAGTATTCAAAGGAATATGAACATTAAGTTCAATTGGGATAACACTATTACTATTAGTGAAGGAGCCTACAAATATAACATTAATGTAGACAAAGTAAAAATTACACCGGGGATGTATCATCCAGCTGACACATTTTCCCTAATACCTGAGACGGATGATTCCATTTTTGTGGGAATTCTATTCCTAGATAACAAGAAGAATGGATTAGAGGTTCTGCGCCAGAAGAAGACACTTCCATATGGAGGTAAGCGAACCGCTTTCCGACTAATTAAAGACGAAAAGGTTTATTCGACGGGCAAGAGATCGCTCTTTAATTATTAGCACTGCGTAACACAGGGGGACTGTCCCGGAATCACCGAGACCTGTCCCTTTGATTGACAAAGAACGATGAGACATATTAAAGAAGATGCAGAAAGGAAACGTCATGGCGAAGAACATAGTAGAGGGAACAAACGATAAAGTGATGGAAAAAGGATTAGTTCTGAATAAATCGTATGATATCTTTTGTATAGGCGAAGACATCTCTAAATATGAGAAAATGGCTCATGCTAAGACACATTTTGACGATCCCAATGGTTTTGACAGTTATGAGATTGAAATACATGGCTATAACATAACGATAGAGTCGGAAAATGGTCGTATAGAAACAATAACTTGTAGTGAATCATGTATTTATAATGGCCAAGAACTTATCATGATGAAATTTGAGGACTTCCTTAAAACAATTGAAGAAGAGCCTGCGAACCATGATATATATTATTTGCCAGGTTCACACCAAAACCAACACGTATACAATTTCGACAAAGCAGGTTTGCAAGTATGGGTTTGGCGTGGAAAAATCAGAACAATTGTTATAGGTACATATGAAGATTCTTAAGTGAATATGATCCGTCAAGGATAAATCAGAAAATCACAGGAACAGGTTTTGATTCCTCGGGCAATATATTAGGAAATAGATCGTTTTAAATATAGCATAATTCAGACGGAAGTTATATGCCTAGAATGGGAAGAGTACCAAACGAGAA
>JBGUIA010000065.1:0-62324 GCA_045112595.1 Prevotella sp. | reverse complement strand
CTCGGGGGTAGTACTTGCCGAAGCTCGGACTAGTCTCGTTGTTGTTTTTTGAAAGATACAGTTCAATCATGTCTTGTTTAGTTTTTGCGTTGTTTGTGTAAATAATTTTGTTAATTCTCTCTTGCCTTCATTCCACGCCGGCCTGCGCACTGCCATTGTTTCCTTTAGACACTGTAAAGGTACTAAATTTTCAGGCGTTTTCCAAGCATTTTTAGGTAGTCGGATTACTTCCCAAAACAACCCTAAAATAGATGTCACTTATGGTAACATTTTTCATAGAAAAGATGCGGCTTTTTCGGGATTTTTTCGTACCTTTGTACCTATATAAAAGCATATAAAAAACATGGAAAATTCTTACAGATTACCGGTTGCTTCCTATGGCCGCATGGAGCTGGCCCAGATTTATTTCCCTCATATCTGCGGGCGTGCTGCCTGGCGCAAACTGAAGGACTGCATGGCGGAATACCCCGAGCTGGATCCGTTACGCACCCTCAGCCGTCGAACGTTCCTCCCTCTTGAGGTCGAGCGCATCTTCCGCAATCTCGGCGTCCCGACAATAAGAGCCTAGTATTGCAAAATAAGGGCCGCTTATCGCGCGATAAGCGGCTCTTATTTTCCATTAAGCGGCTTCCGAAGGTGAAAGTTACAACATTTTTGCGAAAAATAATCGTATTTGCGATGGCTTTTCTTATTGCCGGAAACGCTCTTCCAGCAGATGCAGTCTCTCAATGAGTGCGTCAAATGTAAGGGAGGGGCCAAACACCATCGTGCTGCGCATGGCCTCGTAGTCGTCTCTCCAGTTTATCATGATTCCTTGTTCATAATTTGGATTACATCCGACTTTTTCTCGCCATGGCAAAGTTAATGCAAGCATTACTTTGCTCATTTGGCTTATTGAAAAAGTTCATTCAACATTTTCTGAATCCACTGCGGCATGAGTTTCAGGTCACTTTTGATGTCATGCTCTTGGACGTAGTCGTTCAGAAAGTTCCTTAACACGTTCTTTTGCTCGTCTGTCACATGGCCGTTGCCGATGCTTTTCAGGGCCAGACAGAGGGTGGCCATCGTCTTGTCCTTAAATGCAAAGTTCTTGGGAACCCCACGCTTAAACTCAATCATGGTGTTTCCTGCTGTCAGTTTCCTGGCAGAACCGTTTGTCAGGAAAACGATTTTCATGGGAACCTGCGTAGAAAGGCCAAAGTAGTTCTCAGCGGCAAGTCCCGACATCAGCACTTGGGCATGGTCACGCCTTGCAATGGCCTCTGCTATCTCCGTTGGACTGGGGAATACGGGACCAAACTTGGTGATGGTCGTCTTCAGATAGACGCCGTTAGCCAGACGGACAAGTTTGCCCTCCCTGACATAGATGGAGAGCAGGTCGCCAATGTAATCTTGGTCATATTCAGGGAAGTCTGACGCAAACAGCAACGACTTGTCCTTTGTTCGTTTGAACTTCTTTTCAACTATCTGAGATATAGTCATATCGTTATTTGAATTAACATTTATTCGCACCGAAATTTTTGCAAAATTACGGAAATTATTTCAAACGAACAAATAATTAAGGAAAAACTTTTCTTTTTCCCACAAATACACCCTCGGCGGAGGCGAGAAGCGGGGGCCGAGGGTGAGGGTATGAGTGATCTGGGGGATGTTACGCAAACCAGTCGTCGTAGTCGGGGATTTCGTTGGGCGGGGTGGCGTCGTAGGGACTGCCCACCAAGATGTTTGCCTTATGTTTCAACACTACGACCCTGCAGGTCGGTTTTTCGTATGCTCTCTTTTTCATTGCTGTGCTCTCCTTTACTTTACGATTATTTTACGTCCATTATTGATATAGATGCCCTTGGTGCTGGGCTGGCCGCTGAGGCGGACGCCGTCGAGGGTATACCATGCCTCGCTGTCGAATGATACTTCGCCCGTCGTGGTGTCGAGGGTGCCGATGGCGGTAGTCTCGCCGCTGGCCGATACGAGTTTCACGGTGATGCGCTGCGGCAGTTCCTCGTCAGCCGCTGCGCCGCGGGTCATTCCGCGGGCGGGGGCATAGTCGGGCTCGTAGCCCGTCCACATCAGGTAGCACGACGTGGGGCGGATCTTCGCGCCGTTCTTCGCCCTCACGAATTCGCCAGCCTGGACGGTAATCGTGTTGTTGTATACTCCTTGCACCTCCTTAGTCGCTCCTGCAAAGCCATACACCTTGTCGAGTTCGCCTATGTTCTCTGCTGGATGTTCGCTGTCCGAGCCGTCGTACCAGTAGCGCACAATAATACACCCTCGGCGGAGGCGAGAAGCGTGGGCCGAGGGTGAGGATATGAATGATCTGGGGGATGTTACCCGATCCAGTCGGCGTGGGCGGGGATTTAATCGCCCTCGCCGTCCCACCAGGGGACATTGCGGACGGGGTCGCCGCTACTGACCAAGATGCTTGCCTTATGCTGTAACACTACGACCCTGCAGGTCGGTTTCTCGTATGCTCTCTTTTTCATCATTGCTTGTTCTCCTTTACTTTACAATTACCTTACGTCCATTGTTGATATAGATGCCCTTGGTGCTGGGCTTGCCACTGAGTTTTACGCCGTCCAGCGTGTACCAGCCGTCGAATGAGATTTCGCCCGTCGTGGTGTCGAGCGTGCCGATGGCGGTAGTCTCGCCGTTACGGCTGACGAGACGCACGGTGATGGTGGCGGGCAGGTCGTCACCGGAAGCCGAGCGCGTCAGGCGGCGTGCCGGGGCTGGGGCTGACGTGCCGACATACGACAGATAGCAGCGCATGGGCTTGATGAAGGCACCCGTGGTAAAGCGAACGAACTGACCGGCCACCACTTCCTCACCGTGAACAGCGGTGCCGCCATGGGCTGCAAAGCCGTAGTCCTTACTCGTTTCCGTCCACGTCTTTCCTTCGTACGTGCCGTAGAAATTCCAGGCTACATCCGTCGTGGCACCGCCATAGAGACCGTCGTTGGCCGTCGTGGTCTGCAGCGTCACGACTCCGCCCGTCATGCTCGAGATGTTCGGGAACGTCATCGTCGCGTCATTCGGCATGAACAGATACGGCGTGTTGGCCGTCAGCGAGGTCGCGTTATTAGAACCCTCTTCGCCTGGCTCTACCATCGTGCAGACCCATATATGCTGGTTATAGTCGTACGCCACTTCCTTGAAGCCGAAGAACTTGCCACCCTCGTCGTCGTTGCAGATATAGTTGAACGGCAGTATCACCGTCGAAGCCTGTGCTGCGGTGAACGGGCGGTTGTAGGTCACGCTCTTGATATTGCCGACCGCCTCCGTGATGTTCACGCCCACGACGTTGACGCCTGTTCCCTGATTGTTTGTGCCGTTGATGGTCACGTCGGCCCTCTCATTCCAGTCATTGAAGCGATATTCAACCACTGCGTCGCCGTACTTCGGCGTGTAGTACTTGCCGTCGTAGAGGAAGCCGTTCTCGTAGCCATCCACCATTCCGTGGTCGGTGGTCGCATTGCCGAGGTTGGCGGGTGCGACGGTCGTCGTGGCTGCGGGGCGTCCCTGCCTGTTGCCGAGGATACTGGTATAGTAACAGTTCGTCATGTTGTAGGTCAGGGTCGGCTCACTGTTTGGATAGACGAAAGTGAAGCAATTGTCGCCCAGTGCGTATTTGCCCGTGCCGTATGCGGCGGGAGCGGATAGGCAGTCGGTGAACGTGATGATCCCGTTATTTCCATAGTCCCATCCTATGAATCCGCGGCAGGAGGTGGTCACGCTAGCCTGGTCTGGGTTGTAAATCAGTCCGTCATAGACGCAGCCCGTGACGGTGCAGGTGGCATTAGTGCCATTCCACTGGGCAATGACACCGCCATGCCATGCGGCGCCGCTGTGGGTAGTGCTGATTTTGGTGCTCACGTGGCAGTTCTCGATGGTGATATTGCCCTCGGCACGGCCCACCAGACCGCCCAAGCTCTCATAGGTGCCGCCCGTAATGGTGCCCTCTACGTGGAGGTTGCTGATGGTGGCGCCGTTGATGTAGTGGAACGGGGCGCAGAAGTCCTCGGCGGCAGTGCGGTTGAAGGTCAGTGTGTGGTTCTGTCCGTCAAACGTGCCCTTGAACGGGTGGCTGCTCGTGCCTGCCATCTCCGACGAACCGATGCTTGTGCCGAGTTTCACGGTCTTGCCGCTGAAGCCGTCGGCCACCAAGCCGCTATTCAAGGCGTAGCAGAACCAGTTCCAGCCGTTGGCGGTCTTGATAGTGTATTCGTCGGTGCCAGTCTGCTCGAAGTGGCTGGCGTCGGGTTCCGAGAACGTTGCGTCGAGGGTGAGCGACTCTTTAACCATGGTGAACGTGTAGGTGCCGTCGTGATTGTTGGTGATGCCGTTGTCGAGCCTCATGTATGTGTTGTCGCCCGTCAAGGTCAGCATATCAACGCCTTCGCCCGCCAGTGGCGTAAAGGTGATGGTGACATCATTGCCCGCAATGGCTGGTATCGGGCTGAAGCTGAATTGCGGATAATCGCAGTTGATAGTTCCGTCATAGATGTCGAAGTCTGTAGTCAGCGTGAAAGGATGAGCCACGTTTTTGTAAGTGACGGTGACATTGGCGGTGGCGGTATAGGAGCCTATTACGGCAGGGGGATTCTCCAATGTTTCGTTTGTACTCTTGTCCTTATAACTTAATATGGCGGCGATGTCGGTGATGCCGGCATTGTTGAAGGCCGTTTGGTTGAGCGAGGCATAATGTCTGAATACGTCATAGGGAACGTCATTGGCTTCGAGCGGCATTGTGACCTGTCGATTGGTGAGGCCACAGGTATGGTAGGCGCTTCCCTCGGTACAGGTGGCGATTATCGCATCGCTGCTGGCGTTGGCGGCAAACGTGAACGTGTGGCCGGGGTCATCGGTGATCTCTACCTCGACGTCGTAGGTAACAACGATGGTGCCGTCTCTAAAACCAAAATAGCCACTTGTCTCACTGTTGCTGCTGGAAAACATGATTCTTAACGGACTCGATGGGTTGACGGCCAGACTCCCCTCAAAGGTTGCATTTCCTGGCTCTTGTGAATCGATTGACGGGAAGTCATAGTCGCTGGCATTCCCTGCAACATGCAGGAGCGTTGAATTGTCGTTCTTGTCCTTGCCCACATACATCTGCATGTCATTGTAGAACTGAACGTTTGTGAATTCCACCTTCTTCACGGTTCCCTGCAAGTTAGTAAATTCAAGGTAACCGCCACACGAGATAATATTAAGGCGGAATATGACTTTGTTGTTATTTGGGTTCATATAGATGGTATTAGCCGCCGTATTGTTGTTTTTGTATTCCAGCGTCATACCTCCACTGTTCAGCACATGAGTGCCTTGCACATTCGTATTGCCCGATGCGCCGCCGTCCATTTTCCACGTCACGGTTTTCGTCTCGATTTTCGTTCCTGCCCACGCCGTCATGGTGGTGAGCAGCATGAGTAGCATCATGGCTACCCTAAAATACAATCTAATTGGTTTTGGTTTCATATTTTTGATCTTTTAATTGTTATTACTTTCGTCTCTAAAATCTGTGGGGAAAGCACTAACTCAAAGGCATAAAGAAAGCGCAGGCCCCGATTGAACCTGCAAATTTACCAATTGCGGCACAAAAACGCCCTCGGCGGAGCCCGAAAAATGACTGCCGAGGGTGCATTTCTTAAACTAGTTAAAGAATTTCTGCCGTTTTCCCTTCATTTTTTGCCAAAAACGCGCTCATTATAAACAAAAACCAGAAAAACTCTTTCTTCGGTCTTGAAGCTCTTATGAGCATTTGTGTAAAGTGATGTGTTCTTGTCTTTAAAAGTGAACTTTTACACCAATCCCACACCACTCTCCACATCCACTAACGTGGTTCCAAGACCTTGAAAGCAAAAACCTCGATTGTTGTCACAATCTAAAAAACACTTCTCTTGAAACCCTCTGATTACAGCCAGAAAGGTTTTTAATGTTTTTGCCACTATGAAGGCTGTGTTTTGGAACAAAACCGTACTGGGCTTTTGGACTGTGCAAGAGCTTGCTCTTAGGCACAAGGCCAGAAGAACAGGACGTGGGGGCGAAGGCCACAGCCATTATGAGTGGTGTTTTTCCTGTTTTTTTCGATACCATTAGGTCTTTGAACATTCATGTTATGGTTAAGGTGAAAATAGTTTTTTAGCGAAGCGGGGTTTTTGCTTTCATTGATTTCATAGCATGGAGTGCGGTGTATGGGGCTGGTGCTGAATGATGGAAGTTCTTCCAATCAGTCAGCATCAGCGCTATACGCTAATCTTGAAAAGATTGAAATCAATGAAAGGGTTTTGATGGTTTTTGTCTTTCAACTAAATTGAAGAAGAACCGTTTTTTTCGATAACACAATATACCAGCTGATTCCGCGTTTTATTGATAAAGAAGATCTTGTTATGAATTACAATATTTCAAAACTTGCAGATAGCAACCCAAATCTGGCTGCAGAACTCAAAAACAAGTGCTACAGAGTCGTAGGTTTATGCCAACAGGTGCACAAGGAGATGGGACCTTTCCTCAACGAATATATGTACCAGGAGGCTTTAGATATATTGTTCGAAGAAAATAATATTGTACGCGTGAAGGAATATTATTTCTCAGTAACATTTCATGGTAAGCAGATAAGGCATAAGCATTATGCTGATTTCCTTGTTGGTAACGACATACTGATAGAATGTAAAGCCATTGAGTGTCTGGGGCCAGAGCAACGTCAGCAGTTATGGAATTATATGAGGCTGTCAGGCATTTGCATTGGAGTGTTATACAACTTTGCTCCTGTCCGTGACCAATGTGAACGATACTATCTGGACAAAAACACTGGCCATATGTACGCATTCTAAGGTTTAACAAAAACCAATTGATATTTTACAAAAACCGTAAAAACTCTTTCTTCGGTCTAAAAACAAAAACCAGAAAAACCCCATTAAAGAGATTGTACTCTTACTAGAGTACTAATGGTATTTGTGTCAATCTTCCTTACAAGCAAGCTTGCAGATAAGATTTTCACTAATCCCATTACCCTTTCAGGGGTTTAATCTCTTTAATGGCAAAAACCCCGCTTCGCTAAAAAACACTTCTCTTGAAACCATCTGATTACAGCCAAAAAGGTTTTTATTGTTTTTGCCGCTGTGATTGCTGAGTTTCGCAAGCGAAACTGTGATGGACTTCAAGCCTGCGCGAAAGCTCGCTTTCAGGCGCATGGCTGGAAGGACAGCACAATAGCTCGCAGAGCTCAGCAATTACTGTGGTGTTTTTTATGTTTTTGTCTTCATTATCCACTGTTGGTCTCAGGGTATAGGTAGTTCTGTTTTTTAGGCTTGAAAAGCCGGGGTTTTTGCTTTTTGATGTTTGTATAACGAAGTTATGTGATGAGCGATATGGGATTGGCGGGAGAGCTCGCTCTTACAGCCAAAGCCATAGCACTCATCACAAAAGCTCTGAAGGAGCAACAAACATCAGAAAGTGTTTTTCTTGTTTTTTTCTATAACACATCCCTACGGTTCGCCGAGGTACTCGACGATGTGGCGGACGGCCTGGGGCGAGAAGAACTTGGCATTCTTGCTCTGGTAGCAGCCGGCGAGGGCGTCCACCAGCGGCGGACAACGCTTGATCCACTGCGCGAGGTGGTTGGTGGCCACGTGCGGGTCGCTGTCGGGGAAATACAACTGAGCCAGTTCGCTCTTGGGGTAACTCTTGATGGTCATAACAGTCTTGTTTTCAGTGCGTAAACATTATACTTTCAGTGCCTAAACATCATACTTCCGGCGCCTAAACGCCATACTTCCGCAGGCCGTCGCCGACCGATTATGAAGGATATGAAGGATAGAAACCAAACTTTTATATAAAGGAAAACATTTAGTGGCCGACTAAATAATTTCCTATAAGGGAAAGTTGCAAAATCCTCCTTCATATCCTTCATACGCCATCGGTTCACCGGCCGCTGCCCCGTCGTCAGAACGGCAGTTCGCCCTCCTGCGGCTCGCTCGGTTCGCTCTCCCGCGTGTCGGTCATGGCCAGCGTGGCCTGTATCTGGTCGAGCGGTATCTGATACACCTCGAAGAAGTTGCCCTGCATGGTGTGCACCTTCCTGAAGCCGAGGCTGGTCATGATGATGCCCACCTTGCGCGTGGAGAGTCCGCGACCCACCACGCCGCCGTTCAGAAACTGGCAGATCATGCCCGAGTTCATCAGCGTCACCTTCTCGCCCGCCGAGGGACGGCGCAGCCGCGAGCGTATCAGTTGCTCCTCGTCGCTCTCTATGCGGAACGCCTCGTTCTGCCGCTCCACGCGCCGCTGCTCGTCCGGGTCGAACCAGTAGCGGAAGCCCTGCCGCAGTTCGTCGCGCAACTGGGCGTAGAGTTGGTCGTAGTCGAGGCCCCACGTGCGGGGGTCGTCGATGTGGTCCACCTTATGGCAGAGCCAGCGCCGGTTGCCCGTCTCGTCGCTGAGGAAGCGCTCCTGGTTGCCCGAGCCGCAGAAGGAGGCCAGTCGGTGCTTCTCCTCGCGGAAGCGGGCGTAGGGCCGTCGCTCCTTCACCTTCTCGCTGGTGGCCAGCGCCTTCAGTTCCGAGATGTCGCGGGGCGACTGCAGGTCGATCTCCTCAATCTCCACCAGACAGTTCTCGGCCAGCGCCAGGTGGTCGTCCTTCGACGAAAAGGAGTTGTGGGCGTTCTCCCAGAAGTACATGCGCAACTGCGGGGGCAACAGGTGGCGGAAGAAGGTGGTCTTGTAGATGCCCTGGGCGCCGATGAGCACGAATATCTCGTGGTTCGACGACAGGTCGCTCATCCACGTGGCCACCGCCGCCACGAGCCACTTGTGCAGCGTCCACTCGAAATACTGCGGTTCCTGGGCCGAGACGTGACGGCACAGTTCCTTCACGCGGTCGCGACTGTCCCACGCGGGCAGTGCCTCGACGTATTCGCGCACGGGGTGGGACAGGCGCGAGAAGTCGGAGTTCAGCACGTCGCGCACGTCTTGTTTCAGCACGCGCTTGCCGGTGTCTGCCGCTATCTGTCCGCGAATGGAGCAGAGCACCCGCTCGTCGAGTTGAACCCACGAGCCCCCTAAGTTAGGGGGTTGGGGGTCTGAACAATCGCACGACATTCCCGCGTTCAGACCCCTGTCGTCCCCTAACTTAGGGGACAAAATTCGAAACATGGTCTGGTCGGTCACGAGGTTATACACCACCTCGACGCGCTGGCTGAGCCACTGGCGAATCTCGGGCAGGGTGATCATCGACGTCTCCTTCTGCTTGCGCCCCTGCCGGTTCAGTCGCCACGTGCCGTGCTCCTGCGTCTTCTTGTAGCAACTGCGGATGGTGGCCTCGCGCTGCTTCGTGTCGTAGTCGCTCCACTCCTGCGCGGCCCACGTCAGCAGTTCGTCCTGGTCGGCGCCGTAGCGGTTGAAAAGGAACGCCGCGTGCATCACGTAGTCGTGGTGATGGCCGTTCTGATAGGCCATCTGCCGCCGTGCCAGCGTCTGCTCCACGCGGGGCCAGGCCTCGTCCACCGTCACGGCGTGGGTGCCCGCCGCATACTCCTTGCGCGGCTTGCCTTTCTCGCCCCGTCCGTCGAAGTTGGCCTCCAGTATCTCCTCGTCGGTGATGACGAATGCCTCGGCCTCCCAGTTCACGTACACCTCTTCGTCGTGCGCCATCCCGCTCAGCCGCGAGTAGTCGGTACACTGCGTGTCATAGTCGTGGCCCGTTAACTCGGCAAAGTACGTGTTGCCCTTCAGAAACGCCGCCCGCCACGAGGTGGCTGTCAGAGGCCCCTCATCCCTGACGTAGCGGTAGATGATGCGCAGCCCGTCGCCACTGATCGTCCGATACACCATCAGCGCGTGCGGGTCTGCCGTCGCCTTCTCAAAGGCACAGAAAAAAAGTGGACTGGCAGTGTCTGTCAGTCCACTTTTAAGATGGTTTGCAACCTTCGACTTAGTTCTGGTCCAAATCGTCGGGGTCGGAATTGATTTCCAGCACCGTACCCTTGTCGGGCATCTGGAACGAGCCCGTGTAGGTGGTGGTTCCAGAAGCGGCGGTCAGGGCGATGGCGGTCGAGCCGTTGATTTTGGCCGTGGGCGTCTTGCCGGGGACGGGCACGACGCTGATGTTCACCGTTGCGCCTGCGGCCACCTGGTCGTTCGAGTTGATTTCCTGTCCGTTGGCACCCGTCACGTTCATCGTGCCTTCGCCGTACTTGTAGATGACCAGACGGTACGTCTCGCCGCTCGGGTCAGGATCGGGCGTGGGAACAGGGTCTGGGTCAGGTGTCGGGTCTGGGTCGGGATCAGGGTCTGGTGTTGGGTCTGGCGTTGGATCGGGTGTTGGGTCCGGCGTCGGTGTCGGCGTGGGCGTAGGTGTCGGCCTTACGCCTGATGCGCTTGCACCGCTGATGTAGTACAACTTCGCGCGTTCCTCGATGCCCAGCAGCACGTTCACCAGTGCCGACAGTTCTGCCGACGGGGCGAGCACCATCAATGCGTCGATGATGTCATAAGCCTTGCGGATGGCCTCGTCCGTCGCCTTGCGTGCGTTGGCCAGTTCGCCCTTCACCTTGTTGCTCTCGTTATCGACGCGGATAGTCACGAGGTTCATCACCTTCTGCGCCTGCGTCTCGGCCTTGTCCACCCACTCGGCGATGCCCAGTTCGGCGAGCGTGTAGGCCGTTGACGACTTCCACTGCTGCACCATGTTCAGCGTCTTGCGGGCCTCGGCCTCGAAGCCGTCGCTCACGCGGAAGTTGAAGTCCTTATAGAGTTGCACAGCTAACTCGGCCTTGCGGCGCAGCGGCTCGGTCTCGGGCAGATAGAGCAGGCCGTTCAGCACGCCGTGGATGCAGGACATGTACTTGTCCTCCAGCCCGTCCTCCTTCTTCAAGTCGTCGGATGCGAAGTCCTTTCCGCTATAGCGACGGTAGGCCGTGTCCTCGGCCTGTCGAGCCGCCACAACGCCCTGCTTGGCTGCGGTCAACATCTGATTGTCGGTGGTGAAAGCCGTCAGACGGTCACAAATCTGCTGCGATACGCCGTCGTGGTTGGCGTTCGTCAGTTGAGCCAGATAGCTCGTCGTTAATGTTTTCTGTGCCATAATCTTCAATTTTTTGTTATACTATTTGAATTTATCTCATTTCCTGTTCTCAAAGTAGCACCGCTCGCGGCTGAGTGGCATCGTCCTGTCCTCAAAGTAGCACCGCTCGCGGCTGAGAGACATCATCCTGTCCTCAAAGTAGCACCGCTCACGGCTGAGAGGCATCGTCCTGTCCTCATTGTTGCACCGCTCGCGGCTGAGAGGCATCTTCCTGCCCTCAAAGCAGCACCGCTCACGGCTGAGAGGCTCCTTCCTGCCCTCAAAATAGCACCGCTCACGGCTGAGAGGCATCATCCTGTCCTCATTGTTGCACCGCTCTGCGCTGAGTGTCTCAATCTTTTCATTCTGTCACGCAGTCTCTGCTCCGTGCGAATTCATCTTGTAGAAAGAGGCGCAAAGCACCTTTGAATATACAACAAAAAGACAGTCGGCCTAGCACAGCGCCACAGTGAAGATTGCTGAATACCGCCAATGCCCACGCCTCTGTATCGAGTGTGAGCTATCGGCCTTCTTGTCTTCACGTTATGCGTATAAGCTTGGGAATGTGCTAGTTTCCTGTCTTCTTGAAAACTTCAGGCTCTCTTTCCGTCGAAGATGAAATTCTGAACGCAAAGATAGCAATTTTTCTTTAATTGAGTACACGATTGAGCGAAAAAGTGAACAAATTCGCTTCATTTTATGTGATTTTTGCATATTGGGGCATCGAATTTGGAGAATTTTATGTAAATTTGCAGCGTGTTCTCGTAAGAGACACAAGCTTATTGCTCAACTTTCTCTCTCGAATCACCACCTCGGAAAAGAAAAACGAGCAAAAATCCAAATACGCAGGAGTCTCGCACTATAGCGCAGACTTCTCCATAGCGTATTTGGGGCTTGTGGTGAGCCTGAGAGAGATTATGGCGGGGCTGCGCTATTTATTTAGTGAGCCAACCTTTAGAACAGACAAAACAATAACGAATGGAACTTAAGAAAATAGATGAATACGAATACAGGCAAATGCTAGATTCAAAGCTATGCTCCAAGCAAGATATGTTTAGGCTTGCTTCTTATCCCTATGTTTCGCTATTATCAAAATACAAAAACCTAATAAGCTATGAACAGCGTAAAATACGAGAAATAGAGGATGACAGCGTATTTGCCTTCTTTCATATAATAAGTCTTTTATTTGGTGTCGGTTCACAAAGTGAGATTGATACAATAAACAGAAACATGAATGTTGAGCCATTGCGCTCTGCTGTTATTGCTGCAAGACAGGAGATAGACCCAGCTGAAAGAGCACCTAAGTATTTTGAGTTGGCTTGCAAGATATTGTTGTCTCTTGACGAACGGGGCTATAGTATGATGAATGTCATAAATATAAGAGTTCGGGGCAAGATACCAGGAATGCCTTTTTCTAACCGGCAAAAAATCGCTGATGAATGGTTCAGTACTTTCGTAAATCTTAAGCTTGAAGGAATGAAAAAGGTATATAGAGACCTTGGAGCAGAAATGGCTTATACTTTTGTTGTTTCCTCCACATTACATTCCCTATATCATTTCGCACCGAATAGATACAATATCGCATATTGTCAATCTGAAGACGAAGCTTTACATAAAGTTCTAAGGATATTTACAGAATTAAAAGACAAAAGATCATGAGACTATTTGCAAAAAGAGTAAGAGACCCAGAAGTATGCTTCTGCCAAAATGTTGTGGAAGTCATTGATGGTTTAACCGCAGTAACAACAAACGTTGCATGGATAGCTATAACTCAAAGAGTCTTAAGAGAGAGGGGACTCCTTGATATTCTCGTCAAGCATGGTGATAATATTGGAGGCTATATTATCGAGGAGTGCTACCCTTCAGATAGAAATACACTAATGAATCATGCGGAAGCTCTTTGTGAGATTGCCTCTGGTGGATTAAGCCTTTTAGAAAATCCTCCAGTATTGTATGCACTTTCAAGAGTTCTTAAGAAGATGGGACTTTATGATTCGGAGAAAAAAGCCCTTTTGAAGAAGTATGTATATAAAGGGAACGTGGATGACTCCCTTTTGAACTATATGATGCAGATTTTCGAGTAAACTATTGTGAAAGCAGGAAAAGGATATCGCTTCCTTTTCCTGCTTAAATTATCTAATTCTTCTTGAAGTATCTCGTTTCCATGTATGGAAGCGTTTCTTTTGACGATTCCTTAGTTGCGCTGATAGGCAATAATAAGGAGTAAAAGAATGACAATGAATGTCATGTCTGGTAATACTACCATATATTTTATAATTTAAATTTGTTGGGCATCCGCCCGAAGTATCTCCAGAGCCGCTGCTCTGTACATTATCCTTCGCAACAAGCGTGCCAAAGATTGGAATGTTGACAAATTGGCAGAATGATTGCAATAAATAAACTTCGGGAGGCCGCCGCTGAATCACCAGCATCGGCCTCCCGAATATCTTTCCCGTCAGTACTTTATATATTACACCGCCACTCCAGTCCGCATCACGTCGTCGTAAAGGGGAGACCAGCGGTCTTCGGCCATGAGGACAGGCTCGATGAGAAAACTGACCTCGTCGACATCATGCCAGAGTTTCTTCGAAATCTCGAACTTGCGGTCACCGTATGTCGGCACGATGACAGCCACGTCGATGTCGCTGTCGGGATTGGCGTAGCCCTTCGAGTAGGAGCCGAACATCATCACTTTCGGCTCGACTTCGAAGCGCGGACTTATGACTCGCTTGTATCGGCGGACGAGTTCGAGGGCCTCGTCTCGAGTAAGTGTTCTTTTATCCATTGCTGCAATTGTTTTGTTTCGTCAATAATCTGTCGGCAGGCCTGCGGGGTGAGCGTGCGGGCGAGTTCCTCCTTGTCCTCAGGGTAGCGGGCCTCGATGTTGTAATTGGTAATGGTCTCAATGAACTCGCGCTGGTCGGTGGTCAGTTGCTGGTAGAGTCCGCAACCGTCGGCCAGCCGCTTATGGTTGTGCGTGTAGGGCGGGTCGTCGTCACGGGTAGCGCACCAGTAGGCTTTGAGCGTCTTCTCGATGACCTGATGGCACATGAAGGCGACGTAGAGCCAGCGGCCACTATTGTGGAGCGCCTCGGCAGTGTCGAGGTCGTAATCGGCTATGTCGAGCCAGTAAGCGGTTTTGTCTGTTGCCATATTCGCTGTCATTTTGTCGTTTACGTTGGCAAAACTGCGAGTAAGCGAGAGCAATGATGCTTGCATCGATTGCCGAGCGTGAGCAGTTTCGCGGCCTTTTGGTCGCAAAGATACAAAATATTCCGTAAATTAATCGCAATCGCACTGAAAAAGTTGCAATGTTTAACGAAAAGCCCTCGGCAAAGGTACGGAAAACGGCACAAAAAAGCCCTCGGCAAAGCCCGGAAATCAGGTGCCGAGGGTAAAAGTCTTAAACTACTTAAAGAAAGTGGCGCTATTTTTCCGCTTCGAACGTGATATCCTTGCGGATAGTGCTCAGGTAATTGGGCGTGACGCAGAGAAAAGAGGCGAGGTCCTGCAAGGCAAGGTGATGCACGATGCCGGGACAACGACGTAGCAGCAATTCGTAGCGCTCGCGGGCCGTGGCGCGGTGGAGGTCATAGTAGCGGGCCCGATGCTGATCGAGGAGTACTTCGCCGATGACACTGCGCAGTTCCATCGTCTGCATGTTCTGACGGAACATCTGCAGCATCTGTTCGCCCGTGACACGGAGCACACGGCTGGGCATCATCGCCTCGATAGTGGTCTGGGCCGGACGCCCGTCGAGGCAGTTGGGATAGTCGCCCACAAACTCGCCCGCGAACGAAAACCACGTGATATGTTCCCTGTCGTCGCTGATGCCGTGCGTCACATACTTGAAGCAACCATCCGTCACGAAGCCTAACCAACGCGACGGGTCGCCCTCGCGCTCCATCTGATCACCCTTGCGGTAAGACACCGCCTCACCCTCACGCTCGCAAAACTCACGCAGCACTTGAAGGTCAATACTGTTATTGCTGAATTTCTGTTCCATATTGTAATGTTATTCCGCGTCTCCAACCGAAGTCATACCCTCATCAACCACTTCCACACAGGCACCACGGGTATTCCCTCTTCCGAGCCCTCCTCATCATACGTAATCAGCAGGCACTTCCAGTCCTTGTGCGCCTTGGCATACTTCACCAGTGGTGGCACCTCCCTGTTGTAAGTGGTCTCATCCTTGATGCTGTAGGATACCTGTATGGCCAGCTTCTCGTCAGGCACAATGAAGTCTATCTCCTTCTCCGCATTTAGGAAAAACACATTCTTTTTGCCAAACCGCCTGCACAGTTCCACCGCCACCATGTTCTCCAGTAGTGATGTCTCTGAGTTCATTAAGAACAGGTTCAGCAGTCCGTTGTCAACGAAGTAGTATTTCTTCTGCATTTCCTTCTCCGTCAGCTTCCCTACCTCGTTCTCTATGGGCAGTATCAGCCAACTGTCAGAGGCGTATTCCGCATAGTCTATCGTAGTAGGCACACTGATAGACGACCCTGTTGCCACTATCACGTTTTTCAGCCTATTATACGACAGCGGTTGCTTTACGCTCTCAGCCATCTTCTTGATTAGGATGTTCAACACCCTGTCATTCTTAATGTTATTTCGGGCACAGATGTCACCAAGATAAATCTTCTGATACAGACTCGACAACATCGCCCGCTTGTTCTTAAACGACAGGATCTCTGGCAGACCGCCGTAATAGAAGTATTCGTTCAGATGTCGCTTCACCTCGCTCCGCTGGATGGTGTCATACACCCAATGTTCCTTCAGTTCCACCTGCTGCGCTGCCAGATATTCCTTAAACGAATATGGGTACGCATCATAAATGAAGAAGCGTCCACCCAGTGTCGTCGCCACCTCCTTGCTCAGCATCTTCGCATTGCTGCCCGTCACATATACCCTGTATTTAGCATCAGTCAGTCTCCGCACAAACTTGTCCCAATGCGGAATGTTCTGCACCTCGTCCAGAAACACCACCGGCTTCTTACCATACAGTTCCAGATGGGCCTCCAGCAGACTGTTGAAGTCTTCCGTCTGGAATTCCGCCAGACGCTCATCCTCAAAGTCCACAAACAGAATCTCGTCCCATCCTTTTCCTGCAGCCTGTAGTTGTCGCACACGTTGATACAGCAGATACGATTTACCCGCATGTCTCACGCCAACTATCACATAGTTGCCGTTCTCTTCAAAGTCTATTGGACGGTTCACAATCACCGCCTCATCCACTTCGCGCTGCTTACTAATCAGGCACTGTTTGATGACATCTTTACTAATACTC
Source organism: Prevotella sp. (assembly GCA_045112595.1). Taxonomy (GTDB): domain Bacteria; phylum Bacteroidota; class Bacteroidia; order Bacteroidales; family Bacteroidaceae; genus Prevotella. Next base: position 45,975 of record JBGUIA010000065.1, on the reverse strand, counting down.
ATATAAATTATATTTTATAAGAATCATGCGTTTTTATTAAGTTTGGCTTACAAAGTTAAGTATTTATTATAAAACAAAATTAATAACCTCGGAATTTTTGCAATATTTTCACACTTTTTATCACATAGTCAGTTTGAGAAATACGATAAAGTTACGGAAAACGGCACAAAAAAGCCCTCGGCAAAGCCCGGAACCAAAGGTCGCTGGCCGAAGGGAAAAGCAAATCGGGTGCCGAGGGTGAAAGTCTTAAACTACTTAAAAAAGTTACTCAAAGACCTCTTCAATATCTTCTTCGACGGCATCACTGAGACCAGATTCGTCCATCACGCAAGGGTTATATCCAGGGGGCAGGTCAAAGACTGCGCTCTCGTTATAGCCGAGCTGTTTGTCCTTGTAAACCTTTTGCATATAAAGGGCAAAAACGGGAAGAGCCATCGCTGCGCCCTGTCCCATCGACATGGATGAGAAATGGATATCACGATCGTCGCCACCAACCCATACTCCGCTGACCAGCGTAGGAGTGAGTCCCATAAACCATGCGTCACTATTGTTGTTGGTGGTACCGGTCTTACCTGCCAGTTCGCCGGTGAATCCGTACTTATGGCGCAGGCGTCCGGCCGTACCGCCATCAACGACAGCCTTCAACATATAGATCATCTTGTTGGCACTCTCCTCGCTGATGACCTCGTTCATGCGAGGCTGGAACTGGGCAATGGTGTTACCCTCGCCGTCCTCGATGCTGGTTACGAACATGTGGGCAGCGCGGATGCCGTGATTGACGAATGCCGTATAGGCACTGACCATTTCGCCGACAGTGATTTCGCACGGTCCCAGACACAATGCCATTGACGGATGAATCTCCGGATTGCGGATGCCATATTCATGGAGCAGCGAGACGAAGGCCTGCGGACTGAGTTTGCTCATCAGATAAGCCGAAATCCAGTTGTTCGACTGTTGCAGTCCCCATTTCAGCGTCACCATCTCTCCGTAACGTGCATGTCCGGAGTTGCGAGGCGTCCAGGGACGACCGGCCACCATATATGTCTGCTGGACGTTCGGTGCGAGGTCGCAGGGCGAGAATCCATTCTCCATGGCCAGTGAGTAGAGGAACGGCTTGATGGTTGAACCCACCTGTCGGCGACCCTCCATCGCCATGTCGTAAGCGAAATGCGAGAAGTCTGTTCCACCGACATACGCCTTCACATGGCCGTTCTGCGGACAGATACTCATGAATCCCGTACGCAGGAACGACTTGTAGTAACGTATGGAGTCGATCGGCGTCATGATGGTGTCAATCTCGCCGTGATAGGTGAAGATGCTCATCTCCGTCTTCGTCCTGAACGCCTGCATGATCTGCTCCTCGGTCGATCCTGCGGCCTTCATCAGGCGATAACGCTCACACTGGCGAACGGAACGCATCAGAATTTGGTTCACCTGCTCCTGCGAAAGATTGCCCGAATACGGTGCGTTCTTCTGACCGCGATTCTCCTTGTTGAATGCCGGCTGCAGATACTTGACCACATGTTCCTGCACAGCCTGCTCGGCATACGCCTGCATCCTGGAATCGATGGTGGTATGCACTTTCAGACCGTCGGTATAGATATTATACGGGTCGCCATTCTTCTTGTAGTTTTTGTTACACCAGCCATACAGCGGATCCTGCTCCCAGTTCAGTGAGTCGATATGGTATTTCACCATGTTCCACGACGGATATTCCGAACGGACAGGCTTCTTGGCCGTGATGTAACGGCGCAGGAAGTCACGGAAATACACCGCGATACCATCGCGATGGTCGGCCACATGGAACTTCAGGTTCAACGGTTCGGCACAATATTTCTGATAGTCAGCCTCAGTGATATATCCCGCCTTTAACATCTGTCCAAGCACTACGTTACGACGCTCCAGCGAACGCTCCGGATGACGGACAGGATTATAGTACGACGGATTCTTACACAATCCAACGAGCACCGCAGCCTCGGTAGGAGTCAGATCCCTCGGTTCCTTGCTGAAATACGTATTCGAAGCCGTTTTGATTCCGACGGCATTATGCAGGAAGTCAAAGTAGTTCAGATACATCGTCAGTATCTCGTCCTTCGTATAGTTTCGCTCCAATTTGACGGCTATCACCCACTCTATCGGTTTCTGCAACAGGCGTTCCATCACGCTGTGCGCAGTCTCGGAATACAACTGCTTGGCCAGCTGCTGCGTAATGGTCGAGCCACCACCGGCACTCTTCTGCCCGAACACGCCACGCTTGACAATGGCTCGTCCCAAAGCATAGAAGTCAATGCCCGAATGGTCGTAGAATCGGACATCCTCAGTAGCCACCAGTGCCTGTACCAGTGACGGCGACAACTGGGTATAATCAACTATGATACGGTTCTCCCTGTTATAGTTCCAGGTACCCATCACACGTCCGTCTGCCGATATTATCTGGGTGGCGAAGCGGTTGATAGGATTCTGCAGATCTTCAATGGGAGGCATATAGCCAATCCAACCTTCGTTAATGGCATAAAAGGCCAGTCCTGCCGTCAGTATGGATGCCACTAAAAGTGCCCACAAAGTACGTACTATAAACTTTCTCATGACTGAAAATATACTAAGTTGAGTGCAAAATTACACATAATTTCTGAATTTTGCGTGTTTATTCAGAAGAATTTTGTAATTTTGCACCATCATTTAGACTAAAAGAGATGGAAAAGCATGATTTTGTAACGATTGCCGACCTCACAAAGGAGAAGATTCTCTATATGATTGAGATGGCACAGGAGTTTGAACGTCACCCCAATCGCGAACTACTGAAAGGCAAGGTAGTAGCAACCCTATTCTTCGAACCATCCACCCGCACGCGACTGTCTTTCGAGACTGCCGCCAACCGCCTTGGCGCCCGCGTCATCGGTTTTGCCGACCCGAAAGTTACTAGTGGAACCAAGGGCGAGACGCTGAAAGACACCATCTCGATGGTTTCCAACTACGCCGACGTCATCGTGATGCGCCACTTCATCGAGGGCGCAGCCCAGTATGCCTCGGAGGTTACCAACGTGCCTATCGTCAATGCCGGGGACGGTGCCCACCAGCATCCCTCACAGTGCATGCTGGACCTCTACTCTATTTATAAGACACAAGGCACACTTGAAAACCTCAACATCTATCTCGTTGGCGACCTGAAGTACGGCCGTACCGTCCACTCGCTCATCATGGCCATGCGCCATTTCAATCCTACGTTCCATTTCGTGGCCCCCAAAGAGCTTGCCATGCCGCAGGAATACAAAATCTACTGCAAAGAGCACGGCATTCAGTATCAGGAACATACCGCGTTCAACGAAAAGGTTATTGCCGATGCTGACATTCTATATATGACCCGCGTGCAGAAAGAACGTTTCTCGGACCTCATGGAATACGAACGCGTCAAGAACGTGTACATATTAAATAATGATATGCTACGTCTGGCCAAGCCCAACATGAAGATTCTCCATCCCCTACCCCGCGTCAACGAGATTGCCTACGACGTCGATGACAATCCTCACGCCTACTACATCCAACAGGCCGGCAACGGACTCTTCGCCCGCGAAGCCATTTTCTGCGACGTCCTCGGCATCAGCTTAGACGAAGTCAAAAAGGATAAAACTATCATCCCATAATACCATATACCGTAATAACGTTATAACGAAGAAGATTATGAATAAGAAAGAACGCCTGGTTGCCGCCATCGAGCAAGGCACCGTCATCGACCACATACCCGCCACCAAGACCTATCAGGTGGCCAACCTTCTAGGACTTTTCGACCTGAAGACTCCTGTCACTATCGGTAACAACTACCCCTCGCAGAAGGTTGGCAATAAGGGTATCATCAAGGTCAGCGACAAGTTTTTTACCGATGACGAGATCTCGCGTCTCTCTGTAGTGGCCCCGAAGGTTATCCTCAATATCATCCGTGACTACGAGGTCGTTGAGAAGAAAACCGTTGAGACCCCTGCTGTCATCAAGGGCATCGTGAAGTGCAACAATCCAAAGTGCATCACCAACAACGAGCCCATGGCTACCCACTTCCATGTGGCTGACGGCATCCTCACCTGCCACTATTGCGAAAAGGAGCAGGACATCAATAAAGTCGAACTTGTGTGAAAATATCATTAATTTAATATATATATGTACAAGAAACTATTCATTACAGCAGCCCTCATCACGGCTAGTTTACAAATTAATGCACAAACAGCAGCACCGGACTGTAAGGGGTCGGGCTATAACAATCCCATCAGTGCTAACGTCTTTTGTGCAGACCCGACGGCCCTGGAGTACAATGGTCGTTTGTATGTCTATGGATCCAACGACCATCAGGAATTTCTTGCCAATGGTAAGAAAGGTGATAACACTTATGGAAGCATCAAATCAATTGTTGTCTTCTCGACCGACGACATGGTGAACTGGACGTTCCACGGAACCATTGACACGAAGAAAATCTGTTCTGGATGGACGAGTAATCCATGGTATGTAGGGTACGGAGTTTCGTGGGCCCCGTCCGTTACCTGGCGTCATAATGCCGAAACGGACAAGGACGAGTTCTTCCTCTATTTCTGTAACAGTAGTCATGGTGTCGGTGTGCTGAAGGCTGAGTCGCCCATCGGTCCATGGACATCGCCTAACAAAAAGCTGATGATTACTTACGATACTCCAGGTGCCAACAAGCAGGGAACAAATGCTAATTTTGACCCAGGTGCTGTCATTGACGATAATGGTGTGGGGTGGATATCTTTCGGTGGTCTTGGCCCAAGCACGATGATGCCTGAAGCTGCTCGCATCATCAAGCTAAAGCCCTCGATGACCGAAGTTGATGGTTCGGCTGTTAAGATTCACGCCCCCTATCATTTTGAGGCTAATGAGCTGAATTACATTGGTGGCAAGTATGTCTATACTTACTGCTCGAACTGGGCTAACCGCGATAATACTGAATGGAACACTTATAAGAGCGAACATGGCATTAGTGCCAGTGCACCTGGTGGCGGCACCATGTGTTATATGGTCAGTGACAATCCTACGGATCCCAACTCATGGGTGTACAAAGACTATTATGGCCCAGGGGTCTCAGGCAACAACCACTCGCATCTGCAGAAGTTCCAAGGTAACTACTATCACATCTACCACAATCATGGAAGTATCCTGTTGGATGTTATGAAGAGTAATGGTCTCGTAGATGCCAGTGCTGGTGACTACCGTTCTATCTGCGTGAACAAGGCAACAGTGAACGAATCAACAGCAACCATCAACCGTGTCACACTGAATCATGAGGGTGTTACGCAAATCAAAAGCATGAATCCTTATGAGCTGCAACAGATGGAAACGATGGCCAACTGTGGTGGTGTGGAATATGAGGACATTACCAACATCAAGAAGAATACCAAAATCAGCACATTGGGCAACGACGCTTCCGAGAATATGCAGGTGAAGATGGAGGTTGGTTCGTGGATTAATGTGCGTAAGGTGGACTTCGGAACAACGGGTGCTGATAAAATCATCCTTCGCGCCAAGGGAACCGGTAAGATTGATATTCGCACCAACTTTAATCCAAAGAACGCAATAGCTACCATTGAATTTTCGTCAACGGACTTTGAAGACCACACTATCGAGATTCCTGAAGATAAGCTGGCAAAATTCAAAGGTGTGAAGAGTCTTCTCTATTTCATTGTTACTGAGGCAGAGAACGTGTATGTAGATTCATGGCAGTTCCATGAAATTGGCACCTCTGGTATCCAGACGATAGAGAACAGTAAACCTGTTCAGCGAAGGATCTACGATCTCTCTGGCCGTAGAGTTTCAGAAGGTCAGAACCATCGTGGCATTGTCATTGAGCAATATACCGATGAAAACGGCGTCAAGCATAGCCGCAAGGTTTTGAGTGATTAAGCAAACGAAGAATAATAAAACGGGGTTGGTACTGAATGCCAACCCCGTTTTGTTTTGTTATCACATCATGACTTTTCTGGACTTTCCATTAGCACTTCTCTCAATACAGAGACCGTGTGGCGTATCCAAGCGCCGTCCATGCAGATCGTAGTAGGTCTTGGGGGCATCATCGTCGTCAACCAGATTTACATTCTCAATGGCTGTGCTACCATTGTCGGCCATGAAGATAAAGGTGTTCAGACTTTTTGCTGGCATCTCGTAAAGATACGAATCTGTCGATTCTGGAATGTCGAGGTCTGACTTCTGACACAGATTTTCGTCCTCATTGCCTGTTGACAACCATAACATACCGCTCTTCACATTGTAAGGCAGAGTTATCTTCAGGTCACGAGTCTTCTCAGTCGTATTGATAGCCATCACGATGATAGAGTCGCCCTTGGCATAAGCTGAAAATTCATAGTTCAAGGGAATCTCCTCCTTCGTACGTCCCTCTATCTCGTCATAGTCGGTCTTCAGACGCGTGGAACCTGTGACATTCTTGGAGAAGTGTGACATAACGAAGGCACGGGGCAGCAGTTCGTCCTTTTTGTTCTCAGGGAAGTTGTACTTTTGACCATTATACTCCCATGACGTTCCTGTGCCGGCGAAAGCCCAGTGTGCACGCAGATACCAGTAAATGTAGCCTGTGCATCCTGCCAGCATACACTCGTTGAGTTCCTCGGCAAAAATCAGGTTCTCTTCCCAAGTGGGCATGTGGTCAATATTATCGGTTACGGAGTGCTCGGTCATCCAAACCTCCTTGCCTAAAGGGAGTGCCTTCTTGGCAACAGGTTTGATGTACTGTAGAGGCATGTGTCCATAGATGTGTCCGGCAAAGATGTCCACCTGTTCGCGACAGGTTTGGTCCTTCAACAAAGCATCGTAATAATCCGCCCTGAATCCCAATGGCTCGGCGCTGATGATACGTACACCATCGTATGTCTCGCGATCGAGCATGTGGGCATAGTTCTTAATCAGATTAACCTGTTCCTCCGGCTCATAGAGACAGCCGGAGTAGCTGACCCACCAGTCGGGCTCGTTTTGGATGGATACAGCATCCATGACGACACCCTTACTTTTCATCCATTTCAGGAAGGTATTAAACCACGGGAAGAACTTGTCGTAGCAGTCCTCACGCAACTTACCTTTCTGGTAACCTTGATTTTCAGCATTACCACCCTGTGCCGTGCCGTTGGTTTTATAATCACCAGGAGGAGACCAGGGAGTACCAAAGACAATGCCACCTCGATTCTTGACGGTCTTGGCTGACTTCAAAGAACCATTCCAGTCGTAGTCTCCCCAGTTGTCGCCTGTGAAACTTGGCGAGATCTCCATACGCAGAATGTTCAGTCCGATTTTCGACTTTGCTCCATAGAGTTTACCGACACAAGCATTGTCATCGCCAAACGGTTTCATAGCACCATCGCAGCAAGCACCGCCAAAACCTGTGATGGTCTGCTTCTTTGTGTTGTACACTTGCAGTGACGTACGAGGTTTCGCTGCCTGAGCAGCAGTAACGCCCAAAAGCACGACAAGTGAAAGAATAATTCTTTTCATAAATAAAATAATTAGTTGTTGTATCTCTTCGTTTTTTTCGGCGGCAAAATTACTAAAAAAAAGATGCTGGGCAAAATAAATTGCTGATTTTTGTGACGCCTTATTCCGAGTTGATACACAAGAAAAAGATTATGAAACTTTTGAGTGCTTGGGGTTTTTAGGGAACCAACCTCTTTCCACGCGCTTCTTCTGTTCAAACAGCTCACCGATGCCCCATAGTGCCGAGGCTCCGAAGACACCCAGAAACGATGACAGATACACGTTCTCAACAAATAATGCCGCGCCGCAGCACGCCACTCCGACCACTAGGTAAATCACCCATGGCCACGTTCCCCAATGATACTCAGTCTTGATGACAATGGGGTGCCAAATGCCAATTGTGAGAAACGTCACAATAGCAATAATAATACCAGTAAAATACATACGTTTCTTTAAGTATGCAACTCAAGGACGAAGCGGGTGCCTTTGGTGAATGCGGGATCGATGTCGAGATCACCATTCATATGCAAAGCCATCTGTTTGCAGATAGGCAATCCAAGACCGTCACCTTGTGTAAGGTCACGGATTTCGAGGAACGGTTTGAAGAGGTCATCACGCTGCTCCTCGGGGATGCCTTCGCCTGTGTCGGATACAAGGAACTGATGGCTATGCTGTCCGCGCTTCTTGTATTCGAGGGTTACCTTGCCACCCTCAGGAGTGTATTCTACAGCATTCTGCAGGAGATGGAGCAGGATGTGACTGACGTACTCGCGATTCATGGACACGCTCATCTTGGGGGCGTTGACTGTGATCGTGACATCATTCTTCGCCTGGTCGCGCACCTGATTCATCAGGTCTTCACAGAATTGCTGCACCTGAACGTCCTCCATCTCAACCGGTTCCTTGCTGTTCTCAAGCTCGGAGAGCGTCTGTATATGGCTGGAGAAGTCAAGCAGTGCCTGCACCTCAGGCTGACGGCTGTCGAGTTTACGGAAGGTAGGCTCGAGTTGTGCTGCGATATTGCTGATGAACTTGGCCTTGAGGGCGTTGCTCTCGTTAGCCAGCTGAATATTCTTCTTCTGACGACGGGTGAGAAGGATAAAACGCATAAGCATGACAGCACCGAGAACCAGTGCAGCAGCAAGGATGCCGACGAGGACGAGTAGAGCCGTGATGATGACGCTACGCGAAGTGAGCGAGCTGTCTTTATCGGCGATGGTGGCCTCATTATCGGAGATCTGCTTTTTCAGGGCCTTTATTTCATCGACATGTTTCAGGGCGTTGGTAGAATCTTTCCATGCCATATAATTGCTGTAGGACTGGGCGACAATACTGGCACTTCCAGACTTCCGGCCATTGGCGATGAGCGTCTGATAGACTTCATCGACTTTGTCGTATTCCTTGCTGGCGGTGAGTTTGTCGGCCATCTCCTTGAAGACAGCGTTGCCTTGGGCATTCATGCCAAAGGTGTAATAATAGACAGCCTTGGTATAGAGCAAATCGTTTGTGGTCTCGTCATTAGATGCAGCAATAGCATGCCCCTCCAGCAATTTGAGCTGTTCCTTAGCACTTTCGACGCGACGCATCTTGATGTACATCTGAAGACGCTCTTTGGTAGTGAAATAGTGGCAGGCAGCGCTTTGGCTAGGCGAAAGTTTGGAAGCAGCGATCGTCTGATCAGCACGGCGTAACAAATCAAAAGCTTCCTGATATAAGTTCTCTTTGTAATACAAAGCCGTTGCCTTGGCAGCACACTCGACAGCCTGTTGGATTTTACCCTGATTCGCATAGTCATTGAATGCATGGATGAATGTCGAACGTGCCGAAGCAATGTTCTCCTTGGGGTCAATGGACTCAGCGCGTTTTTGCAAATCGCTCTTCTCGGCATCCTGTGCAGACAGGGTAACACAGCAGAAAAGCAAGTTCACGAATAAGATTAAAAATCTTCTGTTCATATCTATTATATTTTGTTTCACGCTGCAAAAATAAGAAATATATTTTACAATCGTGCAGAAAATAGCGAAAAAAAGCCTCCCGCCCTGCAAAAACAGGAGGGGAGACATATTTTCGGGGTTATTTTTTGCTTAATAGAACTTGAAATATCTGCGTGCATTGTTGTACGAGATGTCCTCTACCATCTTACCCAGCAACTCGCGATCGTCGGGCAGCAAGCCCTTCTCCACGTCATTACCCAGCAGGTTACAAAGGATGCGGCGGAAGTACTCGTGGCGCGGATAGCTCAGGAACGAGCGGCTATCAGTCAGCATTCCCACGAAGCGGCTTAGCAGACCTAGCACCGAGAGGGCGTTCATCTGCTTAATCATGCCATCCATCTGGTCGTTGAACCACCAACCGCTACCAAACTGAATCTTGCCAGGCTCACCACCCTGGAAGTTGCCGAGCATCGTGGCGATGACCTCGTTGGCGCAGGGATTCAACGTATATAATATAGTACGCGTGAGTTTACCCTTCATATTCAGGTTGTTCAGGAACTTCGACATCGCCTTGGCCGTGTTGAACTCACCGATGCTGTCAAAGCCTGTATCAGGACCCAACTGGTTATACATAGCGGTGTTGTTGTCGCGAATTGCACCATAGTGGAACTGCTGTGTCCAGCCAGCGTCGGCGTCCATCTCGGCCATTACAGTCAGGAAGCAGTTCTTATACTGGCGCACCTCGTACTGCGACAGCTGCTGGCCGCGCATAGCCTTCTCGAAGATGGTCTCAATCTGCGAGTCGGTGTAGTCTTCGTCGTAGAACTCCTCAATGCCGTGGTCAGAGAGCTTGGAGCCCTGTGCCTCAAAGAACTCATGACGCTTCTTCAAGGCGTCAACCATATCGGCAAATTTCGTGATGCTCACGCCGCTAACATTGCTCAGCTGCTCCACATACTTTGCAAATTCGGGCTTCTCGATGTTCATCGCCTTGTCAGGACGCCAGGCGGGAATCATCAAGGGATCGTCCTGAGCCTTGTGCTTGGCATATTCGATGTGGTTGTGCAGGTCGTCAACGGGATCGTCGGTCGTACATACACACTCCACATTATAATGCTTCATCAGTCCGCGAGCAGAGAACTCGGGCTGCTTCAGCTTCTCGTTACACTCGTCGAAAATCTCGCGGGCGGTCTTGGGGTTCAGCAACTTCTCAATACCAAAGGCGGTCTTCAGCTCCAGATGTGTCCAGTGATACAGCGGGTTACGCAGTGTATAGGGCACCGTCTCAGCCCACTTCTCAAACTTCTCCCAGTCGCTGGTGTCCTTACCCGTGCAGTACTTCTCGTCAATGCCATTGGTACGCATGGCGCGCCACTTGTAGTGGTCGCCGCCCAGCCAAAGCTCGGTAATGCTCTTGAAGCGATGGTCGTTAGCCACCATTTCGGGAATAAGATGACAATGGTAATCGATGATGGGCATCTTAGCCGCATGATTGTGGTACAGGTCCTGAGCTACCTCAGTCTCCAGCACGAAATTTTTGTCGTTAAATGCTTTCATTTCGTTTGTATTTGTTTTAGATGATTGTATAATTGTTTGCAAAGATAGTGAAAAGATTCGACTTCGCACAATCTTTCAGCGTTTTTTGAAGAAAAATTAACGTAAACGATAGCGTAGTTTTGTAGGAAAATGTGTACCTTTGTCGCCTGAATGAATAGAATGATGAAAACGAGATATATCCTGACGATGGTTTTATTGGCCTTTGTCAGCGTACTTAATGCTCAGGAACTGCAGGTGAAGATAACCATCAACAGCCAGCAGGTAGAGAGTACGGACAAAAGCGTGTTTGAGAATCTGCAGCAGACGTTGCAGCAGTGGATGGACGACCGCCAATGGACGGAGCTGCAGTTCCAGAAAAACGAGCGCATTGTATGTAACTTTAACATAACGGTGACGAAGTATGACAAGGCTAACAACCGTTTCTTCTGTAACGCCATGATTCAGGCCAACCGTCCTGTGTACAACTCGGCATATACAACAACCTTATATAATAACAAGGATGCCGATTTTAATTTCGACTTCGTGCAATTCGACCAGCTGAACTTTATCGAAGAAGCCATTGACAACCAGTTGACGGCACTGATGGCATATTATGCCTATCTGATCATCGGACTGGATTTGGATTCTTTCTCGCCGTTGGGCGGTACCGACGTGTTGCAGCGTTGTATGCAATTGACGAACAATGCACAGGATTTGGGATTCGCTGGCTGGAAAGCTTTTGAGAACTCACGCAACCGCTTTGCCATCATCAACGACTATTTGGACGAAGCTATGAAACCTTTCCGTCAGTTGCAGTACGACTACTACCGTACAGGTCTCGACGAGATGGCCCAGAATGCCGAACGCGGACGCGCCAATGTCACCACGGCGTTGGAACTGCTGAAGAAGGCCCACGAAGAGAAGCCCTTGAGTCTGGTGCCTCAGATCTGGACTGACTACAAACGCGACGAGCTTGCCAACATCTATAAAGGCAAGGGCACGCAAAAGGAAAAAGAGACTGTCTACAATCTGCTGTTCAATATCAATCCCTCGCAAAGCAATGCCTGGGATAAAATTAAGGAGTAAGATGCTGAAACAACTATATATCAAAAACTTTACGCTGATTGACGAACTGGATATCGAACTGTATCCAGGTTTCTCAGTGATTACTGGTGAGACGGGTGCTGGTAAGAGCATCATCCTCGGAGCCATCGGACTGCTGCTGGGTCAGCGTGCCGATTCAAAGAGCATCAAGACGGGTGCCGACAAATGCATCATTGAGGCTCATTTCGACTTGTCGCGCTATCACATGGAGGCATTCTTTGAAGAGAACGAAATAGAGCAGGATACGGAAGATACTATCATCCGTCGCGAACTGACTGCAGCAGGAAAGAGTCGCGCATTTATCAATGATACACCCGTGGGACTCAATCAGTTAAAAGAATTAGGCGAACAATTAGTTGATGTACATTCACAGCATCAGAACCTGCTATTGCAGAAACAGGATTTTCAGCTCAGCGTGGTGGACATCATCGCTCAGGACACCAAACAACGCGACGAATATGAGCAGTCATACAATGCCTATCAGCAAGCCAAGCAACAACTGAAAGAGTTGACAGAAAACATCGAACAAGGACGCCAGCAGACTGACTTCATGCAGTTCCAGTACGACGAGTTGAACAATGCCCGTCTGACGGAAGGCGAACAGGAAGAACTGGAGCAACAAAGCGAGACGATGGAGCACGCCGAGGACATCAAGTCGGCATTATACGAAGCAGACAACGCGCTGAACAGTGACGAACTGGGAGCAGTCAATATGGTGCGCAGAGCCATGCAAAGTCTGCAAGGCATCAGCAAGGTGCTTCCCAATGCATCGGAACTGGCAGAGCGGTTGAATTCGTGTCACATCGAACTGAAGGATATTGCCGACGAGGTGGAGAGTTCGCTGGAGGACGTGGACTTCGATCCTGCAGAACTTGACAGAATCAATCAGCGACTGGATCAACTGTACGACTTGGAAAAGAAATACCATGCTGATACAGTAGGCGAACTGATAGTCTTGCGCGACGAGCTGAAACAGAAACTGAATGCTATTGAGAACAGCGACGAAGTCCTGGCAGAACTGGAGGCTAAATGTGAACTGCTGAAAAAAGAAACCCAAAAACTGGCTGACACTCTGACAAAAGTGCGCCAGCAAGCTGCCAAGACAATAGAGAATCAACTGCGCCAACGACTGGTTCCGCTGGGGATGCCCAACGTTCGCTTCGAGGTGAATGTCAGCAAATGCGAATTGGGCAAGAGTGGACAAGACAACGTCTGCTTCCTATTCTCAGCCAACACCTCTACCCCACTCCAGCCTGTAGCTCAGGTGGCGTCAGGCGGTGAGATTGCACGTGTGATGCTGTCACTGAAGGCTATGATCAGCGGTGCCGTAAAACTGCCGACAATCATCTTCGACGAGATTGATACGGGTGTCTCAGGCAAGATTGCAGAAAAAATGGCCGAAATGATGCAAGAGATGGGACATATGGAGCGTCAGGTCATCAGTATCACACACCTGCCTCAAATTGCCGCTTTAGGATCGTACCACTATCGCGTGTCGAAAGAAGAGACCGCCCAAGGAACGACGAGCCGCATGGTGCAGTTGTCACAGGACGAGCGCATCGGTGAGATTGCTCAGATGTTGAGCGGTAGCGACATCAGCGACGCCGCCATTCAAAATGCAAAACAACTTTTAAAGGTAAAAAAGTAAAAAGGTAAAAAAGAAAAATATGGAAAAGACAATAACGACAAAGGTACTAAGGATGGTAATGGGGATTCTGCCCTTTTGCCTTTTCACCTTTCTACCTATATCCGCCCAGAGCCCATCGTGGGCCAAAAAAGCTGCACAGGGAGTGTTCACGCTAAAGACATTCACCGCCGATGGCCAACTGATAGGAAGTTCGAACGGATTCTTCATCAACGAACAGGGCGAAGCCATCAGCACGTTCAATCCCTTCAAGAACGCTTACCGCGCCATCGTCATCGACGCACAAGGCAAAGAATGGCCCGTGGAAACCATCATCGGAGCCAACGATATGTACGATGTGGCAAAATTCCAAGTGGCAGTCAAAAAGCCCACAGCGCTCACCATTGCCACGACGAGTGCTACGACAGGAGCTACGCTGTGGCTGTTGCCCTATGCTGCCAAGAAAACTCCCGTCTGTGAACAGGGAACGGTGGCAGAGGCTGAGCAGTTTCAGAACTCATACAGCTACTATACGCTTAACATGCAAACCAGCGAACAACAGGTCGGATGTCCTATTCTCAACGACGCTGGCGAAGTTGTCGGCATGCTGCAGCCTGCCGCTGGTGGACAAAGCGAGAAGGCCTATGCTGTCAGCGCTGCCTTTGTTGCCGATATGAAAGCCAACGGGCTGAGTTTTAACGACGGGACGATGCGACAGACACATATTGCCAAAGCGTTGCCCGAGAAATATGATGAAGCCATGCTGGCGCTATATATGGCCGCTGGCGCCATGAATACCGATGATTACAGCGACTATATCAACCGTTTTATCGGGAAATTTCCCAATATGCCGGACGGTTATGTCTATCGTGCACGAGTGGCGGTCGGCAACAACGACTTCGCCAGTGCCGACGCTGACATGAAGCAGGCTTTGAAGGTCGCTGACAAAAAGGACGACGTCTATTACCAATATGCGCAGATGATTTACCAGAAGGAGGTGCTGCAGAGCGACCAGCCTTACGAACCTTGGAGTCTGGATCGTGCATTGGAGGAGTCGAAACAGGCCTACGCCGCCAATCCACAGCCCGTCTATCGCCAGCAACAGGCTCAGATATTGTTTGCACAGCAGAAATACGATGATGCTTGCAACATCTATCTGGAACTGACGAAGAGCGACCTACAGGCATCGGAAATGTACTATGCTGCCTCACAGTGCAAACTGCAGCAGGGCGACAAGCGTGAAGCGATGGTATTGTTAGACAGTGCTGTCAACCAATTTACGCGCCCATACGTGAAGACTGCTGCACCCTTCCTGAGAGCCCGCGCACAGTTATCTATGGAGAACCGTCGCTTCCAACAGGCTATCAACGACATGAACGACTTGGTGGCATTGGTACCAACCAACCCTGAACTATGGGCCGAGAAAGCCAGCTATGAATTACGTGTGAATCTTGCTGACCAAGCATTGGAGAGTGCTCAGGAGTGCCTGCGTCTCGACCCGGAAGGTAGTGACGGCTACCTGATGTCTGGCATTGCCCAATGTCTGAAAGGCGACAAGGAACAAGGGCTGAAGAACCTGCAGAAAGCGAAAGAGCTTGGCAACGACCAAGCTCAGACGTTTTTAGAAAAATACTCGAAGTAAGGCTAGACGCTCTAGATTTTCTAGATGTTCTAGAATCTAGAACGGCACTTCGCCGTTTTGAGAATCATATCCGAATGGTGACTCACCGCCTGTGGGCTGTTGGTCACCATTTACCTTACTACCCAGAATCTCACCATCAGGATTGCTGTTGCCACTCCTACGGCTCAAGCGACCATCCTCAGGATTCTCAAAGCGCGTAAATTCGCCTCGGAACGTCAACAGCACGTCACCCGTAGCACCCTTACGATGCTTGGCAATGATAATCTGTGCCATACCGTGCAGGTCGCGTCCGTTGTCGTCTTGATAGATATGATAATACTCAGGACGATGCACAAACAACACCATATCAGCATCCTGCTCGATAGCTCCCGATTCACGCAGGTCAGACAGCTGAGGACGCTTTCCTTCCAGTCCCTCACGGCTCTCAACGCCACGGTTCAACTGCGACAGTGCGAGAATGGGGATATCCAATTCCTTGGCAAGACCCTTCAGCGAACGGGAAATGGTGCTGACCTCCTCCTGACGCGACGAGAAACGCATTCCGTTGGCATTCATCAGCTGCAGGTAGTCAATCATGATAATCTTTACCCCGTGCTCACGAACCAATCGACGGGCCTTGGTACGCAATTCAAATACGGAAAGACCTGGTGTGTCGTCGATGTAGAGCGGAGCACCTAACAGCGTATTCACCTGTTTGTCCAAACGTTCCCACTCGTCAGGATGCAGTTGACCGTTCAGAATCTTCGAACCCTGAATCTCGCAGGCGTTCGATATGAGACGGTTTACCAACTGCACATTCGACATTTCAAGCGAGAAAAAAGCCATCGGTACCTGATAGTCGGCGGCAATATTCTTGGCCATCGACAGCGCAAACGACGTCTTACCCATCGCAGGACGTCCGGCAATGATGACAAGATCGGAGGGCTGCCAACCGGAAGTGATGTCGTCCAATTTATGATAGCCCGTAGGCACACCCGTCAAGCCGTCCTTGTTGGCAGCAGCTTTCTGAATGACCTCTATCGCATTCTTGATGACAGGGTCAATCTGCGTATAGTCCTTCTTCATGTTGCGCTGGCCCAACTCAAACAACGAGCCCTCGGCCTCCTGCATCAAGTCGTCAACATCTATCGTCTCGTCAAAGGCTTTCGTCTGGATATTGCTCGAGAAGGAGATGAGCTGACGTGCCAACGACTTTTGGGCGATGATGCGAGCATGATATTCTATATTTGCCGACGAGGCAACGCGCGACGACAGTTCCGTCACATAGCCCGGACCGCCAACATCCTCCAAATCGCCCTGCTTGGCCAACTGTTCTGTCACTGTCCATACGTCGACCGGCAACTCATGCATCGACAGCTCGCGAATGGCCGTATAGATCTTTTGGTTACGCGGCTCATAGAAACTCTCAGGATAAAGCAATTCACAAACGACGGCATACGCGTCCTTGTCAATCATCAGCGCACCCAACACAGCACGCTCTATCTCAGTAGCTTGCGGCTGTACGTGGGCAAAGGTATTATCCACAGGCTGTTGTCTGCGCCTGCGTGTTCCACTTGCAGTATTGTTCTGTTCTGGCATAGTCTTTCAGTTTTCGGACTACAAAGGTACGAATAAGCGAGCGAAAAACCAAATAAAAATTTGGATTTTTCCGAGCGGAAGTACTTTCGACGAAGTCAAAGTAGTACAATTTCAGCGAAAAACCAAAAGATTATTGGAGATTTTTTGTAGAAAGTAGCTGGTTGATTGTCATTTCCTTATGCTTACGCATCAAACGCTCAGTAGAGTCAACATGTTCGTTTTGGAAAACATCGCGTTTCATCACCTGATTCACGACCCACTGAATCTTTCCCATATGCAGATTACGACTTTGCTGGATAAATTCTTCGTCATCAGGCAGTGGATAAAGGCTGAGAATGTAGAACGACAGACAGTCGGGTACTATCATCTTGCGCACCATCATGCGACGTTGTTCCTCCGTATAGTTCTCCTTGTAGAACGGATAGTCGGAACCCAGATATTTGTCGAGACTGATGCCCAACGAATGGTCGCCCACAACGACACTCTGGTCAAACGAACCAACTTGCGTATAAATATGGGGGAACTCTATACCGGGCAGTTCTTCCTTCAGCCGAGTGAAAGCCTCCGTCAATTCGTCATTGATATCGTCTATTTCCTCATACTCTTTCTGAACATCAACAAGCATTGCCTGCAACGTGGAATCCTGGAAGAAATGCAGGAATTTGGTATTGATGTCCGGATCGTCCACCTTACCAATGAGTAACATATCCTCAATGAGCATCCGCGTCTGTTTCGGATAAGCGGTAGTCATTTGCTGAAGGGCCGCCAAATCGCCTGTGGACAGATACTGGCTCTCAACACGGTCGTAACGGTCAATGACGATTGCATCGTCTGCGACATCAGCAGTATTAGGCTTCAGCTGCCACTCGCAACCGACGCAAAACACCAATATGCTAAACAATATGCCGTAGACCTTTTTCACTATGAACGTTATACAAATGTTAAAATCCGATGCAAAATTACTAAAAAATATTTTAAAATCCAAATTTTAACCTAAAAAAATTAAAAAAAAGTGCATAAAAGTACTCGGATTGGTTTATTTATGTGAAATTTGCAGTGAACAAACTATCAAATTTGAACATGAATAAAAATATCTTTCTGCTCCTGCTGGCGTGTTGTCCGTTGACCGTTTTTGCCAGCCGCACCATCACCGTCAGCGTCACAAATCCAATGGATATCGCGCGCGCGGACGTACCTATTATTATTAGTCTCACGCCCTACGGCACCGTCCGTTCGGCACTGGTCACCCAAAACGGACAGGAAATTCCCTGTCAACTGGACGATCTCGACAAAAACGACACCTTCGACGAGCTCTGCTTCTTGGCTGACCTTGACAAGAAGGAAAAGAAGGAATACACCGTCACCCTGCTCGACGAAGGGGAGCCACGTCCCTACCCTGCCCGGGTCTATGCCGAAATGGTGTTGGCCAATACCAAGGACAAGACGCTGAAGAAAAACCAGCAGAACAACTATATCGAGAGTCTCACGGCTCGTGGCGACGCTGCCTACACCTACAACGTGCAACACCACCACGGTGTCGACTTCGAGAGCGAACTGAACGGCATCCGCATCTATTTCGACGAGCGTCAGACGCTGGACCTCTACGGCAAGTTCAAGAAACAACTCGAACTGAAGGAGACGCAGTTCTACACCGATGCCGACCAGAAAGCGCGCGGCTATGGCGACGACGTGCTATGGGTGGGACAGACGTTTGGTCTGGGTGCCTTCCGCGGATGGGACGGCCAACAACCCACCCACGTCAAACCTGTCAAGACGCGCACCCAGCGCATCATCTCCTATGGTCCGCTGCGCACCATCGTCGAAGTCATTGATCAAGGCTGGCAGGCTCCCTCACCTCTCACCTCTCACCCCTCACCCATCAACATGACCCTACGCTACATCCAGTATGCAGGCCATAGGGATACCGACGTCGAAGTCCTGTTCAACAAGGACGTCAGCGACTACCGTTTCTCGACAGGCATCATCAACGTCAAAGGCTCCGAGGAGTTCAGCGACAAACACGGACTTCGCGCCTGCTGGGGTACTGACTATCCTTCTACCGACACCTTAAAATGGAAACGCGAGACAGTCGGTCTGGCCGTACTGGTTCCTCAGCAGAACATCGTCAGCGAGGAACCTGCCAACAAGGACAACTACACCTACGTGCTGAAGGTCAACGGTCGCCAGATGAACTACAAGGTGACCTACACGTCAGCCAACGAGACGTTCGGCTATCACTCGGCCAAAGAATGGTTCGACTACCTGAAAGCCTGGCGCAAAGAGGTCGAAAGCCCCGTTGTAGTTACAATTCACTAAAGTGTTTGCGTCCTTTCACGTAATACTGCCAGAGCAATGAGAACCGTAGTTGCTCTGGTATTTTTTCCTCTTGTCGCGAGGCCTGTATCTGTCTGCGGTCTTCGGCAAAATCCTTCTTCCAACGCTTAAAAGCCCGACGCGCCTTGTAGATGGCCTTGAAGTCGCCCACGTTCCTGTTCACTATCAGCGTCTCCCATGCGGCCAGATAATCCAAGAACCAACGCCAGCGCATCACGTAACCCAGTTCCTCATCGGGCAGACACTTGTAGAGCATCGTCAGGTTATTGCGGAAATTCAGGAATGTCTTCATCGGATTCGACTTGGGCAACGTGCCACCGCCAACGTGATAGACATACGATTCTGGCAGACAATAGATCTTGCGACCACGGATGCGCAGTCGCCAACACAGGTCTATCTCCTCGTTGTGAGCAAAGAATCGTCCGTCCAGTCCGCCACAGTCCCAATAGTCCTTCGCGCGAATCATCAGGGCAGCACCCGTAGCCCACAATATCTCCGTCGCATAGTCGTACTGGCCGTTATCCTCCTCGACGGTATCAAACAACCGTCCGCGACAGAAGGGATAACCGAAACGGTCCAGATATCCCCCACTCGCCCCCGCATACTCAAACATATCCTTATTATACATAGAGAGCAGCTTGGGCTGGCACGCGGCCACCTCCGGATGCACGTCCATAAACTCCACGAGCGGTGTCAGCCAATGATGCGTCACCTCGATGTCTGAGTTCAACAGCAAGTAGTACTCTGCTTCCACCTGCGCCAGGGCCTTGTTATAACCCTCGGCAAAACCCCAGTTCTTCTCCAGCACTATCAGCTTGCACTCTGGGAACCGGCTTCGCAACAGCTCCAGCGAGTCGTCCGTCGATGCGTTGTCTACCACATACACCGTTGCCTCGTCGCGCGAGTAGTTCATCACCGTAGGCAGATACTGTTCCAGCATCTTTGCCCCGTTCCAGTTCAGTATGACGATTGCGACCTTATCCATTATTTTACCCTTTTACCTTTTTACTTTCAACGCTGTACCGTCATGATTAAAATCACCCAGCCTCACGTTGATAAGCTGGTTGTCGTATTCCTCGCGAGCCTCCGCTGGCGACAGCTCTACTCGGATGTAGTTCTTCGTAAATCCGTGCATCGCCCTGCCGCGCGTAGCTTTCTCAAACAATACCTCTGCCTCCTGCCCGATGTGTCGTTCGTAGAAGGCGTGCGTCTTCCGGTCGGACAGTTCCAGCAACCGGTGGCTACGCTCCTTTTTGTCTTTCTCGCTCACCACGTATGGGATGCTCAGCGCCGACGTTCCCGGACGCTCGGAATACGGGAACACGTGCAGCTGCGTCACGTCAAGACCGTTCAGAAATTCATACGTCTCCTCAAAACATTCAGGTGTCTCGCCCCTACAGCCCACCATCACATCGACGCCGATAAACGCGTCAGGCATCACCTCTTTGATGCGACCGATTTTGTCAGCAAACAACTGGCGGTCGTAGTGGCGGTGCATCAGTTTCAACACCGTGTCACTGCCGCTCTGCAGGGGAATATGATAGTGGGGCATAAACGCACGGCTCTGCGCACAGTAGTCTATCAGTTCGTCGCTCAACAGGTCGGGCTCCAGACTGCTGATGCGGTAGCGTTGAACACCCTCCACGCCATCCAGTGACTTCACCAGATCAACAAAACTTTCGCCCGTCGTCTTGCCGAAGTCACCGATGTTCACACCCGTCAGCACGATTTCCTTGCCGCCCTCGCGTGCAGCCTCTTCGGCCTGAGCCACCAGCGACGCTATCGTCGGATTACGACTGAACCCGCGGGCATAAGGTATCGTGCAGTACGTGCAGAAATAGTCACACCCGTCCTGCACCTTCAGGAAATAGCGCGTCCTATTGCCGCGCGAGCACGACGGCGCAAAGCTTTTGATGTCCTTCGTCTTCACGGTACAGTGGGTCGCAGTTCCGCTGCGACCGACGAAGGCATCCGACAAAAACTGCACCAAGTCCGCCTTCTCGTTCGAACCCAACACCAAGTCCACACCCTCTATCTTGCTCACGCGCTCGGGTTCCAGCTGGGCGTAACAGCCCGTCACCACCACAAACGCTCCAGGATTCTCCCTCACCAGTCGGTGAATTGCCTGCCGGCATTTCTTGTCGGCCACGTCCGTCACCGAACAAGTGTTAATCAAACAGATGTCCGCCTGCTCGTCCTTCTTCGCCGTCACCACACCCAGCTCGCCCAACAGCTTGCCGAAGGTCGATGTCTCAGAGAAGTTCAACTTACATCCCAGCGTGAAATATTTTGCCCGTTTGCCCTGAAAGGCCGAAGAATCTATCATATATAAAATAAGGTACTATTGTTTACGCCCACAAAGGTACACAAAAAAATGCATTTTTTGCCATTTTTTAGCATTTTTTCGGTAATGGGCGTTTTTTACGCAAATTTTAACATTTCGTAAGTTATTGATTTACAGTCGTTTGTAAAAAAGTTACAAAAATACCCTAAAAAAAAACAAAAAAAATGATACGTCGTAACAAAAAAATGCCTAACTTTGCAGCGTTTTAATAAACAAATGATTGTTTTACAGATTTAAAAGCATTAGAAAAATGAAGAAATTAGTATTTATGTTCGTAGCTGTTGCAGCTATCTCTTTCGCTTCTTGTGGTAACAAGACCGCTCAGGCTGAGGCTGTTGATTCAGATTCAATCGCAGTTGTAGATAGCGCTGACACTGTTGCTGCTGACACTGTAGCTGCTGACACTGTTGCTGCTGATAGCGTGAAGTAAGCAATACCGAACGAAATCGAAAAAGCAAACCGCCGATGTGAATCCGGCGGTTTTTTTTGTGTCTCGGCCTAAGCCGACTGCTCACTCTAGAAGTGCCTAGTATTGCAAAATAAGAGCCACTTATCGCGCGATAAGTGGCTCTTATTTTCCATTAAGCGGCAGTTATTTGCAAGTCTCACGTATATACACGAGGGAGTTTTTCTCGTTTTTCTATGAAAAAACACTAAATTAGTCTCTGATTATGGTTTTTTTTTGTACCTTCGCAGCAAGATTCTAAAAACGAAGGACTATGAAGAAAAAGTTTTTATATTGGATAATGGGCGTCGTGATGGTTTGCGGCGCAAACATACTGACGGCATGTAGTAACGACGATAGCGACGGACCGGACAACCCGGGGTATCAGGGAAAGCCGCTGGTGATACTGGACACGGACTTAGGATCGTCAACGGACGACCTGTTTTCGCTGGAGATACTGTGCCGCTATGACGAGCAGGGGCTGTGTAAGCTGCTGGGCGTGGTGGTGGACCGCGAGGGCGAGGGCTGCGCGGCATGTGCGGACGTGATGAATACGTACTTCGGACATGGCGACGTGCCCATCGGACTGGTGCGCGACGGCATCAAGGACCCGAAGGTATGGATAGACTACAGGGATGCCCTGCCCAACGCCAAGAATGCCGACGGCTCGCTGATGTTTAAGCACAGCGTCAGCGACTACTCGACACTGCTGGACGGTTGGCAGCTGTACCGCAAACTGCTGGCGGCACAGCCGGACAAGTCGGTGAGCATCTGCTCGGTAGGATTCCTGACATGTCTGGCACAGCTGCTGGAGTCGAAGGGTGACACGTATTCGTCGCTGACGGGCGTGGAACTGGTGCGCCAGAAGGTGAAATGCATCTACGTGATGGGCGGCGTGTTCGGAGAGGCTGCGGAGCCGGACTATAACTTCAGTCAGGGCATCGTGTTTTCAAAGAAGTTCTTCGAACTGTGGCCGAAGGATGTGGACATCATCTTCTCGCCGGCTGAGGTTGGCGACGGCATAGAGTATAAGCCGGAGCAGGTGATAGCGGACATCGACTGGACGGACGTGCACCCCATCAAGCAGGTGTATATGAAATGCGAATGCGATACGGGACAGAAGATGTGGGACCCGATGGCGGTGTTCAATGCCGTGGAGGGTGACACACTGTTTACGCTCTCGGATCGTGGCTACGTGACGCTGACGGAGACGGCTCAGACCATCTTCCACCACGATGCCACGGGCTGCTGCCGATATCAGTATCCGAGAACCTTGGACTGGAACGCGCAGATGCTGGAGAAAATCCGCCAGATGAACATGATACATTAAAGGCAAAAGGCGGGCGACAACTGTCGCGCCTGAGCCCCGACCGGTGAAATGGTGACAGTAAAGATATACGAGAAGGCGGCAGAGGTGCCGGAGATGACGTGCGAGGATTTCTTCCATAGCACGGAACTGATGGCTGTGCTGGAGGCGACACCGCGGCAACGGCCGCTGATGGTTGTGGCCTTCGACGACGCTGCGCCAGATGGTTCGACCGCGGAGAAACACGTCGTGGCGCACATGCTGGTGACGGTGCGGACGCGCCGGTCGTGGCTACCACCTTATATATATATGCACGCGCGCGTGTTAGGCGAAGGGGAATACGTGGCCGAAGGCAACGCGGACAACACGCCCGCAGCTGCGGCGAGCCGCAAGGACGAACTGTTTGCCGCGATGCTGAAGGCGGTGAAGAAAAGGCTGAACAACAAGGTGCTGTACTTCGAAATCAGCAACATCAGCGAAAAGATGTTCGGATACCGTACGCTGCGCAAGGCGGAGTTCTTCCCCGTGAAATGGATGAAGGTGCACAACTCGCTGCACTCGCGGACGCCGGAGGAGCGCATATCGCCAAGACTGCTGAAGCGCATCGATGCCGCCACCAGACGCGGCATCTATACGAAGGCGGTGGAGACGGACGAGGAGTTTCGACAGTTTTCGAAACTGATGCACCACCACCACTGGCTGAAGCCGCGACGGTTTATTCCCGCCGACCAGCTGTTTCGCGGACTGATGGACAGCGGACATGCGAAGCTGTTTGTGTCGAAATACAAGCAGAAGGTCATCGGATGTTCGATGCTGGTGTATTCGGGAAAGGACGCCTACCTATGGTATAGTGCGGCGAGACGTAAGAGCTATGCGCCGTTGCACCCGAATGCGGTGACTTATTGGCACACCATCCGCGACGCGCACGCCGAGGGATGGGAGCATATAAGGTTTATGGACGTCGGACTGCCATTCCGCAAGAATCCCCACCGCGAATTCATCCTGAAGTTCGGCGGCAAAGAGGTCAGCGCTTATCGCTGGTTCCACATTTCCATTCGCTGGATTAACGCCCTCGCAACGTGGCTCTGGCGCGAATAACGGCGAAGACGGCGTAGGCTATGAACAAAGCATAGCCGATGTAATATAGCGTAAAGATACTGAACACCACGTAATCGACAGCACATACTGCCGAGAGTCCTGCCAGGTAGAGCACGGCATCGGTGGCCGGCAGCTGGTGGAACACGTCGTCAAGCGTAGCAAGGCCTACGATGATGAGTGCCCACACCGACGCCACAAAGATGCCGAGATGCACGGGCAGGGCAAAGGGGTTGAGCGAGGGGTGGTAGTAGAAATGCCGCCACGACTCAGCACCAAACATCTGGATGGAGGCATAGAGCGTGGCCGAGGCTGCCACTAGCAGGCACAGGGCCGTGGGGTAGAACGAGTCGATATCGTTGAAATGTACGATATATGCGCGGCGTCGCAACAGTCGGCGCATGGCATAGAAGGCCAGCACGACAACGCACAGGGCAAGGAAGATGAGCAAGTGGGTGTTGGAGAAGAGGTCAATGAACTGGGAGATGGGGTCGTCGGGCGACACGCCTTTCAGCAACTCGCTCTCGCGAATCCATCCCTGCGTCACCTGGTCGCGCGCCACCTTGACCCATACGGAGTCGATGGAGTCGGTAGGCACGGTGGTGATCTCTGCCACGACAATGCGCTCGCCACGTACGACGAACATGGTGTCGAAGGCCATATCGGGCAGATTGTCGGCCAGCGGCAGACTGCCGGTCGTCACCACGAAATTGTAGTTCTGGGTGTAGTGATGCGTCGTGGAGAACGAGATGGAGTCGAGCTGTTGCTCGGTCAGATCCCACGCGTCGGGTGTGCGCTGTCCGTGGTTGTAACACCCCGTCAGCAGCATGGCCACCAGCGTAAGCAATATGTATATCTTAATCCTCGGCATAGACATTCATCTGACAATGTTTGCAATCGAACTCCAGACGGAAACGGCGACCGTCGCCTAAACGCAGGAACAGCGGCTCACGCCATTCAGCGGTCGAGTGGTCGGCGGGGTTCTTCCGACAACGACCCAGCGCATAGCGCAGGCAATGGCGACACTGCATGATGGGACCGTCGCCGCCACGCAGTTCGTAGGCCGTGGGAGCGTCGGCGCCATAGAACTCGCACGAGAGGCGGTTGGCGATGTTGTAGAGATAAGGGTGGTCGTAGGCAGGCGGACTAGAGGGACTAGATTTACTAGAATTTCTAGATATACTAGATATTCTAGATTTACTAGAGTGAGTGGTGAGCGCTGCCACCAGTTGGCGGCGGAGGTCGGCCAACAGACTGCTGGGAATGAAGGCGTTGAAATCAGCAGGCATCTCTACCCCACTACACTCATAAATCGTGCCACCGAGTTTCGATAACTGGCGGATGATGTTGTCGCGCTGTGGTTTCTCGGCCTGCTGGTGCTCACACTGGATAGTGACAGTAACGCCTTCGGCAGCAAGCGAATAACCATCAGGGGTCTGTGACAGATGCATCACAACAGGTATTTTTCGCACGCTGCTGGGACGACTGAGCAGGCGTTCGAACTGTTGGTCGTTGTTGCGATAGAGCGCTACACCCGGACGGAGATTCGTCGGCATCTGCTGCGGAAAGAGGCGGTTGCCTTCGGCGCGATTGACGCGGAAACCCTTCAACTCGTTGTCGGCATTGAAGAAGCAGAGTCCGTCGCCGTTGGCAAACGTCGCCGTGCCTGCGACATTGAACGAGTCGCGGCGCAGTTCCTTGACGCGTCCGACATACTCACCCAATGCCTTGGGCGTGTCGGGCGAAAAGATGTCCGGCTGACGACCATGCAGGAAGTAAGTGGTAAAACCACGGTTGAAGGTCTTGTGCAGGTCAGGACGGAAGGTGTAGGTGCACTGTCCGCGCGAGGCTCGGCAGTAGCGGTCGGGATGCTGGCGGATGATGGCGTTGAGCGCCTCGCTATAGGCCGCAGTGACATTCTTCACGTAAGCAGCATCCTTCAGGCGGCCTTCAATCTTGAACGACGTCGCACCGGCATCGATGAGTTCCTGCAAGTGGCTGCTCAGGTTCATATCCTTCAGCGAGAGCAGGTGACGCTGGTGTTCCAGTTCACGGCCATCGGCATCGATGAGGTCGAACTTCATGCGGCAGAACTGCGCGCAGGCACCACGGTTGGCCGAGCGACCGAAGCAGTGTTCGGAGGCGTAGCACAAGCCGCTATAGCTGACACACAACGCGCCATGAACGAAGACTTCGAGCTCGACATCGGGCACGGCCTCGTGGATGGCAGCAATCTCGTCGGCAGAGAGTTCGCGGGCAAGAACCACACGGCGAAAGCCCACGTCGCGTAACCACCGCACTTTTTCAACTGTGCGGTTGTCGGTCTGCGTGGAGGCGTGTAATGAGAGGTGAGAGGGATTCGCAACGCCACACTCTGCTTCGCAGAGAAGTGGTGAGAGGTCAGAGAATAGCGAAAATACGGCCATATCCTGAACGAGGATGGCGTCGACACCGGCATCAGACAGTTCGGCAAGCAACTGACGGGTTGCTTCCAACTCATTGTCGTATATGATGGTGTTGACGGTGACATAGACCTTCGCCGCATACTGATGGGCATAGAGGCAGAGCTGGCGGATGTCGTCGACGGAATTGCCTGCCGCCACACGGGCGCCGAAGCGCGACGCACCGATATAGACGGCGTCGGCACCATGATCGATGGCTGCCAAGCCATACTCCAGATTCTTGGCGGGCGCCAGCAGTTCAAGTGATCGCATTAATATCGTACGGTGTCTCTTGATAGACGTAATAGTTTATCCAGTTGCTATACAGCAAGTTGGCATGTGCACGCCACGTGACGAGCGGCTTCTGCGAGGGGTCGTCGTTGCGGTAATAATTCAACGGCAACTCCACATCGTCGCGCACGTCCTTGTCGCGTCGATATTCCTTGTCAAGCGTGTCGGGAGCATACTCAAGATGACCAGTGATGAAGAACTCACGGCCACCACGCGCCATCACCATGCTGACTCCGCTCTGCTTCGATTCGGCAAGCAACGTCAGTTCGGGTCGCGCCAAGATGTCGTCGCGATGCAGTTCGGTATGACGGCTATGAGGCATCATGAACAAATCGTCGAACCCACGGAAGATGGGCAGTTGTGGCTCGAGCATCTGCTGTGGGAAGATGCCGAACATCTTCTTCTCGAGCGGATACTTCGGTACGCCATAATGGAAATAGAGTCCGGCCTGCGCCGCCCAGCAGATGTACATTGTGCTCCACACGTGCGTACGAGCCCACTGGAAAATGTCCTGCATCTCGTCCCAATAAGTGACGTCCTCGAAGTCAAGTGTCTCGACGGGCGCACCAGTGATAATCATGCCGTCGTATTTCTCGTTGCGCATCTGTTCGAAGTCGCGGTAGAACATCATCATGTGTTCAATGGGCGTATTCTTCGGTGTATGGCTGCGGAGTTTCATGAAACTGATTTCCAGCTGCAGCGGTGTATTGGACAGCAGGCGTATCAAGTCGGTCTCTGTCGTAATCTTCAGCGGCATGAGGTTCAGGATGGCAATCTTCAGCGGACGGATGTCCTGATTATGGGCACGCGAATCGTCCATCACAAAGATGTTCTCATGCTTCAGCAATTCTATGGCAGGTAATTTATCGGGTAATCGTAAAGGCATAAACGCTTAGCTTAATGGTTCGACTGAAAACACACACACCGAGACATTATCGTAGCCGCCAGCATCGATGGCTGCCTCACAAAGCAGATTGGCGTTGGCGCCCTTGAGCAACAATTCGGTGATATGCTTGTCGGAAATCATATCGTTGAGACCGTCGGAACAAAGCACATAAGTGTCGCCCGGCAGGAAATCGTCGGTAAACTCAAAGAGGTCGAGATAAGGCTGACGAATGCCTGCACCGATGCAGTTGGTAATGATGTTCGAGTGCTTCTTCTCACCACGCATATTGCTCAATGAATGGTCGTTGGAGATCTGTTCCAACACGCCGTCGCGGAGACGGTAGAGGCGACTGTCGCCGCAATTCATCCAATAGTATTTGTTATTGTAGAAGACAACGCCCACGAGCGTCGTACCCATCTCAGCCATCTCGGGATTGACGTGACCCTTTGAGGCAATGATCTGGTTGACGGACTGCAACCATTCGTCCAACGTCTCCATCAGTTCGCCGGAAGCGAGCCCGCGAGGCAGGTCGTTGATGTAGAACTGCAGGTTTTCCAATACGTCCGAGCTAGCCACCTCACCAGCATTGTGTCCTCCCATCCCGTCGGCTAAGGCAATGACGAAACGATCCATATTCTCGGATGCAAACTCCGTAGCATAAACATCGCTGCGAACAAGTTTGTCGTAGGCGAGAATCATGTCCTCATTATTTGTTCTCACACAGCCAATCCTACTGGCGGCTGTCAGTTTGATGATACTCATATCAAATATTTTCCTAAAAACTATCTTTCACGCTTTAGCTGACACTCACCTGAAGATTGATGTTGGCCAGCGTCACGATATCGCCTGCCTTGATAGACATGGGGACATCGGGCAGAAGATCGCGTTGGTTCAACTTCGTACCATTAGAAGAATGCTTGTCAATGATGCACCATCCTGCGTCGGGCTTGTAGATGAGCTGGGCGTGAACGCCGGAAATATACATGTTACCCTCGAACAGCTGCTGGTAAGGTCCCTGGCGACGGCCAATGATGGCACCATTGACACCCACCATACGGATGTCAAGACTGGGATTATACAACGTCAGGGTTGGAACGCCACTCTGCACAGGCATCTGAGCACCGACGGGCTCGGAACGACGCGACGTAATCAACGGCGAAGCATTGGTAGATTGAACGGCAGATTGCTGATTAGGAGCAGCAGCCTGTTGCTGGCCGTTCAGTTCATCGACAGCAGCCATCAACCCACCGCAATAGGTGCAACGACGTCCCATTCCGACACGTCCGCAACTGGTACAATAGACAAGTTCCTGTCCGCACTGGTCACAGTAGTGAGACTCTTCTTCTATCTCTTCTTTACAACTTGGGCAAATAATCATATCTCTTCTTTAATATCTTCTGGCATAATCAATTGATAAGTCTCTTGCGTTATCTCCGACTGATTCATCGCACTGACACGCATAGAGAGCTGCTGGATAGTGGCATCGAGCATATTTCGCATTTCACGGGCATTGCCGAAGGAAGTGCTCTTGCTAATGACCTTACGACAGATGAGATCCATGAGTTTGAACTCGGCCTCAGGCGACAGCTTGTAGTTGTCCTTGGAGGCCATCTTCTTGAAGATTGCCAACAGCTCGTCTTCGTTATAGTCGTCAATGTGCATCTTATGGCTAAAGCGACTTGCGAGACCCGGGTTAACAGCAAGGAAGGTCTCCATCTCGTCCTTGTAACCTGCAGCAATGACGACGAACTTACCGCGATCGTCTTCCATGCGTTTCATCAAGGTGTCAATGGCCTCTTTACCATACTGGTCGTTCTCCGACGACAGCGTGTAGGCTTCATCAATGAACAGGATACCACCCATCGCTTTGTCGCACATATTATTAACAATCTTCGGGGTCTCACCCATATATTTACCGACAAGTGTAGCACGGCTGGCTTCAATGACACGGCTTGTGGGCAGGATTTCCATAGACTGGAGTACTTCACCCATCTTGCGTGCAATCGATGTCTTACCTGTACCGGGGTTACCTGTCAGGATGAAGTTCATTGACATCTGCTGCACCTTACCGGCACCCATTGCGGCACGCTGCTTCATGAACATGCTCTGAACGGCCAGACGGCGGATCATGTTCTTGACAGAACGCATGCCGATGAATTCGTCGAGCTCGTTGAGAACCTCGTCGAGCGGACGAGACTTCTCGGCCTGAGCAACCTCAAGATCGGCAGTGGTGATGCGGTACATATCGTCGTCCTTGAAGTCGGGATTGCCCATCATGCCAACAAGGCGCTGGCTCTGCTTCTCGACAGCCTGGTCAAACATTCGACGAGCTTCGCGGGCATTGCCGAAGTTCTTGTCGCGACGCAGGTAGAGCTGTTCGAACTGACGGTGGATGGCTGCCTGCGTCTCTTCGTCGATGGTGAAGTTCTTACCCTTCGCCAGATTGATGAAGATTTCAGTCAGTTCATCAGGCGTATAGTCGTCGAAATGAATGGTCTGCGTAAAGCGGCTCTTCAATCCCGGGTTCGTGTCAATGAAATCGTGCATCTGGTCGGTATAACCCGCAACGATACAGATGAACTTACCACGATCATCCTCCAAACGTTTAAGCAGCGTGTCGATAGCCTCAGCGCCGAAGGAATCCTGATCGCTCGACTTCAACGTGTAAGCCTCATCGATGAACAATACACCACCCATCGCCGAGTCAATGAGCTGATTGGTCTTGATAGCCGTCTGACCCGAATAACCTGCCACGAGCTTAGCGCGGTCGGCCTCTATCAGCTGTCCACGAGACAGGATGCCCAACGTACGGAACACATCTGCCATGATACGAGCAACGGTGGTTTTACCCGTACCGGGATTACCCGTAAAGACGTAGTGCTTGCCCTGGAAAGTATTGGTCTCGCCACGACGAATCTGCAGATTGAGGAATGCTGCCAGATTGGAGATTTCCTTCTTGACGGCAGCAAGACCAACCATACCGTTGAGTTTCGACAGACACTCCTTGTAATCGACAGTCTTCGGAGCCTCGTAAGGAATATCGGGCACGTCGATAGTCATCATCTGCTCATTGGTAAGGGTCGAAATGTCAACCTTCTGCAGACGTTCAGCCTGCTTGGCAACAATCTTGTCGAAGAGCTGACGCATCGTACGGCCATTGGCAAAGTCCTTGTCGCGCGAGTTGTATAGCTCGGTTATCATCTTAAGCGTCAGTTCCTTGGCCTCATCCGTAAACACGTATTTCTTCTCCTTGGCAAAGACACTCATTATCTGGAACAACTGATCAGGCGTGTAGTCATCGATATTGAGGAAATAGCTGAAACGACTACGCACGCCAGGATTGATACGGAACAGATTGTCCATCTCCTGACGATAGCCGGCAGCAATGACCACAAACTTACCGCGGTCGTCTTCCATACGCTTCATCAACTGCTCCAAGGCCTGCGTGCCTTGCTGGTCTTTATCGCCACTCTGACTCAAAGGTGCCAGCGTATAGGCCTCATCCACGAAGAGGATTCCACCCATCGCCTTGTCGCACAAACGGTCAACCACCTTCGGTGTCTCACCTTGATAGGGGCTGACCATCTTCGAGCGATCTACCTCGACAACGTGGCCACTATCCAGATATCCGATGGATTCCAGTATCTCACCCAACTTACGGGCAATGGTTGTCTTACCGGTACCAGGATTACCTGTCAGCACAATATGAATGCCTGACTTCTCCTGCTCGCCCAGTCCTCGCTGAGCACGCTGTACACTGTTGTGAACAGTAAAGGCAATCTCGCGAACGGCTTTCTTCACCTCGTCCATACCGATATAACGGTCGAGGTCGCTGAGGATATCCTCCAACGAACGCTCCTCGGGAACATAGCCGCGAATGTCCTGTTCTTCAACCATGACGGCCTCAGCGCCACGACTGATAAACGAGGTAAAGATGTCCTCAGCAGTCTTGACTGCAACATGGGCATATCCGAAAGTCTCGTCCTTGATCTTCACCTGATACTGGAAGAAACGCGTCAGTTTATGGTCGGCTTCCGGCGTATAGGCAGCAATACCGTATTTGGTACGCAGTTCCATTTTACAGATGTCGCATAATTCCTGATAACCCGGAGTCGGCAGACGGAATGTGTACTTGAAACGGTTCTGAGCAGCAGGGTTTGCCGTCAGGAAATCGTCAAGACCCTTGGGTAAACCAGCAATCATGACAATGGGATTCTCGTCCCATTTGTCCATTTCGACAAATAGTTTGTCAAGCGGGTTCACCTGATTGGAATAGCGGTCTGGCAACAACTTCTGCACATTGTCGAAGAACAGAATGCCGTCCTTGGCTTTCTTCACATTATCGTCCCACTTGTCGACAAAACGCTGATAGTCTACCGCATCAACCATCGTCAACTTAGGTTTCTCGATAATCTTATGCTGGTAGAAGTAGTCGCGAATCACTTCGGCCAATGCTGTCTTACCCGTTCCGGTCTCACCTATAATAATCGCATTGACGCTTAAACGAACATTCATGATATCCTTACGCGAATGCAGATAAGTATAGGTATCAACAACCGTCTTCAACTGTTGTTTCACGTCATCAAGTCCTACCATGCGGTCAAGCACGTTTTGCGAAACGAGCGGTTTACCACACCAACGACAGAACTTGGCTATTGAGCGGTTCTCTTTATGACAATGCTCACAGATCATATTTCTTAATATCTTTATTCTACACCCTTTTTAACGTCCTCTTCGCCAGCAGCATCTGTTTCTGCCTCTTCCGGCTCAGCGTCTTTCTGTTCCACATCTTCTTGTATCTTTTCGACAACCTCAGCAGGATTCACACGTATGTTTTCTGCATCGGGATTAGAACGATTCATGAGTTTAGGACTGAATACTATCATTTCCATCAGCAATATGGCAACCATGATACTCCACAGAATATAGTGTAGCACTGATTCACCGCTGAGAGAACGCACCTGATTGGTGACGTCATCGAGCAAACCGAATTTCGAACCCTTGAACTTAAACGTCTTCT
Organism: Prevotella sp.; assembly: GCA_045112595.1. Classification (GTDB taxonomy): domain Bacteria; phylum Bacteroidota; class Bacteroidia; order Bacteroidales; family Bacteroidaceae; genus Prevotella. The sequence goes on along the minus strand of JBGUIA010000065.1, from coordinate 12,919 downwards.
GCTTGAACGTATAGAACAACGGCTCGATGAGTGTCGACTTAATGTCGTCCTCCATCACCTCGTTAATCAACTGGTTGTCACCCTTTGAGTCGCTACGGTAATCCGTGAGGTGACAGACTGCCATATATAATAAGGTAATAATAATAATCGCAGGAATGAACAAAGATGGTGCCGAAGCATCAACTGTCCTGAGGATGAGAATCGGAATATACGACGAAATCATACCTAACAATCCCCACAGACACGACATCACAAAGCCATAGCCTCGGAAGTATGCTCGCAGACCAACGATGATAGCCGTCATACCACCCACTGGCAGACCGATAGTCATCATCGAATGTTGGAAAATATACTGACGTCCAGACTCAGTAATGCCACAGATAAGCAACAGTAACACCCATGCAGCACACAATCCATAGAATATGTAACGCCAGCGTCTTTCCTTCGACTTTGCCTTGCTAAAGCCCTGACGAACTTCCTGATACTTCTGGGCTGTTTCTTCTTTGGCGTTGCCGTAGCGTTTGAAATAATACTGATTCTGGTCAATCTCACCCAAGGCATAGATCCATTCTTCCAACTTACGCTCGTAGCTATAAGTCTCGCTGAAATCCTGGAACGGGTCTTCATGATAGAATGCTGCCATCCACTGGCTCAAAGAGCCCCGCTTCATGGCAGAAAGCAATTGTGGACGATACATCAGTTTGTCCATCGTAAGAGCCGAAGTGAGTTCTGTTCCGTCCTCCAAGAGATAAGTAGGTGTCACACCGAGGATTCGGCAGAAACGATATACTGCTGTACGAACATCATAAGCTCCCAGACGGGTTCGGTTTTCTTCACTCTTCATATCAAAGCAGGCACGAGCCTGACTGATTTGCTCAAACCAGCCATGCAACTGGGCGAAATAGATGAAACGTCCATCGGGATCGGTAAAATCAACTGCTTTCTTAGCATACTCTTCGTCCGACAGATCCTGCCATTCTTTAAGTTGTTCACGTATAACCTCACCAACTTTATAGGGCGAATCGGCATCACGTAAATCGTAAGCGGCTTCTTTGTCAATATTGTACAGTACCTTGTAACCCAGCGAACGACTCGGCGTCTTTCCTGCCGTCATGATACGCAGAGCCTCACAGGCCATATGGTCTTCATGACAATACATCCACGAAAGCAAACGACCATCGCTCAAACTGGTCCACTCGTCATCGGAACAATCCTCATGGCCAAAAGTATGAACAATATCTGCCAGATTGGAAGACGGACGATTGACAAGGAAAGGAATGTCTGGATCTATTTCGTAAGCAAATCTCAAGATAGCTATGCGTGCGTCCAGTTTACTGTCTTCTGCGAAATAGCTGCGCAAGCGATTGACATCGGCCTTTGAATGCGACTCCAGATAAAGGTAAAGCGTATCATTCGGATTAGCCAAAGCTATTTTATATTCATCCTGATAGCTCAATACCGAGATGGCTGCACTATGCACATCGTCACAGAGATTGCCTCGCAAATCCTTGTACGGATAGGATGGTTCCATCACGTAAACAGCAGCCATCAATCCTGCATGCTGATTGACAGGATAGCGGTTCACTACGATATCCTTGACAGCTGAACTGAGTTTCACGTTTCCGCACTGTTCCAGCCAACCTGCGATACGACCATTATACAAATAATTGATAGCCAGTCGCTCGTTATCAAGCAACAGGGGAATCAATTCGTGAACATTGTCCGCTACGAGGTTCTTCTCCGGATCTACGATGAAACTACGATATTTCAGAATGGGTGAAGACATATCAATCTTCACATCCTCGCCCAAGAACCAACGCTCCACTTCATCATATCCCCAACGTGTCTGCGGATTGACCGATGTGAGTCCCTGAACAATCATCTTCACACGATCAGGCAGTTCGTTGATTCGCGGCAGACGTCCTTCGTTCTTCTTACGCATCATCACACGCTCGTTCTGACTCAGCGGATTTTCACCCAGCCAGAGCGTCATCAGCGTGATACCCAACGAATAGAAGTCGGCAGCAGGGGTAATTTCTACCTCACCGTCAATGACATCATTGTACATTTCTGGGGCAGCATACACCGGTGTACGAGCCTGTGTCGTACGGTGCACCTTCTCGTCGCCTTCCAACACACTGGAGATTCCAAAGTCTCCCAGCACGATTTCCTTGTGATCAGCCTCACGGAAGAAATAGTTGCCAGGCTTGATATCCTTATGAATGATGTTATAATTGTGGCAGTATGCCAATGCGGCAGCAGCTTGCAGAGCTATGCGACGGAACTGATTGAAATCACCGTCCAAATCGTATGAATTCAGCGAGCCTCCACGAAGATACTCCATCAACTCGTAGTCGCGATTCTTGCCGTCAACATACGTCTTGCCATAGTCGTATATCCGGACTATCATCTCCATACCGATGTTCTGGATGATGCGCATCAGCGTCTTCTTAATGGTAAAGTTGGGATAGTACACTTTCAACACGCGTTGGCCCTCTTCACCTTCTACCAGAAAAACTTGAGCCTCGCCGGAATTGTCGCTCAGGCACTTAATGCTCCGATACATCCTGCCTTTCAGAAGGAACTCTACTTCGCCTCCCGTCTGGCCTTGTGTATTCTCTCCAGGACGGATGGTCATTTCTCCATTGCCACCGGCAGCAGGCTGACTCCCACTGACGCGCATTGTCTTCATCGTAGTGCCATCCGCAACAGGCTCTGCACCTCTAAAGGTCTTGTCGTCCATATATTATTTGTCGTCTTTTATTTCAGCGTTAGAATTCTTACCTAAAACAACCCATTTGCCACCCATCTGGGGTTTCGCACAACCACAGGGGCTGCTATGCATAGCATGTTTGTAGTTGCACACCCATGCCAGTCGCACTCCGACGGGCTTACTGGCCATCGCGTAGTTGCGGGCTTTTGCTGGCGAGGGACCAGCAGGAACTGCAAGTTTGTCGAGAATAGCCGACAACATCTTGATTTTCACGGCTTTCTGCTCTTCCAACTCTTCTTTGGTCATACGTTTGGTCTCAGGCTTTGGAATGACGGGGTTCTCCACACCTTCGTCTTTAGCCAACAGCGTCAGCACACGTTCACGCAACTTATTGTTGGTCTGCTCACGCAGAATGTCACGTTCGGAATTATAGGGCAGAGCGTTCTCCAACTTCGAAAAGTCCTGCACAATCTCCACGAGTTCCTGATAATCAGGATTGTGTTGTAACTCCCTCACCAACATACGGGCTTCTTCCGTCAGTGCCGTTCCACACTTCTTGCAAAATGCGAAATCGTTCAGCGAATGACACGTCGGACAAACGATACCTCCTTGCGGACTGCCGCATTCAGGACAATAGGCTTCATTGCCTGACAGACGAGCTCCGCAGTAGGAACAAATGTCCTTACGGATGTAATGGTGGCACACTTCGCAGAAGTCTGCGTCAGGATCCATTTCGGCACCGCAATGCGGACAAGCCATCTTGTTTATCGGCTGGCCACACTGGGCACAGAACATGGCCTCGGGGTCATTGATAGCTCCGCAATAGGGGCACGCTTTACCTGCAGCTTGTTGCTGCTGTTGTTGCATTTGCATGGGTTGGTCTTCCTGTGGAAGTTCCTGTTCCCTTTGTAGTGTTTGAGGGCGAACTGTTCGTTGCGTCTTCTCTATATTATTGTCGTTCATCATACACATGGTAGTAATAATGTTTGCAAAGTTACTAAAAAATTTTTAAATGCAACAAAAAACCGGCGTAAATTTACATTTACGTCGGAATTTTATAGCTTTTTGACTATTATTCTTACCACAAAGGCAGTCGTTCGGCCTTTGGAATGAACATTTTATCACCTTCTTGCACACCGAACGCGTCGTACCACATATCGATATGAGGCAGGGCACCATTGACCCTCCAGCGACCCAGTGAGTGGGGGTCACTCTTGGTGCGATTACGGATTTCAGCCTCTGTCACATTACCTGCCCATACACCAGCATACGCCAAGAAGAAGCGCTGGTCAGCCGTCAGTCCGTCAATGACAGGCAACGGATTTCGCTTAGTAGCATTCTTGTAAGCAAACCACGCAACCTGCAGACCACCATGATCGGCAAGGTTCTCGCCCAACGTCAAACGACCGTTGGCATTCAGGTCGGGCAGCACCTTGATTTTCGAGAAGAAGTCGGCATATTTATCCGTACGTTCTGTAAAGTTCTTTCCATCAGCTTCAGTCCACCAGTCGTGCATATTTCCATCCTTATCATACTGGCGTCCCTGATCATCGAATCCGTGAGTCATCTCATGACCGATTACCACACCGATAGCACCATAGTTGAAGGCATCATCAGCAGTGGGATCAAAGAACGGAACTTGCAGAATACCAGCTGGGAAGCAGATTTCGTTCGTGGTAGGGTTATAGTATGCGTTCACCGTCTGCGGAGTCATATGCCATTCGTCTCTATCAACAGGCTTCCCTGCCTTATGTTCTATCTGCCAGGCAACCCAGAAACGACTACATTCCTTCATATTCTCATAGTAAGATTTTTTCGCATCAATCTTCAAGTCAGAAAGATCAGTCCAACAATCAGGATAACCAATCTTCACATAGAAGGTGTTCAGCTTCAGCAGGGCATTCACTTTCGTCGAATCGTCCATCCAGTCTTGAGCAGCAATACGCTCACCAAGTGCAATGCGCAGGTTCTCCACCAGCGTCTTCATACGTTCCTTCGACGAAGCAGGGAAATACTTCTGCACATAGATACGACCCAGTGCTTCACCCATCACGCCCTGCACCTGATTGGTGGCGCGACGCCACAACGGGTGGTCCTCTTTACGACCAGACATCACCTTGCCGTAAAAATCGAAATTAGCCGCACGGACTTCGTCGTTCAGCAGACCTGTCGAACCATCGATAATCCCCCACTCCATCACGTCACGATATTCAGCGGGCTTCATCGTGGCAAACAACTTGTCGGCAGCAGCCATGAATTCAGGCTGTCCGACTACTAATTGCTGCATGTGCTCGCTTTTCATACCCATTGCCAAACCCTGCTTCTCCAGCTGGAAATGAGGATAACGGCTCTCAAACTCCTGCAACGTCATCTTGTTGTAGTTAGCCTGTGGATCACGCAGTTCCGTACGCGACTTCGAAGCCTTGGCCAATGCCGTCTCAACCTTCATGATGTTCTTCATCTTCTGCTCGGCAGCACCTTTCTTGAAGCCAAAGAGCTGGAACATTCGGACGATGTGCTTCTTGTAAGCCTCACGAATCTTCGTGGTAGCCTCGTCAGTCTCCAGATAATAGTCCTTCTGTCCCAACGTCAGACCACCTTGGAAAATATTGACGATATTCTCCGTAGCATTCTTCTCGTCAGCAGCAATATATGAATTGAAGAATTCCTCTGAACCATAGGGGGCCAGTTCCAGTTGGATAGCAAACAACTGGTCTTTGGTCTTAGCCGCCTCCAGACGCTTGATAAGAGGCATCACAGGCGAAAGGCCATCTTGTTCGCGACGGGCAGAATCCATTGCCAACTTATACAGGTCGCTCAGTTTCTGCTCGACAGTACCATTCTCGTAGCTGTTTTCCAACAGTTCCTTCAAAATACCGTTGATACGCTTGTTGTTGTCTTCGGCCAGACGGTCGAAACTGCCGTAACGTGAATAGGCGGCAGGCAGTGGGTTGGCTTTCATCCATCCTCCACAGGCATACTCATAGAAATCGTCAGCAGGACGCACGCTCGTATCCAAATCTGCCATATTAATACCTGAGCGCAATTGCTGTGCTGACCCCGTAATGGTCATTGTCGCTAATGCCATGATAATCAATAATTTCTTCATTGTTCTATATGTTTTAATTCGTTAATTGTTCCAATTCTTCTGAGAGTTTTTCCCAGCGTTCCACCTCTTCGTCGAGGGCTTTCTTCGTCGTCGTATATTCCGTCACGAACTCCATGTTCGATGCATTCTCGGGTTTCATCAGCAAATCGTCGAGTTCCTTCAGGCGCTGCTCCATATCACTAATCCTGCGCTCCGACTGCTCGACAGCCTTCTCAGCCTTGCGCAACTGCTTCTGCTGTTCCTTGTGCTCGGCATACGACTGGTTTTTTACTACCGGCTGAGCGTTTGTTCCCACGCTGGGAATGTTTTGTTCCCTGCCTGGGAATGTTTTGTTCCCAGCTTGGGAATTTTCGAGCTCATGGAGCTCTGAAATTTGTTTAGTCCTGAGGAAGTCGTAGATACCTCCCAAGTGCTCGCGAACCTTACCTCCTCCGAACTCGTAAACCTTCGTCACCAGTCCATCAAGGAATTCACGGTCGTGCGACACGACGATGGCTGTTCCGTCGAAGGCTTTGACGGCTTCCTTCAGCACATCTTTCGACGCCATATCCAAGTGGTTGGTAGGCTCGTCGAGAATCAACAGGTTGACAGGTTCCAGCAACAGACGAATCATCGCCAGACGGCTACGTTCGCCACCACTCAGCACTTTTACACGTTTGTCCGACTCCTCGCCACCAAACATAAAAGCACCGAGGATATCGTTGATCCTCAAGCGCATATCGCCTTTAGCCACATAGTCTATCGTCTGAAATACCGTCAGACTTTCGTCCAACAGCTGTGCCTGATTCTGGGCAAAATAGCCTATCTGCACGTTGTGACCAACCTTCAGATTTCCGTCGAACGGTATCTCGCCCATGATACATTTCACCAGCGTCGACTTACCCTCGCCGTTCTTACCAACAAAAGCCACCTTCTCGCCTCGTTTGATGGTCAGGTTCACATGGTCGAACACCACGTGGTTATATGCCTTCCTGACGTCCTCGCAAATGACAGGATAGTCGCCACTTCGCAAACAGGGCGGAAACTTCAGGTGCATAGCAGAATTGTCCACTTCGTCAATTTCAATAGGCACAATCTTCTCCAGCTGCTTCACCTTCTGTTGCACCTGCACAGCCTTTGTAGCCTGATAGCGGAAACGGTCGATGAATTGCTTCATATCGGCTATCTCCTTCTGCTGGTTTTCGTAGGCTCTGAGCTGCTGTTCACGACGTTCCTTGCGCAACACGACATATTCGTCGTACTTCACCTTATAGTCGATAATCTGTCCGCACGATATCTCCAGCGTCCTATTCGTCACATTATTAATAAATGCGCGGTCGTGACTTACCAGCACAACAGCATTGGCACTCATGGCCAAGAACTGCTCCAACCATTGGATTGACTCAATATCCAGATGGTTGGTGGGCTCGTCTAACAACAGCACATCGGGTTTGCGTAACAGAATTTTAGCCAACTCAATACGCATTCGCCAACCGCCGGAGAACTCCGACGTGGGGCGTTCGAAATCGCTACGTTCAAAACCCAAACCCATCAGTGTGCGCTCAATCTCGGCTTCATAACCGTCCGCACCCAGCATCTGGTAGCGGTCGTGCTCAGACGTATATTTCTCTATCAGCGCCAGATAGCTCTCACTCTCGTAATCCGTGCGTTCAGCCAGTTGCTGGTTCATCCGCTCTATACGTTCGGCCATCTGCTGAATGTCGGCAAAGGCCTTCTGGGCCTCCTGTCGAACTGTCGTCGAGTCCTGCAGGTTCATCACCTGGGGCAGATAACCGATGGTCGTATCGTTTGGCACGCTCACTACACCCGACGTGGGTGTCTGCTTGCCACAAAGTATCTTTAGCAATGTCGATTTGCCCGCTCCGTTCTTACCCACAAGGGCAATACGGTCTCGGTCGTTGACCACAAAACTGGCATTCGCGAACAACGGCTTCACACCAAACTCGACACGTAATCCTTCTACTGAAATCATTATTTTTTTCCGTTTGAACTGCAAAGGTACGAATTTTTTTTGTACCTTTGCACAAAATTGGATAAAAACTATGCCAAACGACAAGATATTACGCATGGAACAGCTCGTTCGCGAGCTAAACGAAGCTTCGGACGCCTACTACAACGGACGGACTGAACAGATGACTGACTATGAGTGGGACCAGCGTTTCGACGAACTGAAAGCACTGGAAAACGAGACTGGCACTACCCTGCCCGACTCGCCCACACAGAAGGTTTCCGAGGATACTATTACGGGGCAGAAGGAGGAACACGAGTTTGCGGCCCTCTCGCTGGCAAAGACCAAACAGGTTGGCGACCTCGTGAAATGGGCTGAGGAACGACCCATATGGATATCGTGGAAACTGGATGGTCTGACGCTCGTCTTGACCTACGATAATGGCAAACTGACGAAGGTCGTCACACGTGGCAACGGCCATATCGGCACCAACATCACTCATCTTGCGCGTTCTATCAACGGCATACCGCAGACTATTGACTATCAGGGACATACCGTCATTCGTGGCGAGGCAGTCATTAGTTACGACGACTTCGAACGCTTCCTTATGGAGAGTGGCGAGGACTATGCTAATCCGCGCAACCTCGCCTCTGGCTCGCTGACGCTGAAAGACCCCGACGAAGTGCGCCAGCGTCACATTCAGTGGATACCATTTACTCTGGTATATACTGAAGAGAACATCGTTAGTTGGGGAGCACGGATGGCTTGGCTTGATGCCCAAGGTTTCAAAACAGTCGAGCGCGAACTGGTCGAACATCCCGACGAAAGTTCGGTGGAAACGACTTTGGCTCGCTTCACACAAAAAGTCACCTCCCGCCAGAACCCCTTCCCCGTCGATGGCCTCGTGGTGTGCTACGACGATACAGATTATGCCCAGACGGGGTCCGTCACAGGTCACCACGCCACCCGAGCCGGATTGGCTTTCAAGTGGCAGGACGAGTCGGCTGACACGATATTAAAAGAGGTGGAATGGTCATGTGCGGCATCTACCATTTCCCCTGTGGCCATCTTCCAACCCGTCGAACTCGAGGGTACTACCGTCAAACGTGCCTCGCTATGCAACATCAGCGAGTGCGAGCGTCTGGGCATCGGTGGTCCTGGCACCCAGCTCAGCGTCATCAAGGCCAACAAGATTATCCCCAAGGTCATCAAGGTCACCCAGAGCATCGGCACATTCAGCGTGCCAAACGAATGCCCTGTCTGCCACGCGTCCACGCAAATTGTCGTCAGCGAGGCCAGCGGCATCAAGACACTCCATTGCACCAATCCCGACTGTGCCGCCAAGCAACTCAGGAAACTGGCGCGTTTTGTTTCCAAAGAAGGTATGAACATCGACGGAATCTCCGAACAGACACTCTCGAAGTTCATCAATCTCGGATGGATTGCCGAATATGCCGACATCTACGAACTGCGTAGCCATATCCTCGAACTCTCGCGTATGGATGGCTTTGGCGAGAAGTCGGCCTCCAACATTATGCGCAGTATCGATAAGAGTCGTGAGGTCGAGGCCCACCGACTGCTTTATGCCCTTAACATCCCGCTTTGCGGCCTTGATGTCTGCAAACGACTGCTCTCTGCCTATCCCCTCGACGACCTCGTCAATGAAGCCATCAAACTGGGCGACGACCTCTTCGCCACTCAGACCGAGCCGCAGGACGTCTTTGCCCATATCGACGGCATTGGTCCTGAGAAGTCTGCTCAGTTCGTCCTGTGGTTCCGTAACGATCGCAACCTCGCCCGTTATCGTCGCCTCCTCACGAAGCTTACCGTCACCACTCCCGACGTGTCGGCGTCAGGTGACAAATGTGCCTGCCTCACCTTCGTCATTACTGGCGACGTCCACCACTACAAGAACCGCAACGAACTCAAGGCCTATATCGAGTCACAGGGCGGCAAAGTCGCCTCAGCAGTCAGCGGTTCTACGTCCTACCTTATTAATAATGACGTCACCTCTACCTCGGGCAAAAACAAGAAGGCTCAGCAACTGGGCATTCCCATCATCTCCGAAGACGATTTCATAGCACAATATGCCACTGTTCCGACGACCGAGTAAACTCTCTGACATGCGTGCCATAGCGCGTCCCTGGCTCATCCGCAAGGGTTACGACGGTATGACTTTCTTTGGTCGTATCATCACCCACAGCAAGGAAGAGGCAGCACGCATCAATGCGGCCCACACGTCAAAGAGTACCGACAGTAGCATTATCAAGAATCACGAGATGATTCACCTCTATCAGGCACGCTCCACCCACGATTCCTGGCTCTGTTTCTACATTCTCTATGGTTGGTACTGGCTCCTCGCATGTCGCTATTGGCGTCGTCTGAAGAATGCAGGTTATCGTCTCAACCCCTTCGAAATGGAGGCCTATGCCCACATGCACGACCTCCACTACCTCGACGACAAACAAAACGGCACCACCGAGTGGCGCCGCTATGCCCAAATGTCATTACGTGAACGTCTAAAGATAAAATAACTAAATGGAATAATACAGCTAAAAGCAATTAATATGAAATACGGAATTATCGGCACTGGTGCCATTGGAGGATATTACGGAGCAAAATTGGCTCATGCAGGACAGGAACTTCATTTCCTGTTCCACAGCGACTATGAATATGTGAAACAGCATGGTCTGCAGGTAGACTCCTGCGACGGATCGTTTCATCTGAATGATGTCAATGCCTATCAGTATACGGAGGACATGCCGAAGTGCGACGTGGTGCTGGTGTGTCTGAAGTCTGTGAACAACGGCAAACTGCAGACATTGCTGCCCCCATTGCTCCATGACAAAACGCTTGTGGTGCTCATTCAGAACGGCATTGGTGTGGAGGAGGATGTGCAGAAGATGTTCCCTAGCGCGCAACTGGCTGCCGGACTGGCCTTTATCTGTTCTGCCAAAACAGAGCCAGGCGTTGTCAACCACCAGTGTTATGGCAGCATCAACCTAGCAAACTATTCCTGCAAGGACGAAGCGCTGATGCAGGCTGTGGTGGATGAATTCCGTCAGGCCGGCATCGAGACGGGACTGGTAGAATATCATGAGGCACGATGGAAGAAGGCTGTCTGGAACATGCCGTTCAACGGTATGACGGTAGCCCTGCACACGCAGACAGACATGCTGCTGAAGAACAAGTCGACCCGTCAACTGATTCGTGAGCAGATGATGGAGGTGGTGAGTGCTGCCCAGCATCTGGGTGTGAAGAACCTTGATGAGGCGTTTGTCGACAAGATGATAGATATGACGGATAACATGACGCCCTATTCGCCGTCCATGCGACTGGACTACGACTTCCACCGTCGCATGGAGATATACTATCTCTACACCCGCCCCCTGGAGATTGCCCGCGAGGCAGGCTGTCCGATGCCGAAACTGGAGATGCTGGAGGCAGAGCTGCGGTTCCTGGAAGAAGGAACAGACTGATTGCAGCGTCTACTCTAAAGGAATATCGGGATGTTGCACGGCCAGCGGCATGTCCTTCTGCGAGAGGTAGAACATGTAGAGGATGACGTCCTTCGTGCCGCGGTTCTCGCCGTGGTGGATGGTGCCGACCATCTCTACAACAGCCTCACCCTCATGAACGACCTTCTCCTTGCCGTCCTGTCCGATGATGGTCAGTTCGCCCTGTACCAGCACGCCATAGTTCATCACGGGATGGTGGTGCCAGCCCAGTTTCTGTCCGGCGGGGAACACATACTTCACTGCCACCAGTTCGGGTCGTCCCTGCAGATAGTCGGGCAGTTCTACGCCGTCCCAACTCTTGTCAGTACGAATCAGTTCGGTACTCACTACCTTTTTGGCAGAATCAGCCACTTGCACCTCAGCATTGTTCTCTGGAGCTTGCTGAACTTGCTTCTGCTTACACGAAGTCAATACACTTGCGCTGCAAACGAGGGTGGCAACGAACACCCAATTCATCATTTTCTTCATCATAGTTTTAAACTTTTATCTGTTATTTCGTCATTGTCTCACCGGGCAAAATTAGTTATTTTTCTCCAAACCACCAAGCATGAACACAAAAAAAACGTGTCCGATGACGTATTTTAAAAAAAATTCCGTATCTTTGCAAACCATATAATTAATCACAAGAACTATAATACAATTATGAGAAAGAAAGTTTTATCTGCGTTTATCGCATTGGTCTGCGCTGCAACGGCAATGGCGGCTGACAACGTGAAGGCAACGCTCCACGCTGACAAGGCAGGAGCAAAAATCAACCGCGAAATCTACGGACAGTTCTCCGAACACCTCGGCACCTGCATCTACGGTGGCCTCTGGGTGGGCGAAGGCTCTCAGATTCCCAACATTAACGGCTACCGCAAGGACGTGTTCGAAGCCCTGAAAGCGCTGAAGGTTCCCGTGCTGCGCTGGCCGGGCGGCTGTTTTGCCGACGACTATCACTGGATGGACGGCATCGGTCCGAAGAACCAGCGTCCCTCGTTGCGCAACAACAACTGGGGTGGCACCATCGAAGATAACTCGTTTGGCACCCATGAGTTTCTGAACCTCTGCGAAATGCTCGGCTGCGAACCCTACATCAGCGGCAACGTTGGCTCAGGCACAGTGAAGGAGATGGCGCAATGGGTGGAATATATGACCTCTGACGGCGATACGCCGATGGCCCGCCTGCGTCGTCAGAATGGCCGTGAAAAAGCCTGGCACGTAAAGTACTTCGGCATTGGCAACGAGGCGTGGGGTTGCGGTGGCAACATGACGCCGGAATACTACTCCGACGAGTTCCGTAAGTTCAACACCTACCTGCGCGACTATACCGGCAACAAGCTCTACCGCATCGGCAGTGGTGCTTCAGATTACGACTACAAGTGGACGGAGGTGCTGATGGACAAAATCGGCAATCGCATGCAGGGCGTCTCCCTACATTATTATACTTGCTCGGGCTGGGACGGTCCGAAGGGCTCGGCTACGAAGTTCGACAACGACCAGTATTACTGGGCTTTGGGAAAATGTCTGGAGATTGAGGAGGTCATCAAGAAGCACAAGGCCATCATGGACGAGAAAGATCCGAAGGGCGAGGTCGGCCTGCTCGTGGACGAATGGGGCACTTCGTGGGACGAGGAACCTGGCACCATCAG
>JBGUIA010000064.1:0-28982 GCA_045112595.1 Prevotella sp. | reverse complement strand
GGCAAGTTCCCTGGCCACTTCAAGAAGTCTATCACCGTCCGCACCAATGGCGCCGTCGAAATGACACGTCTATATATTGAGGGCGATATGACCGAAGCACAAAAGTAGAAGTTCTCTGCGTTTTGTAAAGAAAACTTGCCTAAAAACGCTCCCGGATTTTAGTGCATTCTAGAGAAAGAAAGACGCGTTCTGCGAACTTTCTGCTACTCTTCGCCATGCACGTTGCCACTCTTCGCCGGGATGTCCGGTCGCTTACCGGTAGCTGTCGGTCATTCAGCTACCGGTAAACTGTTTGACAGCCGGGAGGAGAATTACTCCGAAGCGGAGGAAAAATACTCCGAAAGTATCGAAAATTACTCCGAAAGTACTGAAAAAGCCTCTTTTTCGCTATCTTCTAAACGCCCGAAAAATACGTCAAAAATGTAAGTTCTTCATTATCAAAGTGTTACAAAAATACGCCATATTTCGCGTATTTGAGCCCAAGTTGAGACTTGGTGATTTTCGTGCGAATCTCGGAGTAACTTTTGTCGGAATTATTCATAATGACGCTGATTTGTCGAATCCTCTGTCCGATGTCAGCGTTTGGTGTTGAAATGTACAGTTTCTAACTGTTGAAAACGATAATGTAGCCTGAAAATTTGGAACTTTCACATTTTTTCCTTAACTTTGTCCCCCGATAATGTAGAATGAACCTAACTAAAATATTTATAACGTATGAAAAAACTATTATTGATGCTCGTCGCAATGGTGGCTCTTACAGTCACTGCCGACGCTCAGGGATTCTTTAAGAAACTGAAAGACAAGGCTGTGCAAGCTGCTGAGAGTGCCGTAGATCGCAAGGTTGAAAAAGAGACGAATGATGCAATGGACGACGTGCTTAATGGCAAGAAGTCCGACGATTCCGGTAATACAAAGATTGATGATGCTGGCGAGGCCGACCCCACTACTGCTACGTCCTCTGACTTCAAGCGTGGCTCTGTAATCTTGTTCCAAGACGACGTGACTGCTGAACAGGTGGGTGAATTCCCCTCTAAATGGGATTTGTTCCATGGTACCGTAGAGACCAAGGCGTTGGGTGGTGTGAAGGCTATCAATCTGACTGACGATGCCCAAGTGCAGCCGTTCATCAAGGAAAAGGGGGCTTATCTGCCAGAGGAGTTTACCATTGAATATGATTTCTACTACTGGCCAACAAGTAAGGTCCCAGGCAATGACGACTATATTGGTTTGAACGACCTGAGGCTGATTCTTGCCGTTACTAAAGACCGTTCTGAATACCCTGGTGAAGGATATGACGAGGGTGATCTGACGGCATTTGTCTTGAGACATGGAGTCTGTTCTGCCTCAGAACATGGTTATCGCTTCAATGGAAACAAGGAAGGTAGTTTTGCGTATTCGTTCAAGAAAGGGTGGAACCATGTGGCCCTTTCGTTTAACAAACGAGCCCTGAAGGTTTATTTCAACGACAAGCGTGTGGTGAACCTTCCACGTGTTAACCAGCCCACATGGTTGTGTTTCCAAGTACCATATGACTATCATAATCTCACGTTTATCCGCAATGTCGTTATTGCTAAGGGTGCCGTTGCGCTTTACGACCGCAACGAGCAGAGTATGACTGCCGTTGAGAAGGCCATTGCCGAGACGGGTAAGTTTGTGACCAACAACATTCTGTTTGAGACGGGCAAGGCTGCTTTGAAGCCCGAGTCGATGGCTGAGATTCAGAAGGTGGCTGACTATATGAAGAAGAATCCTAGCGTGCGCTTCGAGGTGCAGGGCCATACTGACAATCAAGGCTCAGACGCCATCAACGACCCCTTGTCGCAACAGCGTGCTGAGGCAGTGGTAAAAGCTCTTGAAGGCTTAGGCGTCGATGGTTTCAACCTCCGAGCTGTCGGTAAGGGCTCTCACGAGCCTGTTGCTGATAATGGCACAGAGGCTGGTCGCGCCAAAAACCGCCGTGTGGAGTTCGTTAAAAAGTAAGCAAATAAGCGTAAAAAGTACACAAATAGATTAATCTATCTTGGGTATTTGGGCAAATGGCAAAAGAAATCGCGTTTTTCTTTTGCTTTTTGCTTTTTTATTATTACCTTTGCAGCTCAATTCGAAAGTTAATGCATTAAACTCAATAAATTATGGCTAAAATGAAAGGTGCCATTGTGGTGGATACTGAGCGTTGCAAGGGATGTCAATTGTGCATCATTGCATGCCCTCAGAAGGTCATCGCACTGGCCAACAAAGTGAATCTGCACGGCTATCCGTATGTGGAGGCTACAAACGAGGAGGCCTGTGTGGGCTGTGCTTCGTGCGGCATTGTCTGCCCAGATGGTTGTATCACCGTGTATCGTAAAAAAATGGAGGAGTAAGTTATGGCAGAAGAGAAAGAAGTTGTATTGATGAAAGGCAATGAGGCGATTGCCCACGCTGCTATTCGTTGCGGATGCGACGGCTATTTCGGCTATCCTATTACTCCGCAGAGTGAAGTGATTGAGACGCTGGCTGAATTGAAGCCTTGGGAGACTACCGGTATGCAGGTGGTACAGGCCGAGAGTGAGCTGGCATCTATTTATATGGTCTATGGTGCTGCCGGTGCCGGTAAGCGTGCCATGACTTCTTCTTCGTCTCCTGGCGTTGCGCTGATGCAGGAAGGTATTACTTACATGGCTGGTGCTGAGGTGCCGGGCGTGTTTGTCAATGTTCAGCGTGGCGGTCCTGGCCTGGGAACGATTCAGCCCTCTCAGGGTGACTATTTCCAGGCTACCCGTGGTGGTGGTAATGGTGACTATAAGGTCATCGTGCTGGCTCCGTCGTCTGTGCAGGAGATGGCCGACTTTGTTGACCTCGCCTTCGAACTGGCCTTCAAGTATCGCAACCCCGCTATGATTCTGAGTGATGGTGTGATTGGTCAGATGATGGAGAAGGTGGTACTGCCTCCCTACAAGCCTCGTCGTACTGACGAAGAGGTCATCAAGCAGTGTCCCTGGGCTTCTACTGGTAAGCCTAAGAATCGTGAGCGCGTGGTAATTACCTCGCTCGAGCTGAAGCCTGAGATCATGGAGCAGCGCAACATCGCTCTTCAGGAGAAATATGCTAAGATTCAGGAGAACGAGGTTCGTTATGAAGAGCAGTTGATGGACGATGCTGAGTACGCTATCGTCGCTTTCGGTTCTGCTGCCCGTATTGCTGAGAAGAGCGTAGAGATTGCCCGCGAGAAGGGTATCAAGGTTGGTTTGTTCCGTCCTATCACGCTGTTCCCGTTCCCCATCAAGCAGATTGAGGCATTGTCGAAGAAGGTGAAGGGTATCCTCGTGGCTGAGATCAACGCTGGTCAGATGGTGCAGGATGTTCGTCTGGCTGTGAACGGTGCAGTGCCTGTAGAGCAGTTCGGAAGACTTGGAGGTATCGTTCCTGATCCTGAAGAAATAGTTGAAGCATTAAAGAAGGTCATGTAAGGTTATGGATAGAAATCAAATAGTTCAACCAGAGAACATCGTCTGCAAGAAGCCGACGCTGATGAACGACAACAATATGCACTACTGCCCGGGCTGTAGTCACGGTGTGGTGCATAAGCTCATTGCCGAAGTCATCGAAGAGATGGGTATGGAAGACAAGGCCGTAGGTGTATCGCCTGTAGGCTGTGCCGTCTTCGCGTACAATTATATAGATATCGACTGGCAGGAAGCTGCCCACGGTCGTGCTCCCGCACTGGCTACGGGTATCAAGCGCTGCTGGCCTGATCGCTTGGTGTTCACCTATCAGGGTGATGGCGACCTGGCTTGTATCGGTACATGTGAGACCATCCACGCCCTGAATCGTGGCGAGAATATTGTGATTATCTTCGTCAACAATGCCATCTATGGTATGACGGGTGGACAGATGGCTCCTACGACCCTGATTGGTCAGAAGACCTCTACTTGTCCTTACGGTCGTGATCCACAGTTGCATGGCTATCCCCTGAAGATGGCTGATATTGCTGCAGGTCTGGAGGGAACTTGCTACGTCACTCGTCAGAGTGTGGAGAGCGTAGCCTCTATTAACAAGGCAAAGAAGGCTTTGCGTAAGGCTTTCGAGGCTTCTATGGCTGGCAAGGGCTCATCGCTCGTAGAGTTCGTTTCTACTTGTAACAGCGGTTGGAAACTCACTCCCGCTAAAGCCAACGAATGGATGAAGGAGAATATGTTCCCCTTCTATCCCAAAGGCGACCTCAAGGATACAACGGGCGAGAAATAAGAAAAATGTAAGAAGTTATGAAAAAAGAAATTATAATTTCAGGTTTCGGAGGTCAGGGCGTGCTCTCGATGGGTAAGATTCTGGCCTATAGTGGACTGATGGAGGATAAAGAGGTTACTTGGATGCCTGCTTACGGTCCTGAGCAGCGTGGTGGTACAGCTAACGTTACTGTGATTGTCAGCGACGAGCGCATCTCTTCGCCCATCCTCAGCAAATACGATATCGCCGTGGTGCTGAATCAGCCTTCGCTGGAGAAGTTCGAGCCGAAGATCAAACCTGGTGGCATTCTTATCTACGACGGTTTCGGTATCATCAACAAACCCACTCGCAAGGATATCACCATCTACGAAATCAACGCAATGGACAAGGCTGCCGAGATGAAAAACGGTAAGGTCTTCAACATGATTGTCCTTGGTGGTTTGCTGAAGGTGGCTCCTGTCGTTAGCGACAAGGGTGTGGAGAAGGCTCTCAAGAAGACGCTGCCCGAACGTCACCACGACCTCATCCCCCTGAATATGGAGGCTCTGAAGGAAGGCGCGAAGATTATCGAACAGATTTAACAATACTAACGGATGCCTGTCAGTGGGCAGTAGACTTATGTGGATGCTTGTTTTCACGCTATTGCCTTTGTCGGCATTGGCCTATGTCAGTTGGCACATCTGGTGTCTGCTGCCATTAGGATGGATATGGAAGGTACTCGTCATCTTGCTGATGACGGGTGCCTTTCTGCTTATGTTTGCTGGCATTTTCCGTTCTACCGATCGTTTGCCCATGCCGCTCGCTATAGGCATCTACGAGGTTGGTACGTCGAGCATCATCGTATTGCTCTATCTCTTTATACTATTCCTGTTGCTCGATTTAGGCCGTCTGATTCGCCTTGTGCCGCGTAGTGTGCTTTACAATAACTGGTGGACAGCGGGCGGCATCACGCTCTTCATGGTGGCTTTGTTCGTTTACGGCTACCTCCACTATCAACATAAGTATCGCGAGAAACTGCATCTGACCACCAGCAAACCGATGGCGAAGCCCATGAAACTGGTGTTGATAAGTGACCTGCACATAGGCTATCACAACCGTCGTGACGAACTGGCGCGTTGGGTAGATATGGTGAATGCCGAAGAGCCCGACCTGGTTCTCATTGGCGGGGATATCATCGACGGCAGTATGCGTCCGCTCATTGACCAGCGGATGCACGAAGAGTTCCGTCGTCTGAAAGCTCCTGTTTATGCGTGTATCGGCAATCACGAATATTATAGCGGCGAGCCGCGTGCCCGCCAGTTCTATAAGGATGCAGGCATCCGGCTGTTGCAGGATTCGTGTGCCGTCGTTGGCGACTTATGCCTCATCGGACGTGACGACCGCACTAATATGCACCGCCTGCCGATAGGAAAACTGATGCAGCAGGCCGACCGCTCGAAGTATTGCATCCTGCTTGTCCATCAGCCTCACCATTTAGAGCAGGCTGAGCAGCAGCATGTCGACTTCCAGTTCAGCGGTCACACTCATCACGGGCAGATATGGCCCATTTCGTGGATTACGGAACATGTCTACGAATGTGCTTTCGGTCGTCATCAACGCGGCAATACGCAGTATTACGTCACCAGCGGCATAGGCCTATGGGGCGGTAAGTTCCGCATTGGCACCCGCTCAGAATATGTTGTCGCTTATGTGCAGAGCGACGCTCAGAATAATAATAACTAACTATTAATAAATTGACTATGAAACGAGTATTTAATTTGGTATTGTTGGCGCTGCTCGCTGGACTAACAAGCGTGCAGGCCCAGACAGCAAGAAAGTTTACGTTGCCGCTGACGGACGACGGAAAGGCAGAAATGGTATGTTTCCTGCCACAGAACCCCTCGGGCAAAGCCATTGTCGGTGTGCCGGGAGGCGGCTATTCCGTCTTGTCAAATGGACATGAGGGTATGATGGCTTCCGACTGGTTGAACAAGCAGGGCATTGCCTATTTCGTGGTGAACTACCGTCTGCCTGAGGGCGACCGTACAAAACCCATCAGCGACGTTGAGAACGGTTTCCGTACAGTACGCGACTCTGCTGCCGTGTGGGGCATCAATCCACGCGACGTGGGTATTATGGGTTTCTCGGCTGGCGGCCATTTGTCGTCAGTCATCTCGACACTCTCTCCCTACGAAGTACGTCCCGACTTCACTATTCTGTTCTATCCTGTTATCTCGATGGACGAGCGCGTATCACACAAGTGGTCGTGTATTAATTTCTTAGGCGAAGAGGGACATAATGACCCCAAACTCGTGAACGCATATTCCACCAATCAGGCAGTGCGTCGACATCTGACCCCGCCCGCCTGTATCATTTCGGCCAGCGACGACCGTTTGGTGCCTTTCGTGACCAACGGACTGGAATACTATAAGGCTATGCGCAATGCTGGCAACGATTGTGCTATGTTTGTTTATCCTACTGGCGATCATGGCTTTGGCTTTGGTCCTTGGTTCAAGTACCACGACCAGATGCTCAACGATCTTGGCGCGTGGTTGAAGGCCCGTCAGACACCGAAGCCCGATGCCATCCGTGTGGCATGTATCGGCAATAGCATTACCGACGGATTCGGCATCGATATGGCTGGTGCTTACGGTTATCCCGCCGAGTTGCAGAAGCTGCTGGGCAAGGACTATTGGGTGAAGAACTTCGGCGTTAGCGCCCGTACATTATTAAATAAGGGCGACTATCCTTACATGAACGAACAGGCTTGGCGCGACGCGTTGGCATTTAAGCCCGACGTGGTGATTATCAAGTTAGGCACCAACGATTCGAAGCCCGAAAACTGGCAGTATGGCGCTGAATTCCAGCAGGACTTGGAGCAGATGCTGACAACGCTCTGCCCTGCGTTGGCTCAGCCCGTTGCCAAGAAGGGCAAGAAAGCCAAGAAGGCTGTGGCTCCGCAGAAACCTCAAATCTTCCTCTGCACGCCCATTCCCGCATTTAAGTCAACATGGAACATCAGCGACTCCGTCATTGTCAACGAGATTATTCCCATCCAGCAGGCAGTTGCTAAAAAATATGGCGTGCAAGTCATTGACCTGCACACCCTCTATGCCAATGATGGCGATAAGATGCTTGACGACGGTATTCATCCTGACGGCAAAGGCGCTCACCGTATGGCGGAGATTATCGCCGCAGAAATGAAGAAATAAGATGTTCTCCGACGGAATCGGAGAACACCATATCATTTAGTCGAAGATTGCAACGTACATTTCGACTTAATCGAAAAATCCTGGCTGCTTATAGTCGATACCCAGTTCGCGGTCGACGGTAGCCAGGATTCCTTGTACCTGACCCAGCGCAAACATACGACCCAGCAGCGTGTAGCCGGCATTGTGTCCGTGACTGCTCTCGTCGAACACACCACCAGGCTCGTCGGTAAATGTCATTCCGTGATCCACGCGCATAGGCAACTCGGGATTCTCCTTCTCGAAAATTCTGCAGAGCTCGATGAGGTCTGCACGTCCGCCCAGATGGCTGGCCTCCGTGAAGTCTCCGTTGGGGAAGATATGGCACGAACGCAGGTGAACAAAGTGGGTGCGTGAAGCAAACTTCTTGGCCAGTTCCACCACGTTATTATAAGCTCCAGCCGAAAGTGAACCAGCGCAGAATGTCAGGCCGTTATGCTTGTTGGGCACGGCATCGAGGAACCACTGGATATCCTCTTCTGTGCGCACGATACGTGGCAGACCGAGAATCTCGATGGGCGGATCGTCGGGGTGAACGCACATGTTCATGTTGCACTCTTCGCACACGGGCATGATAGCCTCGAGGAAGTACTTCATGTTGGCGCGCAGCTTAGCCTTGTCGATGCCCTTATACAGGTCCAGGAACTCGCGGAACTTCTGCACAGGAGCCTCGTCGTTCTCGCTGAAATTGCCGCTTACAAAGCCCTGCGTCTTAATGACGATATTCTCCACCAACTTGTGGTCCTTCTCGGGAGTCATGCTCTTGGCCAGCTCGTCGCACTCGGCAATTACGCTACGGCCTTCGCCCCAACCCTCTGGAAACTGGAACTTCTCCCATTCCTCGCGGGCACCTGGACGCTTCAGAATATAGATGTCGAAGTAGGCAAATTCGGCATAGTTGAAGTAGAGGTTCGTGGCACCGTTGGGATTGTCGTGGAACAGGTCTGTGCGTGCCCAGTCTAAAACGGGCATGAAGTTGTAGCAGATGCAATGGATACCTTCTGCCGACAGGTTGCGCAGGCTCTCTTTATACACCTCTATCTGGTGGTCGCGGTCGGGACCGCCATACTTGATAGTCTCAACGACTGGCAACGACTCTACCACGCTCCAGCGCATGCCGTAGCTCTCGATATACGTCTTCAAATCGTGAATCTTCTCACGTGTCCAAACCTCACCGAGGGGCACGTCGTGCAATGCGGTGACGATACCCTCGACACCGATTTGTCTCAGTTGTGCAAGCGTAATCTTATCCTTCTTGCCAAACCATCTCCAAGTTCTTTCCATAGTCTTTTTGTTTTTAAGTTGTTTATAAATATTTCGTTATTTTATATTTTCATGATTCGTGATTCGTGATTCCTTTATTCGTAGCGCATTGACCTTGCCGGATGAATGTGCGAAATAAGGAAACTCGGTGCGATAAGCACAAACAGCGACACCAGCAGCGTCACCACATTCAACAGCACAATAATCGGGATGTTCAGTTCCATCGGTGCCGTATCGACGTAGTAGCTGGCAGGGTCTAGGTGTATGAATCCCGTCTGCTGTTGCAGGACGACGAGACCAATGCCAATGATGTCGCCCACAAGCATTCCCCGTCCGATGATAAAGGCCGCAAACCACAGGAACGTGTGGCGCACGGTACTGTTACGCATCCCCAAAGCTTTGAGGATACCAATCATCTGCGTCCGTTCGAGGATGATGATGAGCAGTCCGCTAATCATTGTGAATCCCGCCACGCAAATCATCAGCGCGAGGATAATCCACACGTTGATGTCGAGCAACTCCAGCCATTGGAAAACATGCGGATGCGCTTCACGAATGGTCTGCGATGTGATAATCGCTCCGTATTTGTCCGTCTGGCGGTTGACTTTTCCTACGACCTCCTCGGCCACCATGTCCAGCTGGTCGAAGTCATCTACGAGCAGCTCCGCACCGCTGCACTGGTCTGTTTCCCAACCGTTCAGGCGTATGGGGACGTTATAATCCGTAAAGCACAGCGACTGGTCGAACTGCGTCATATTGGTCTCGTAGATACCCGTGATGGTGAATTTGCGGGCGCGGACGTCGTCGTTGCCAATGAAGTAGGCATAGACCTTCTCTCCGGCCTTCAGCTGCAGCTTGTCAGCCATCATACGCGAAATGAGCAGCGGGTATTTCGACTGCCCGTCGCTGAATTTTGGCATCTCGCCTTCTACGATATGTTCGCTGAGGAATGACGTGTCGTAGTCGCTGCCCACACCTTTGAAGGCCACGCCCAGAAAGTCGTCGTCAGTCTTCAGAATGCCCTGCGTCAGTGCGTAGCGTTCCACGTGGCGGATGCCTGGCAATTGCTTCATCACCTTCATCAGCGAATCGCTGATACTGATGGGTACAGGCGCCGACAACTGTTGCGCCATGTAGTTCTCCACCTGTATGTGACTGCCGAATCCCACTACCTTGTCGCGAATGGTATGTTTGAAACCGAACACGACGGACACCGTGATAATCATTACCGCCAGTCCGATGGCCACTCCGATGGTGGCTATGCGGATAGCAGGGCGGCTGACCTCACGGCGCTGACCTTCGGAACCATTGATGCGGCGGGCAATGAATAGTGGAAGATTCATTAAACGTTAAACATTGAACATTGAACGTTGAACGACAAATGCAGAGCGTTGAACTTTATGCGTCGCGTCCGGGATAGGCTTCCAGCGCCTTGCGCAATACGAAGAGGGCACGCTCCAGGTCTTTCTTCTTCAGCACGTAGGCTATACGAACCTGCTTCGTGCCGGCACCGGGAGTCGTATAGAAACCGGCGGCAGGAGCCATCATCACCGTCTCGCCCTCGTAGTTGAACTCGGCCAAACACCAGCGACAGAACTTTTCTGCATCGTCGACGGGCAGCTGGGCAACGGTATAGAATGCTCCCATTGGGATGGGCGAATAGACGCCTGGGATGCGGTTCAGTCCGTCAATCAGGCACTTACGTCGCTCCACATATTCGTCGTACACCTCGCGCAGATACTCCTCAGGCGTTTCCAGCGACGCTTCGGCCACAATCTGTCCGATGAGGGGAGGAGAGAGTCGTGCCTGACAGAATTTCATCACGGCCTTCCTCACTTCTGCGTTCTTCGTGATAAGTGCACCGATACGGATACCGCACTCCGAGTAGCGCTTCGACACAGAGTCAATCAGGATGACGTTCTGCTCAATACCCTCCAAGTGGCAAGCGCTGATATAGGGCGATCCCGTGTAGATATACTCGCGATATACCTCGTCCGAGAACAGATACAGGTCGTACTTCTTCACCAAGTCGCGAATCTGGTTCATCTCGCGGCGCGTATACAGGTAGCCCGTCGGGTTGTTCGGGTTGCATATCATGATGGCGCGTGTGCGGTCGTTGATCAACTCCTCAAACTTCTCAACCTTCGGCAACGAAAAGCCCTCCTCAATGGTGGTCGCTATGGTGCGAATCTTCGCTCCTGCCGAGATGGCAAACGCCATGTAGTTGGCGTAGGCAGGCTCAGGCACGATGATCTCGTCGCCCGGATTGAGGCACGACAGGAATGCAAACAGCACCGCCTCCGAACCTCCCGAGGTGATGATGATATCGTCAGCCGTCACATTAATATTATATTTCGCGTAATAGCTGACCAATTTCTCGCGGTAGCTCAAATAGCCCTGCGAGGGTGAATACTCAAGAATGTTGCGGTCTATCTGCTTCAGGGCGTCCAGTGCCACCTGCGGCGTAGGTAGGTCGGGCTGTCCGATGTTCAGGTGATAGACCTTTGTTCCACGTTTTTTTGCTGCGGCAGCAAGGGGTGCGAGCTTCCTAATAGGCGACTCGGGCATCTCTAGTCCGCGTACTGATATTTCCGGCATTGTTCTTAATTTACGTAAATCGACTGCAAAATTACAAATAAAAAACGAGCCCACCAAACGATGAGCTCGATTTTTTATTTGTTTTCCGGAACAACTGTAAATCCTAAACAATCCTAATAATCAGTGCAAAAGTATGGATAATCGTGGAATTATGAGTATTTTTGCAAATCAATTAATGAGATTCGTAAAAATAGATAGTACTATATATGACACCAGAAGAACAAAGAAATGAGCGTCTGGCTCAGACGATTATCAAGAACCTGAAGCGTCGTCACATAGAGGGTTTTTATTGTGCAACGGCAGAAGAGGCAGTTAAGAAGGTTTCCGAACTCATTGAGGACGGAAGTAGTGTGACATGGGGCGGCACGATGACTGTCCGCGACATGGGAATTCCGCAGTATCTCAAGGATCGCGGCACGCTGGACGTGCTCGACCGCGATCTTGTTGAAACCCCGGAGGAGAAGCAAGCGATGTATCTCAGGGCTTTCTCGGCAGATGTCTATTTGTCTAGCGCCAATGCCATCTCAGAGGATGGCGTCATCGTCAACATCGACGGCAACGGAAACCGTGTGGCTGCTATCACTTGGGGACCGAAGAAGGTGATTTTCGTCATCGGTCTGAACAAAGTGGCCCAGAATGTAGAGGCTGCCCTCGCCAGGGCACGCAGCACGGCATCGCCCATCAACGCAGCGCGGTTCGACATTAAGACTCCTTGTCAGACGGACGGTGTGTGCCATAACTGCAACTCACCGGAATCCATCTGCAACTACGTCCACTTCCTCAGGAACTCACCACGAGGCCGTCATGTCGTCGTACTGGTAGGTGAGAATCTCGGATATTGATGGCTTGACTGCTAAATTAGAGATGCTTTTGGGATATAAAAAGGCCGCTGAATCATACGATTCAGCGGCTAATTGAAATTATTGAGTCGAGGTGACAGGACTCGAACCTGCGACAGCCTGGTCCCAAACCAGGAACGCTACCAACTGCGCTACACCTCGATTTCGGGTGACAAAATCACTGCAAGCCGAATGCAGAGAGCTCGCTCTATGCTGAGGCGAAGCCTGATTTCGCTGCACTTTTCACAAAAGCGCTGCAAAGGTACAAAAAAAGTCCGACACCCGCAAATATTTCGGCAATTATTTTATTTGATGATGCCTTGTTCGACGAAGATTTTCTTCAGTGCGACGACAGAACGGTCAACCTGCTCTTTGGTGTGAGTAGCCATCAGCGCATAGCGCACGAGTGTGTCCTGCGGAGCACATGCGGGCGGAATGACGGGATTGATGAACACACCGGCCTTGAATGCCAATGAGGTTACGAGGAATGTCTTGTCCACGTCACGTACATAGAGCGGAATGATGGGGCTCTCGGTATCACCAATCTCAAAACCTTCTTCGCGGAAACGCTGCAGAGCGTAGTGGGTGACATCCCACAAAGCCTGGATGCGCTCGGGCTCCTGCTGGATGATGTGCAGGGCGGTCATAGCGGCAGCGGTGGCTGCAGGCGTATTGGAAGCTGAGAAGATGTATGTGCGGCATGTGTGGCGCAAGAAGTTGATGGTATCCCAGTCGGAGGCAATGAAACCACCGATAGAGGCCAGCGACTTCGAGAAAGTACCCATGATAAGGTCTACCTCGTCGGTCAGTCCGAAATGGTCGCAAACACCGCGGCCCTGCTTACCAAATACACCGATGCCGTGAGCTTCGTCAACCATGATGGAGCAGTTGTACTTGTGCTTCAGTTCGACAATCTCGGGGAGCTTGCAGAGGTCACCCTCCATCGAGAAGACGCCGTCGACAACGATGAGCTTAATGGCCTCGTAGGGCAACTTCTGGAGCACGCGCTCGAGGTCTTCCATATCGTTGTGCTTATAATGCAGCTGCTTGGCAAACGAAAGACGGCGACCGTCCACAATACTTGCGTGGTCACGATCGTCGCAGATAATATAGTCGTCCTTACCAACTACCATTGCCAAGACGCCCTGATTGACGGAGAATCCTGTTGAGAAACACAGACAGTCGTCTTTGCCGATAAACTCTGAAATTTCCTTCTCCAGCTGTACGTGCAAATCGAGGGTGCCATTGAGGAAACGGCTTCCGGCACATCCTGATCCGTACTTGTCGAGTGCAGCCTTAGCGGCATCGATGATACGCTGGTCGTCCGTCAGTCCTGTGTAGGCGTTAGAACCGAACATCAAGACCTTATGACCACCCATCTCAACCTCAGTTCCCTGCTTGCCCTCGATGGCGCGGAAATAAGGATATACGTCAGCCTCCATAAACTTCTGGGGCTCACGATAAAGCTTGTATTTTTCTTGTAATTGTCCCATAAAAATAGGTGCAGCCGAAGCTACAAATTTGTTTTCAGACTGCAAAGATACACATTTTTCTTTAAACTGCGCACAAAAAATTGGATAAAATGTCATTTTTACTTAATTTATTTCAAAATATGTTCTAAAATCCGACAGTTTTTTGTAATTTTGCATTCAAATGAGTACAAAAAAACGTATCATATTCATCGTCAACCCCATTTCGGGTACTGCCAGCAAGGAACACATCCCTGAGCAGATAGCTGAGGTGATGGACTCGGAGCGATTCGACTACGAGGTACGTTTTACGGAATATCGTGGTCATGCTGCCGAAATAACTCGCGCGGCAGCCAAGGATGGTGCCGATGTCGTCGTTGCCGTTGGTGGCGATGGGACGGTGAACGAGGTGGCGCGGTCGCTGGTGCATTCTGATACAGCGCTGGGCATCATTCCCTGTGGCTCGGGCAACGGACTGGCTCGCCATCTTTGCATTCCGCTGAATGTCACGAAGGCGCTGGAACTGATTAACACGTGTCAGATAGAGTCTTTTGACTATGGCGTCATCAACGGCCTGCCGTTCTTCTGCACGTGCGGCATGGGGTTCGACGCGTTTATCTCGCTGAAATTTGCCGAGGCGGGTAAACGCGGACCAATCACATATGTGGAGAACGTGTTGAAGGAGGGACTGAAATACAAGCCCGAGACGTACGAAATTGTTGACGATACAGGTACGAGCCACTATAAAGCGTTCCTTATTGCCTGTGCCAACGCGTCGCAATACGGCAACAACGCGTATATCGCTCCAGGCGCGACGATGAAGGACGGCGAGATGGATGTTATCATCATGGAACCCTTTACGGCGCTGGACGCTCCGCAGATTGCCGCTGACTTGTTTATGAAGACGCTGGGCAACAATTCGAAAATCAAGACGTTTCGCACGCGTAGCCTGCACATCCACCGTAAGGAACCAGGGGCTATTCACTACGACGGTGATCCCATCATGACCGATAATGACATCGACGTGCGCATTGAGCATCTGGGCATCAAGATTGTTGCTAATCCCGAGGTGAGCGAGGACGAGGCTCAGCCCAATCAGGTGTTGAACGCCTTCAGCGACTTCTTTAATAATATTAATAATGTACGCGAGGACATCACGCAGGATATTGAGAAGGGCGGACGCAAGATTCAGGCCATCAACAAGGTGTTATTAAGGAAGTTGAGGAACTAATAGCGGTTCTCTCTTTGAGAGTGTGGCGTTACAATCATGGTTAAGGGTTCATGGATATACAAATTCTGATTACGGCCATCATCCTTTTTGCGGCATTTGGCTATGCCGTTTGGCGATTGTATAATGCTGTTCGCAAAGGTGGAGACCCGTGTAAAGATTGCGAATTGAAAAAAAACTGCAAAAAATTTGGTGGAGTCCAAGATAATTCGTACCTTTGCACCCGCAAATCGCAAAAATGCTGTGATTGACCTCTGGTGCCTTGGATGAGTGGCTTAGTCAACGGTCTGCAAAACCGTCTACGGCGGTTCGAATCCGCCAGGCACCTCAGAAGGAAAGAAAAAGGAACTCGAAATGAGTTCCTTTTTTCTGTTTGTGTATGCCGCGTCGCGGCTGCTGTCTGCGGGTTAGCCGATTTTCGGGTCAGCCGCACTCTTTATGCGCCTTAGCGGATAAACAGCAGTTCGCGGTACTTCGGCAGCGTCCACAGACCGTCCTCCACGATGAGTTCCAGTTTGTCAATCTCTGTGCGGATGGCCTCCATGTGAGGACAAACCGTGTCGTGATAGGCAATGGCACGCTGGTGGATGTTCTCGATGCGGTTGGCCACGCGACGGGCTTCTGTCAGATCATCAACGAGCTGCTCGATTTTCTCCGTGCGCTCGGCAATCTCCTCGATGAGTTTCATGTTTCGCGACGACAGCCGATCTGCCTTGTCAGCCGAGAAGACGTCCTTCATGCCCTGTACGTTCTTGATGAGCTGCGACTGATAGTGCGTCGATACGGGGATGATATGGTTCATGGCGAGGTCACCCAATACGCGAGCCTCAATCTGTACGGTCTTCACGTACATCTCCCATTTCACCTCGTTGCGAGCCTCGAGCTCCTTGCGGTTCATAACTTTCGTGCTCTCGAACATTTTTACGCTGCTGTCGTCCAGATAATGCTCGAAGATGACGGGACACGACTTCTCGACGTCCAGTCCACGCTTGGCAGCTTCCTTCACCCAAGCCTCCGAGTAACCGTTGCCATCGAAACGAATGGGTTTGCAGGTCTTGATGTCGTCCTTCAACACTTCGAGAATGGCGGGAATCTTCTGTTCGCCAACCTTGATCTTGGCATCCACGCGCTCCTTGAAACTTGTCAGGGCTTCGGCCATTGCGGCATTCAGGGCTATCATGGCTGATGCGCAGTTGACGCTCGAACCAGGTGCACGAAACTCAAAGCGATTACCCGTAAAGGCAAAGGGCGACGTGCGGTTGCGGTCGGTATTGTCAACAATCAGGTCTGGAATCTGCGGGATGTCAATCTGCATACCCTGCTTGCCCTTCAGGTTGAAGAGTTCGTTTTTGTCCGACTGTTCGATGTGGTCGAGCAACTCCGTCAGCTGGGTGCCGAGGAACGACGAGATAATGGCCGGAGGAGCCTCATTGCCACCCAATCGGTGGGCGTTCGTCGCACTCATGATGCTGGCTTTCAGCAGTCCGTTGTGTTTGTAGACGGCCATCAGCGTCTCGACGATGAATGTTACGAAACGCAGGTTCTCCTCAGGCGTCTTGCCGGGAGCGTGCAACAATACGCCGTTGTCGGCACTGAGACTCCAGTTGTTGTGCTTGCCGCTGCCATTGATGCCGGCAAAGGGCTTTTCGTGCAGCAGCACGCGGAAACCGTGATTGCGAGCCACTTTCTTCATCAGCGACATGAGTAGCATGTTATGGTCGACGGCGAGGTTACACTCCTCGAAGATGGGAGCCAACTCGAATTGGTTGGGCGCTACCTCGTTGTGGCGCGTTTTTACGGGAATGGCCAACTCCAGAGCCTGTATCTCAAGGTCTTTCATGAAAGCCTGCACTCGGTCGGGGATGGTGCCGAAATAGTGGTCGTCCATCTGCTGGTTCTTCGCACTCTCGTGACCCATCAGCGTGCGACCCGTCATCAACAGGTCAGGACGTGCGGAATAGAGCCCTTCGTCAACAAGGAAATACTCCTGTTCCCAACCTAGATTCACCTGCACCTTCGTCACGTCGTCATAGAAATACTTGCAGACGTCCTTGGCGGCTTTGCCTACAGCATGCAGGGCACGCAACAGCGGAGCCTTGTAGTCCAATGCTTCACCCGTATATGCGATAAATATGGTGGGAATACATAACGTGTCATCAATGATAAACACTGGACTGGTGGGATCCCAGGCTGAGTAGCCGCGGGCTTCGAAAGTGTTGCGGATACCGCCGTTGGGGAACGATGATGCATCGGGTTCCTGCTGTACGAGCAACTTACCGCTGAATGCCTCAATCATGCCGCCCTTGCCGTCGTGCTCTACGAATGCGTCGTGCTTCTCGGCAGTACCTTCCGTCAGTGGCTGGAACCAGTGCGTATAGTGTGTTACACCCATTTCCAGTGCCCACTGCTTCATGCCTGCAGCTACTGAGTCGGCAATGCCTCTGTCCAGCGAGGCACCGTTATCCATTACGTCAATCATCTTGTCGTAGATGTTCTTCGGCAGGTATTTGTACATCTTCTTACGGTCGAAAACGTACTTGCCAAAGAATTGCGAGGGCCGTTCTTTAGGCACCTTCACCTCGACAGGACGTTTCTTGAAAGCCTCTTCTACTACCTGAAATCTTAAATCGTTTGCCATTATTTCAATTTACTATTTGACAATTTACTGTTTATCAATGAAACGACGCGTTAGGTCGTTATAATTCTCTATGCGGCGGTCACGGAGGAAGGGCCACCAGCGACGCACCTGTTCGGAGCGTTGCATATCGACGTCGACGACGGTTTCCACTTCCTCTTTAATGGGGGCTTCGTAAAGCAGTTCACCTTGCGGTCCGGCTACGAACGACGTGCCCCAGAACGGCACACCATCCTCGTCGCCAACGCGATTGACGGTGACAACGGGCAGTCCGTTGGCTACAGCATGTCCGCGCTGTACTGTCTGCCACGCCATGCGCTGTCGCTCTTGTTCGTCGCGTGTGTCGTTCGGGTCGTAACCGATAGCAGTGGGATAGATAAGTATCTCTGCACCAGCCAGCGCCATCAGTCGTGCAGCCTCGGGATACCACTGATCCCAGCAAACCAATACGCCCAGACGGCCCACGCTGGTGTCGATGGGTTGGAATCCCATGTCGCCGGGCGTGAAGTAGAACTTCTCGTAGTAGCCAGGGTCGTCGGGGATGTGCATCTTGCGATATTTGCCGGCAATGGAACCGTCTTTTTCGAGTACAACGGCTGTGTTATGATACAGGCCTGTGGCTCGACGTTCGAAGAGTGAAGTGACGATAACGACACCCAGCTCTTTAGCCAATGCGCCATAGTACTCCGTCGACGGGCCGGGAATAGGCTCTGCCTGGTTGAACGTATCGACGTTCTCCTCCTGACAAAAGTAGAGCCCGTTGTGCAGTTCCTGTAGCACCACGAGTTCAGCGCCCTTTGCCGCCAGTCCCCTGATTTTCTCCGCCAGACGTCGTTTGTTGTCGTCGCGGTTGGCCGTATTGTGCTGTTGTATGATACCTATCTTCATCTTCCGTAAGGATTATTTCTTCATGTCGAAACCAAGACGGATGCCGTCGTAGTTCTTGCTCAGGTCACTCACCTTCTGGGCAGTTTCGTTGCCGCTCATAGTTGCCAGCACCTGCAGCACGGTCAACAGCTTCTTCGACTCAAAGAGCAGGGCAATGCCACCATATTCGCGCTTGGCATAGCAGTTGACGCTAAGCAGCAGACCTTTCAGTGTGACTTTGGCGGAGGCCTCGTCGAACGACCACGTGCCACCCCAGCTCTTGCCGGCAATAGTAGCTTTGAAGGTCTTGTCCTCGTTGAATTGTACGACGGTATTCTGACTCGTGATACCAGCCTTCTGGAAATACGGTGCAGCCTCCTGTTCTATCTTCGTGGCAGCTACCTCACCACCGGCCTTTGCCAACAGGTTTTCGCTGGTGAATGCCACACCCGGGCTGTCGTAGCGCCAGGTGCCGATAAGTCCCTTTTCGGTCACCTTGTCCATACCGATAACACTAGTGAAGATGTTGGCGATGGTTCCACCACTGCCCATAGTCTGCAACAGCGTTCCTGCACCACACGATGTCATAACGGCGCCCGTCAGTGCCACTAAGCACAGCGACGCGAGGGTAATCTTTATCTTTTTCATAATCCTATTTAATTGATAGTTAGTTCTTCTTTGTCGGCAGCCTTCGTGATGTGAATCGTCGCTCCTGGCTCGATGTTGCCATTGACGATGAGTTCCGAGATGCCGTCCTCGATGTAAGTCTGGATGGCGCGCTTCAATGGACGGGCACCAAACTGCACGTCGTAGCCCTTTTCAGCCACAAACTGCTTCGCCTCGTCCGAGAGGTCGATGGTGTAACCCATATCCCCAATACGCTGATACAGGCCTTTCAGTTCGACGTCGATAATCTGTTTGATGGCCTCGAGATCCAGCTGGTCGAAGGTGATGATTTCGTCCAGACGGTTCAGGAATTCCGGCGAGAACTGCTTCGACAATGCCTTCTGCACAATCTGGCGTGCATGTTCCTTGTCCTTTTCGTCGAGCATCAGAGCAGACGAGTTGGTGTTGAATCCCACGCCGCGACCGAATTCCTTCAGCTGGCGCGTGCCGGCATTCGAGGTCATGATAATCACCGTATTGCGGAAGTCCACGAAACGGCCGTTGCCATCTGTCAGACGTCCTTCGTCCAATACCTGCAGCAACAGGTTGAAGACGTTGCCGTGAGCCTTCTCGATCTCGTCAAGCAACACGATGGAGTAGGGGTGACGACGCACGCGCTCCGTCAACTGGCCGCCCTCCTCGTAACCGACGTAGCCCGGAGGTGCACCGATGAGTCGCGACACGTTGAACGACTCCGTATATTCGCTCATATCGATACGAATCAGTGCGTCCGACGAACCGAACATAAACTCTGCCAGTTTCTTGGCGAGATAAGTCTTGCCGACACCTGTGGGGCCCAAGAACATAAAGGCTCCGATGGGGTGGTTGGGTTCCTTCAGTCCTACGCGGTTGCGCTGGATGGCACGAACCATCTTTTCTATCGCCTTGTCCTGCGCAATGACGTGCTTTTTCAGTTCCTGCGCCATGCCTTTCAGGCGGATGCCCTCTTCCTGCGCCATACGCTGGACGGGGACGCCTGTCATCATCGATACCACATCGGCCACCTGTTCGGCCGTGACCTCCTGACGCACATCCACCTCGCCGCTGAGCCATTTGTCGTTCAGGGCCTTCAGTTCGCTTTGCAGCACTGCCTCGCGGTCACGATAGCTTGCTGCCAACTCGTAGTTCTGGTCGCCAACAGCATCGTTCTTGTGCACACGAACCTCTTCGAGCTCCTTTTCCTTCTCGGTAATCTCGGGGGGAATGGTGGCATTCTGCAGATGTACGCGTGAACCCGTTTCGTCCATAGCGTCTATCGCCTTATCCGGCATGAAACGGTCACTGACGTAGCGGGCTGTCAATTTGACACATGCTTCCAGTGCATCGTCGGTATATGTCACGTGGTGATGATACTCGTAGCGACCCTTCACATTCTTAAGAATCTGCAACGTCTCCTCATTGGTGGTGGGTTCCACCATCACCTTCTGGAAACGGCGCTCCAGTGCTCCGTCCTTCTCGATGGAGTTGCGGTATTCGTCCAGCGTCGTAGCTCCGATACACTGGATGGTTCCGCGCGCCAATGCCGGCTTCAGGATGTTTGCGGCATCCATAGTGCCAGCTGCCGAACCCGCACCAATCATGGTGTGTATCTCGTCGATAAATATAATGATATCGGGATTTTGCTCCAGTTCTTTGACGAGCATCTTCATGCGCTCCTCAAACTGTCCACGATACTTCGTGCCGGCTACCACACCCGTCATATCCAGTGTCACCAGACGCTTGTTGAAGAGCATCGGCGAACAGTGGTGTGTGGCAATCATCTGTGCCAGTCCTTCGACAATGGCACTCTTTCCCACGCCCGGCTCGCCAATGAGTATCGGGTTGTTTTTCTTGCGACGACCAAGGATCTCGATGACGCGCTGGATCTCGTCCTGACGTCCCACGCAGGGGTCGAGGGCGCCTTGCAGTGCCAACTGTGTCAGGTCGGTACCGAAATTATCCAGCACGGGGGTCTTCGATTTCGTTTGCTTGGTTTGGGCGGTCGTGGTTTTTCCAGCGGCCGAACCACTGGACGCGCTATTGTTGGCGGCAGTGTTCTCTTCCTCCTCGTAGTCCTCCTCGGGCAGTCCGATGCCGTCTTTCACGCTAAGCATGTTCAGCGTGTCGTTATAATTCATGTTGTTCATTTCCAAAATTTGTTTCGCACCATTGTTTGCTGCGTCGTGCAGGATAGCCAGCAGCACGTGTTGCACATCTACGAATGCTGCACGTTGCAGTCGTGACTCGAGCACAGCCAGTTTCAGAATGTTGCTTGCGTTATCGTTCAGCATCAATTGCTGTGTATAGTTCGGTCTCACGAAATCGTCCACTCTCACGCGCGATTCCAGTTCGCTCTTGATGCTTGGCATGTCGATGTTCATGCGTTGGAACAAGTCCGCAACGGGACCTTCCTTCATGCGCATCATGCCGAGCAACAGGTGTTCCGGAGCCACATCCTGACTGGCCAGCCGGGCGGCTTCTTCGCGTGAATAGGCGAGGATTTCAGATACCTTGGGTGAAAATTGATTTGTCATACACTTGTCCTTGCTACAAATTCCGTGCCAAAATCTTATGGTGCGTAATATTGGCAGGCAACTCCTCCATGTAGTGAGTCACCATGATCATTGTCTTATTGCGTCGCTGGCAGAACGTCTCAATGACGTCCCTCACCAGTTGACGATTCCAGAGGTCGAGTCCGTGCAGGGGCTCGTCGAGTATCAGCAATTGCGGGTCCTTGACGAAGGCGCGCGCCAGCAATACCAGTCGCTGTTCGCCGCTCGACATCTGCAGGAATGGACGGTCGGCTAAGTGACTGATGCCGAATACGTTCATCCACCAACGGCATTTGTCGTAGTCGTCTGCATTTGGTACGGCATACAGCCCCACAGAGTCCATCAGTCCGCTGGCCACGATGCGTATCGCCGGCAGGTTGCGCTTATACGAGCGATGCATCTCGGGCGATACATAGCCTATATGTTTCTTGATGTCCCAGATGCTCTCGCCCGAACCGCGCGGACGGTCGAACAGCGTGATGTCGCAGGCATAGCTCTGCGGATTGTCGGCACAAATCAGCGACAGCAGCGTCGACTTGCCGCTGCCATTTTGTCCTGACAGTGCCCACCGCTCGCCGTTCATCACCGTCCAGTCGACGTTCTTTAGGATGGTGCGCTCGCCGTAGCGGATGGTGACGTTCCGCATGTCCACCACGCGCTGGCAGTCGTAGTCGGTGTCGGTATATGGAAGCGACAGAATCGCCTCCCGCTGTTCTTCGGACAGGACGTGGGCGGGGACGGAGCCCGCTGATGACTCGGCGGGAACGGTGGCGGGACCATCGGGGGTAGGGGTGATGACTTCATCTACGAAGTCCGGCAGGTCGTCGCTTTTGGCAATGACGAGCATGATGTCCATGTCGCGCTCGCGAGCCAACAGCTGCAACAGCTCCTTCAGCTGGTCGCGCGTCTCGGCATCGAGACCGATAAACGGGTTGTCCATGATGAGCAGTCGGGGGTTGGCAAAGAGCGTCTTCGTCAACTGGAACTTCCTGAGTTCGCCGCTCGACAGCGTGATGATGAGCTTGTCCAGCAGCGCATCCATGTGGAACAACGCATACAGGTGCTCCTTCATCCGGCGTCGCTCGTCGGTGTCTTCACCCGCCAACAGATAGGCGCGCTCCAGCAGTTCGCCGGCTGTGGGCGTCTCGTGGTCTATGTCGTGTTGGTTCCAGCGCAGCTGCAGGTAGTACTGGCTGTCGACGTTCGGACCATACGAGTCGGAGAACGCAATATAGCGCACCTTGTCCGACGCCAGCGTCTTGCGCAACTGGTCCACATAGGCAGTCTTGCCACTGCCGTTTCGTCCTATAATCGCTGTAACCTTCATTTCTTTACTTTGTCTTTGTTCTTGTTCACAAAATCCTTCCAACCCTTGTAGTGCACCTGACTCTCCGGGCGGTTCATCTGCATGAAGTGGCAGTATGCCGCACCCAGCGCGTCCGTCGCATCCATGAATTTCGTCAGCGCTTCCTTGTCGAACTTCAACAGTCGCTGCAACATCCCTGCCACCTGTTCCTTCGATGCCGCACCGTTGCCCGTAATGGCCATCTTGATTTTCATCGGCGCATATTCGTGCACGGGCACTCCGTGGTGGATGGCTGCGGCGATGGCTGTTCCCTGGGCGCGACCGAGTTTCAGCGTCGTCTGCACGTTCTTCTGCAGAAACGGTGCCTCGATGGCCATCTCGTCGGGCAGATATCCGTCGATGATGCCGGTGACGCGCTCGAAGATATGGCCCAGTTTCAGATATCCGTCGCCGAATTTGCGCAGGTCTATCACGCCCATCGTCACCATTTCGGCTTTGTTGTCCACCACCTTGATGACGCCGTAGCCCATGATGTTCGTACCGGGGTCTATGCCGAGTATTACTTTCTCCATGGGGTCTGCGTCATGGGGGTTAAGGGACGACGGAGACCGCCGGGCGACAACTGCGCACGCGGTTCCTGAATGGCGGGACTCTCGTTGCCGTAGCGGTCCATGGCCGTCACGGCGTAATACATGCGGGGCGAGCGTGTCGCCGTGCGCTGGACGTCCAGCTGTCGCCACACGTAGCGGGTGGCTATCAGGTTGGCGGGATCACTGGTATCGACGGGTGACGTCGGCGATGCATATACATTATAGAGCAGGTACGGACCGTCACTGCGGTCGGCGGCACCTTTCCACGTGATGCGGTCACCCAGTGCGGTGCGTGTCACGTCGAGCGTCGTCGGAGCCGTCGGTGCGAGACTTTGTGCCCACGTCATCGGCGGGATGAGTGCGGGCAGACGGTCAAACAGACTGACGAAATTATACACGCCTTTGACGTTGTCCAACAGGAATTTTGCACGGAAATAGCAGTGGCCGATGCCCAGCTGCCGCGTCACGTTCATCTGTCGCTTAACCTCTGCCAACGGCCAGTTGCGCTCCTGCGGATGGAGCATGTAGATGCCCAGTCCGGAGACGATAGTGCGGCCGTAGCTCTGCTCCTGCCAGTCGATGGCGAAGGGGTAGAAGTTGTTGCCCTGGAAATACATCATTGGATACAGCTGGTCCATCAGTCCGTCGCGCAACCACCCCTGAGCGTCCTGTGCCACCTGTCGGCGGGCATTCCATCCGCGCGACGAGTAGCGGCTGAGGTCGTCGTACTTGCCGATGGGCGAACAACTCATCTTCACCCACGGCTTGTGAGCCTTCACCCGACGACTGATGGCGCGCACGATGCGGGTGATGTTCTCGGCCCGTTTCGGACCCTTCCATGTCTCAGGATAGCGGATGTAGTCCAAGTGGATGCCGTCGATGTCGTAGCGGCTCGTAATCTCCTCGCAGATGTTCGTCAGATAGTCTGCCGTGCCCGTCAGTTCGGGGTCCATATAGCCCTCGTCGCCGATTTTCTTCACCAGCGACGGGTAACGCTTCTTCAGTTGCTGACAACCGTAGGTGGTCCATTTGCCGATGGGTATCGTTACCACCCATGCGTGCAGCTCCATGCCGCGACGGTGACATTCGTCGATGGCGAATTGCAGGGCATCGTAGCCTGGCGATCGTCCCGGTTTGCCGCTCATGCAGCCATCCCAAGGTTCCAACTGCGACGGATATATCGTCGTTGCCCTGACGCGAGTTTGTAGCAATACCGTGTTTACGCCAGCCCGTTTCAGCCGGTCTAACATGTTCGTCAACTGTCGTTTCTGCTCGCTTATTCCCATGCCGTCGTGTGCATAGCTGCGCGGCCAGTCAATGCCACCGATAGTGGTCAGCCACACCGCCCGCACCTCATATTTCGGCTCAGCCTTGGCGCCTATCACGCCACATATTATGATAATATAGAGTATCAGTCTTTTCATATTTGCCTGCGAAGGTACGAAAAAAAAGTGAGCTGACCAAACATCAGCCCACCTTTTTTCAAGTTTTTCTCGAAATATCTTCCGCCACAAAATAACCCTTCCTTATTGGTCAATAAGGCTGGGTTATTTGACGACAACCTAAGGTCTTAAAAAAATGTCGGATGAACCAAAAATTCGGGCTCATCGTTTGGTGGGCTCGTTTTTTATTTGTATTTTTGCAGAGGAATAAGTAAGTATATGGCAAAAGAACAGTCACAGATAAGGGAACGGCAGCGGACGAACCTGAAGGAGCCGCGGCGGTATAAGGTGATCATCTACAACGACGACTTTACGACGATGGAGTTTGTGGTAATGATACTGGTGCAGGTATTCCTGAAGAGCGAGGAGGAGGCAGAGGCGCTGATGTTGCAGGTGCACCACTCGGACAAGGCCGTGGTGGGCATCTATAGCTACGACATCGCGGTGTCGAAGGCCCGCAAGGCGACGAACATGGCGCGCGAGCAGGGGTTTCCACTGAGACTGACCGTTGAACCGGAAGAGAGTTAAAGGTAAAAGGGTAAAAAAGTAAAAAGGTAAAAGGGTAAGAATGGCAGAGATAAAACAGACAGAACGTGCGGCGAGGATGCTGAACAAGGCATACGAGTGCTGCAAAGGCTACCGACATGAGTATATCATGCCCGAGCACCTGTTGCTGGCATTGATAGAGGATTATAACTTCAACGCGGCGGTGAACATTTTCTATAGTCCCTTTCAGCTGGAGGAACGCCTCAAGGATTATTTGGAGGGCGTGGAATCGTTGCCTGAGGGTAAGGAGTATATTCCTGAGACTTCTGTGCAGTTGGGCAAGGTGTTGGAAATGGCCGTGCAGTCGGTGGTGTCGAGTAGTGCGGCGGAACTCGATATCCCGCATCTGACGAGGGGCATCCTGGCATTGGAAGACTCGTGGGCGGCCTACTTGCTGAAAGACTGCCTGGATGGCAATGAAGCGAACTTTATGAGCCAGCTGATAAACTTCTATGAGTTTGATGATGACTTGGAGGCAAAGGGTGATGATGAAGATACCGAATCCAACTCGTCGGAAAAGGCCGCCTGGAAACGGCTCGTGACGTGCATGAACGACCTGTACGAGCAGCAGAATCCGCTGATTGGCCGTGAGCAGGAACTGCAAAGGACCATTCAGGTGTTGTGTCGCAGGGATAAGAACAATCCGCTGCATGTGGGCGAGCCCGGTGTGGGCAAGACGGCACTGGTCTGGGGACTGGTGAGAATGATAGAAGAGGGTAGGGTGCCCGAGCGTTTGCAGGGCTGTAAGGTGTATCAGCTGGACATGGGAACGCTGTTGGCTGGAACGCAGTATCGCGGCGACTTCGAGAACCGCATCAAGATGATCATGGACGGTGTGCAGGGAGAGACTGGCGGCGAGAACGCCGCCGGAGTGCACGGAAATAACATTGTGTACATC
Source organism: Prevotella sp. (assembly GCA_045112595.1). GTDB lineage: Bacteria > Bacteroidota > Bacteroidia > Bacteroidales > Bacteroidaceae > Prevotella. The sequence continues at coordinate 2,671 of JBGUIA010000064.1, read as the reverse complement.
GACGAGATACACACCTTGGTGGGCGCTGGTGCTACCGGTGAGGGGGCGATGGATGCGTCGAACATGCTGAAACCCTATCTGGAGGCGGGCAATATCCGCTTTATCGGTTCCACGACCTACGAGGAATACAACCGCCACTTTGCCCGTTCGAAGGGCATGATTCGCAGGTTTCAGCAGATAGACATTGCGGAGCCGACGATTGACGAGGCGAAACATATTCTGCGCCAATTGCAGTCGAGATACGAGGAGTTCCATCAGGTGAAATACGACGACGAGGCTATTGACTTTGCCGTAGAGGCGAGTGCCAAGCACGTGAACGATAGGTTTCTGCCTGACAAAGCCATCGACCTCATCGATGAAGCCGGAGCGGCTTGTGAAGTAAGATGTCAGACGGAAGAGGGCAGAAGTGTAACGAAGGCGGACATTGCCGACGTGTTGGCAAAGACGTGCAAGGTGGATGCGCTGGCCATTGCCAAAGACGACGACTACGAGAAACTTTCAACGCTCAACGCTCAACTCTCAGCTCAGATTTACGGTCAGGACGAGGCTATCCGACAGGTGGTGGAGGCCGTGCAGATGTCGCGGGCAGGATTGTTGGACGACAACAAGCCCCTGGCCTCGTTGCTCTTCGTGGGTCCTACGGGTGTGGGAAAGACGGAGGTGGCGCGCGTGCTGGCCAAGGAACTGGGTATCGAACTGATACGTTTCGACATGAGCGAATATACGGAGAAGCATGCCGTTGCCAAGCTCATCGGTTCTCCTGCGGGCTATGTGGGCTACGAGGACGGCGGCCTGCTGACCGATGCCATCCGCAAGTCGCCCAATGCCGTGCTGTTGTTGGACGAGATAGAGAAGGCCCATCAGGACATTTATAACATCCTGTTGCAGGTGATGGACTACGCCAAGTTGACGGACAACAAGGGACGCAAGGCCGACTTCCGCAACGTGGTGCTGATTATGACCTCGAATGCCGGGGCGCAGTTCGCTGGTCAGAGCATTGGTTTTATCGGTAATGTCAGTCGTGGCGAGGCGATGATGAAACAGGTGAAGCGGACCTTCAAGCCGGAGTTCCTGAACCGCCTGTCGGGCACCGTCGTGTTCCGCGATATGGACAAGGAAATGGCTACGCTAATCCTGAAGAAAAAGCTGCGCGAACTGGATGCCAAGCTCGAAGCGAAGAATGTTAGAATGTCCTTAGAACCAGATGCTTTCGAACATTTGCTGAAGGAAGGCTTTACGGCAGAATATGGTGCGCGCGAGATGGATCGTGTCATTGCCCAGCAACTGAAGCCGTTGCTGATGCGCGAGATACTTTTTGGCTCGTTGAAGAACGGTGGCGAAGTCACAGTTGGAATTATCAATTGTCAATTGTCAATTATCAATTAGGATGGCAGTTTATCAATTGGATGACGAGTTGTGGTTTCCAGACCCTCATCAGGGCGAGGACGATGGGCTGGTAGCTGTCGGTGGCGACCTCTCGGTGGACCGTCTGCTATTGGCTTACAGCAACGGGTTCTTCCCATGGTATTCCTTCCAGTATCGCGACGAGCCGTTGTGGTATTGTCCCCTGCAGCGCTTTGTCATCTTTCCCGACGAAATCCACGTCAGTCATTCCATGCAGCAATTCATCAAAAAACGGCAATATACCGTTACCGTCAACCGCGACTTCGAAGGGGTTATCCGTGGCTGTGCTACGGCCCAGAACCGCGACACCGAAGACGGAGCCTGGCTGGGACCGGACATCATCCGCGCCTATACCGAACTCCACCGACAAGGCTTTGCGGCCAGCGTCGAGGTATGGCAACCGTCGGACGATACACCGGACGGACGGCTCGTTGGCGGTCTCTATGGCGTCACCCTCGGTGCATGTTTCTTTGGCGAGAGCATGTTTTCGCTCGTCCCCAGCGCCTCCAAACTCGCCCTCATCCATCTGGCCCGCCTTTTCCAGCAATACGGAGGCAGTCTCATCGACTGTCAGTTTGAGACCCCGCATCTCCGCTCCATGGGTGCTCGCCATATCTCCTACGAGGAATACATGGAAATCCTGAAACGCTGAATGCCCGTGCGGGAAAAGAAAAAGTGGCCTGACCACGACGGGCAGACCACTTTGATTTTATTGTCACGGATGATTTATGCGAGCAGCTTCTTTACCTGCTTGTAAACATTCTCACCGGTGAAGCCGAGTTTCTCGTCGAGCACCTTGTAAGGAGCAGAGAAACCAAAGCTCTCGAGACCCCAAACGGTACCGTCGGCACCTACCAAGCCTTCGAGGTTGACGGGCAGACCAGCGGTCAGACCGAACTTCTTCTTGCCTGCGGGCAGGACAGCCTGCTGATACTCCTTCGGCTGGGCGCGGAACAGACCCTCAGAAGGAACGCTGACAACGCGTGTCTTGATGCCGTCGGCAGCCAACAGCTTGGCACCAGCCTCGAGCGTAGAAACCTCAGAACCGGAAGCCAGCAGGATGACGTCGTAGTTCTCGTCGCTACCAGCAACGATATAAGCACCCTTGGTAGCCTGGCTGTAGTCGTTGCCCTCGGGCAGCATCTCGATGTTCTGACGAGAGAAGATGAGAGCGGTAGGAGTATCGATGTTCTCCATAGCCATGCGCCAGCAAACGGTGGTCTCCTCGGCATCGGCAGGACGAACAACGAGTACGGAGTTCTTGCCG
>JBGUIA010000063.1:0-3644 GCA_045112595.1 Prevotella sp. | reverse complement strand
GTGGAACGGACACAGGCATTTATGTCGCGTAACTTGGAGTCCAAGTCGCTCCGCGACCCCCTCAATGGGAAGGTCGCGAAGCTTTTGAAGTTCTAGTCTATCCATGATTTTTTATCAAGAACTCTTGGAGCAGCGAGAGGAGACCAAACTTGTTTGAGTTCTTCCGAGTCGTGACAAGAGTCAACGAAGTTAATTAGAGAATTAGAGAATTCTTACATCAGACATCTTACATCAGACATCAGACTTCTTTAGGTACTCCTCCGTCTTGGTGTACAGTCCGGTCTCGCTGGAGAAGGTGATGAACTTGCGATGTACCCACAGACTCAGCTGGCCTTTAGTGCCCTCCTTACTCTTTCCGATTTCCACACGGAGAGCCTCCAGCTGTGCCTCGTTGAAGGTGTCGGGCAGGCTGTCTAGCATGTTCTTCGGACCGCGACGCTGGGCTTCACTCACCTGGTCGGTGGCTTGGCTGAACATATCGGCAAAGAGATGCATCTTCGACCACAAGTCATGGTATACCAGCCATTCTACCAGATCGCCCATGGCTCGTGTCCACGTCTGATTGTTGAGCACCCAGAGCACACAGCCAGCCTTCCAGGCATTGATAAGTGCACGCTTGGAGATGTCCCACAGATCGTCATCGTCGGTCAGATCAGCCATCGTCGCCATGTCCTCAGCCATCTTGTCAATCAGCTTGTTCAGCGGACGGATGATGAAGCGGCCCTTGCAGATGTCGAGCCGTGCCAGGTATTCCTCCAGCTTCTGGTAGAACTCGTCGGTATACTCGCCCACGCGGGGGATTTTTCCCTTGCGGCCTCCACGCGGCTTGTAGCTGAAGACGATTCGGCCGAAGGTGCCGTTGAAGAGTTCGTGCTTATAGAAGGGACGAACGGTAACGGGCACGCCCGAGAGGGTGATGTTGGCTCGCATAATGGGGTTGCCGGTGACACCGTCAACTGTAGCACGCAGAGCTCCGGCTTTCGCCTTATCGAAGATGTTGCGGAACGTCTTGGAAACCTGCTTGTGGCTACCACACAGCTGGTCGGCCATCTCCACCTCGGGCAGGTCGAAATACTGCGTCCGTCCGCCCAGTTTCTCGAGGGCAATGGCATTCTTGAGGAAGGCCGGTTTGGTGGTATCGACAGGAGGAAACCAAATGGCAATGGTCGGGCAAACGGGCGTGTCCTTAGCGTTCTTCTTAGCCTGGTAGAGATTCGACCACTCCTCCAGTTTTTTGTATTCCGCCTCATCGTGACGGGTGAAGTCGCGGCAAATTGCTTTCACTAAATCGGTCAATTGGCCCTTGTTGTCGCCCGAATTGCCTACCAACTGGGCCATCATGCCGCATGTTTCCTTCCAACTGCGGTCGGGATACTGAAATTCTGCGCCGCTGATGTGTGCGCCAAGAGAGGGAAAGAGCATCGGAATGAGGGGTTCGTGCATGTCTTTCGAGGCCTGCGTGAGCAGGAATTTGATACATTCTGTACCTTTTCCGAGGTTAGGCATCTCGGGAGCCTTCTGATTACTGATATCGTATCTCATTGTATTTCAGCTTTTTAGATGATTAATGACTGACCGGTCATTTCAATTTCAATTATTTCAGTTTTATTTTTGAGGTATCAGATTTCCCTCTTATTATATATAACTATCTATATATCAATTAGTTATGAATATATATAAGGGGTATTTGACCACCTTATTATTAATTGAAATAACTGAAATTGAAATAGACTTGGCTTTTTTACTTTTTACTCTTTCCCTACCAGGCCCTCCAGAGCCCACAGCAGTTCGTTGGCTACGTTGCTGGCATAGCGGGCGACGCTGAAGCCTTCGCCGACCTTCATCGGCTTGAAGTTAGGGTGGTACGAGCCATCGGCGCGGCGCGTCACCGTGATGTAGTCACCATCGTAGACGTGCGGGTTGCGCTTCGGGGTTGGCTGCGGCACGATTTCCGTAAAGGTGAAGTGCGGGTCGCGTGAGAGAAACTCATCTACGGTGGCCTCCTCATCCAGGCGCAACACGCCCTGATAGTCCTTACCTACTTTCATCGTGCGGTCGCTGCGCAGGATGGTCTTAACGTCACAGCCCAAGTCTGTGTTGGTGTGCCAACCATTGAGGCTGGTCTTCTTTGAATGAATGTTCTTTGCTTCCATTGTTTTCTTTTTTTTAGGAAGTGAACATCTGTAACGTTTCCAGTCCTATGGCCAGATGCTTACCGAGACTGGCGGGAGCCACGCTGGGGCTTCGTTCCCTTTGGAATCCGCTGCAAAGGTACAGATAAAAACAAAGAAAAAGGTCTTATATAAGACTTACTATAAGACTTATATAAGACCCTAACCGATTGATTTTCAGTCTATTTCATCAGCTTGTCAATTTCGCTGCTCCTTGGTGGTAACTTGCCCGTTTGCTGCCACGTGCCTGCCAACTGAGCCAGATTGGGAATGCCCCATAGTTGCTGAAACAGCTTCCATTTCTTCTTAATCTGCAACCGTTCAGCCATGCAGTCGGCGATGTATGCCGCCTGGTTGGCCGAAATACCCTCCGCCAGCGCATAGCCGTCGGCCACGATGAACCCCGCATCCCGCAACCGCTGCCACAGCACCTGCGCCTCGGTAGTCAGCAGCTCCGCCAAGTTATCCGTCATGCTACCCGCAGGCTGAGGCTGGTCTGCCAATTCTTCATCGTCAAAGTGGCTCAGCGATTCCATGATGTCCTCCGACATCTCCAGCTTCGCAGCCGTGATGAGCTCCAGGAGAACCGTCTTAGCAGCCTCGCGCTTGCTCTGCGTCTTGCGCTTCGACGTGTTCAGGTATATGCGTATAGCCTTCGCCACATCGTCGGCTGACGACTTCTTCGCCACACCGGCCGACAGTTTGCCAAGCTCTTTCAGTTGTGTGTCCTTATCCTGCAGTTGCTGGTTCAGATCGTCAATCTCGTTCTGCTGAGCCTCGTTGACAGCATTCAGCCGGTCAATCTCGTCGAGCAGACTCCGAGTAGCCTCCACCACCCGCATCTGTATTTTCACCTCCTCGGCCTCTTCCATCTTGCGCTCAAGTTCGTTTTCCAACTGGCGGTACGTCTCTCGTGCCGCCTCTTTCAGTTCCTCTGTGTCCATGTATTCTTTCATAAAATGGCTTTTTGTTGTTTTAATATTATTGATTGTTTTTCGCTAAGACGCGAACTGCAAAAGTACACAATAATCTTTTAATTCACAAATAATTTTCAAGAAAAAATTGTCGGAAATATTTGCATGTTTTGAGATTTTTTCGTACCTTTGTAAGGTAGTTCAGAGGTAGTCTAATACCATGACTCACACACAATTAACCCTATTAATAAACAATTAAAAAACACACAGAATTATGAACAAAACATGGAAGACAATCCTTCAGATTGCAGGTTACATTATCGCTGCCCTCCTCGGCGCAGCCGGCGAAGCAACAATGATGTAAAACACTATGGAAAACACGCGCTTTAAAATCTCTCAGTATGCCTGTGCGGTGCTGCTCATCGTGAGCAGCATTGCATTGGTTTCTTATCAGGTCATCATGATTGACGATGTGTCGAACGGATTGCTGGTCTATGTCGCCCAGGCCTTCCTGCTCGTCGCCAGCATCTTCGGCCTCGACTATTATGTTAAACTCATC